>DASZAB010000215.1:0-10478 GCA_035945675.1 Verrucomicrobiia bacterium | reverse complement strand
GACAGCCTGTTCCTGAAATCCGACGGCAGCGTTTGGATGATGGGTAACAACACCGGCCTGGCTGGTGCCGGCAGCCGGCCGATACAGATTATTTCCGGCGGCGTCATCCGGATTGCCAACGGATGGGATCACGAACTGTTTCTCAAATCCGATGGCAGCCTGTGGGGCATGGGGACCGATGGTGCCGGCCAATTGGGCGACGGGTTTAACAGCAGTTCGCCGGTGCCAGAACAAATCACCCCTCCACCGCCACCAGTGTTGGCAGCCCCGGTGTTCACGGTTACCAACATTTTGAGTGCTGTGCGCGGTGCTGCGGCGGGAAGCTTTTATAGTTTCTTCATCAGGTCTGACGGCAGCCTTTGGGCGATGGGGTGGAATGTTTCCGGCCAATTTGGTGATGGCACATTTAATAATGCCCCCACGCCGGAACAAATTGTCTCCAACGGAGTCATCGCGGTCGCTACCGGCCGATTTTATAATCCACTTGCGACGCCTTACGGTCACAGCCTGTTCCTGAAATCTGATGGCAGCCTGTGGGGCATGGGCCTCAACAGTTCCGGCCAGCTCGGCGACGGCACATTCAACAGCACCAATCGGCCGGAACAAATCGTTTCCAACGATGTCGTGGCCATCGCAGCGGGAAGCGCGCATAGTTTGTTTCTCAAATCCGACGGGAGCCTTTGGGCCATGGGTGACAATAGCTCCGGCGAGCTCGGTGACGGCACCTATTCCACAAACTATCTCTATGGTACCAACCGGCCTGAAGAAATCGTTTCCAGCAATGTCGTGGCCATCGCGGCGGGAAGCGCGCATAGTTTGTTTCTCAAATCCGACGGCAGCCTTTGGGCGATGGGAGCCAATTATGAAGGGCAACTCGGCGACGGCACATTCAATTATACTAACAAACCGGAACAGATCGTCTCCAGTGGTGTTGTGGCGATCGCCGCCGGAGACTCCCATAGCTTGTTTCTCAAGTCAGGCGGCAGCCTTTGGGCGATGGGGTTGAATAACTACGGCCAACTCGGCGACGGCACATTCAATAAAACTGACATACCGGAACAGATCGTCTCCAGTGGTGTTGTGGCGATTGCCGCCGGAGACTCTCATAGCTTATTTCTCAAGTCAGACGGCAGCCTCTGGGCAATGGGGTTGAACAACTCCGGGCAGCTGGGTGACGGCACATTAAACAACACCAATAAGCCAGAGCGAATCGTCTCCAGCGGCGTCGTCGCGACCGCCGCGGGATGCGCGCATAGTCTGTTTCTGAAAACCGACGGAAGCCTTTGGGGGATGGGGAATAACGATGTCAACCAACTCGGCAACGGTTTCAGCAGTTCATCACTTCCTGTGCAGTTGACCGACAATATTGGTGACCGGATTCAAGCAACTTGCCAATTCGGCGGGACCTATTACCTGCTGGCCAGCACGAATATCTCCCAGCCTTCGAGCCAGTGGATGCCGGTCTGGACCAATTTCGTCATCGTCCGCGGGACCAATAATTTCACTGCGCCGCTGACGAACACGACGGGTTCTGGTGCCGGGCAGCAATTTTACCTTCTCCGGTCGCAATGAAAGGCTGTGTTTTGACTTGAAGTGCGCGGACGTATCGCGCTTTCGGGCGACGAGGCAGCTTGCAGCGCGGATAGTGGCGTCAAGCCGGCGCGTCCCGGATTAATCCGCCAGTCAGTCAGACGTTCTTTCGTGACCCGTCGGAGATTCAAAGCAAATGGCGTCACCGAACCGCCTCAACCGTGGTGTTGTGCCAGGGCGGCGGCCAGGCCAATCATAAAAAACAGGGCGCCAACGCAGACTCCGATAATCAGCAGGATCGTGCCGATGATGCCGCAGATTTTGCCCGCCTGGGTGTTGCCGCGCCCGCTGGGATCCATGGTGCCGGCGTCCATTTGTTTAAGGTCACCGGAACCCATGATCCAGGCCGCGATGCCGAGCGGGGCACAGACGACCAGGCTGAGAATACCCAGGACAAGAATCAGTGTGCCGCGATGTGGTTTCATAGTGATTCGGAGTTTAAAGCAATTATTTTAATATTACAACCGGTATTAAAAAAGATTGACTAAATTCAAAAAAGTGCCAAGAGTGGGTTAGTGCTGGCGATGTTTTGCGTGGAGAAGACATTATGAGCACATATCGGAAATTCACGAAGGTTGTTTGCGGGCTGGTTTTGTGGCCGGGATTGCTGTTGAGCCTGAATGTGGCGGGAAGTCAGGACGAGCAAATTCTTTTTCTACACCTCAAAATCACGAACGGAGTGGTCCGTGTGGTGGAATCAACAGTCGTGCCGGGGCACCTTAAACCCGCGGTCACCGCCGAAAAACCAGGCGACCTGTATCTCGAATTGATTTCGACCAACCGTCTCACGGTCTGGACGGGGGTGGTCCCCGATCCGTTGGTGCGCCGCTACGAGTATGAAGATCCCGATCATCCCGGGCAGTTGAAGTTAAAGGAAGTAAAGCTGGATCAAGCCGAATTCACCATCCGCGTTCCCGAACGGAGCGAAGCCAGGCGGCTGGACATTTACCGGATGGACCCGTCGGCGGACAAATCCGCGGCCGTCGCTTCGGGCCAGACCAGGACCATGCTGGGCGCGGTTGAATTGCCCGTTCCGGAGGCCGTCCGATGAAATCGTCTTCGGCGCTGGTTGGTTGTTTTTGCGTGTGGTTCGTATCTTCCGCGCAGCTGTTTTCGCAGGCGACCATCACTCAAATTCTTTCGAATGGGCCCCCCGCCAATTGCATTAACATCGTTTTCCTTTCCGAGGGTTACACGGCTGCCCAATTGGACCAGTTTACGAACGACGCGAAGGCGCTGTTGAACTACATGCAGTCAGGGCCCCCGTTTGACGCCTACCGGAATTATTTCAACGGTTATGCCATTTCAGTCGCCTCCGCTGAATCCGGGGCGGACCATCCTTTGAGCGGGATTTACCGCGACACGTATTTCAACAGCAGCTTTTACAGTTACTACATTGAAAGGCTGCTTACGATTCCGCCCAATAACCTTGACGAGGATTATGCGGATGGCGCGGGAAAAGTGTACGCGCTGTTACAAGCCCTGATGCCGGAGTACGATCTCGTCACGATGATCGTCAATGACCCCGAATACGGAGGCTCCGGAGGAGAGATCCTGATCACCTCCATGAACATTGACTCGCCTGAGATTGCCGCGCACGAACTAGGCCACACCTTTGCGGCGCTCGGGGACGAGTACTCGGATGCCTATCCGGGGTGGATCCCCTCTGAAATGCCGAACGTGACGCAACAAACGAATCGTGCTTTGATCAAGTGGACCTCCTGGATTCTCGACAGCACGCCGGTTCCCACGCCGGACACGGCGCCGTACGCCTCGGTGGTGGGCCTATTCGAAGGCGCGGAATATCAGACCAGCGGCTGGTATCGTCCCCAACACATCTGCGAGATGCGGGCCTTGGATTATCCTTACTGCAAAGTTTGCGCGGAAACCCTGGTCAAAGCGATCTATACCCGGATCCGCCCGATCAAATCGAATGCCCCGGCGACCAATGCCCCCATTCCGCTGGCCAATTCGCAATCGGCCACCTTCAGCCTCACGACTCTGCAGCCGAACACCTTCAATTTAAGCCTCCAGTGGTTCACCAATAACGTTCCTTGCGTCGGCGCCACCAATACTTCGTTCACGCTATCCACAACCACACTGCCGTTCGGCAGCAATCAGGTCAGAGTCGAAGTTACCGATACCAATCCCGTCGTGCGCACCGATCCGGCCCAGCTCCTGAAAGACAGCCGGTCCTGGCAGGTTCACATCCTCAGCCCGCGCCTGCAATGTCAGTATCTGCCGGGCGTGATTGTGTTGTCGTGGACAACGAACGCGCAAGGATTTGCGCTGGAATACAAGACGAATCTTGATTCGTTGGTCTCCTGGCAACCGGCTGGCGCGCCGACGATTGTCAGCAATCGTTACACGTTCACCGATTCCATTGGTCGGAACACAAAATTTTACCGGTTGCACAATTGAATAACACCGCGTGTCTCCGCCTTCGGTGTCCTGCTTTCCGGCGGGTGACCCGGTAAGGGCAGGGGAGGATTCCCGTCAATCCGGATAGCCGGTTGGATGTTTTTTGTGCCACGCCCAGGCGGTGGCCACGATGTCTTCCAGCTTCGGATATTTTGGTTTCCAGCCCAGGTCTCTGCCGGCTTTTTCGGCGGAGGCGACGAGCCGGGGCGGGTCGCCGGGCCGACGCGGCTTTTCCACGGCGGGAATTTTTTTGCCGGTCACCTTTTCACACATTTGAATGACTTCGCGCACGGAGTAGCCGTCACCGTTGCCCAGGTTGTAGAATCCGGTTTTGCCCGCCTGCAACCCGAGGATGTGCGCCTGCGCCAGGTCCTTGATGTGAATGTAATCGCGGATGCACGTGCCGTCGGGCGTCGGATAGTCCGTGCCAAAAATCTCGGCCTGGGGCAATTGGCCGAGCACCACCTGCAGCAATCTCGGAATCAGATGGGTCTCGATGCGGTGGTGTTCGCCGAACTTCTCGCTCGCGCCGGCGGCGTTGAAGTAACGGAAGGCGATGAACTCCAGGCCATGGATTTTCTGATACCACTGGAGGATTTTCTCGAACATCAGCTTGGATTCGCCGTAGGGATTAATCGGGCGCTGCGGCAAATCCTCGGTCATCGGGATTTTGTCGGGCGGGCCGTAGGTGGCGCACGTCGAGCTGAAGACGAATTTTTTCACGCCACCTTCGACGGCGGCATCGGCCAGCCTGAGCGCGTTGACGACGTTGTTGTGAAAGTATTTTTTGGGATTGGTCATGGATTCGCCGACGAGCGCGTTGGCGGCGAAGTGCATGATGGCGTCGGGCCTGGCGGATTGAACGGCGTTGAGGATGTCGCCTTCCGCTTCCGGCCGGCCGGGGATGAATGTCGCCCGCGCGTCCACGGCCGAGCGATGACCTTCGGTGAGATTGTCATAGACCGTGACCTGATGTCCGGCGTTGAGCAGTTCTTCGGTACAGATGGACCCGATATATCCGGCGCCGCCGGTGACAAAAACGTTCATGCCTCAACTATGGAAGGTGCCGGCGACGGTTCAAAGTCCAAAATGGAAAGCGTGCGGATGGTTTCGACGCGGGTGATCAGCCATTGGCCGCTGATTTTCTGCAAGGTGAATTTCATTTCCTGTACAATAAAGTCTTGATCGTCCGCAACGTGGGCTTCGACGGTGAAATCGGCGACGGCCGATTGCCGGTTCGGGGCAAGAGTCACGTTCACGTCGAGGAATTTGACGTTCAGGCTGCTGACCTTGGAGCGGGCAGCCAGGGCATACTGCGTGATTTCGTTGCGGTCCAGGGTGGTAATTTGGGCCAGCTCGGGCACATCGAGACGGACCTCGACATGGGTGGAAAAATAGCTTGCCAGACTCTCTGCGCCGGCCATGCGCCCCAGCATGCCTTCCTCCGGCGCAAACGAGGCGCGTTTGGCAACGGCCTCGAGGCGCTGGCGAATGATTTTTTGAGGGCTGGGAAAGATGATGGTCCAGAGCCAGACGCCCAGGGCTGCCAGTACCGTCAGCGACACAATGCGCAAGGCGATTTTCATAGGACGGCCTTGCCCACAATATGGTCGCGCTCGACCCTCCCTTTCACATGGAATTCCGCCGGCATCGAACGATTGTCACCCACGACAAAATATTCGGTGGGACCCAGTTTGACGGGAGGAAGATTCCAGTCGCAACTGTATTTTTCATAGGGTTCCTCGAGCGCCTGACCGTTGATCAAAACCGCACCATTTTCGAACGCGACCGTCTCGCCGGGCAGGCCGACGATGCGCTTCAAATACATGACGCTCGGCCACATGATGCTCGGATCCGATAAGCGGATGCCCACGACGTCGCCGCGCCGCGGTTCATGCCACAGATAGGCCAGCCGGTTCACGAGATTTACCGAGCCATTCGAATAGGTCGGCAACATGCTGATGCCTTCGACCCGGACCGGCAACAAAACGAACCGGAAAACGACAAAACAGGTGAGGACCAGGACAATCAGGCGTGCCAGGGTCAGTTTCCAATTGCGCCCGATCACGACGATGCGCACCCAACCGGGCGACTGCGCCGGCGATGAAATGGGTGGGGTTTGATTTTGCGCCGGCATTGAGTTGATTTTCGGCGCGTTTGGTCAATCGCGCAACTCAGATTTGGCTCATCGCCTGGTCCAACGCGGCATAGAGCCGGTTCATCGTCGCTTCGGTTTCATCGCCCATGTTGGATATGCGGAAGGTCTTGCCCTTGATTTTGCCGTAGCCGCCATCAATCAGAAAGCCCTGGTCTTTGACAAGTTTTTGCAGCCTGGGCACCTCCACGATGCGGCCGCCGGGTTTCGCGCCGTTGTTCACGCAGGTGAGCGTGACCGACTCAAAACCCTTTTCCGGATACAGCGTGAAATCATGTTTCGCCGCCCACGCGCGCGTCATTTCCGCAAGCTTCTTGTGGCGGGCAAAGCGGTTTTCCAGACCCTCGGCAAATATATCTTCCAGCTTTGACTGCAAGGCATAGACGTGGCCGATGCTCGGCGTGCTGGGGGTCATGCTTTGCTCCGCGTTTTTCTGGAACTCGACAAAGTCGAAATAATAACCGCGGTCCTTGAGGGTCGCCGCCCGGGCGAGCGCCGCCTTCGAGCACGTAAAAAGCGCCGTGCCGGGCGGCAGGGCAAATGCCTTCTGCGTGCCGGCCAGCAACACGTCAATGCCCAGGGCGTCGAACTCGATTTTCGTGGCGCTCATCGAGCTGACGGCGTCCACGATGAACATCACCTCGGGATATTTCTTCTTGAGCGCGGCGATTTCGGCGAGCGGACTCATCACACCGGTCGAGGTTTCGTTGTGGATGACCGTGAGCGCGTCGAACTGGCCCGTGGCGAGTTTTTGGTCCACGGCCTCGGCGCGGATGGGCGAGCCCCAGTCCACCTGCAGCGCTTCGGCGTCCTTGCCGCAGCGCTTCGAGACATCGAACCATTTGTCCGAGAACGCGCCGCACATGCAGTTGAGAACTTTTTTGGCGACGAGATTGCGGATGGCGCCTTCCATCACCCCCCACGCGGACGAGGTGGAGATGTAAACGAGCTGCTTCGTGTAAAGCAGTTGCTGGAGTTGCGGCTGGATGGCCGCATAGAGGTCTTTGAACCCCTGGCTGCGATGGCCGATCATCGGCTGGGAAAATGCCTTGAACGTTTTCTCGCTCACTTCGACCGGCCCCGGAATGTGCAATTTGACGTGCGCCATAAAGTTTGTGAAATTTTTCACGACTCGCGGCTCAAAGGCAAGAACAGCTTTGTCAATTGCTCCACGTAAATTGGCAATTTCAGCCGCACCTTACCGCGTTACATACCCATTGGCGCGGAACCAGGCGATGGCGTCGGCGAATGCCTCTTGGGGCGGCGTCTGCGGCAGCCCCAGTTCCCGGATGGCCTTGGC
Organism: Verrucomicrobiia bacterium; assembly: GCA_035945675.1. GTDB lineage: Bacteria > Verrucomicrobiota > Verrucomicrobiia > Limisphaerales > UBA11358 > UBA11358. Next base: position 3,012 of record DASZAB010000215.1, on the reverse strand, counting down.
CGGATTGAACCACATTTTGTCCTTGGCCATGCGCACGCCGGCCAGCGGCGCCCGGGGTGGCACGCCGGTGACGAAAGCGATTGTCTCGTTGACGTACGCCACCGCCAGCGCGGCCCGGTAAGGAATCTGGATTTTCGGGGCCGGGATGCCGGAAATTTCCTCCAGCGCGGCCATCGTTTCACGCATGGTCCAATTGCCTTCCGCATGGCCAAGGATGTAGCGCTCGCCCAAACGCCCTTTTTCCGCCGCGAGAATGTGCCCCACCGCCACGTCGCGGACATGCACCCAGTTCAGCCCGGTGTCGAGATACGCCGGCAACTTGCGATTCAGAAAATTCACAATGATCTGGCCGGTGGGTGTCGGTTTCACGTCATGCGGGCCGACGGGGGCGGAGGGATTGACGATGACAACCGGCAGACCTTTGCGCGCCAATCCGGACGCCACTTCTTCCGCCTGCCATTTCGAGCGTTTGTAGTGATTGGTCAATTGCGTTTCCGGGACTCTCCCACCTTCCTCCGCCGGCACGGCATGGCCGTTGACCAAACGTGTCAATCCAATGCACCCGACGGTGCTGGTATAGACGATCCGCTGGCAGCCGGCCAGGCCGGCCGCTTCGATGACCCGGCGCGTGCCTTCGACGTTCGTCGCGTACATGGGTTGATAATCGCGCAGCCATAAATGGTAGCTCGCGGCGGTGTGAAAACACCAATCGCAGCCAGCGATTTCGCGTTTTAACAATTCCCCGTCACTGAGGTCGCCGGTCACGCGTTCAATGTCCAGGCCCGCGAGCGCCAGTGTGCCGCTTTCCGGACGCAGCAATGCCTTCACGCGATGTCCGCGCGCCAGCAGTTCGCGGACAAGATTCGAGCCGATGAAGCCGGAAGCCCCGGTGACAAAACAGTTCATGATTGGCGGCAACGTTGCCGATTTTGCGGTGGCCCGCCGGAAGATGCCACAATATTTTTGCATCCGCCTGCTTGACTTGGAGCGAAGGCTGCGAAAGACTATGGATGTTGTATGCCGGTCAAGAGCAGTACCAGAAAAAAGCCAAGCCGCGCCAATCAGCGTGATCTCGACACCAAGATTGAGTTCCTGGAGGGGCTGCTCCGCCGCGACCCCACTTATGTGGATGCGTTGCAGCTTTTGGGCGACCACTACACGCAGCGCGGCCGTTACCTCGATGGTTTGAAAGTGGACGAGCGTCTGGCCCGGCTCGAACCGCGCAACGCCCTCGTCTTTTACAATCTCGCCTGCAGCTACACCCTGACCAACCAATTTGAGCGTGCCGCCTTCGCCCTGGAAAAGGCGCTCAACCTCGGCTACCGCGACTTCAACTGGCTGGCCAAGGATCCCGACCTCCGCAAACTCCGCCAACAACCGGTTTACCGCGATATCCAGGCCAAAATCCGCCGGATGAAAATCAAGGTCTGTTAAATGGGCGATTGGTTCAATGCGTTGATACGGTGCGCCGTGGTCCAGCCGCTTGGTTAACCAATCACTGATTTAGCCAACCATGAATGTCACCGTCCGCGGACGCAGCCGGCATTATCGCACGGTTACTTTCGATCCCGCGCGGAATGAGGTTCTGCTCATCGAGCAACGCCTGCTCCCGCACGAATTCAAAATCATCGCCACGAAAAATTTCCGCGAAACCGCCGCCGCCATTCACGACATGATGGTGCGCGGCGCCGGGGCCATCGGCGCGACCGCCGCCTATGGACTGGCCCAGGGCGCGCTGGCTTTTCCCGGGCACGACTTGACCCGATTCCACCGCCAGGTTGAGACCGTTTATCAAACGCTCAAGGCCGCGCGGCCCACGGCGGTTGATCCCGTCAATGCGATGAACGGCCTGCGCGCCGCCATGCGCGCCGGTGAAAGCGTTGCGGAACAGCAAAAACTCGCCCTCGCCGCCGCCGAGGAGTTCGCCGCCGAAGATGTGGCGCACTGCAAAGCCATCGGCCGCCATGGCGCAAAACTGATTCGCAACGGCATGAGAATCCTCACGCACTGCAACGCCGGCTGGCTGGCCTTTGTGGACGTGGGCACGGCCACGGCACCCCTCTTTGCCGCGCAGGCGCAGCGCATAAGGTTCCATGTCTTTTGCGACGAAACCCGTCCGCGTTCCCAGGGCGCGACCCTGACCGCCTGGGAACTGTCACAGCAAAACATTTCGCATCAGATCATCGCCGACAACGCCGCCGGCCATCTGATGCAGCGTGGTGAGATTGACCTGGTCATCGTCGGCAGCGACCGCACACTCGGGCGCACCGGCGAAGTCGCGAACAAAATCGGCACCTACACCAAGGCCGTTCTGGCGAAGCGTCACGGGATTCCGTTTTACGTGGCCATTCCGCTTTCGACCATCGACTGGCGTTTGAAATCGGGTTTTGATATTCCCATCGAAGAGCGCCACGAAAACGAAGTTCTGGGCGCGTGGGGAATGTTGGTGAATTCAAAATTCAAAATTCAAAATTCAAAATCGAGATATGTGCGAGTGGCGAATCCGACCAGCGGCGCGCGCAACCCGGGATTTGACGTGACACCGCCGGAATTGATTACCGGCATCATCACGCCGGCGGGAATTTTCAAACCAAGGGACCTTTGGGATCGGCGGCGGGAGTTGGGTTTTGCCGGGTGAAATGGTTGGCGAGCGAAACTTGAACTGCGAGTGAAACTTGAACTTGCGTCGGGTGCAAAACGAAACTAGGCTGATTTTTTGCGATGGCGGGGTAGCCAAGTGGTAAGGCAGGGCTCTGCAAAAGCCTCATCCGTCGGTTCGATTCCGACCCTCGCCTCCAATTCAATCGCCTTTGTTTACACAGATTACCCCCAGAAGACCTTCAGCGGCGCCAGGGAAAATTACCAGGCGGCCCAATGCCAGGATTGGCGGACCACCGCCCGGACTTGCGGTGTCATGGGGGGCAGTCGATTCTGCTGAGTGAAACTGACATCAAACCCCCATTGGCGATTCGGCGGATTGTAGTAATTCCCGGTCTGCTGCCAGAAATTGGT
>DASZAB010000214.1:0-19422 GCA_035945675.1 Verrucomicrobiia bacterium | reverse complement strand
CCAAATCAACGGCTGTGCCTATTGCCTTGACCTGCATACGACCGAGGCGCGGCATCTGGGAGAATCGCAGCAACGGCTGGATTGCCTGGCCGCGTGGCGCGAAGCGCCGTTTTTCACCGAACGCGAACGCGCGGCGCTGGCCTGGGCAGAAGCCGTCACCTGCATCGCGGAAACGCGCGCGCCGGATGAGGCGTACGCGCAAGTGAAAAAACATTTTTCAGACAAGGAACTGGTGGATTTGACCGTGGCGATTGCGATGATCAACGCCTGGAACCGCCTCAGCGTTGCCTTTCGCAGCGAGCCGAAAGAACGGAACCTGGACCCACTGGACCAACCGGCCCGGTTGGACGCGCGTGAAAATCATTGAAATTCCGCAGCGGGTCATTGTAATGGTCAGGCAAGGCATTCCCCAATCAACCAAAACCGATCAAGCCTATGAACGAAACCATCCCTCCGCTCCCCGGCAACGCACCGCAACCCAGAAATTCCCCACTGGCCATCTGGAGCCTCGTATTGGGCATCCTCAGCCTTACTTGTTTCTCCGTCTTCAGCGCCATTCCCGGCGTGATTTGCGGCCACAAGGCGCTCTCCAAAATCAAGCAGTCCGGCGGCGCTCTCACCGGCCAGGGCGTGGCGATCGCGGGCCTGGTGACGGGCTATCTGGGAATTGCGTGGGCCGTGATTTTTATTCCCTTGATGTTGGCCATTGCGATTCCCAACTTCGTCAAGGCGCGGGAGGCATCCATGCAAAACGCGTGTATCAACAACCTTCGCGTACTTGACGCCGCCAAACAGCAATGGGCCCTGGAAAATGGGAAAAACCCGGGTGATGTTCCGACGGCTGACGATCTCAAACCATTTTTCAAAAATGGCATTTTCCCGACCTGCCCCGCCGGCGGCACTTACACCATTGGCGCCGTCAGCAACGCCCCCACCTGCTCGATTTCCGGACACAAAATCGCCGCAACTGACTGACGAACTCGTTCATCAGAGCGTTTCCATTTATGATGTGGCGCAGGCTTTCCAGCCTGCGGGTTCTGGCGACTTTCCAGTCGCCATTTTCACGCGGACGGACCACGGGACAAGAAAGTCCCGGCAACCCGCAGACAAGAATGTCTACACTACGTTAAAGATGGAACCGCTCCTTAACCAACCCTCCCGGTGCCAGCAACAATCAAAAAAACGGGCGCGTCCTTCAACTGGACGCGCCCGATGATTTGGCCGGTTTCACCGGCCGGGTTCGGTTAATTAACTATTTATCTTCCGCCACGGCGCTGCCCGACCCGTTGGCCGGGGCAATCCGGTTGACCACATTCACACCGTTGATGTTGTCGTAACTGAACGTGAGGCTTTCACCGGGCCTGAGGTCAGTCAATTTGCCGTTGGGTTTGCCGTTGATAACCACGGCGCAGTCGTCACCCAGGTTGAATTTCTTGGTGGCGAACATGGCCTTGGCCTTGATGGTTTTTTGGTCCAGGTCAATCGCCGTCAAATCACCCGTGAACGTCTCGCTGGTCTGCGCGATTTGCCGCGCGGTGGGTTTCCCGTTCGGGACTTCATAGGTTATCCGCACGTGATTGCCGGGCTGAATGTCGGCCACCGTGCCGGCCTTGTCGCCGCGCAAGGTGACTTCACAATCGGCCGGGAGCTGGAATTTCTTGTCCATCACACCCAGGTGCAGCGTCAACGTCTGCGTCGCCGGGTCAATGGCCTTGACCATGCCTTCATCCCGCATCGGATGTTGCGTCACGCGGTCGGCCACCAGCACGCCGTGGGCGTCCTGATAACCCACCGTGACCTTCTGGCCGGGCCGCAAGTCGCCAATCGCTCCCGTGTCCTGACCCACGATGGTGTAGGTGCAGGTGTCACCCAGATTGAACTTCTTGTTGCTGAACGGGAAACCTTTCACGTCCAGCAGGTGTTCCTTCGAGTTAACCGAAACGATTGTGCCGGTGTAGGTTTTGTCCGGTTTCGCAGCCGTTGCATTCGCCGAAGCGTCATCCGCCGACGCGCGGTACGCCGCCGTCGCCGTCAACGCTGACAAACAAACAACCGCCCATGCACGTAATGCTTTAGTTTTCATATATTTGATTAGAAAAACAAAACGCCCTGACGTTCAAACTCAAAACGTAACTCATTACCAACGAATTAACTATGAAACAAGTCCAGCTGCGGCGGCGGAGCCAGATTTTGCAGCTTGCCGCGCTGCCGCGCCTGTGGGCGTACATTGCCCTCGGGCGTGAGTTCGGACTCCTCCAGATTTGCCAAAATCTGCCTGGCGCGTTCCAGGACCTCCTTCGGCACCCCCGCCAGCCGCGCGACGTGAATGCCGTAACTCTTGTCCGTGCCGCCTTCGACAATTTTCCGGAGAAAAACAATCTGGTCATGCCATTCGCGCACGGCCACGTTGAAATTTTTGAGCCGCGGCAGCCGCGCCGCCAGTTCGGTCAACTCGTGATAATGCGTGGCGAACAGTGTCTTTGCGCCGACCTGGTTGTGCAGGTGCTCAACGATGCTCCACGCCAGACTCAGGCCGTCAAAAGTGCTGGTGCCGCGCCCGATTTCGTCGAGCACCACCAGACTGCGCGGCGTGGCGTTGTTCAGGATGTTCGCCGTTTCGGTCATTTCAACCATGAACGTGGATTGCCCGCGCGTGAGGTCGTCGCTGGCGCCGATGCGGGTGAAGAGGCGGTCCACCAGATCAATCCGCGCCTCCGCCGCCGGCACGAAGGAACCGGTGTGGGCGAGCAGCGTAATGAGCGCCACCTGCCGGATATAGGTGCTCTTGCCCGCCATGTTCGGCCCGGTGATGAGGGCGATTTGGGGAAACCATAAATTTGTTTCGCTCGCTCCGCCCGCAGCGGGGAGAGGGTGGCCGGAGGCCGGGTGAGGAGATTGGATTTGCGCCGCCTCACCCCGGCCCTCTCCCCCGCTTGGCGGCGGAGAGGGAGGAGCAAAGTTCGTCACACTCGCCAGCCCGGCATCATTCGGTACGAATCGCTCCTCCTGCAAACTTTGCTCCAGTACCGGATGCCGCCCGTCCCGGATTTGCAGCACGCCTTCATCGGCCACCTGCGGACAGCAATAGTTGTGCAGGCGAGCGGTTTCGGCGAAGGCAGCCAGCACGTCGAGTTGGGCCAGCGCCGCCGCGGTTTGTTGGATGCTCGCCATCTGGCCGAGCACGGTTTCGCGGACGCGCTGGAAAATTTCATATTCCAGCTTCACGCTGCGTTCCTCCGCGCCGAGGATTTTGCCTTCCATCTCCTTCAACTCCGGCGTGATGTAGCGCTCGCCGTTGGCAATCGTCTGCTTACGAATGTAATGCGGCGGCACCTTGTCGAGGTTCGCCCGGGTGACTTCGAGATAATAGCCGAAAACGGAATTGAACCGCACCTTCAACGACGGGATGCCGGTGCGCGCGATTTCGTCCGCCTGCAATTTGGCAATCCAATCCTTGCCGCCGCGGGTGGCGCGGCGGAGCTCGTCGAGCGGCGGGTCAAAACCATCGCGGATCATGCCGCCCTCCTTTAAGGCCAGCGGCGGATCGTCCACGATCGCGCGAGCCATCAAGTCCACCAGGTCGGGCGATTCGGCGAGCTGGCTGTTCAATTCGTCAATCAGTCGGGTGGGGCGAGCGCCCTCGCGAGCCGTTGCTTCCTCCGGCATTAGAGTTTCGGCGCGCCGGGAGTCCCGCCCCACCAAACCCAGCGTTTGTTTCAATCCCGGAATCTGTTCCAGCGCCAGACGCAGGGCGAGCAGGTCGCGCGCATTGCCGCTGCCGGAACTCAACCGCCCGATCGTCCGTTCCAAATCGCGAACGGCGGCCAGTTGCATCCGGAAATTTTCCAGGGTGGCGGAATTTTCGGTGAACTGTTGCACCGTTTCCTGCCGGCGGCGGATCGGTTCGACGGCGGCCAGCGGCTGCGACAGCCAGTCGCGCAAGCGCCGGGCGCCCATCGGGGTGACGGTACGATTGACCGCGCCGTAAAGCGAGGCGTTGCGCGGGGTGTCGTGATGCCGCGGCTCCAGAATTTCCAGGTGCCGCAGCGTTGTGTAATCCAGCGCGAGGTAATCGTGGCGCTGATAGAACGACAAGCGCGTGAGATGTTTTACGTCCCGGCGCAGATGCTGCGTGAGATAATGCAGGGCCGCTCCTGTCGCGCCGATGGCGGCACTGCGATCCTTCAGTCCGAAACCGTCGAGGGACGCCACTTTGAAATGGTCGCGGACGGTATAAAGGGCCGTTTCCGGCGCGAACGTCCAGTCGTCGTAACCATTGAGAATCTGGAACGAATGCCGGAGCAAATCCCGCAACGCCGCTGCTTCACCGGGGTAAATAATTTCCGCCGGCCGCAACCGTTCCAGCTCGGCCAACAGCGCGGAATGGTTTTCCAGTTCCGTCGCCAGAAAATCGCCCGTCGTCAAATCCACCAGCGCGAGGCCGAAATTTTTCCCGCGCGGGCACACCGCCGCGAGAAAATTGTTTCGCTCGGCCACGAGCATCCGTTCATCGAAATGGGTGCCGGGCGAGAGGATCTGGGTGATTTCACGCTTGACGAGCTTGCCCGGCCGGGCGTCTTCGAGTTGATCACAAATCGCGACTTTCCGTCCGGCCTTGAGCAACCGGCCGATGTAGGCGGTGGCGGCGTGATGCGGCAGGCCGCACATCGGCACGCCGTTGCGGGCGGTGAGGGTGAGATTGAGGATTTGCGCCCCGGTTTGAGCGTCCTCGAAAAACATCTCGTAAAAATCACCGAGCCGGAACAGCAGCAAGGCGTCCCCGGGCAGTTCGCCTTTGATGCGGCGATACTGCGCCATCATGGGTGTGAGTTGGGCTTCGGCGGCCATCGGCAGGGAAAAGTAAACACGAACGAGGGCAAAATCGAACAAGTTTTATACAATCCCGGCGTTGACTCGCGAACGCGGTTTTGTTGAACTTCGGTCCCATGAATTTCACTCATCGGGCCTTGAATAAGGCGTTGTTCTGTTCATACTTAGTTTTACTGGGGATCCTTTTGACCCTGCCCCTCGCGGCGGCGGACCTGCCCGCCGCGCCGCCGCAACTCCAGCCGTCCACCGCGCCGGTGGTTACGGTCAATTCCGGTGACAATGCCTGGTTGCTGGCCAGCGCCGCGCTGGTCCTGATGATGACCGCGCCGGGGCTGGTCCTTTTTTACGGCGGTTTGGTGCGGACCAAGAACGTCCTCTCCACCATGATGCACAGCCTGATTTTGATGGCGGTCATTTCCACCTTATGGATGGCGTTCGGTTACAGCATGGCGTTCGGCGAAGGCAACGCGTTTTTCGGCAATCCGTTCGCCCATTTTTTCCTCAAGGGTGTGGGCGGCGCGCCCAACCCGGATTATGCGGGAACGGTTCCGGCGGAGTCCTTCATGCTGTTTCAAATGATGTTTGCCATCATCACGCCGGCGCTCATCAGCGGTGCGGTTGCCGAACGCGTCAAGTTCAAGGGGTATCTTTTGTTCATGGTGCTGTGGACCATCGTTGTTTATCTGCCGCTCTGCCACATGATGTGGGGCAAAGGCGGGCTGTTCAATTGGGCCAACGGCGGGAAAATCCCCGTGCTCGACTTTGCCGGCGGAACGGTGGTGCACATCAGTTCGGGCGTGTCGGCGCTGGTCTTCGCGCTGGTGATCGGCAAGCGCGACGGATTCCCGCGCGAACCGATCATGCCCCACAATGTCGTCCTCTCGCTGATCGGGGCAGGATTGTTGTGGGTGGGTTGGTTTGGTTTTAACGCGGGCAGTGCGCTGAACGCCGGCGCCCTCGCCACCAGCGCGTTTGCCGCCACCCATTTCTCGGCGGCGGCGGCGGCGTTGAGCTGGACCTGCGCCGAATGGTACCTCAAAGGCAAACCCAGCGTGCTGGGCACGGCCTCGGGCATGGTCGCCGGCCTGGCCACCATCACACCGGCGTCGGGATTTGTCAGTGTCCCGGCGGCCTTTGGTATCGGCCTGGTCGCTGGCGTTGTTTGTTACCTGGCGGTCACCAGACTCAAATCGGCGTTTGGATACGACGATTCCCTGGACGTATTCGGGGTTCACGGCGTTGGCAGCATGACGGGCATGTTGATGCTCGGCTTCCTGGCCAATTCGGAAGTGAATCCGCTCATCGCCACCACCTTTCAGAAAAATGGCGTGGCGGTTTCGCTCGCCGGCGGCACGCATCAGTTTTGGAACCAACTCGCCGGCGTCGGGGCCACCGTGGCGCTCGCGGCCATCGCCACGTTCATTATTTTGAAGCTGGTGGACGCCACCGTCGGCTTGCGGGTGGACCAGGAAGACGAAAGCCTCGGGCTGGACCTTTCCCAACATGGCGAGCGTGCCTACAACGAATAAAGGGTGATTTATGAAAAAAATCGAAGCCATTATCAAACCGTTCAAGCTGAACGACGTCAAAGAGGCGCTCAATGAAATCGGCATCCATGGCATGACCGTGACCGAAGTCAAGGGTTTCGGCCGGCAAAAAGGCCACACGGAAATCTATCGCGGCAGTGAATATACCGTGGACTTCCTGCCCAAAGTCAAAATTGAAACCGTTCTGCCCGAAGAGCAGGTGGAAGCCGCCATCGAAGCCATCCTCAAATCCGCCAAGACCGGCAAAATCGGCGACGGCAAGGTGTTCGTCTATCCCGTGGACGACGCCCGGCGCATCCGCACCAGCGAACGCGGCGACAGCGCGGTATAAGTCCCGCGGGGGAAACTTGAACCCCAGCAACCGGTTGAGCCGGTTTTGACTCCTCGAACGAAAAACCGGAGCGGACGCACCCCCCCGTTGCTGTGCAGGTCATCGGAGAAAAGGAAGACCTTCCGGTCGCTGACAATTCTGCTCGACACTCCAGGTTAATGAGATAGAAAGGCAGGGTTATGGATGCAAAACCACCAGGTATCCCTTGAACGCGTTTTCAACCCGGAGGCTGACATGACCGACACCATTTCCTTCAAACTCAACGGCAAGCCCACGCAGCTGAAGGTGGACGGCAACCGGCTGTTGCTCTGGGTGCTGCGCACCGACCTGGGCCTGACCGGCCCCAAGCTTGGCTGTGGCCAGGGACATTGCGGTTGCTGCACGGTGCTGGTAAACAATGTGGCGTTGCGCTCCTGCCTCGCCGCGGTCAGTTCCATCAAGGACAAGGAAGTCGTGACCGTCGAGGGTTTGGAACAGGACGGGAAATTGCATCCGGTACAGCAGGCGTTCATGGCACACGACGCGTTGCAATGCGGATTCTGCATCCCGGGACAGGTCCTCAATGCGGTCAGTTTGTTGCACAAGAATCCGCAGCCGACGCGGGAACAAATCATGCAAGGCATGAACAACAACTTCTGCCGGTGCGGCGCGCACACCCGCATCATTGACGCCATCCAATCCGCCGCCGCGGAAATGAAGGGAGTGCCGGCCCAATGAACACGAACGATTATCTGGCGCTGAATTTCAAGGACATCAAGGATTACTCGGACCTCTATCCGCAAAGCCGGCGGGATTTTCTCAAGCAGTTGGGCGGAGGGATTATCGTTTGCGTGGTGATGAGCGAGTTTCTGGCGGCGCAAGCCCAGGAGTCACGGCGTTTCCGGGGTTTTGGCCGCGGATTGCCTTCCGATTTTAATGCGTTCCTGCGGATTGACGAGCATGGCCGCGTCACCGGTTACACCGGCAAAATTGAGATGGGGCAGGGGCCGATCACGTCGCTGCCGCAGATGCTGGCGGAGGAATTGGACACGCCGCTGGGGACCGTGGACATCGTCATGGGCGACACCGACCTGTGTCCCTGGGACATGGGGACGTTTGGCTCGATGACGACGCGCATGTTCGGACCGGCCCTGCAAGCCGCCGCCGCGGAGGCCAAAGCGGTGCTGCTGGAACTGGCGGCGGAATCGCTCAAGGTCCCGCCGGCGCAATTGGCGGCCAAAGACGGCGTCATTTTTGACAAGGAAAATCCGGAACACCGGGTGACTTACGGCCAATTGACACAAGGGAAAAAAATCGAGCGACACATCGAAGGCAAACCGTCATTGAAGGATCCTTCCCGATTTACGGTCGTCGGCCAGCCCGAGCTGCACCGGGATGGCCGGGCGAAGGTCACGGGCGCCGCCCATTACGCAGGCGACATCCGCCTGCCGGGAATGCTCTACGCGAAGATCCTGCGACCGCCCGCCCATGATGCCAAATTAAAAAGCGTGGACACCGCGCCCGCCAAAGAAATCCCCGGAGTGCAGGTGGTTCAAGACAAAGATTTTCAGGGCAAAGATCTGATTGCGGTGCTTCACGAGTTTCCCGACGTGGCGGAAGATGCGCTGGGGCAAATCAAGGCCGAATTTGATGTGCCCGAGGCCACGGTGGATGACAAAAATATTTTTGACCATCTGTTGAGCGTTGCGCCACCGGCCAATGTTCTGACGTCGGGTGGCGACCTGGCGGCCGGCCGGAAACTGGCGGCCAAAACGATCGAAGCCACCTACCTGGACGGGTACGTTGCTCATTCGGCCATGGAAACCCACACCGCGCTGGCCCAAATCGAAGCTGGCAAGGCCACGGTTTGGGCTTCGACGCAGAATCCATTCGGCGCCCAGGGAGAAATTGCCCGGGCCCTCGGACTCCCGGCCGAAAAAGTCCGGGTCATCACGCCGTTTGTCGGCGGCGGGTTCGGAGGCAAGACCTACAACCAGCAAGCGGTGGAAGCCGCCCAGTTGGCGAAAATCGTCGGCAAACCGGTGCAAGTGATGTGGAGCCGGGAAGAGGAATTCTTTTACGACACATTTCAACCGGCGGCCATTGTCAAGATCAGCTCCGGCGTGGATGGGTCCGGGAAGATGGCCTTCTGGGATTACGATGTTTATTACGCCGGCGACCGCGGCGCGCAACAGTTTTACACCGTTCCAAACCACCGCACTTCCGGGCATGGCCGCGGCTGGCAGGGATCAGAGCATCCGTTTCACACCGGTGCCTGGCGTGCCCCGGGGAACAATACCAACACGTTTGCCCGCGAATCGCACGTTGACCAGCTGGCGACCGCGGCGGGAATTGATCCGGTGGAATTCCGCCTGAACAATTTAAGCGACGACAAAATGATACGGGTTCTCCAAGCTGCCGCCGAAACCTTCGGGTGGACGCCGGCGAAAGCCCCGAGCAAACGCGGTTATGGCGTTGCCTGCGGCATTGACGCCGGCACATATGTGGCCGCCATCGCGGAAGTCGCCGTGGATGCCAAAACCGGTGCAGTACAAGTCAAACGCGTGGCCTGCGCCCAGGACATGGGCCTGGTCGTCAACCCCGAAGGCGCGAAAATCCAGATGGAAGGCTGCATCACCATGGGAATGGGCTATGCCCTCACCGAGGAAATCCATTTTAAAGGCCGAAAGGTCCTGGATACGAATTATGACACCTACGAAATTCCCCGCTTCACTTGGGTGCCGAAAATGGACACTGTGATCCTCGACGCCAGAAATCATCCTCCGCAAGGCGGAGGCGAGCCGGCCATCGTGGTAATGGGAGCGGTCATCGCCAATGCCATCCACGACGCAACTGGTGCGCGGCTGTGTCAATTGCCGATGACCCCGGATCGGGTCAAAGCGGCGATCCAGAAGACCTGATGTGACGGGTGAGATATTGCCCGAGCGAGTTCCCAATTACTATGTAGCGCAGGCTTTCCAGCCTGCGGGTTGTGGCGACTTTCCAGTCGCCATTTTCACGCGGACGGACCGCGGGACTAGCAAGGCCCGTCAACCCGCAGACAAGAATGTCTGCGCTACGTTAAAGATGGAAGCGCTCTATGATTTGTCCGGCGTGATGTCCAGTTTGCCCGCGCGTTCCAGCCTCAGAATTTCGGCGGTATAGCCTTTGCGGAAGTTCGGATACTTGAACTGATAACCCAGTTCCATCCTCAGTTTCCGGTTTGACACGCGCTTGTTCGTCACGCCGCGCTTGCGGTTTTCATCAAAATTTTCCGGCCCGGTCGGTGGCAGGTCCTTGCCGAGTTCTTCCGCCAGCCATTGGAAAAAATTCACCTGGCTCACTGGTTCGTCATCCACCGCGTTGTAAATTTCTCCTGCCCGGCCGTTCTTCAATGCTGCGATAATGCAGCCGATCACGTCGTCACGGTGAATCATGTTCAGGAAACGCGCGCCCTCGCCTTCCATTCGCGCCTCGTTACGCAGGAATTGTTTGAACCAATGGCCGCGCTCCGGGCCGTAAATCCCGGCTACGCGTAAGATCACGGCGGGGACTTTGCGGTCAGCCATCGCGGCCAACAACAATTTTTCCGTTTCGAGCAGCACTTTCGCCGTGTCCGCCATAGGCTCGGTCGCACTGGTCTCTTTGACCAGCGAACCATCGGTCTGGCCATAGACGCTCGTACTGCTGGTATAGACAAACTTCCCGGGCGGCCTGGCCGAAAGCCACTCAATCAAATGGCGTGTCCCTTGCAGATAAATCTGACGATAATCCTCCACGCTGCCGCCCCGGGAGGCGACACAATTGACGACCCAATCAAATTGGTTTGGCAATTTCGCGAGTGTTTCCAGCCGCGTAATGTCGGCGATCAGCGGCACGATGCCGGCAGCTTTCAGCTCGCCTTCCGCCGCCGCGTGCCGGCGCAAACCAAAAACTTCGTGGCCGAGCCGGACGAGTTCAGCGCCCAGCGGCAAACCGACGTAACCGCAGCCGACAATCAGACACTTCATTCCATTTATGATTGATGATTTACGATTTACGATTGCTCAGCAAATTGAGCCATCACAGTAAATCATCAATCAACAATCATAAATCGTAAATCTCGTTATTCCATGACTGCCGCGAAGCGCAGTCCGCGCGTGCTGACCCGGAGTTCTTTGAAACCGAATTCCTCCATCACCGCCTCATAAATGACGACTCCGGTCAGAATCACGTCCGCACGCAACTTCGGCAGGCCGGGAATCTCCTTGCGTCCCGCCAGCGGCAGGCTCCAAAGATGATTCCGATGGGCCGTGACCTGTTCGCGGCTCAAAACCGTGCGTTCGATGCGCTCCCGGTCAAACCGGTCCAATTTATTTTCCATGCGCGCGAGAATGCTGGTCGTGCCGCCGGCTCCCACCAGCTGAATGGCGCCGGTCGCGGAAGCGGGTTTGGTTTCACGGCGCAGGGCCGGTTCCAGTTTGGGGCGGACTTCAGTCTGCAGAAAGTTTTTGACCCAATCACAGCAGGCGGTGAATTCGCCGCGCGTCGGCGGATCGCCGTGCGGAAATTTCTCGAGCAACCGCACCGTCCCCAGCCGAAAGCTTTGGGCGAAATGTTTCTGCGCGCCCTGGCCCAGAATGAATTCCGTGCTCCCGCCGCCGACATCCAGCAGCAACAGGCGCTGTCGGGCCAATTCGAGGTCGGTGCATACGCCTTGAAAGGCCCATTCGGCCTCCTGTTCGCCGGAGATGATTTCGACTTTGAGATCGGACGCCCGTTCGATGGCCGTGGTGAGGTCGCCGGGATTCACCGCGTCGCGCGCGGCGCTGGTGGCGATAACCCGGAGGGAGTCGGCGTTTTTTTCACGCACAATCTGGGCGAATTCCCAGACGACCGCGGCCGTGTGCGCGACGGCTTCGGGCTGGAGTTGATGCGTGGCGTAAAACCCCTTGCCGAGGCGCGTTTGCCGGCTCTCTTCGTGCACCGGCCGGACCTCGCGTCCCGACACGTCGGCCACCAACAGTTTGATCGAGTTGGTGCCGACATCGATGACGGCGCGCCGCACGGCTTCCATGCGGCGACCAAACTAAGAGGCAACCTCCTTAAAACCCAAGTGAAAAAATGTTACATTTGGCGGGGTTGCGCCCTGGGTGGAGAGAGGTATTCTCCTCTCGTGAATCTCTATATTTTGCGGCATGGCATTGCGGTGGAACGCGACGAGCCCGGTTTCAAAACGGACGCCGACCGGCCGCTCATCCCAAAAGGCAAACGTCAACTCCGGCAGATTGCCGCCGCCATGAAAAACCTGGAGGTGCATTTTGATCTGATTCTGTCCAGCCCGTTCCTGCGCGCCCGTCAAACTGCCGAAATTGTTGCCAATGCGTTAAGGCTGAAAAAGCGCCTTGCCTTCTCGGATGAACTGACGCCGGACGGCGAGCCGAAGGCGTTAATCCAACAACTGAATGAACTGAAGCCCGCGCCGGAAAGCATTTTGCTCGTCGGTCACGAACCTTATTTGAGCCAATTGGTTGCGTTGCTGATTTCAGGCAGGGCCGCCCCGAGCGTCGAATTGAAGAAAGGCGGCCTGTGCAAACTGGAAACGGGCGTCTTGAGTTTTGGCCGGTGCGCCACGCTGGCGTGGCTGCTGACGCCCAAACAGATGAAATGGATGAGTTGAAATTGTAGCAGCCGACGTGAGTCCGCTCATTCTTTCCGGTGAAAAAAGTCAGAGCCGACTTACGTCGGCTGCTACGAACAACATTTTCAACCGACGCGAAACGAAATTTTCTGGATCACATTTTTTCCGAAGCTGTGCTGGAGTCGATCGAGGATTTCCTTGCGGCGATAACGGACAATCTCGGAAAGCCACACGCTGCTGTCCACGTTCACGAACAAAGTGCCTTTGCGCAGCCCGGCCGGCTGGGCATGGGCGACAATATTTGGATCAATCAGCGAATTCCAGACCTTGACGACTTCCGCCTCGGCGCGGCGGTCGTCCAGGCGAAAATCCAACATAATGCGCGGCAACACGTCGCCGACCATCCGGGCGCGCACGGCTTTCGCGCTTTCCAGCGGCGCGAGATCCACGCCGCGCCACTGGGCGAGCACACGCTGACGGGCGGGGATTTTCTTAGGCGGCGGCATTTGAGAATTTTGAGTTCTTAATTCTTAATTTTGAGTCGGCAATATGCCATCGAATTCAATTCTTGAAGTTTGAATTAAAAATAGAAAATGAAAAATGAAAAATTCGCAGGTTGAATCTTAACCTTAGAACCAGACCGGAAAACTTTGCGCTTGCCAAATAACACTTTGTGACGCAAAGTATCCGGGTATGGAAACGAACTGGGCAGCCGAACAACTTCAAACCATCCGCACCCTGATGGAACGCTCCGCAGTATATCGCCGGGCGCTTGCACCCATCATGCTCTTTGTTGGCCTTGTGGGCGTGCTCGCAGCCGCGATAGGTTTTTCATGCCATTTTGATACGCCGGACGCTATTGACAGTTTGTGGATGGGCACTGCAATGTTCGCATTTGCCGGTGCAGTTCTTATTTCTCGCCGACAGGCATTCAAGGCCAAAGAACCTTTCTTGTCGCCTCCGGCCAAGCGTGTCGTTCAGGCAATGTTGCCGTCGTGGTTGGCTGGTTTGATCGGCGCAACGGTGTTTCGACTTGTTGCCGTAAATGACTCACAACTCTTTTGGTGGCTGCCGCCAATTTGGATGGTGTTGTACGGTTTGGCGCTTTACGGTGCCGGATTTTTCTCGCCGCGAGGGATTCGACTTTTAGGATGGTGTTTCTTTTTGAGCGGACTGGCCGCATTGGTAATACTGGCGATTAAAAGCATGTCCGGCCTTTTGCCGCCTTTAATTTATGCGCATTATTTAATGGGCTTTTTCTTCGGAGTGTTGCACCTCGCTTACGGCGGGTATCTGTATCTGACCGAAAAAGGAAAGAATGCGGCGTGAATCCGGAACCATTCCAACAGCTCGACCGTGTGATTCACGAAAAGGGCCGGCTGGCCATTATGTCCATGCTGGCGGCCTCGCCGGAACTGTCGTTCACCGAACTGCGCGACGCGCTGGCCATGACCGACGGCAATCTCACCACCCACATCCGGGCCCTGCAACAGGAGGGTTACGTGGCGGTGGCCAAATCCTTTCAAAACCGCCGCCCGCTCACCACCTGCTCCCTCACGGCGGCGGGCCGGAAGGCCTTCGCTGAATACATCAACCTGCTGGAGCGGATCGTCCAGCAAAACCGGCCCAAATGAATTTTCTTTTGAACAAATCCAACCCTGGCAGGTCTTTTACTTTGTATCACAAAGTTAATGGCTGAATGGCGATGAAAATCATTCGTGCGGAACATCTGGGCATGTGTTTTGGGGTCAAGGACGCCATTGCCTTGGCGTTGAACACGGCGGAACGGGAGCCCCTGACCGTGTTGGGCGACCTGGTTCATAATGAAACCGTGGTGGCAGAATTGCGGACACGTGGAGTCCGCGTGGCGCAGCTGCCCGAGGACATCAACACGCATACCGTCATGGTCACGGCCCACGGCGCCTCGGAGCGCGCGATGGCTGAAACGCGCAGGCGCGGGCTAAAGGTAGTCGAAGCGACCTGTCCGCTGGTGCATGTGGCGCATCGGGCAGTGGCGCGGCTGGTCGGTGAAGGATTTCATCCGATCATCATCGGCAAACGTGATCACGTGGAAGTACGGGGCCTGACCGGGGACCTTGACGTCTTTGACGTGGTGTTAAGCGAGGACGACGTGGCAAAGCTTGGGGAGCGACCGCGCTATGGCGTCGTGGCCCAAACCACACAACCGATCGATCGCGTCCGGCAACTCGTGGGCTTGCTTCGGGAACGGTTTCCCGGGTCGGACGTGCGTTTCGTTGACACGGTTTGTCAGCCGACCAAACAACGGCAAAATGCGGCGGTCGAAGTCGCCCAACGCTGCGACGTGGTGGTGGTCATTGGCGGCGCGCACAGCAACAACACGCATGAGCTGGTCAAAACCTGTTCGCGTTTTTGCGCGCGAGTTCATCATGTCCAAACGGCGGCGGATTTGTGTGAAGACTGGTTTCGGGCGGCGGACGTGGTTGGGATTACGGCGGGCACTTCGACCCCGGATTCCGTAATTGCCGCCGTCGAAAAAGCCCTTGGGGTCCTGGCCGGCAGGGAATTTTCGCAGGCAATTCGCAGATAAACCAAAACAAAGGGAAATATGAAAACTCAGTGGTTCAAACGTCTGGGCTGGTTTTTCGTCCCGGTTTCGCTGCCGGGCACAATCGTGACCCTGGCGGCGCTGGCATTTTGCGCGCAGGTATTTCTGGCCAGAGACCACAAATCCCACTCCGTCAGTGACACACTTTACGGTATCTTCCCGTTTTTCACCTGCGTGTTCCTGCTGTTCGATTGGGTCGCCGACCGAACCAGTAATCAGTGAATCGAAAGGGCAAAACGTGAGCTGGCTTTCCACGCTGTTTGAAAACGTGCCGGAGGATCCATTTTATGAACCGCGCGAACCACTCTGGTTGCCGCGCGAAATGTCGAGCGCGCCGGTTTTGCCGTCACCGCCGCCCCGCCGCCCGCCCCGCCCGCGGCTGGCGCTGTTGATCAACCCGTTCTACGCCAAATCACCGCACGGCAGTTTTGGCAAGCACGTTCTGACGCCGACGCTCGCGCTGACCTCGGTGGCGGGCTCGACGCCGGCCCACTGGCAGGTGCGTTATTGGGACGAAAATCTTTTGCAGGGGCCGCCGCCCTCCGAACCGTTGCCGGAAGTGGTGGGCATCACCGTGCATCTGACGTTTGCCCGGCGCGCCTACGAACTGGCCGCGTGGTATCGCGCCCAGGGCAGCAAAGTGGTCCTCGGCGGGCTGCACACCCAATCGTGCCCGGACGAAATGGCGCCGCATGCGGATGCGCTGGCGATCGGCGATGGCGTTCAGGTTTGGCCGGAAATTCTGCACGACCTCGAGGAGGGGAAATTAAAGCCGCGCTATGAGGCAACTTATGAGCGGCCTTACGCACTCGACCCGTTGCCGCGACGGGATTTGCTGCCACGAAAAAGTTATCTGACAACGACCAGTCTCATTGCCACGCGCGGCTGCCATAACCGTTGCGGTTTTTGTTATCTATCCACCGACGGACTGCGGATGCCGTTTCGCGTGCGCGAGCCGGAGGACATTCGCCGGCAATTGGATGCTGACGGCCAGCCGTACGCCGTGTTCATAGACAACAATCTCGGCTCCCGGCGCGATTATCTGCGCGAGCTTTGCCGCGCCCTGCGGCCGACGGAAAAAATCTGGAGTGCGGCGGTGACGCTGGACGTCACGGACGATGCGGCGCTGGTTCGGGAAATGGCCCTGGCTGGCTGCACCGGCGTATTCATCGGATTTGAATCGCTCACTGACCAAAATCTTGCGGACGCCCGCAAACGGACTCCGCGCGCGGCGGATTATACCCGGCGCATCCGCATCTTTCACGAGCACGGCATCCAGGTGAACGGCAGTTTCGTGGTCGGATTCGACGGAGACCGGAGGGACACTTTCACGACGCTGGTACAATGGATTGAGCAGAATCGGATGGAATGCGCCACGTTTCATATTCTCACGCCCTATCCGGGAACACCGCTGTTCCGGCAACTGGAGGCGGAAGGCCGGCTCCTGCACCGCGACTGGGACAAATACGATACCGCGCACGTCGTCTTCCGGCCGAAGCAGATGACGCCTGATGAATTATTGCTGGGCTACGACTGGCTTTACCGGCGGTTATTCTCACACGCTTCCATCTGGCGGCGTAAACCAGCCGAACTGTCGGCCCTGCCCGCCTATTTTGCCGGCTGTTATCTTTACAAACGCTCAAACCGGCTCTGGCGTTTTCTGATCAAGCATCAACAGGTCCACACCGTCTGGCGTCCACTCGTGGAAGTGACGCGTCTGCGACACTTGGCCTTTCGTCGCCGTCTGGCGGCGCAGTCAGAGACCGGCGCCTTCCCTGCGCGTTGCGCGTCACCGTTCCCCGCGAGCGTGTAAAAAACACATGAACCGAGAGCAAATCCTTCTTCGCCGCATCCATGGGTTGACCTGGCTGCTCATCATTGGGCTGGTCCTGAGCGGTGCGACGGCCATCCCGTTGCCGGCAGAAGTGAATTTGCTGGCAAGATGTTTTGGAACTGGCGGCGAATCCTCAGAATGGGCGCGCTGGCTTCTGCAGGTTCAAATTGCGCTGATGCAGACGCAGGCGCAGCATCCGTTCCTTTTCTACGGCACCGACTGGCTGGCGTTTGGGCATTTTGTCATCGCGTTTGCCTTTATCGGCGCCTTGCGCGATCCGATCCGCAACCGCTGGCTGTTTGATTTTGGCTTGATCGCCTGCGCCCTGGTGATTCCCTACGCGCTGGCCTTCGGCGGCTTCCGGGGTATTCCGTTTTGGTGGCGGCTGATTGACTGTTCCTTCGGTGTCTTGGGGTTCGTTCCGCTTTGGTTCTGCCGTCAATGGACGCGTGAGTTGGAACGCTCATTAAAGAATTAGAGACGGAAACAGGCGCATACCTTTGGGCCAACAGGATTTTGACCGTCGCGACAAACTGCTCGCCTTATTGGCCGGCGAACCGCATATTGTCGGCAAATTTATGCTGTCTTTTTGTTGAGCATCCCGAATTTATTCAGATGAACCCGATTCCCTATTTCGATTTGCCGGCACAAATCCGCGGCCTCCGCCAGGACCTCGATGCCGCCATCGCGCGCACCCTCGACCATTGTTCCTTCTGCCTCGGACCGGACGTGGCGCAGTTTGAAAAAGATTTCGCCAACTACATTGGCGCGGAACACTGCGTCGGTTTCAACAGCGGCACCTCGGCGCTGCACGTGGCGATGCTGCTGTTGGGCGTCGGCCCCGGCGACGAGGTCATCACCACCCCGTTCACGTTCGTCGCCACGAGCTGGGCGATTTCCTATGTCGGCGCCAAACCGGTGTATGTGGACATTGACGATGCGACGTTCAACCTCGATCCGAAACTGATTGAGCGCGCCATCACCTCGCGCACGAAGGCTGTCATGCCGGTGCATCTCTACGGCCAGCCGTTCGACCTTGATTCGATTCTGGCGATTTGTAAAAAGCACAAGTTGCCGCTCGTGGAGGACGCAGCACAGGCGCACGGCGCGAAATATAAAGGCAAAATCGTCGGCACATTCGGCGAAATGTCCGGTTTCAGTTTTTATCCCGGCAAGAATCTCGGTGCCTGCGGCGAAGGCGGCGCGCTGGTGACAAACAATCCCGGCTTTGACAAACGCGCCCGCGCCCTGCGCGAACACGGTTCCAGCGTCCGCTATTATCATGATGAAGTGGGCTACAATTATCGCATGGAAGGCATTCAAGGGGCGGTACTCGGCGTGAAGTTAAAGCATCTGGCGAAATGGACGGCGGAACGCCGCCGCGTGGCGCACCGTTATCATGAATTGCTGACGGATACGCCGGTGCAATTGCCGCGAGAGGCTACTTACGCGGCAAGTGTTTATCACCTTTACGTCGTGCGCCATCCGCGCCGGGACGAACTCAAAAAATATCTCGAAGCCAACGGCGTTGGTTGCGCCATCCATTATCCGATTCCGCTGCATTTGCAGAAGGCCTACGCCAGCCTCGGCCACAAGACCGGTGATTTTCCCGTGGCCGAAAAGGCAGCGCGCGAGTGTTTGAGCCTGCCGATTTATCCCGAACTGACCGACGCGCAAATTCAGCGGGTGACAGAGGTGATCAAGGACTTTTTCCGCAAGTAGGCGGATGTTTTTTGCTTCTGCCCAAGGCAAAAAGTGTGTCGAGATTCGGCCAGTTTCTTCTGTCCAACCACGGTAAATTCAGGTCATAATGCAGGTCCGGCATGTTTCCGATTGATCCGTAAAACCATGAAAACTGCAAAACCCAAAGATTCCGCCACCAGCCGCTGGCTCTCCTACCGGCCTGAAATCAAAGTGCTCGATTGCACCATCCGCGATGGCGGCCTGATGAACAACCACCATTTTGACGACAAAATCGTAAAAGTGGTTTATGACACCTGCGTGGCCGCCGGTGTGGATTACATGGAACTCGGCTACAAGGCGTCGCGCAAAGGCATCAAGCAGGGCGAACACGGCTGCTGGAAATATTGCGTCGAGGATGACCTGCGTCGCATCGTCGGCGACAATCCGACCAACCTCAAGCTCACGGTGATGGCCGACGCCGAGCGTTGCGATTATCATGAGGATATTCTGCCGAAGAAAGACAGCATCCTGGACATGATCCGGGTAGCGACTTACATCCACCAGATTCCGGTGGCGCTGGACATGGTGAAGGACGCACACGACAAGGGCTATGAGACGACCGTCAATCTCATGGCGGTTTCCACCGTGCCCGAAAGCGAACTGGACGAAGGCCTGGAAATGCTGGCCAAATCCGAAGCGAAGGCGATTTACGTGGTGGACAGTTTCGGCGCGCTTTACAGCGAGCGCATTCACGAGCTGGTGAAGAAATACCTGCATCACTGCAAGGCCTCCGGCAAGGAAGTGGGCGTGCACATGCATAACAACATGCAACTGGCCTACGCCAACACCATCGAAGGCATCATCGAAGGCGCGAATTTTCTCGACGCCACCATGGCCGGCTTGGGGCGCGGCGCCGGCAACTGCCCGATGGAACTGCTGCTCGCGTTCCTGCACAACCCGAAATACAAGATTCGTCCCGTGCTCGACTGCGTGCAAAACCACATCGAGCCG
>DASZAB010000213.1:0-12208 GCA_035945675.1 Verrucomicrobiia bacterium | reverse complement strand
TCGCCTCCTCCGCCGACGGTGGTGTTCTGGCCGCAACTGCCTACTATGGAGGCCAGATCTACCTTTCAACCGACTCTGGAGGGTCTTGGTCATCTGTTTCGCCCACCAACTCGTGGACTTGCGTGGCCGCGTCGGCCGATGGAAATCGACTGGCCGCCGCCGGGACCGGCACGGTGGTTTACACCGGTCTCCTGGATCACAGGCCGCGGTTGAATATCAAATGCTCAGGATCCCAGGTCGGCGTTTCCTGGATTTGGCCCTCCACAAACCTGCTGCTGGAGCAGAATGACAATTTGGAGAACCGATGGACCGGTGTGAGCCCAACTCCGACGCTGGTGCTTTCCAACCTGCAGTATCAAGTCACCGTATCGCCGACCAACAGCCAGAGTTTCTTCCGTCTCAGAAGCCCATAGCCGGCACCCGGAACGCGGTCGGATGGGGCAGCACACTGTTCGGGACTTGTGCGCATCCGACACCAAGGCCGAAACGTGCTCGCTGGTCAAAAGCCGTTGTTCCGGACAATGTTGAACGCCTTGGGATTGGTGCCGGTATTCATGGGCAGATCGAGGATGGTTTCCTGCCCGTTCCTTAACTGCTCCTGGATAATCCTGCCTTGCTGGTCGCGCACCGTGTAGTTGCCGGCCGGGGCGGAAAAATGAATCTGGGCGACGTGCGGCGCCGGATTGTCGCTTTCAAGTTGGAAGCGCATTTCCGACAGGTCTGGCTTGAGCACAATGGGCTGGCCGGACGCAAAGCGGTCCACCTCCGAGACGAAATCAATCCGGCCAGTGCTCAATAGTGCGTGGAAACGCCGCCGGAGTCCGTCTTTTGGAAATATTTTGATCAGACCGTGCGCTGCGCGCCAATCTCCGCCGTAACAGAATCGGCCGAAGATGGGATCATCCGACAGAATGGTGGCGGCCGTGCGCAGCGCGCCGCAGTAGCCGAGATCCATTTCGCAGGCGTAATACCATGCGCCACGATGATGCGGCTGGCCCAGCCATGTGAAACCGTAAGGCGCCGGTTCGAAGCCGCCGCCTGCGCCGCCGTCATCGGCCTTGCCGGGATACCAGTATCCATAGTTCGATTGGGGTGTGCCGCTGTTCATTAAAGCCCAGGAGCTGAGCGAAGAGGCATAGCCCAGGCGCAAATACGGGCAGGGATTGGTCGCGAAATTCAAGGCATAATCCAGCACGGCCCAGCCGCCCATCTGGGACATGTAACTCAATGTATAGGCGTTGCCCGCCCCGGCGCGGTAGTCGCTGCCCAAATAATAATAGGCCGGTTCGAGCCAGCCGCGGCAGAAGATGTTCGCGGCGATTTGAGTGTTTAAAAACTTTTCCGCGTTCGCCAGCGGTATGCCGGAATTCGTTTCTCCCGGCCGGTCCGCGTGGTACATGGCGTATTTCGCCAGTGCCTCCGTGGATTCGAAGCCGGTGGAATCAAACGGATATTCCGAGCCGAACAAATCGGGATTGTCGTTGACGAAATACTTCACCTTGCGCACCCAGAATTGCCTCAACGTCTCCGCCTCGCGGTCCAACCCGTTGGCCTGCAGTTCGCGGATCAGGTCAACGATGATCCGTTCGTTATAGAAACCGGTTCCGTAAGCGGACCAGCCCTTCCAGACTTCGTGGGGCACGGTGAACATGGCGTGGGCCGTGCCATAGGCGCGCTCCAGATACTCCCGCGCGGTCAGGACCGTTTTTATTTCCGGATGGTATCGGGCGATGCGATACATGCTGAAGTACATCAGGATCACGTGCGGATAATCATACTCGCGCCAGAGGTGCAATTGGCCGTTCCGTCCGGGGTCGCGGCTGTCGCGATTCGTCTTCCAATCGGGAATGCCGTAGATGCCATAGGCGCAGGTCTCGTTCGTGGTCCGCTGCAATCCGCCCCAGACGAAATGTTGGATATAATAGTCCAGCGCCGAGACCTGGCTTTGCACCGGGTACTCCGCGTTTTCCGCCGCCAGATACGCCGGGTGGCCGAGGCCCGCATCGTCGCAGGTGATGGCATAAATCCGAAAACCGCGAAGCCGGTCATGATTGTCCGGCGTCAGTTGCACGTGGTCTTCCATGTTCCACTCGCAGAAGAGCCCGTTATACCACTTATTGGTGTCGCGCACCTGATGGTCGGCGATGAACGCCGCCCGCTTCTGGAACAAGGTCTCCAGCGGTTCCGTGACAAAGAATTCCAGATACAGGTAACGCCCACGGCCATAGTGAACGGTCAGTTCGTTCTCGCCGAGCCTGGAAAATTGGACGCGATACAAGCGGGTGTCGCCCTTCGTGCCCAGTGTGGTAACCCGGGTCGCTTTCGGAAATTCGGGTTCGACCGAGGCGACCTGCTGCGTCGTCCGCAAGGCAATCTCGGCGAACAGGTTGGTGGGCACGGTCATGCCGGGAACGACCTGCAAGTCCACTTTGCCTTCGTTGACGAGAATCTGGCGCACGCCGTCATAATCTTTGGCCCATTGGAATTTGAAGCCGTAAGTTTTTGAAGCGTCCGAGGCCAGCATCAGGCTGGTGTTGGGCTGGCGCCAGCGGGTGCCGTGTTCCCAGGCGACCGCGCCCGCCGCCGCCGAAAAAATGTAGGCGCGGAATTCCCGGCGGGGCGCATCCCAGTATTCCAGTTTGGTGTTGTCCTCCGGCGTCATTGTCAGATAAGGGCCCACGCTGTTGGGCCGCATCCAAAACATGAACGAGCCGTAACCCGACACAAAACTATGCTTCAGAACGCTGGCCGCGGCCGGACGGCCCCGCCGGAACGACGAATTCATCGGAAACGGAAATGCCAGGTCGCCAACTTCCAACGGCCCGTTACTGACGTTGTGAAGCGTCACCGACCAGAGGATGACCTGCTCCTCAAAGGTAAAATTCATTTCGACAACGAGTACTGCAGCCGTGCCATTTGTGATCGCGTAAATCGTCCGGTAGCGGTCGCCATCCGGGCTGCGACTGGAGGTGCAGGTTTGGGCAAGATCGGCGGTGTCGACGGATTTCCAGGTTCCGCCGGACAATCGGAAGCGGATGAACGCATCCCCGAGCCTCCGGCCGGGCGTGATGTATTCCGTGTCGAATGGATCGTGGGCAAGCTTGAGGCTGACGATGGCGCCATCTTTAATTTTGAGTTCGAACCGGGAATTGGTCAGCGCGGCTTGCGGCTGGCCCGCCGATTGAGAGAAGACTTTGGTCGCGGCGGTCAGTGAGAGGAACAGGCAGAGGCCAATGTAAATAGCGGCCGCGAGGGCTTGCCGGGGGTCAGCCGGTCGGTGCTTTTGCTTTGGCATCAGGCAGTTGTAGCCCACCTCACTGCTTCCCGCAATTACCCCGGATGATATCAGATAGATATTTGTGGATTTCCAGCATGGGCGAACTTGACGGTCTCCATCCAACTTGAAAGCATGTATTCGGTTCGTAATGCCGCCGGGTCTGATTAATCCACAGCCAAAGATTTATTGCCCATCGCCGCCATGTTAAACCGCCAATCCACCTCTCTGGTCTTCGCCTGTTCCGCCTGCTTTTTGGTTCTGGGCGGGGTCGTTGTGATCAACGGTTGCCGTTCGCCGCGGGCGGCGGATGCGCCGCCGGCCACTTATTCCAAATTGTCGCCAACCGCAGTGATCCAAAATGTCGTGCCGTGCCAGGCCCGGGCCTTGCCTTTGTCAGCCGTGCGTTTGACCGGCGGCCCGCTCCAACACGCGCAGCAACTCGATGCCCAATACCTGCTCGAACTCAATCCCGACCAAGTCCTGTATTATTTGCGCCAGGAGGCCGGCCTGAAACCCAAGGCCAGCCGTGGTGACGGCGGTTGGGACGGCCCCGGGCGGAATCTGACGGGCCACATCGCCGGGCACTACCTTTCCGCAGTCAGCTATATGTATGCCGCCACGGGTGATCCGCGCTTCAAACAGCGGGCTGATTACATGGTGGAACAACTCAAGGAAGTGCAGGACGCGCAAGGCGACGGCTATATTGGCGCGCTCATGGGCACGCAACGCGTTGATGGCACCAACCGGCTGGTGGACGGCAAGACGCTCTTCGAACAACTGGCGCACGGCCAAATCCGGTCGGGCGGCTTTGATCTCAACGGGATGTGGTCGCCATGGTATGTCGAGCACAAGATTTTTGCCGGCTTGCGTGACGCCTATCGCCTCACCGGCAACCGCACGGCGTTGAGCGTGGAAATCAAATTCGCCGGCTGGGTCGGCAGCATCGTCACCAACCTCGACGACGCCCAGGACCAGCGCATGTTGAACACCGAGTTCGGGGGCATGAATGAAGTGCTGGCGGACCTTTACGCCGACACCGGCAACCCGCGCTGGCTGGCGTTGTCCGACAAGTTCGAGCACAAGTCGTTCGTGGCGCCGCTCGCGCGTCACGAGGACAACCTCGGCGGCAAGCACGAGAACATGGAGATTCCCAAAATAATCGGCGACCTGGCGCGCTATCTTTACACGGGTAACGAAACGGACGGTTCCGCCGCGAACTTTTTCTGGGACCAGGTCGTGTTCCATCACAGCTTCGCCACCGGCGGCGCGGGCCATGACGAATACTTCGGCCCGGCCGACAAGCTGAACGACATTGTGCAGGGACGGGACGCCGAATCATGCCCGGTTTATAACATGCTCAAGCTGACGCGAACGCTTTTTGCCCTTCATCCGGAAATCAAGTATGCGGACTTTCAGGAACGGGCGGTGTTCAACCACGTGCTCGCCTCGATTGACCCCAACAACGGCCAGATGTGCTACATGGTGCCGGTGGGGCAGGGCGTCCAGCACGAGTATCAGGACATGTTCCGCGACTTCACCTGCTGCGTCGGCACCGGCATGGAAGACCACGGAATCCTGGGCGACGGAATTTATTATGAATCCGGCGACAAACTCTGGGTGAACCTCTACACGCCGTCCACGGCGGTTTGGAAAAGCAACTCGGTAAAGGTTGAAATGCAAACGGACTTGCCCGACGGCGAAAAGGCGACGCTCAAGCTGGCGATGAAATCGCCGAAGCCATTTGCGCTGGCGTTGCGGCGACCGGCGTGGGCGGGCAAGGGTTTCACCGTGAGCATCAACGGCCAGCCGGTTCAGGATTTGCCCCAACCCGATTCGTATGTCGAACTGAATCGGGTTTGGCGCAACGGCGACACGGTGGCGCTGGTGCTGCCGAAACAGCTTTACGAAGAACCGTTGCCGGACAATCCACGTCGCGTCGCTTTAATGTGGGGACCGCTGGTGCTGGCCGGGGATTTGGGTCCGGCAAATCGGCGTGGTGGTTACGGTCGCCGCGGACAACAGCCCGAAGCGGTGCCGGTGTTTGTTGCGGCAGAACAACCCGTGGCCGAGTGGCTCAAACCCGTCCCCGGTCAGCCCGGCGTGTTTCGCACCGACGGTGTCGGGCGTCCGGGAGACGTGACGTTCAACCCCTTTTATCAACTGCCGGAGCGCAGCTACGGCATCTACTGGGATTTGTTCACGCCGGCGGAATGGGAACAAAAGTCGGCCGAACTGGCCGCCGAACGTGAACATCAGCACCAGCTCGAACTGGCGACCGTGGCATTTGTGCAACCGGGTGAGATGCAGGCGGAGCGCGATTTTAACGAGCAAGGCGAGCAAAGCTGGCCCGACCGGGTCATGGGCCGTCCGTGCCGGCGGGGGCGGGAATGGTTTTCGTTCGATCTGCCGGTGGACCCGGCACATCCGATGACGCTGGTGGTGACCTATTACAGCGACGAATGGCAGAAGCGCACGTTCGATATTCTGGTGGACGGTCAGCGCGTGGGCCAACAGGTCGTCCAGAAAGGCGGAGATCCTCATTTCTTTGATGTCGAATACCCCATGCCGGCAGACCTGGCAAAAGGCAAACAGAAGATGACCGTCCGGTTCCAGGCCACCAACGGAAACGAAATTGCCGCCGTGTTCGGGCTGCGCATGATTCGGGCCGATCAGAAGCCGTAAAGATTTTTCCAAAATCGGTGCTCCCGGCGTCCCACCTCCCCTGGCGACCGCGTGCATTTGGAATATGAGCCTGTGGATTTCACTTATGGGTGTTAATAGGATTTCTGTTAATGTCCTAATATGTCAACGGCGCAACCCATGCCTCGATCGGTACTGATCAGTGGCGGAAGGTCTTCCGTGCGGGCCACGTCCAGTCTTAAGCCTGGAGTTCAGAGCGCAGGTCTGCCTTGTCTTCAGATGCGATGGATGTGTTTTTCGCGGAGGCTCCTTTTCAAAGCAGCGAACTCATAGTCTTTTTTGTTCAACACTAACCCACCCACCCCAATCCTTAATAGTTTATGAAAACCGTAAAATCAGCGCGCAAAAACGCAGGTCAGGTGTTTCTGGCCCTGTTCTGTGCCGGTCTGGCCTGGACCGCCCAGGCCGGGAGCATTACCAACAATTTTACCTCCACCGACGACTATGTCGCCAATGGCGTCGTCGGGACGATGTGGGACGGCGTCTATCTTGGCTTTGGGGATCTGCCGGGCGGCAACAACGGCGGGGATGGCAATGGTTCTACACCGATAGCGAATGCAACGAGTTTTCCAGGTTTCCTGACCGTGGAAAGCACGGGCACCAGTTGGGCGGGAGCAGGCGACGACGGTTTCTATCTGTGGAAGATTGTCTATGGCGACTTTGACGTTGCTGTCAAAAATGCAAATCCGTATGAAAATCCGGGCTATCATTTTGCAGGGTTGCTGGTTCGGGCCTACACCACCAATGGGCCGGCCTGGGGCGCGCCGTTCGGTGCAAACGGGACCAATGCGGAAAACTGGCTGAACATCACGCGGTTCAATGAATTCAGCATCGGTGATCAGGTGCGTTACGCGTCCAACGCCAATGATATCCAAATTTCCGCCCCGTTCAACAGCGGCAGTACCAACTACAATACCGAAACCAATGATGACCGTTACTTCCGGATCACCCGTGTGGGGGACACGTTCAGTTTTTATGACAAGACCAATCAATCCGACGCGTGGGTGCTGGAAACCAACATTGTCCGGCCGGATCTCGATGGTCTCCCCATGCAGGTGGGAATTGAAGATGCCACCTTTTCCAGCGCCACGCCGACCACTTTCTTCACCGATTTTGAACTCAGCGGCACTAATGTAGCCAGCGGTCCGACACCACCGTCAAATCCCACTGGGTTGACTCCATCGTCTCCGAATCCGTCCGTCGGCGGTATCACGCTTTCCTGGACGCCGGGAGCCGGCAGCAGCGGCAGCATCGTAATAGTTCGAAAGAATAATCCGGCGCTGCCTCAGGTTCCCAACAACAGTTTCGTTTACAACGGCAATCCAAGCGTTGGCAGCGGAGATCAATTGGCGGGAGGAGCAAGCGTTATTTATGCAGGCAGTGGTAACAGCGTAAATTTGACCGGGTTGCAAGGCGCCAATAACACCTACTATGCTTGGGTATTTTCGGACAGTGGTTCCGGTTCTTCGATTGTTTATGGCACCAATCCGGCCACCGCCAACTTTCCCGGCACGGCTGCGGTCACGAATATAACTCTGACCGTTGGCAGCACAAACCTTCCAACCGAGGGCGGAACGCCCATGACCGCCATTGCCTTTTTTGGCACAGGTGGCAGTCTCGATATCAGTTCGGACCCTGGTGTCACGTGGACTTCGAGTGATTCGGGCGTCGCTTTTGCTGGAAACGGCTCGATAACCGGCGGCACAAATGCCGGTACGGCTACGATTGGTCTTAGTTATAACAGTTTTACCAGCACCACTAACATAACCGTTCAGGTTCATGCTGATGCGTTCGCCGATAATTTCAACAGCCCGCATAATTATCTGGCCAACGGCCTGCCCGGCTCGACTTGGGACGGGGTTTACTATGGGGCGAATGACTTTGTGGGAGAAAATCCCGCCGGGGCGACCACGGTCACCAACGATGCAGACATCTCCCATCCAAACGAACTGACCCTGGAAGCAATGAACAGCAGCTGGGAAGGTAATGGGGACAACGGGCCGTTCCTCTTTAAGAACGTGGCTGCGGGCGCTGATTTTCAGGTCGTGGCTCATATCAATTCCTATAACCAAGTCGCGTACAATTTTGCCGGTTTGATGGCGCGCGCGGCCAATCCCAATGGATCACCATTGGCTGCCGGTGAATCCCACGTCAACCTGTGGCGATTCGACCAGTTTGGTGTCACCTCGTCGGTCCGCCGCACCCGGGCCAGTACGCTCTTCCAGGTTATTGACCAGAACGATGGCGAAAGCACGGATTTCTGGCTCCTGATGACTCGTTCGGCAGGCGGCACGTTCCATTTCTTCAAACGGGCAAGCCTGACCGAGGCATGGCATGCCATTCCCAATACGACCATCGTCCGGGCCGATCTGGCAAATGCGGCAATGCAGGTGGGTGTGGCTCAAGCCGATTATACTCCCAACGTTGGTTTTGTGCAGTTTGACAACTTTGTGTTGGATGCCACCAATGTGGGCTTTGGCACGCCGCCCGCAGCTCCCGCAGGAACTCCCACGCTTGTCAACAATCCGAACGGGACGATGACATTGACTTGGACCAACGCTCCGGGCAGCGCGGGCAGCATCGTGGTGATGCATGCGAATGGACCGGTCACCGCCCAGCCCAATTTTGGCGTTACCTACACCGCCAATTCGCAATTTGGTCTGGGAACGGATTTGGGAGGCGGCAATTATGTGGTTTACATCGGCAGTGGCACCAGCGTGACCGTGGACGGTCTTGCCAACGACACACCCTATTTTGCCACAGTCTATTCATATTCCGGCTCAGGTGGAACCATCAGTTACAATACCACCGGCGCTTCGCAACAAAACATGATTGCGACCAATCCAGTCGTTTCCATCAGCCTGGCATTGCCGCAAGGCAACACCATCGTTAATGGCGGAATTCTGTCGTTCAAGGCTGAGGGGATTTATACAGACGGCACGTCCAACGACCTCAGCAGTTCTGTCATTATTACCTCCAGCCCGACAAACGCCATTGTGGGAACCAACGGACTGTTGACGGCATTGACGAACGGTTCAGTCGGGCCGATCACGGTTTACGATTTTGCGAACGCGACAGTCAGCAACAGTGTCGTGATTACGGCTCGTGATCCGTCATTCTCGGATAACTTCAGCGCAAGCCACGATTATATCGCCAATGGTGTTACAGGCACGCCGTGGAACGGAGTTTATGGCTATCCGACCTACAAGATCCCGGGTTCGAGCTTTGTCTCAGACCCTGCGGCCAACGTGTCGGCGGCTGACGCGAACATTACCAGCAATGGTGTGCTGACAATTACGAGCGAGAAC
The DNA here is from genome assembly GCA_035945675.1 of Verrucomicrobiia bacterium. GTDB lineage: Bacteria > Verrucomicrobiota > Verrucomicrobiia > Limisphaerales > UBA11358 > UBA11358. The sequence continues at coordinate 2,923 of DASZAB010000213.1, read as the reverse complement.
GTAGGCTGGGAAAATGCGCAGAATGATGGTTTCTTCCTGTTCAAGTACGCGCCAGGAGATTTCCAGATGGCGGTTCACATTACTACGCCACTGCTGGATACCAACGGCAATGCGATCGCCAGCTACAATTACCCTGGCCTCCTTGCGCGCGCCTACAGCTTCACGAACGGAATTATAGGTGCGCCGGTTGATGGGGCAGTCGGAGAAGATTGGGTTACCTGGGCGCGTTTTGACGAATTCAACATTGGCACCCGGGCTGAACTGATTATTGATAACGGGACCACGGGGCTGCCCACGGCGGATCAAGGATCCGACCAGCGCTGGCTCCTGATGGTCCGGCAGAATGGCACCAACTTTGTCTTCTATCAGAGGTCGAACGCAACCGATCCCTGGCAGCAATCGCCGGCAAAACAAACCTTCTCCGTGCCGAACTTTGCTGGAATGCCACTACAGGTCGGCATCATGGAAGGCGGGTTTGACAGCGGCAACGTTGTGATTGGCCAATTCGATCACTTCATGGCGGACATCTCGCCGAGTGCCGGGGCTTTGACGGCTACACTGGCAGGGCCTAATGTGCTCGTAAGCTGGCCGGCTGTGCCGAACGGCAGCTATACGCTGCAATCCAGCAGCAGCCTGGCTCCCGCTAATTGGCAGCCGGTTCTGGGATCGCCGGCGTTTAGCAACGGACTTGACACAATGACCATACCAATATCAAGCGGTGCACAGTTCTTCCGGTTGTCGTCACCGTAAGGGAAGCCGGTTGAAGGAGGGCCGGGGATTTCACCCGGCCCTCCGGCGGACATGATCAAAACCATGAAGATGAAATTGACACGCGGATTAAAAAAATTCGAGAACGGCATCGGCGAAGAGAATGGCATCGGCGAAGGAGTCGATGCCTTTACTCTGATTGAGCTGCTGGTGGTGATTGCAATCATCGCCATACTCGCGGCGATGCTTTTGCCGGCGCTGGCGGCGGCGAAGGATCGAGCGATCCGCATTGCCTGCGCGAACAATGTTTATCAGTTGGACCGAGCAATGCTGGGCTACGCTTTTTTCCATAATGATCACTTTCCCGTTGCGCAACAAACTTATTGGTGCTGGGACATGGACAGGGCGTCGCTGGTTCAAATGACCGAGGGCAAGAACACCGCGAGGGACGTTACTTTTCAAAAATCCTGCTATGACCCTGGAACCGCCTGGCGTTTTAATGCGCAAGACGATCTGAATTTGTGGAATTGGGGCGATGGGGCAAGTCCGCCTTTTCGGACGCTGGGGTATGCGGTCGCGATTGCGAACCAGGCCGCCTTGATTCCCACCAACGCAAATATAACGATTACTCCTCAAACCATACACTATGGGCCTGGTTACTATCAACAGTTGAGACCCAGTTACCGGGTCCTGGTTGCTTGTGCAACCATCACCGATCAGAATGAGCATGATCCGGCCAAGAAACTCACGGGAAATTACCACTGGGGAGACGTGACGGGAGGCAGTTTTTACAAGCATCATATATCGGCCCACCTCATTAGAGGATTGCCCGAAGGCGGGAACGTGGGTTATGTGGATGGTCATGTTAAGTGGGAAAGCTTCAAAAATATGACAGTTCGAGGCTATGGTGGCGTTGGTGGAGCTGAAGGAAACAACACTTCCGCAACATTCTGGTGGTGAGCTTCGCTCCTTGACGGCCGGCAATCCATTACGGATCTCGCTCCGACGCAAAAAGAATACGTTGACAAAGCCACAGAAGAAGTTGCGCCGCTCACAATCTTCTCGTCAAATCGAATCGTTTTGATTATCCTTTAGTGCATGACCCAACCCCGCGAGGAACTGACGGACGTGACCGTCCACAGCCCGCGCACGCGCATGACCGGGGTTCAAGCCAAAGATGTCGAGCCTCGGCCGTGGATTGAAAGTTTTCCGGTCTGCCCCATCCTAAATCAGTATCAGATTGTGCACGTGGGGATCGAGGAGACGGAGGCGCCCACCCGCATCGTCCGCACCCGGCAGACTTCGACTTACTTTCTGGCATGCATCGGAGGGCGGGGAAAAGCGCTGATTGACGGCCACTGGCGCGTCTGCCGCGAAGGCTACGCCTGCCTGTTGCCGGCGCACACGCTGAATGCTTTTGTCACCCTGCCGCGCACCCGGTGGAATTTTTGCTGGGTCTGCTACCAGCGTCCCGCCGAGCAACGGCCCATTGCCGATGCGACGTCGCCCGTGATGGCGCGTTACGATCCGCTGCCGTTGAAATCGGCCATTCTCGGTTTGATGTATGAATGCAACGGCCCCGCCCAGCCGGCGCTGATGCAGGAATGGACGGATTTGATTCATGCCTACGTGATGCGGTTCGCCCAGCCGTCGAACCAACCCGACCAGTTGCGCATGCTCTGGGAACGGGTCGAGGCGCATCTGGCGGATGACTGGACGCTGCCCAGGCTGACCCGGGAGGCGGGCTACAGCAGCGAACATCTGCGCCGGCTCTGCCGCCGCCAATTGGGACGCAGTCCCATGCACCAGGTCATCTATCTGCGGATGCGCCGTGCCGCCGAACTGTTGGGCACCACCGATTTGACGATTGAGGCCATCTCGCATGCGGTGGGTTACGGCAATCCATTCGTCTTTTCCAACGCCTTCACCAAATGGATCGGCTGGCGTCCATCTGAATATCGCCGGAAACGTCTGACCGCGACGCTGAAATAAAAAGGCGATCCTCAACGGCTCGTCTTCAGCCGCAGGACCGTGAGGGAATTGCCGGGAAAATTCCGTCGGAGTTCCGCACCCTGATAACTGACCGCTTCGGTCCGGGGCGAAACGTTCGTGGGGTCTTCGAGCGAATTCTCTTCCCACGGGCTGCTGGCGGTGAGGACCATCGCTTCGCCTGATCCGGTCAATGAAGTCGCGCCCGGCAGGTCAATGGTTGTTC
>DASZAB010000212.1:0-31744 GCA_035945675.1 Verrucomicrobiia bacterium | reverse complement strand
GGGAGCGGACGCGTCGGACCAACTCCAGGTCCAGACGGCCCTCTGGGTGTCAAAGGCGCCGATCAGCTGAGCTGGAGCCACTGCCAGGCGCCCCGGAAAGCTTAACACCAACTCACCCCGGCCCGGATCCAGGTTCCATTGCTCCTCTTTGCCAAAGAGCCATTCATCCTGGTGCGCCTTGGTATTGAGCAGGAGATCTTCCATGCTGAGGCGAAGCAGCAAATCAAAATCCATCGGAGCTCCGCCAGATTGTCCGGCGGTGTCATTGAAGCGCAGCAAAGAGTTAAAACGACTCATAAAGGGAATGCCTGGAAATGCCATTCACGGGCCAGGAGGCCGGAGGAGTGAGCGCGCCCTGACCAAAAGCAGCGGCGCCGAATCGGATAAAGGATATAACAATAAGACAGCCGAAAAGAAAGACTGCCCAATTTTGGATGGGCGGTTACCCCGGGGTTCCCGAAATGTGTCGAAGACTGCATTCCAGTTCCAGGAGAGCAGTGGCCGTGCCAGCGCCGGGTCATTCTCAAGCGCCCCGGCTGCAAGTGGATAGATTTGCTCTTCCTTTTCTGCGACCTTCCCGAGTCCCTTTGCTTTTCAGTGGTGCCGATGGAGGGGGTCGAACCCACACATCCTTACGGATACCAGATTTTGAGTCTAGCGCGTCTGCCAATTCCGCCACGTCGGCACGTGGAACCCAAATATATTTCAGTGCCGGCTGAAGTAAATCAATTTTACGTCAACTTGTGACGTGCAGCCGCACCGGTTCCCGCTACCGGCAATGCGTTCCAGCGGCTGGACCGATTGCAGGCGGAGGTGAATGGGAGTGAACCGCGGACCCCGGGAGTGCCTATTTTTCAGAGATATTTGCAGAACGTCGATGCTGACTAATGGGCGTTTTGCATCATGCTTCTTTCAAACCCGTTGATCTCAAATCAAAACCCGCTGTCCAAACACTCACCTTCGTAATGATTCGGAAATTTGTATGAAAAACCGCCGCCTTACCGCTTTAACTTTCATTCTCCTGTTCGGGATGGTTTTGTCCGACAAGGCCACGGTCCTGGTCAGCAACGTCTGGAACTTCGCCTCCCGCTCCTACCCGGCGTATAACGACACCCATTCGCCGTATTCGGAGATGGGCGTGGATTACAACGCCAGCGGCGATTTCGAGTCCGCGTGGTTCATCGGCGGCAATGCCACGGCCACGGTGACTCCGGGGCACCTGACTTTGGGAGAGCCCAGCAGTACCTCGTCGGCATCTTACACCACCTATTTCACGCCGGAATCAAGTCCGATCACTCTGGCCGGCGCGGGGGATCAACTTAAGATCACCTGGATCTTTACTCCTTCAGGTGTCAATTCCGGCAGCACCAGCTCCAGCGGGCTGCGTCTGGCGGTCGTGGACAGCCCCTCGGCCTCGCGTCTGACCAGCGATGGCAGTCCGGGTAGCAGCACTTATGCGGGCTACGGTGTGTTCATGAACATGGCCACGACGCTGGGTAGCAGCACCCCCTTCCAATTGATGGAACGAAGCGCGCCCGGAACCAGTTCCGCCTTTCTGTCTTCCAGCAGCAGTTGGACCTCGCTGGCGAATGGAGCGACCGGCGGCAACACGGGATATGCCAGCGGCACGCAATACACCTTTGTCATGACCTTAACCCGCAACGCCTCGGGGGGATTGGGTATTACCGCCACCATGACCGGCGGCAGTCTCAATAATAGCGGCAGCGCTTCAATTTCCTATAGTGACAGCAGTCCCAACAGTTTTACCTTCGACACGTTCGGCCTCCGGCCTTCCGATGCCAATGATTCGGCGAATTCATTCGACACGACGTTGTTCGAGGTGGAATTCATTCCCGGCGCCACGCCCCCTTCGATTACCACGGATCCGCAAGACCAGACGGTTTTAGTCGGTCAGGATGCCAATTTCAATGTTCTGGTCAGCGGCACCCTGCCTTTGAATTATCAATGGTATTACAACACCAACACGGTATTGACGAATGCAACCGGTTCCGCGTTGACCCTGACCAACGCCCAGCTGACGGACGCCGGCGGTTACTCCGTGATCGTGACCAATGCCTACGGCTCGGTCACCAGTGCCGTGGCCCAGCTATCGGTCAATGTTCCGGATTCACCTTCGATCATCACGCAGCCGCAGGATCAGACCATTTCATTGGGTGGAACCGCCAGCTTCACAGTCACCGCCGGAGGCAGCGAGCCGTTGAGTTACCAGTGGTATTACAACACCAACACGCCGGTGGCCAATGCCACCGACCCCACTTTAACCATTGCCAATGTACAACTGACAAACGCCGGGACCTATTCGGTGACCGTCAGCAATCTCGCCGGTGGCATCACCAGTTCCAATGCCGTCCTGGCCATCAATACCAATCCGGTGGCGCCGGTCTTTACGCTGCAACCGGCCTCACAGGTGGTGTTATCCGGGAGCATGGCCAGTTTTACCGCGCTGGCCGCCGGCACGGCGCCAATCAGTTATCAATGGAGCAAGGACTCGACACCGATTTCGGGGGCGACCTCGTCCACCTTGACCCTGACTAACGTGCAGCCGACCGACGCGGGGAGCTACACGGTTATGGCTTCCAACTCCGTCGGCACCGCAACCAGCAGCGCGGCGGTGTTGACGGTGACCACCGCCGTGCCGGCGGCCAACTCCGATTATAACCTGGTGGGGTTCGGCCAAAACACCACGGGCGGCGGCGTCATTCCCGACACCGACCCGGCGTACCGGAAAGTTTACACGGCCCTTGATTTGGCCAATGCCCTCCAGTCCGCCTACAAGACTGCCGGCTCGGTCAAGGTGATCGAGATTATGAACGATTTGAGCCTGGGTTGGAATGAGGTTGGCCCGACGGTGCAGGCCGTCGGGCCGTTCCGCGAAAACACCGCGCCATTGCTGCACCCGGTTCTCCTGAACACGGGCGAGAGCCTGATTGACATCAAACCCAGAAGCGGACTCACCATCTTCTCCGCCAATGGCGCGACCATCAAACATTGCAACTTCAACATCAAAAGCTGCAGCAACGTCATCATTCGCAACTTGAAGTTCGACGAGAATTGGGAATGGGACGAAAGCACCAAGGGCCAATATGACCGCAACGATTGGGATTTCCTCACGCTCGGCAACGGCGGCGCGGTGAGCAACATCTGGATTGATCATTGCACGTTCACGAAATCCTACGATGGCCTGGTGGATACCAAGGCCGGCTGCTCGGCCATCAACCTTTCCTGGTGCAAATACACCGGTGACGACGGCGCCACCAATGCCAACAGTTGGGTCTGGCAACAGATCAATTCGCTCGAATCGAACCGGACCAGTTACGCATTCTATAATTTCCTGCGCACCCGCGGTTTCAGCACCACCAACATCGTTACCATCATCCAGGGGCATGACAAGACCCACCTGGCGGGCCAGAACGATTTGGACCCGGCCAACGCCACCATCTCGATGACGTTCCACCATCTGTGGTTGAACAGCGTGTGGGACCGGTGCGTGCCGCGGCTGCGCGCCGGCAACGTGCATGATTACAACATTTACGCGGACGACACTTCGGTGCTGGCAGCCAAGCGCCTGCGCAATGCGGTTGCGGCGACCCTGAGCGCGGCGGACCAATACACGCTGAACAACACCTACAGTTTCAATCCACCCATCAACGGCGCCATCTCCACCGAGAGCGGCGCGCTGCAGGTGGAAAAGTCGGTTTACCTTGATTGCCTCTGGCCGCTGCGCAACAACCAGACCGATCCTTCGAACCCCGCCTACACCGGGAAGATTCGGGCGCTCGATACCATTTACCAGTTTGACAGCACGGTCATCCGCGGCAACAGCACCGACCCCGGCAACCCGATGGGGCCGTTCCAGGCGCCCATTATTGCTTTTTCGTGGAACCTGCCCGGCAACCAACTGCCTTACACTTATTACCCGGATGACCCGGCCCAGCTACAGGCCATTGTGACCAGTCCCATAGCCGGCGCGGGTGCCGGCGTGCTGACCTGGGCAAAGACCAATTGGTTGATGACCACGTATGCGCCCACGGGTCCGTTCATCGTTGCGCACCCGCAAAGCCAGACGGTTGCTACGAGCAACAGCGTTACGTTCACCGTGGTGGCGGGTGGCAGCATGCCGCTGGCGTACCAGTGGTATTTCAATACCAACTCGCCTATTGCCAACGCCACCAATTCCGCCCTGACGCTGGCCAATGTTCAGACTACCAGCGCAGGAACCTATACCGTGGTAGTGACGAATACAGCAGGTTCAGCGACCAGCACTAATGCGATCCTCGTCGTCGGGGCGCCCAATTCGCCACCGATCCTTTTCCCGATTGCAGACACCAACATCAACGCCGGAGTTACGCTGGTCATTACCGCGACCGCGACCGACACGGACACTCCGCCGCAAACACTGACCTTCAATCTGCTCAACGCTCCTGTCAATGCCGCGCTGGATACGAACAGCGGTGTTTTCACCTGGCGACCGCTGGTCACTCAGGCGAACACCACCAACCCCGTCACTATCGAGGTGTCTGACAGCGGCATACCCAGCCAGAGTGCGACGCAGAGTTATACCGTCACCGTCAATCCCATGACTCAACCGAGCGTGACTTCATCCACGGTGGGTGGGCAGTTGCATTTGACCGTGGCGGGTGAGATAGGCCCGGATTACGCCGTGCAGGCCTCGACGAATCTGGCCGGCTGGCAGACCCTCTTTACCACGAATTCGCCACCCGCGCCCTTCGACTGGATTGACACGAACACGAGTACTTTCCCCGTGCGCTTCTATCGGGTGGTGCTCGGGCCGCCACTGCCTTGAGGTTCCCTCCATCGGCAAAGGCAGACGAACCTGACTGGTGGGGTGAGGCTGCTGACGAGCCGGGAGTTGACTGGCAGGATGGAAAGCGGCTCGCGCGGACGCTCGCCCCACCGGGATGACAGAAGGTATCGTCACTGCTCGGAATAATTTGCCTTCCACGCCCACTGGCGTTTCAATGGAGGCGATGATTGCCAAACGAGTCATTCCGTGTCTCGACGTGCACGCCGGCCAGGTGACGCGTGGCGTCCAGTTCGGCAAGGCCGAGGCAGGCGAACTGCGCAACGTCGGCGACCCAGTGGCACTCGCGCTCCGCTACAACGAACAGGGCGCCGACGAAATGGTGTTCTTCGACATCACCGCCACCGCGCATGGCCGGAAGACGATGGTGGACGTGATTGAACGCGCCGCCGACCAATGCTTCATGCCGCTCACCGTCGGCGGCGGCCTCAAGTCCGTGGACGACATGTTCACCATGCTGCGCGCCGGCGCGGACAAAATCAGCATTAACTCCAGCGCGCTGGCGCGGCCCGAGCTCATTCGGGAAGGCGCGGAAAAATTCGGCAGCCAATGCATCGTCGTTTCGATTGACGCCAAAAAAATCGGACCGGACAAATGGAGTGTTTTCTCGCACGGCGGACGCAAGGACACCGGCCTCGACGCCATCGCATGGGCCAAACGCGCCGTGTCGCTCGGTGCAGGCGAAATTGTGTTGAACTCGATTGACGCTGACGGCACAAAAGCCGGGTTTGATCTGGTCATCACGCGGCGGATCAGTGAATCCGTGGGTGTGCCGGTGGTGGCCAGCGGCGGCGCAGGCACGTTGGAACACATGGCCGCCGTGTTGCTCGAAGGCAAGGCCGACGCCGTCCTGGCCGCGAGCATTTTCCATTTCGGCACCTACACCGTCAGCGATGTGAAACGTTTTTTGATGGAAAAGAATATTCCAGTACGGTTGTAGCAGCCGACGTGAGGAGGCTCTGACTTTTTTCAAATAAATAATGAGCTTCGTTACCTGGGCTCCTGCTGGAAATCGGATTTTTTAAAGGCTGCTAGCCAACTAAGCCATATTTCTTCCGCAGCGCGGCGAGGTGGGCCGCCGTGCCGGTGCCTTCGCCGGTGGCGAGGCGAATCAGTTCCTGCGGTCGATGCCGCATGCCGTGGCAGTGGACTTTTTCGCGCAGCCAGCCGAGCAACGTCCCGTATTCGCCCCGCGCCAGTTCCGATTCGAGCGCCGGACAATCGGTTTGCGCCCGCTGCATGAGCTGCGCGGCGTTCAGGTTGCCCAGTGAATAGGTCGGGAAATAGCCCATGGTGCCGATGCTCCAGTGGATGTCCTGCAGGCAGCCGTCGGCGTCTTTGGCGACTTTCAGGCCGAAGGATTGCTCGAACTGCTCGTTCCAATAGGCCGGTACGTCGGCCACGGCGAGCGAGCGCTCGATCAATTTCATCTCGATCTCGAAACGAAGAATGATGTGCAGGTCGTAAGTAACCTGGTCCGCCTCGACGCGGATGAAAGACGGCTGGACGTGGTTCACCGCCGCCGCGACCTGCGTGGGCGTGAGCCGGTCCAGCTCCGGGAAATGTTTGCACGCGATGGGATGCCAATGTTGCCAGAACATTTCGCTGCGGCCGACGTGGTTCTCCCAGAGGCGCGACTGCGATTCGTGGATGCCGAGCGAAACGGCATTGCCCAGCGGCGTGCCGTAATGTTCCGGCGGCAGTCCCTGGTCGTAAAGCCCGTGGCCGGCTTCGTGCATGATGCCGTAGAGCGATTGCGTGAAATCGGCTTCGTTGTAGCGAGTGGTCAGCCGGCAGTCGTTCGGACCCAGCCCGCTGCAAAACGGATGTGTTGTGGTGTCAATCCGTCCGGCCGCAAAATCAAACCCCATCGCCTGCGCCACCTCGCGGTTGAATGCCTGCTGCGCGGCGATGGGATAATGCCCGTTCAGAATCGAGCGCGGCGTGGCGGCGGAGCGCTCCATCGCCGGGCCCAGAATGGCGACGATTTCCGGGCGCAGCCGGGCGAACAGTTCGCGCAAATCCTCGGCGCGCGCGCCGGGCTCGTATTCGTCGAGATGCGCGTTGTAAGGCGAACCGGTGTAACCCCACAACTCCGAAAAGTGCAGGTGCAAATCCATCAGCTTCTGGAGATGCGGACGGAAGAGTTTGAATTTTGATTCCTGGCGGGCCTGGCCCCAGGCTTCGCGGGCATGGGCGCACACGCGCTGGAATTTTTCCACCAGCCGCGCCTGGATTTTCGTCTTGCGATCGTAGCTGCGGCGCCATTCGCGGATATTGGCCGCCTCGTCGGAGCCGGGCGCAAAGCCGTGTTGTTCGCATTCGGAAATCCATTCCCCGACTTTCGCGGCGGTGAAAAGCCGGTGTGCCTGGCCGCTGAAATACGCCATCTGCGCGGCGCGATGATCGAGCGCCCTGGCCGGCATGCAGGTCTCCTTGTCCCAGGACAGCAGGCTGTTGGCGCTGTCGAGGAGCGCGATTTCACGGACGCGTTTGAGCAGCTTGCCGTAGGCCGGGAACGTGTCAGGCATAAAACCAGTCTGTTAACGCCGCGTCGCGTTGTCGAACGGAAAGTGGTGAAAAGCTCCGCCGCCTATGGGCATGCGCAAGCGGCGAGGCGGGGGCCAGGACGAAAGGACGGCGCCGGGCGTGCGGCCGCAAACCAGCCCATTCCGATGCGGCGCCGCTGACGGATGAATTCATTTTGCTGACACGGGTGCTACATCATCGCGCTGGCTGCCCATCATGCTGCTGACCTGCGCGAACGTTTTCATGGTGTTCACTTTGTCAAGCAGGTGAACTCTTGCTCGACGGAATATTCAGTTTGGCTTAAATTCCTGGCGTGAAGCGTCCCGGACCTCCAATCGCGTCGGCCAATCGTTGGGGCAAAAAGCTTGCCGCTGATGTCGCTGCGGTGATGAAACGCCATCCCGATGCCGATCCCGAGGACGTCCGCCTCACCCTGATTTCACTTCAATCGCCGCCGCTGGAGCGGCTCAACCGGAGTTTGCGCCGTGGCCGAGGTTTTGCCGCTTTCCGAAAGTGAACTCCGCCTGTTGGAGTCGCTGCTCCGCCATAAAATCCGTTTTATGGTCGTGGGCCTTTCCGCCGCCGCGCTGCAAGGCGCGCCCGTCGTTACCGAGGACGTAGACCTGTGGTTCGATGACCTAAGCGACCCCAAATTGATGCAAGCCCTCATGAAAGTCGGCGCGGCTTATATCCCACCGTTCGGTCACAACCCGCCCATGCTGGGCGGCTCAGGCAGTGAACCATTCGACATCGCGATTCGGATGAGCGGTCTCGATGATTTCGCCGCCGAATGGGGGCGCGCGGTAGAAGTCAAGGTAGGCCGGCTGCGGCTGAAAGTGCTGCCACTGGAGCGGATTCTCGCCAGCAAAGAGGCTGCGAACCGGCCCAAAGACCGGCGGGTGATTCCGGTTTTGCAGAACACACTCCGCACGCTGCAAACCAATATGAAACGTCAGGGAAAAGGACCAAACACGGGAAATAAAGAGAGATTAAGTTCGGGGCAAGATTAAGAATAAGAGAGAGGCAAATCCGCTTGGCAGTGGAGACGGGTTCTGTTTAATTGGCCGCGCCGAATGACAAGAGCGCCCGCCTGCGTGGCCGTAGCCAGTGCTGCGCGCACGCGAACCAAAAACAACCCCGATTCACGGGAATCAGCCGCGATTGGCCCGCCCGCGCGGCGTAGGCCCGCCATTTTCCTGCTCCTTCTTTTTGCCGCCCTTTTTCCCGTCATCGTTCTGGCGCAACAAGAGCAGACGATTGAATTCGGGGGCCTCAATCAGATTCTTCCCGGTGCTCCTTCCGGAAGTATCGAAATGCAGGGAGACCTTGTCATCGCGACCAACGGCATTTATGTGAAATCCGGCGATACCTTACTGATGGCAGACAGTGGCACGTATGATCAGAAAAGCGGTGAAGCAACGGCCGATGGCCACGTGCGCATCGAAATGGGGGATATGACCTGGATCGGCGAACACATCCGTTACAATTTCAAGACGCACCAGATGAGGAGCGAGGAATTTCGCACCGGCAAGCCGCCGGTGTTCGCCGCGGGCCGTGAATTGGAAGGCGACCTCACCAACAAAACCTACAACGCGCGTCATGTCTTTGTCACGACCGACGACGTGAGCAAGCCGGCCATTCGCGTCCGGGCCAGCCGCATTAAGATTGTGCCCGGCCAATACGTGGAGATGTGGAATGCGGTATTGTTTATGGACGGCGTGCCGACGTTTTACTTTCCGTTTTACCGGCGGACCCTCGGCGAACGCGTGAATAATTTCAACTTCACGCCCGGCTACCGCAGCGCCTACGGTCCGTATCTGTTGGGCACTTACAACTGGTTCCTCGGCGACCTGGCAGACGGCCGGCTGCATCTGGATTACCGCGAAAAGCGCGGCGTCGGGACCGGGCCGGAGGTGAATTTGCACCTGGACCGCTGGGGCGAGGCGGCCTTCAAATATTATTATGTGCATGACCAGGAGCCGAATCAGAGCACTAACAACTTGCCGTTGTTCGGAAACATTCCGCAAAATCGCCAGCGATACTACTTCAACTACCAAGCCACGCCGTACACCAACCTGAATGTCAAGGCGCTGGTGAATTACCAGACCGACCCGCTGGTGCTGCACGACTTTGCCGAAGGCACTTACTCGGCGAATCCGCAGCCGAACACATTCACCGAGGTCAATAAATCCTGGGACAATTGGAGCCTCGACGCCGAGACCACGCCGCGCCTCAACACCTTCTTTGACCAGGTCGAGCGGTTGCCCGACGTAAAACTGACCGGCTTCCGCCAGCAAATCTTTGACACGCCGTTTTATTATCAAAGCGAGAGTTCCGCCGGCTATTACCGCAAGCGGTTTGCCGATACGAACAACCCGGCGCTGCCCGATTATTCCGCTGCCCGCGCTGATACCTATCACCAATTACTGCTGCCGTGGACGTTATTCGGCTGGCTGAATGTGACGCCGCACGCCGGTGGGCGGTTTACGTACTACAGCGAAGAAAGTGGACCGGGGGCGACGGCTCAGGAAACCTACCGCAAGATTTTTGACACCGGCGCCGAAGCTTCCTTCAAGATTTCGCGTTTGTGGGCGGGCGCAACGAATTCGTTTTTGGACCTGGACGGTGTGCGGCATGTCATGGTGCCATCGGTGAATTACGCTTTTGTTCCGCGCCCGAGCACACTGCCGCCGCAGTTGCCACAGTTCGACACGCAACTGCCCAGCCTGTTGTTGCTGCCGATCCAATTTCCCGACTACAACGACATTGATGCCATTGGCAGCGAAAACGTCGTCCGTTTCGGCTTGCGCAACACGCTGCAAACCATGCGCGCCGGCCAGCTTGATACGCTGCTGGACTGGAACCTGATGCTCGACTGGAATCTCAGCCCCAACGCGCAGACGAATTCCATTTTTTTGCAGCCGCAAAAGACGTTCAACGACCTTTATTCCGACCTGTCGTTCAAGCCGCGTTCGTGGATTACGCTCGAATCCCAGGTGCGTTATGACCTCAACGACGGCAAGCTGAACCTGACGTTCCATCAACTCACGTTCACGCCGAATGACCGGTGGAGCTGGGGTATCGGCCACTGGTATCTGCGCAGCGATTTTCTGGGCACCGGCGAGAATTTCATCACCAGCACCCTGTTTTATCGGTTGAATGACAACTGGGGGCTGCGCACCACGCACGATTTCGACGCCCAGAGCGGCCGTTTGCAGGAGCAATATTATACCATCTATCGCGATTTGCGGAGCTGGACGGGCGCATTGACCTTTCGGGTGCAGGACAACGGCATCGGCCCGAAAGATTACACGATCGCCTTCACCTTCTCGTTCAAGGCAAGCCCCCACTATCACCTCGGCGACGACACGGTCGAACCCGACCACCTGGTCGGGGAGTGAGAAAGCCGCTTCGGGATACGTCAATATGCGGGACTGACATCTTGCCGACCATGCGCAAAACGCACCCAAATGGTTCGCAGCGGTCGAGATGGTCCGGCTGGCAGCGGATAAAGATTGGTTGCACAAAGCTACGAAGGAGATTTGTAAGCACTGGCACTACAAACGTGCGCAGCGTATAAATAGCGCGCCCCTGCTGCACGCTGCCTAACTGGTTTAACATCAGGTTTTTTACCTTTACTAGCTTGACACTTAAATGTGCTTCTGAAACATTAAATCTAAGCTCACTTCAGCGGGTTTATTAACGCATGAAAAAGACCAAAATCATTATGGTACTTGCCGCAATCAGTTTCCTCAATTTCACTTTGCACGCGCAGGGCTTCATCACGAATGGCCTGGTGGCTTATTATCCATTCAATGGGAATGCCAATGATGCGAGCGGCAATGGGAACAATGGAAGCGTAAACGGGGCTACCCTGACCTCGGACCGCTTCGGCAACACCAATTCGGCCTACAATTTCAACGGGGTCAACAGCTATATTGGTTTCTCCGGTGTGCCCACAAGCCAGGTTGATAACTGGACGATCACCGCCTGGGTGAACCCAGCCTCATTTAGCCCAGCCGAGACCATTGCCGTGGGTATGGGTTATGACGATGGGTCTACTGGCGATGGATATTCTTTGGGAGTGTTTTCAGGTCAATTACATGCGGTGCTTGGAGGAGTTGGCGATTTTGACGGCGGATTCACATTTCCTGCCACCAACAAGTGGTATCAGATCGTGATGTTGCGCAGTTCGGGTGTGATATCCTTCTATGTGAACGGAGTTCAAACACCCAGCACCACCACGACTTCACCGACGACGCCAACAGCTTTTAGAATTGGGTCCAATATCGGTGTTAGGTTTTTTGACGGTTCGATTGACGACGTTCGCATCTACGACCGCGCCTTGGCCACAAACGAGGTCGCGCAACTTTACGCGATTGAAGATCCAGGTCCCAAGATTACGTCACAACCGACGAATGTGACCGTTAATATCGGCGATACGGCTTCGTTTAGCGTCGCGGCCACCGGCATTACACCATTGAGTTATCAATGGCTCAAGGATGGCGTGGTTCTTCCCAACGCTACGAATGCCACGCTGACACTCACCAACATTCAACCGCCTCGGATCGGCAATTATGTAGTCGCAGTTTCGGATACCAACGGCTACATCAACAACAGCAGTCCGGCCAGTCTGAGCATTTCCAATATTTATTCAGGGATTTGGCAAGGTTTGGTGGCTTATTATCCATTCAATGGGACCGCCAATGATGCGAGTGGGAATGGAAACAACGGAACCGTAAACGGGGCTACCCTGACCTCGGACCGCTTCGGCAACACCTTTTCGGCCTACAGTTTCAACGGAGTCAACAGCTATATTGGTTTCTCCGGTGTGCCCACAAGCCAGGTTAATAACTGGACGATGACCGCCTGGGTGAAGCTGGCCTCGCTCAGCCAATCGGGAACCGTGGTCGGGTTGGGCTATGATGATGGGATTACTGCCAACGGCTATTCTTTCACAGTATCGGGTGCCCTCAACGGGACTTCTCCGGGAAATCAACTATTTGGAATAATTGATGGCATCGCCTGGTTTGGCGGCGGATTCACTTTCTCATCTGCCAGCCGGTGGTATCAGGTTGTGATGGAACGGAGTTCGGGCGTGACGACATTTTTTGTGAACGGAGCTCCCATCCCCGGCGGCACAGCTTATACGCCGCCAGTGCCGACTGCTTTTAGAATTGGATCAAATACTGGGATCAGGTTTTTCAACGGGGCGATTGACGATGTTCGCATCTACAATCGCGCCCTGTCATCGACCGATGTAACGCAGCTATATCTAAGCGAAGAGCCGCCGCACGATGCGGTTGGCACTGCAATAATGGCCGGAACCATGCCCTTGTTTGTCGTGGGCGTGAATATTGTCGACGGTGGCGCAGGCTATACCAATACGCCCTTGGTTCACTTCTATGGCGGTGGCGGCAGCGGTGCACAGGCGGTCGCCGTGGTCAGCAACGGCGTGGTTGTGGCCATCAATATGACCAGCGCGGGGACGGGTTACACCAACGCACCACAGGTTTTCATAGATCCCCCCTTTATTTCCGATCCCATTTTAGGCATCGCACCGGTTTCAAGTCTCATATTCAGCAATCTCACTATTGGCAGCAATTATCAGTTGCAACAATTCCATTCAACATATTGGATTAACCAGTCCGGCAGCTTTATGGCCAGCAATGGAGTTTACACACAAGTGGTCGCGGGCGTGGCTGCCAATGGAGAGTATCGCCTGGCACTTGCTCCCGTGCCGGTTCAAGCGATGGCCACCCCTCAGGTGGTAAATGGATTCGTGGTTGGTGCGACCGTGACGGTACCAGGATCAGGCTACTTCACACCGCCAAACGTGAAAATTATCTCAGACGTCGGCAGCAATGCCACGGCCGTGGCCAGTATCAATGGTGGCTCAGTAACAGGTATCACCATCACCGACGCCGGCATCGGGTACACCAATATGGTCACGATCCAGATTGATCCGCCTCCAACCCCAGCATTGTCACCAACCAAAGTTTTGTTTGGAATGCAGTTAAATTCATCCAGTCTGGTTCCATTTTACAATTATCAGGTTCAATTCGAGCCGGATCTTGATGCTGGGTGGTCAAGTTGGAATGGTGGCCTATTCAGTCCAAACGCCACAACAAATTCTCAAGTTATTTTCACCACCAACAGCGTCGGTTTTTTTCGACTACAAAATGTGCCCTAGCGCGTGTTTGAGAGAAAATTCAGTAATGCGCGGATTTGAATTATGACCAAAGATTTAGTTAGCGGCAACGGAAGTCATAGTTTCACCTAAATCTTTGCCTAACGAGCACTGAATGGGCGGTAAAGGGGCAATGAGCGGGCGTTGAGCGGCGGTCGAAAAACGGCTCGAACCGCTGTAAAAGAAGGCTAGAGTAAGCCTTGAAACGAGTGTGTTAGGCTCGGAACGGCAAAGCATCCCAGTTCGATTCCGACCCTCGCCTCCAAACTAAACTGTGAGTGCGAAAACAGGTTGTCACCGAGCAGCAGCCAGTGCAGGCGGAGAAACTTCAAATGGCACGTGCAGGCGGATGTCGTCCGAGGCGGCGCCGATGAGCAGTTCATATTTGCCCGGTTCGACGGTGTATTGTTGATGGGCCGTATCCCAATAACGGAATCGTTCCACGGGAATGTCCAGAGCTACCCGGGCGACGCCGTCTTGTGGCAGGTGGATCCGGACGAAGCCGCAAAGGGCCAGTTTCGCTTGTGGCAGGGCGGAGTTGACGTGCCGGAAATAAACCTGCGCCACCTCGTCGCCGTCGCGCGTGCCGGCATTTCTCAAATTGAAGGCCAGCTTCAACGTGTCGCCCGCGGCGACCTTGCTGGCGTCGAGCCGGGCGGCGCTGTATTGAAATCGCGTGTAACTCAGGCCATGACCGAAGGCGAAGAGCGGCTGGCCGTTGAAATAACGGTAGGTGCGATTGGACATGGAGTAATCGTCAAACGGCGGCAGGTCAGTGGTGGAACGGTAAAAGGTGACCGGCAATCGCCCGGCGGGATTCACATCGCCAAAAAGCACTTCGGCCACGGCCTGTCCGCCGGCTTCGCCGGGGTACCACGCCTGCAAAATGGCCGGCAGTTTCTTTGCCGCCCACGGCATGGCAATGGCACTGCCGCTGCAATCCACAAACACGACGGGCTTGCCGGTGTCGTAAAGCGCCTTGAGCAAATCCGTTTGCACGGACGGCAGCTCAATCTCCGTCCGGTCGCCGCCGCTGAAACCGACGAAGCCGTTGGCCCGCGTCATTTCCTCGCCTTCGAGTTGCGCGCTGATGCCGCCGACATAAACGACCACGTCCGCCGACTTCGCCGCGCTGACGGCGGCGGCCGTCATGGCGGCGTCAGGCTGGTTCGAGCCGTCTTTGCTCAGCGCCAGCGGGCAACCGGGTTGATAGACCACGTCAATGTCCGCGCCTGCGGCGTTCCGGATGCCTTCCAGGATGGTTATCGGGTTTGACGGCGTGCCGTTGTAATTGCCGAGCAACATCGGCACGGAATTCGCGTTCACGCCGATGACGGCGATGCGTTTGATTTTGGCGCGGTCGAGCGGCAGCAGCCCGTCGTTTTTCAGAAGCACCATGGATTCACGCGCGACCCGCAACGCGAGCGCCTGATGCTCGGGACTGTTATTTTCCGAAAAAAGAATTTTCGAGTAAGGCACGCTGGCGGGCGGGTCGAACATACCGAGGCGGAACCGGATTTGCAGCAGGTAACCGAGCGCCTGGTCGATTTTCGACTCGGAGATCAACCCCTTCCGGACCGCGAGCACCAGCGCATTGTAATCGGTGCCGCAACACAGATCGTCTCCGGCTTTCACCGCGACTGCCGCGGCTGCTTCCGGCGTTCCGACGAATTTATGATTGGCCCAAATGTCATAAATGGCGCCGCAATCCGAGGTGACGTAGCCGTCAAACCCCCATTGTTTGCGCAACAGGTCGGTCAGCAAATACGGGTTGGCACAGGCCGGCTCGCCATCCACGCTGTTGTAAGCGCCCATCACGCCGCCGACATGGCCTTCGCGCACGGCGGCCTCGAATTGCGGCAGGTAGGTCTCATGAAGATCGCGATCCGTGGGATCGACGTTAAAGCTATGGCGTTCCGGCTCGGGGCCGCTGTGCACGGCATAGTGTTTGGCGCAGGCCACGGCCTCCAGATATTTCGGGTCGTCCCCCTGCAATCCGCGAATGAACGCGACGCCCAGGCTGGCCGTCAGAAAAGGATCCTCGCCATAAGTCTCCTGGCCCCGGCCCCAGCGCGGGTCGCGGAAGATATTGATGTTCGGCGTCCAAAACGTCAGGCCGTAATACTGCGCGCAGTTGCCGCCGTGAGTCAGAACGTATTCGTTGTGTTTGGCGCGCGCTTCAACGGCGATGACATTGGCTTCCTGATGAACCAACGGCGTGTCCCAGGTGGCGGCCATGCCGATGGCTTGCGGGAAGACCGTGGCCACCCCGGCGCGCGCAACGCCGTGCAGGCATTCATTCCAATAATTATAGGCCGGAACGCCGAGCCGCGGCATGGCCGGCGCGTCGTTGCGCAACTGCTGCACTTTTTCGGCCAGCGACATCCGGCGGATAAGGTCGTTGACCCGGGTGCTCATGGGCAACGAGGGGTCCTTCCAATATAACGGCCCGGTAATAACGGGGGCCTGCAAAGCGGCAACGCCATTGACTTCCAGCAGGTCCGCCGCGCGCAGGGAGACCAGCGAAGTGCCGGCAGCGTCCTCAAGTTCGAACGTGTTCAATTCGGCGTCGTTGGTCTGTCCGAGAAAGTCGAAGGTGAGCGACCCCATGGTAACCCCGGTCTGGTCCACCTGGCCGGTGACGAAGTACGCCTTTCCCACGCCGCCGGCGGCGACGAAGAGGTCAAGGTTGCTGGCCAGGGTCTGTTGACCGCAGGTGACGTCGAACACGCGCTGGCCGGCGTTGGTGTAAACGGTTTCCACCATCCCCAGCCGGGCGACATATTTGCCCGGAGGCAGGTTGGAAACCGTGACCGTAAAATGCGGGCCGGAGATGGCTTCGCGAAACGCCTCCGCCATGCCGGGCGGCGCGCCGTCAATCGTGACAATCCCATGAACCCAGCCGTGGGTGAACTGGCCGCTGACCCAAACACTCCGGTTACAGGCGACACAGGCTTCCTCGCCACTCCAGGCGGTGAAGGTTGAAAAACAACTGGCGAGCATCACCAGCGCGCAAAGAATGATCCGGTGCATGGCTGCATGATGGCACATGGCGAGGGAGGCGCAGTAAATTTTTATTTTGCCGCCGATTGTGTCCGGGCGACCTGGATAATCGTGTCGAAGGCGGGTTTGGGCTGGCCGGCGCGGTCAAACAGCAGCGGATAATTCGCCCGGCCCCGCATGTTGAGCCACGAATCCCCATCCGTCACGCCCCAAAAAGTCACGAGGGAAATGTCATCGTGGTGTTTGACAAAAACCCGGAAAAGATCGTCATAACGTTTGGCCAGCTCCTGTTGGACTGCCGGCGGCAGGCCGTTGGTGTAAACATTCGACCCTCCTTGATTGGCCATTTCGGTGATTTCCGCAGTCCGCTTGCCACCCAGTACGTTCACATCCAATTCGGTGATCATTACTTTCAAGCCGAGTTTGGCGAAATCAGAAATGGTCGCGTCTTCCTGTTCTGTGGTCGGCCAGTCCATTTGGACATGGTCCTGCAATCCAATCGCGGTGACGGGGACGCCCTCGGCCTGGAGTTTTTTGATCAAGGCAATCGCGCCGCTTCGTTTGGGTTCATTCTCCAATGAATAATCGTTGTACCGCAGGATGGCGTCCGGGTCGGCTTCATGCGCATATTGAAATGCTTTTTCAATATAGTCGTCGCCAATGATCCGTTCCCATGGCGATTTGCGTAATTTCCCGTTGTCCAGCAACGCTTCATTAACCACATCCCAAATCTTGATCCGGCCTTTGTAGCGGCCCACCACCGTATGGATGTGGTCGCGCATCCGCTCCAGCAACACCTCGCGGGTCACTGGATTGCCGTTCGTGTCCTGAAATACCCATTGGGGAGTCTGATGGTGCCACACCAGCGTATGGCCAACGATGAGCATGTGATTTTTCTCACCGAACTCGACGTAACGGTCGGCCTCGGTGAAATCATACTTGCCCGGTTCCGGATGGACCGATTCCCATTTCAGGATGTTTTCCGGGCTGATGGCGTTGAATTGGGACTTGATGATCGGGTCCCCGCGCCGGTCATCATTATCAAACTGTTTTTGATTGATGGCGACGCCGATCAGGAAATCATCATTGAAAGCTTCCTTCAGCGTGGTTTGGGCGTGAACACCCAGGGTCGCCATAAGCATGGTGAGTGCAACAAAGGACATCGCGATGAGATTTTTTTTCATGTTGATTTCCGGTTAGACGGTTTGGGCTGCAATTTTTTGGCGGCGCTCGGCCAGTTCGTCGGCCATCTGGAGGGTCATGCGCTTGTTGAGTTGGTAGATGACCAGCAAAACGGTGCAAACGGCAAAGAGCAGGCCGACCACGATGCCGCTGCAGACGCGATAGCCCTGCACGGCCTGGGGCGCGTCGGGCAGTTTGGTGTTGTAGTTAAAAAACCACTCCATGACCCAAAAGAACGAGGCCCCGCCAATGGCCAGGCCGCTTTTCAGGGCAAAACCAATCGTGGCAAAAACGATGCCGGTAAAGCGATAGCCCGTTCTCCATTCGGAATAATCCGCCACGTCCGCGTAAATCGCCCAGATCAACGGAATGGTCGGAGCATAGACGATCGCGATAAAAACCGTCAGCGCCACCATGCCGTTGACATTGGCGGGTGAAAGGAAATAAAACGCCAGGGAACCGGCGCTCGCCAATGCAAAACCGGTGACGGCCACGGCTTTTTTCCCGAATGTTTTCGCCAGCGGCGGTGACAGCAGAATGACAATGATGGTGATCCCGGTGCCGATCATGTTGATGAGGCTGTAGGCGACGGCGGCGGCGTTTGAGTTTGCCACGTCAGCCCGGCTGCCATGAACAATGTAACCGAGCGTTTCCAGAATGCCGTGCGATGGCGGGGCGCCCGCCGGTGCGACCAGGCCAAGTTTCTGCACCCAGTCGTACAGTGCACCTTTGTCGGCGTAATGAAGGTAATAATCGTAAAGCGCAGTGCCGCGGAAAGAAAGGATGCAAAAATGGCAGAGCGTCATCAAAAACATGATCTTCCACGGATTGTTTTTGATCAGGTTGGCAAAATCCTGTTTCGGCGATGTTTTCTCCTTGCTGACCGGCTTGATGCGTTCCCTGGTGGTCGCGAAAGTGATGAGGAACAGGACGAGGCACAAAACGGCCCAAACGGTCATGGTCATCTGCCAGCCGTATTGTTTGTCGGCAAGGCCAATCAGAGCGCCGCCGCTTTTGTGGGCGTGGCTGGCGGCAAATTTGGCAACCAGCGGGAGCGTGAAGCCGCCCACGATGAATTGCGCCGCGTTCACGGCCATAAAACGAAATGAATTCAATTTCGCGCGCTCATTGACATCGCCCGTCATCACGCCGCCCAGCGCCGCGTAAGGCATGTTGTTCATCGAATAAATGGACATCAGCAGCGTGTTGGTGATGGCGGCGTAAGCGATCAACGCGCCCAGGCTCCAGCCCTTGGGCGCGGTGTAAGCCAGAATCATGATGACGCACCACGGCACGGCGGTGAACAATATCCACGGACGAAATTTGCCCCAGCGCGTGTCGGTGCGATCGGCAAGGATGCCCACAATCGGATCGGCAATGGCGTCCCAGAGGCGCGGCCACAAGAGAATCGCCGCCGCCACGCCGGCGCTCAGCCCGAACACTTCCGTATAGAAATTCCCCTGGAAAAGAATCATCGTCATGAAGACGAAATTCGCCGCGGCATCGGCGCCGCAGTAACCGGCCTTTTCAAAGAACGATAATTTTTGGTGGAAGTGCTGTGGTTCGGCCATAGTCGGGGCGGGGTGGAGGGTTTACTTCGTCACCGTCAAAATCACCTTCGGCAAATCCACATCGCTCGAGGAGTTGCCAACCATGATTTCAAAATCACCGGGTTCGACGACGTATTTCATGCGGAGGTCGTAAAACGCGAGTGATTCCGGCGTAATGTCGAGCGCGACGGTCCGGCTTTCATTGGGCCGCAGGGAAATCTTTTGAAACCCTTTCAGTTCCTTGACCGGCCTCGTGACCGAGCTGACGCAATCGCGAATATACATCTGCACGACCTCCGTTCCGGCCCGCTTGCCGGTGTTCCTGACGTCCACCAGGACTTGCGTGGACTGGCCGACGCGGATGTTTTTCTTCGCCAGGCGGACATTCTTGAAGGCGAACGTGGTGAAGCTCAGACCGAAACCGAAGGGATAAAGCGGCGCCGCGCTGTCGAAGAGGTAGCCGCGCCGCGCCGACGGTTTGTAACTGTAAAACGCCGGAAGATGACCCGCCGAACGCGGGATGGTGATGGGCAGTTTCCCGCCCGGGCTGTAATCGCCGAACAAAACATCCGCGACCGCATGGCCGGTTTCCTGGCCCAGATACCAGCATTCAAAAATCGCCTGCACATTTTCCTGGAGGTATTGGATGGACAGGGGACTACCATTGAAAAGAAACACAACGACCGGCTTGCCGGTCGAGAGCATCGTGGTGACCAATTCCTGTTGCTGGCCGACCATCCTCAGCCGGGTGCGGTCGCCCATGTGTTTCCGCGACCACGCTTCGCGGGAAGTCTGTTCGTTGCCGCCGATGGCCAGCAGGATGACATCGGCATTCTGAGCGACCTTGACCGCTTCATGAATTTGCCGGCGGTCGTCTTCCGGATGGCTGGGCGTCACCAGGTCCTGGTTCCAGGAACCGCCCACGGTGATTTTGCAGCCTTCCGAGTAGGGCACCTGCACCCGGTCACCCACCTTGGCGCGGATGCCTTCCAGCAGCGAGGTGTAAAATTTGGGCTTGCCGCTGTAGCCGCCGAGCAATTCGCGGTCCGCATTGGGTCCAATCACCGCGAGCGTTTTGATTTTGCTGGGATTGAGCGGCACCAGGTTATCCGTGTTTTTCAGCAGGGTGATGGTTTCGCGCGCGGCCTGCAGGGCCAGCCGGCGATTTTCTTCGGAGCCTACTATCCGGTCGGCTGCTTCAGGATCCACGTAGGGATCGTCAAATAATCCCATCTTGAATTTCCAGAACAGCATCGGCGCCACCAGGCTGTCCAGGTCCGCTTCCTTCAGCGTCCCTTTGCGGACCAGTCCGGTCAGGTGCAGGTAGCAGTCCGGTTCCGGAAATTCAATGTTCACACCGGCGCGCACTGCCAGGACACACGACTCTTCTTTGTCTTTGGCGACAAAATGGCCATGCGTGTCGGGACGATAACCCAATTCCCAGATCGCGTAGTAATCAGAGACGACGAAGCCTTTGAAACCCCATTCCCGCCGGAGCACGTCGCGCAGCAGCCATTCACTGGCGTGCGACGGCACGCCGTCAATTTCGTTGTACGACGCCATCACACTGATGGCGCCCGCCTTCTGGACGGCTTCTTTGAACGGAGATAAAAAGGTTTCGCGCAACAGGCGCGCGGAGACGTTGACCGGCGCGCAGTTGATGCCGGATTCCGGCTGGCCATGGGCGGCAAAATGTTTGAGCGTGGCAATGACGCGTTTTTTGTCACGGAACGAACCGTCACCTTGAAATCCGCGCACGGCGGCGAGGCCCAGTTGCGTTACCAGGTAAGGGTCCTCGCCGAACGTTTCCTCGACCCGGCCCCAGCGCGGGTCCCGCGCCACGTCCACCACCGGCGTGAGCGCCTGGTGAGCGCCGCGGGCGCGCGTTTCCTCGGCGGTCATGGCATACAGCAATTCAACCAGCTCGGGATTGAATGTGGCGCCCAGGCCAATCGGCTGGGAAAAGCTGGTGGAACCGATTCCGGCGTGGCCATGGAGGCATTCCTCATGAAACATCACCGGGATGCCCAGCCGGCTGTTTTCGATGAAGAACTTCTGAATAGCATTGGTCAACTCCGCCATTTCACGAGCGCTTTTACCTTTGCCCGCGTCGCTGGGGCGGCCCACCTGGCCGAGGCCGTGGCCGTGTTTGAAGGCGGCCCTGGCTTTCCGGAGATTAAAATTTCCCTCGGCATCCACCAGCGTCTCGGATTTTTTCTGCCAGACACACATCATTTGCGCGGCCTTTTCCTCGAGAGTCATGCGCGATAACAGGTCTTTGACCCGTTTGGCGGGAGGCAGGGCGCGGTTTTTATAAATCGGCAGTCTGGCGGTGGATGGTTTCTTCATGTTGCTGTCTTATAAAAGCCGGCAAATGGTATTGGTGGAGCTCAAATCTGTTCAACAGTATTTCAGCCGCCATTTCACGCGGCAATGGATAATGCTATGATTTGTGTAAAATTCTCCCTGGCGAAACCTTCGCAGGCAAGGTTTGGCCCCTCGTTTCCCGGGGAGCGTAAAGATGTGCCCGGCTGCGTTACCGGGGCGCCCAGATGCGGAACTCGCCGCTGCAATGCAGCAGCCCCAGCAACTCCAACATGCCGTCGTAATAACGCCATTGACCGGTCGGGACCGGCGTGTGCCACAGGGCTTCCACAAATTGTTTCGCGCGCGGATTCGTGGCGGCGAGACTGGCGACGGCGTTCATCGCTACCAGACCGGTTGCGTGGTCGTTGCCGAATTGCCGGCCGTCCAATGTGAACCGGTTGCCATAGTTCGCCAGGCCTTTGGATTCGAAAAATACCTGGAGGCGGTCGCTCCGTTGCTGCTCCCGCTTGTCCTTGCCCCACCAGGCCCAGTCCACCGACCAGTTCATCGCCGTGCGCCACGAGTCGTATTGGAAATCGGCGCTGTTCGTTTTCCACGGCGCGGCCCACGGTGTGCCGTCGAAGTTGGCATAGTCCGGGGCCAGCCCCGTGACGGGATTGGCTGCGCGCTGAAAGAAATCGCGGCTGGCTGAGGCTGCTTCCTTCCAAAAATCTCTGTCCGCCACCGGTCCCCAGCGCGCCCATAATTCATAAAACGCCGGTAACTGGTAGGAAGGATCGGTATGGTTCCCATTTTTGACGTCTGGGGTAAAGCGGACCATTTTATGTTCAGAATCAAAAATGGCCCCGGCGGTCATTGGGCCGGCAACCGTCGGGCCGGTGATCAATTCGCGATGTCTCATATCGGTGAGCAGCCGGTCGGCCTCCGCCCGATAATCGTAAATGCCGGAGCCATTTCCCCAACGGCCCGATGCAAAGTAAAGCGACATGGCAAAATATTGCTCGCCGTCGGGCGCGGGCATTTCGTCATTCGGCGTGCCATTCGTTTTCATGGACCATGAGAAATAACCATAGGCGGGGCTGTTGGACGAATTGTGGTACATGTGGGTCATAGCCCAGTTCCAAATCGCGTCGAACTCGGCTTTCTTGTCCAATTGCACGGCAATCATCATGCCGTAGGACATGCCTTCCGAACGCACGTCCCCGCTGCCAATATCGCTGACGTAAGCGAGCGGTCCGTTGGCATTTGTCCCGGCGGCAAAATAAACCGCCTGCGTGTCCGGGTCGCCGTGGAACAACTGCTGGAAAGTAGCGTTGATTTTTGCATCCACTTCCGGCCGCCCATGGCCGTTTTCGACAAAAAGGTTGCGGTACTGGCCAGTGACAAATTCCCCGGCGCCGCGGGAGTTGCTGATTCCCACCAAGAGGAGAATCAAGAGTATTCTTAAAATGGTTCCATCCATCATGCAGCGCAGACATGCTTGTCCGCGGGTTTGCGGGACATTCTTGTCCCGTGTTCTGTCCGTACAAAAGTGGCGACTGAAAAGTCGCCACAACCTGCAGGCGGGAAAGCCTGCGCTGCACCATGACTGCAAACGCGCTAAAATGCGCGACATCATATTCATTTTTATTGGTTGATTTGAATCATTGCGGGGACCAGATGCGGAACTCGCCGCTGCAATGCAGCAGCGCCATCATATACAGCAATCCTTCGTAATAACGCTCGAGGCCGTCCGGCGTCGGCGTGTTCCACAGAGCCTCCACAAATTTTTTTGAGCGCGGATTTGTTGCCGCGAGGCTGGCCTCGGCATTTACGGCGACCAGTCCCTGGGCATGCCGGCTGTCGAGTTGTTGGCCGTCCAGCGTGAATTGGCAGCCGTAGGAGTCCATTCCCTTGGATTCAAAAAACGCCTGCAGCCGGTCGCTCAACTCCCGCTCGCCGACATCTTTGCCCCACCACGACCAATCCACCGACCAGTTTCCCGCCGTGCGGAACGCATCGAACCGGAAATTGACCGCGCCCCGGTTCCAACGGTTGCTGACGATGGTTCCGTCGAAATTCGCGTAGTCGGGAGTCAGGCCGGTGACCGGATTGGCCGCGCGCGGGAAGAAATCGCGGCTGGCCGCCGCCGCTTCCATCCAGAAATTGCTGTCGGCCGGCGGCCCCCAGCGCGCCCACAATTCATAGAACGCGGGCAAATGATAGGAAGGATCGGTGAAAGCCCCGCGCTCGGTGCTGGGCGAGAAAAGAACCATTCTGTGCCTGGCGTCAAACAGCGGGCCGGCGGTCACGGTGGAGACATGATGGGTGCCGCGCCAGGACGAAAACAGTTGCCCGGTGATCAAAGCGCGATGCCGCATATTAGTCAATAACCGGTCAGCCTCAGCCCGGTAATGGTAAATCCCCGTGCCGTTGCCCCAGCGGTTCGCTGCAAAGTAAAGGGCCATGACATAATACGACTCGCCGTCCGGCGCAACGAACTGGCTCAGGACTTCGCCGTTCGTCTTCGCCTGCCATGAAAAGAATCCGTAAGACGGGTCCGTCGGCGAATCGTGATAAAGATAAGTCTTCGACCAGTTCCAGATCGCGTCGAACTCCGCTTTTTTATTCAGCTGCACGGCGATCATCATGCCGTAGGACAAACCTTCCGTGCGCACATCGTTATGTTTGATGTCGGTGACATGGGCGAGGGGACCGTTTGAGTTGGCGCCGGCATAATAAAAAACCGCCTGGGTGGCCGGGTCGCCGTGAAATAATTGCTGAAACGCCGAGTCAATTTTGGTCTGGATTTCCTGCGGCGAATGGCCGTCCTCGGCGAACAGGTTGCGGTAGTGGCCGGTGGCAAACGCGCCCGAGCCATTGACCGCGGTCCTGGGATCCGCCGACCGGCAGGCCGTGAGGAGGAACGGCGAGGCGAAGGCCGCGGCCGCGGCGATAAAATGATTCCGGGTCATGGTTATGGGGCCGGCGAAACGGCGCTGTGATAGCTTTCCGGCGGGCCAAGATAGCTTGGCTGCACACCACCGAGGTTGACCACGAGTTTCTGCAACACGACGCCCGGATCCACCATCCAGAATTTCAACGTGTGATAACCGGTCTTCGACAACGTGAATTGGGTCTCAACCTGGCGGACGCTGTTCTTCACCGTGGTTTCCCAGTCATGGTTCCCGTCCAGGGCGGTGTAATCGGCGGGCACGGCGGTGACGATTTGGGGCGGCTGCTCATCAAATGACATTGCGTAGCGGAGGCCGCGGCCCTGGACAAAATTCAGCGTCGGGTCCATAATCGCCTCCACTTCGACTTTCCCCGGATGGAACAAATACATCCGGTATTCCAGACAGGGCGAACCTCCCGCCGTCGTTTCACTTTGGCGCGGCAAGTTTGGTGGCGTTACGCTGGGCGCGGTAACGGGGAAAATGCTCATGGCCGAAAGTGTCCGCCCCAGGTTGGGAATCTCTTCCCAGCGGACGGAACCGGCGTTAATTTTCTTTGTATAATGTGCCGCCTCGATGGAAACATAACCGTCCGCTTCCACAAAACCCTCCAGTGATTCCTGGGTCGGTTTCCGCGGATTGAAAATGTCCACTTTCACGGTGATGGACTTGCCGGTGCGGCCTTTTAGCACTCGGTTCTGCGCTCCTGCGTCGCTTGAACCGGCTAAAAGGAAACCTGTGATTTTCACGGAGCCGCGCCGGGAACCTTTCGGCGCTTTGGCCCAGTCCACGCTCACCCACAGGCGCTGCTCTTTTTCAATCGTGCCGCGGGTGGCGCTTAACGCAATCCACCGTGCGCCCGGGATGGCTGAAAATTCAAACGGCGTCTGCCCCCGGTTGAAGATGTCCAGGTATCGCGTCGGCCGGGTGAATTTGTCGAACGGCGGCAGGACGGGTTCGTCCGCGGTGTCCGGCCAGACGTTGGTCGAACCTTCCAAGGCAATTCCCATGGCTGCGTTCGTCTGGATTTCAATTTGCTCGACCCGCGGCATGACGTTGGTGGGTGGCTGTTGCCAATACGTGTAGCCGATGTGCGTCTGGTCCATCATGTGGTCCCAGCGCCCATTCGACAGGGCATGATTGTAATAGGCCGACAAATCGGCGTCGGCCTGGAACAGCGCGCGCGCCTGCGCCGCATAATCATTTGCGCTGGCGCGGCCCTGGCTGGCGTACAACCGATTTTTTGCCGTGGTGATATAAAGCTCGTTGACCTGTTCGCAGGCCTTGGTCGGATACAGGACGAGTTCAAAGAAGGCATTGCGCTCGTTCTGCGGCAGTTTTTGGTAAATTTGCTCCGCCTCCAGGGTGAGTGACTTCCAGTCGGCGAGCACCCGGTCGGCTTCCTGATAGTTCACCAGACTGAAGGTGGTCGGATCCAACAGCTCCGGTTTGCGCCGGCCGTTGTACTTGGTGTACTTGGATAAAATATCGGCGATGGGGGACGCGTATTCGGGGCCAAACTGGCGTTCGGCCCAAAACCGCGTAAATTCGGAGATCTTTTCCTTCGGCCACGGTTCAGGTTTCCACGCGAGGCTCAGGAAGAACTCGATGGGCAATTCGTAACCCTTGAGATGGCCGACGTTCACGATCCAGATCCGCCGGGCGTCGTAATGGTACGCCAGGTTCATCTGCTCCCAGATTTTGGTGGTCGGATTCGTGTTGAGCCATTTGTAATTGCGCGGTCCGCCGACGTAATCGAAATGGTAATAAACCCCGGCGCCGCCGCTGCGTTGCCGGCTTCCCGGGGACGGCAAGCGGCGGAGGTCACCCCAGTTGTCGTCGCACCACAGCAAGGTGACGTCGTCGGGAACGCGCATCCCCTTTTCGTAGTATTCCTGGACTTCCTTGTAGAGCGCCCAATCCTGCGGCACCGCGGCGGCGTTGGTCTGATAAACGTCCTCGATGATTTTGCGCTGGGCCGCCACGATTTCCTCCAGCAGGGAGATGTTGGCGGTTTCCGACATCGGCGTGTCAATCTTGCCGCGCATGGCGATGGTGATGACGTTCTCGTAATTTTTGTTCCGCTCCAGGCCGTCCTGCCAGAACGAGTCGAGCAGGTTCGAATGAGTCAGAAAGTTCCAGTCCCGGGCCGTGTAACCCAGCCGGTTCCATTCTTTGTCCGCTCGCATCATCGGCTCGACATGAGAGGTGCCCATGACAATGCCGTACTCGTCGGCGAGTGTGGGATTCAACGGATCATCCTCGTTGAAACAATTATTCCACATCGCCGGCCAGAGGTAATTGGCCTTCAGGCGCAACAACAGTTCGAAGACATTCGTGTAAAAGGCGTGGTTGTAGTTGCCGAATTTTTCGTTGACCCATTCGGTCAGGTCGGGCCATTCGTCGTTCAGGAAGATCCCGCGGTATTTGACGGCGGGCGGGCCCTGCTCGTATTTCCCGGCCTTGACAAACACGTTGTCGTGATGCGGCACCGGCACATCCGCCCACCAATACCATGGCGACACTCCCATCTCCGCGGATAAATCATAAATACCATAAATCGTCCCGCGCTTGTCGCTGCCGACGATCACGAGGCCGTTGGCGACACCGGGCAGGGGATGGGGCACGACCTGGGTGAAATACGATTCCCATTGGTTGGTGATGGTGGAGACATCAATTTTACCGGCCTGGATCAGCCCGTCAATCATCCGGCTTTTGCCGATGGTGCCGATGATGACCGCATTTTTCCCGGGGTTGTCCGCGGTGTTGACCAGGGCCGGCGTGTGGCCGGTGACCCGGTTCACATCCGCGCACAAATTGTTCGCAGCGATGAGCACCCCGGCGTAATCATTGGTATCCACGTAAACAGGCGCCACCACGCCATCCTGTGCGATGCAGAAATCGCCGGGGTCGGCGCTATTCTCCACGTACTGTGGTTCGACGAGGGCCTGGCTTTTGTGGACAAAAGCCAGGAGGCAAAGGCAAAACAGCAGGGCAATTTTACTCTTTCTCAATCCATTCACGGTATGGGCGGAAGCATATCGTGCCGGGGAATGGATAAAACAATGAAATTGACCAAAGGCCGTGTTTCTCGTTGATGTTTTTGCCGAATCCGACATTTTTATTTCAACGCCATGAACTTCTGTTTCTGCGTGGATTTATTGCGCTCCGTCCCAGCGCCGCCAGGCCGCAACCAAGGGAGCGCGGACAGCTTTGTCCGCGTGTTTCGTTCCGGCCGCAGGCATTTCGCGGACCAAGCGGTCCGCGCTCCGGGGAAATCCCCGCAGAACGCAACGAAGTTGGGAAACAGCACTGCGCGGGCGCCACTCTTCAATTTTTGAACACCCATGCAACTCGGACTCGGACTGTATCGTCACATGCTCACGCGCGAAAATTTCCGGTTCGCGCGACAGGCCGGCGCCACGCACATCGTGGCCCACCTGGTGGATTACTTCAAGGGCGGCGCGCACCATCCCGGCGACAACCAGCCGACCGGCACCGAGCGGGGCTGGGGTCTGGCCGGCGACCCGGAAAAATTATGGAGCGCAGGAGAATTGCGCGCGTTGCGCACGGCCGTCGAAGCGGAAGGATTGAAACTTGAAGCGATTGAGAATTTCGACCCGGCCCACTGGCACGACGTATTGCTCGCCGGTCCCAAAGAGAAACGGCAGCTGGAAAATATAAAGAGGATTATCCGTAATCTGGGCGCGGCCGGCATTCCGATTATGGGTTACAACTTCAGCCTCGCCGGAGTCTGCGGACGCACCACCGGGCCCTATGCGCGCGGCGCGGCCATCTCCGTGGGCATGGAAGGCCCGCTCGACGAACCGATGCCCAACGGCATGGTCTGGAACATGGTTTATGATTCGAACGCCCCTACAGGTTTTGTGGCGCCGATTACGTCTGACGAACTCTGGCATCGGCTGGAGCATTTTCTGTCCGAGGTCCTTCCCGTGGCCGAGGAAGCCAACGTCAAACTGGCGTTGCATCCCGATGACCCGCCAATGCCGACGATGCGCGGCCAGCCCCGGCTGGTTTATCAGCCACAGCTTTATCAGAAGGTGATTGACCTGAATCCCAGTCCGGCGAATGCCTTTGAATTTTGTGTCGGCACGCTGGCTGAGATGAGCGAAGGCGACGTTTATGACGCGGTGGACAGCTATAGCCGGCAGGGCCGGCTGGCTTACGTGCACCTGCGCAACGTCCGTGGCAAAGCCCCGTTCTACAAAGAAACATTTATTGACGAGGGTGACGTGGATGTTCCACGAATTCTGCGGATTTTGAGACGGAACCATTTCGACGGCGTCGTCATACCCGATCACACGCCGCAAATGAGTTGCGCCGCCCCGTGGCACGCAGGCATGGCTTACGCACTGGGCTATCTGCGCGCCGCCTGCCAGGGTTTGGATGCCGCCTGAAACCGGAATTGAATTATCCCACCAGGGCGCGAATTGACTTCCAGATGATCACAAAAAGGCAATCGGTTGGCCGAGGCGATCCTGTTTTTGGTGCGGTGGCCTGGATTCTCGTTTTTATACAATAGACAGGACAAGATTGAATTGGCAGTTCCGGTTCAATCACTTTTTACAAAATAAAACGCTGAGTTTTGGGTTTGCCGTTAAACGGATAAGTGTTTGACCGTCAGTTAATTAAATGTCATATCCGGAGGGTGATGGATTCCGGTCTTAGGGAAGCAGGCTAGACTGACTGTTCATTTATTCGAAGTCCGAACTTTATTCTTGACACCCATTTTATAACAGGTAAGCTTCGACCAATTAAGCAAGTCCAAGACGGTTGATTGACTGCATTTTGTGCACAAAATTAATCTGAATAAATTTCAGGTGGCGACCAACGAGACGGTTCGCGATATCAACAGTCGCATCATGCTGAATCTGGTGCGGCGCCACCAGCCGATTTCGCGCGCGGATTTGATGCGTTATTCGGGTCTGCAGCGCAGCACCGTGTCGGTGATTGCCGGTCAACTGATCGCCGACCGCTGGCTGAAGGAAGGAGCGGTTGGTAATTTGCCCCGCGGCCGCCGGCCGACTTTTCTTCATCTCAATCCCGATCGCTGCGGCGTGATTGGCGTGGATGTACAACCGGCGCGAACCACCCTGGCGGTTTCCAACATGGACAGCCAGTTTTCGGCGCTGGAATCCATGCCCACGGCGCGGGATGCCTCCGAATTCATCGCCCGGTTGAGCCACCGGATCACGGATTTGATCCGGGCGCACCCCCGGAAATCGTATGAAGGCGTGGGCATCAGTTTGCCGGGCCGGATCGAGGTGGGCTCCGAACGGCTGATCTTCGCCCCGACGTTGGGCTGGAGTGAATTGGATCTGAAGACGCCCATCGAGCGGGAGACGGGCCTGCCGGTAAAACTCGAAAATGCCGCCAATGCCTGCGCGCTGGCTGAATTATGGTCGGGCCAGCACATGGACGGAGTGAGCAATCTGGTGGCGGTGACGGTGTCGGACGACATCAGCGTGGGCATGATAATGAACGGGCAGCTGGTGCGGGGTTCGACGGGTGTGGCCGGAGAATTTGGCCATGTCTCCCAGGTGCTGGACGGGCCCAAATGCCGCTGCGGCAACAGCGGGTGTTGGGAGATGCTGGCCTCCAATGCCGCCGCGGTGCGGTATTATGCCGAATCGGCGTCGGTGCCCAAGGGGGCAATCGGTTCCAAAAGCGACATGGCGACGGTGCCGTTCAGTGACATACTGCGCCTGGTGGAGCAGGGGGATGCGCGGGCGTGCAAGGCGCTGAATCAAATGGCGCATTACCTGGGAACAGGCATCGCGATGCTGGTGACGGGGCTGGCCCCGGACGTTTTGATTGTGGTGGGCGAAGTCACGCGGGTGTGGGACAAGGTCGGGCCGATGGTGGCCGAAGCGGTGAAGCGCCGTTCCTTTACTCATGCGGTCACGCGGATTGTGCCGGCCGGTTCGGAAGCGCAACCCCGGTTGCGCGGCACCGTCGCCCTGGTCCTCCAGAAACATTTCAGCGCACCTTCCGTAGCTTGAGCGAAAGAAACAAAAAAGAGGTCATCAATTACCAAATTTGTTCGCCGCCCGAACTAAACAAATCACATTAGACAATGGAAGACCGATGAAGAGAAATGGCGTCGAAGAGTTGCAGGCAAACGGCCAGGAGCCGCTCGGAGTTTGTGTCGGGCGGAACGGGCGGAAAATTGAGCAAAGCATTTCCTACATGTTGCAGCACTTGAACCAGCCGCTGCACGTGGCCACCCTGGCGGCGGCCGTGAGTGTGTCGCCCTCACATTATTCCGCGTTGTTCAAGCGCTGGACGGGATGCTCGCCCATTGATTATTTCATCCATTTGCGCATGCAACTGGCCTGTCGGTTGTTTGACCGCACGTCGCTGAACGTCAAGGAGGTGGCGGCGGCCCTGGGGTACGACGATCCTTTTTATTTTTCACGGATTTTTAAATCGGTGAATCGGCTTGCGCCCAGTGAATACCGGATGATGCCGGAAAAAATAAAGGACGACGTCAGGCGCACCATTTTGCCGAAAGCGCTGTCCTGGCCGGAAAGCCATGACGCAAATCAAGCGACGTTGGGCCGGTCGCTACCCGGCAACGGGCGGGCCAGGGCCGATTCGAAAGGGACGCCACCTTTGCTTCGCGTTTTCGAGTCGTCGGAAAGAACAAATAAAATCGGCGTTGTTTCCAGAAACCATGAAGAACATCGGATCCTCCATTCCCGGAGAAAAAATTTTTGTTAAAATGAAAAAGAGCATCCCAATGTATCAAAAGTCCGAAAACCACCCGGTTATCCGCCGGGGTTTTACGCTGATAGAATTGCTGGTGGTGATAGCGATTATTGCCATCCTGGCCGCCATGCTGTTGCCGGCGCTGGCGGCGGCAAAGTACCGGGCGCTGGTGGCAAACTGCACTTCCAACTGCCATCAGTGGGGGTTGGCTATGACGACCTACTCCATTGACAACAATAGTTATTTCCCCAATGAACCACTGCCCGGTACTTCTGGAGCAGATACGTGGGACGTGGCTAATCGTTACATTCAGGACATGGCACAGTATGGCGTGAACAATCCGAAAATGTGGTTTTGTCCGGTGCGTACTTGGAGCTATGTAGCGGACGATGCGCTCTGTATGAAGAATTTAGGCCATCGATTACAAACGGTTACGAATGATATCGCGTACCTT
>DASZAB010000211.1:0-16171 GCA_035945675.1 Verrucomicrobiia bacterium | reverse complement strand
CGAGCAGCGTTATCAATTTCTGACCAAACAGCACGACGACCTGGTATCAGCCAAAGCGCAGTTGCTGGAAATCATCAACCGCATCAACGTCCAGACGCGGCAGATGTTCGTCGAGACCTTCGAAAAGGTGCGGGAGAATTTTCGCGCGATGTTCGTCGAGGTGTTTGGCGGCGGCAAAGCGGACCTGATTCTCGTGGACGAGAACGATGTTCTGGAGAGCGGCATTGACATCGTGGCGCGCCCGCCGGGCAAACAACTGCAAAGCATCACCCTGCTCTCCGGCGGCGAACAGACGATGGTCGCCGTGTCGCTGTTGTTTTCCATTTACCAGGTCAAGCCCAGCCCGTTCTGCGTTTTGGACGAGTTGGACGCGGCGTTGGATGAGGCCAACATCAACCGGTTCGTCCATTTGTTGCAGCGGTTCATCTCGCACTCGCAATTCGTCATCATCACGCACAACAAACGCACCATTGCGATGGCCGACGTCCTGTACGGCGTCACCATGCAGGAACACGGCGTGAGCAAGATCGTCAGCGTCAAATTCCACAAGGCGGAAGGGTCGGAGACTGTCGCGGCTTCAACCGAAGGCAGCGCCGACATGGTGATGGTGAAATAAGCCGGCGCTCCCGGTATTCCTGAAAACTTGCAAGTCGTCTATCGTCGCGTTATCCAATTTCCATGACCCCGCCGCCGTACCGCCCATCATTGGCGCCAAATTTCCCATTGTCATCCCGGGAAACTTCCCGGGTGGTCACCAGCGTTAAATCGCCGGAACCGCATTTGGGCTGGTACTCGCGCGGTTATTTGCCGCATTGGGATCATCCGGGAATGATTCAATCGTTGAATTTTCGTCTGGCCGATTCCCTGCCGGCGTCGGTCGTGGAACGATGGAAAGTCGAACTGGCACGTCAACCGGAAACCGAGACCGCCAGGGAGATTCATTGGCGCGCAGAAAAATATCTGGACGCCGGACATGGCAAATGTTGGCTGCAACGGACGGACATCGCGCGACTGACAGAGAACGCACTGCTGTATTTCGACGGCCAACGCTACCGGTTGCTCGCCTAGTGCGTCATGCCCAACCACGTTCACGCGATGATTGAAACGCAGGCAGGATTTCCATTGCCGGACGTCCTTCACTCGTGGAAATCGTTCATCGGAAACCAGGCAAACAAACTTTTGGAGCGGCACGGAGAATTCTGGCAGCGGGAATATTTGGATCGCTATGTTCGTAATGCGGAGCATTCCGCGCAGGCCGTGGCGTACATTGAGGAAAACCCGGTGAAAGCCGGGTGAGCGCGGGTGAAAACGGATTGGTCCTGGAGCAGCGCAAGATTTCGCAGCGCCACTGCCGGGAGCGCCGGCATCCTGCCGGCGAGTTGATCTTCAACGTGCGAAATACGCCGGCTGGAAGCCGGCGCTCCCGGTATAGTGCGCTATGCGGGCAACACTTTTCCCTGGTTGGATTTCAGACCGCTCTTGGCTGAATCAATTTCGCCGCGAGAGCGGTCCAGCCGGTTTGATGTGAGGCGCCCACGCCGCGGCCGGTGTCGCCGTGGAAATACTCATGGAAAAGGACATAATCCCGAAAATGTGGATCACTCGCCAGTTTCGGATGATATTTCAGCACCGGCCGCTGGCCGTCCTTGCCCTTAAGAAACAGCCGGGTGAGCCGGCGCGCCAGTTCATTGGCGACTTCGTTAAGGGTGAGAAATTGGCCGGAGCCGGCCGGGCATTCGACCTTGAAATCGTCGCCGTAATAGTGATGGAATTTCTGCAGCGACTCGATGAGGAGATAATTGAGCGGCATCCAGACCGGCCCGCGCCAGTTGGAATTGCCGCCGAAAAGGCCGTTCTGCGATTCGGCCGGCCAGTAATGGACTTCGTGAGTTTGACCATCGCAAGTCAGGTGGTACGGTTCGCGTTCGTACACCCTGGACATGGCCCGCAAACCGTGGTCGCTCAAAAATTCCGTTTCATCCAGTGCCCGCCGGAGCAGGCATTTCATGCGATGCCCGCGCAGGAGTGAGAGCAGCCGGCGGTCGCCGACCCCGCATTCGTGCCAGCGTGAAACCAGCCGGGCGAGTTCGGGACGGTGATTCAAAAACCATTCCATCCGGGCGGCAAATTCCGGCAACTCCTTCGGCAACGCCGGTTCCAGCACTTCCACGGCAAAGAGCGGAATCAAGCCGACCATGGAACGCACCTTGAGCGGCAGGTTTTCGCCGTCCGGCAGGCAAAGACGGTCGTAATAAAATTCATCCGCTTCGTCCCATAAACCCAGGCAGCCTTCCTCGACCCCGTTGATGGCGGCGGCGATGTTTAGAAAATGCTCAAAGAATTTGGTGGCGATGTCCTCGTAAACCTTGTTGTGCCGGGCCAGTTCCAGCGCGATGCGCAACAGGTTCAGGCAATACATCGCCATCCAGCTCGTGCCGTCGGCTTGATTGATGAAGCCGCCGGTCGGCAGCGGTTTGCTGCGGTCGAACACGCCGATGTTATCGAGACCGAGGAAGCCGCCCTGGAAAATGTTCCGGCCCTGCGCGTCTTTGCGGTTGACCCACCATGTGAAGTTCAGCAGCAGCTTGTGATAAACGCGCTCGAGAAACACGAGGTCGCCGGGATCATTCGGATTGTTTTTCCGGCGTTGTTTCCGGTCAATCTGGAACACGCGCCAGGCGGCCCAGCCGTGCACCGGGGGATTGACGTCGCCAAACGCCCATTCGTAGGCGGGCAACTGGCCGTTCGGATGCATGTACCACTCGCGCGTGAACAGGACGAGCTGGTGCTTGGCGAAGGCGGCGTCCACCAGCGCCAGCGCAACGGTGTGAAACGCCAGGTCCCAGGCGGCGTACCACGGGTATTCCCACTTGTCGGGCATGGAAATGACGTCCGCATTGTTGAGATGTTTCCAATCCGAGTTGCGGCCGTGTCTGCGTTCCGGCGGCGGCGGCGGTTGGGCGGGATCACCCTGCAACCATTCCGGCACATCATAGTAATAAAATTGTTTGTTCCAGATCAGGCCGGCCAACGCCTGGCGTTGAACGAGGCGTGCGTCGGCGTCGGCAATGTCCTGCTGCAAATCGGCGTAAAATTCGTCCGCCTCGCGGAGGCGTTGGGCGAAGCTGGCATCGAAATCGGCGAATGAATCCGTAGCCGCCGACGTGAGTCGGCTCTCACCGGACGGCGCGGGCTGATCCTGTCTTGCCGGGCTGCTACGAGCTAATCGCAACCGGATTTGCTGTGAATCGCCGGCCGAAACCGTCAGCTGGTAAAGCACACCGGCCTTGGTGCCTTCCGATCCTGGGTTGACGGCGGAATGGTTACCATGGACGAGGTATTCATGGAAGGCGTCCTTGAAATGACAACTGCCGGATATCGTGAAGCCAAAAAGTTTCTGAAAATTGGTTTCGTTTTCGCAGAACAAAATTTCCGCCTGGCCGTCACAATGCAGGACGTAATCACCAAGCATGGCATGCCTGGCCAGAACCGCGGCGCGCTCCGTGCGGGTCAGGCTCGGCCTGGCCGAATCATCCCATGACCAGGTGTTGCGAAACCAAAGTTGCGGCAGCAGATGAATTGTCGCCGCCTCCGGTCCGCGATTGTGGACGGTGACTCGCATGAGAATGTCTTCCGGCCCGGCTTTGGCGTATTCGACGAAGACATCAAAATAGCGGTCATCGTCGAAGATACCCGTGTCGAGCAGTTCAAATTCCGGCTGGTCCTTGCCCCGCCGGCGATTTTCCTCCACCAACGGCGCATAGGGAAATGCCCGTTGCGGATATTTGTAGAGCATTTTCAGGTACGAATGTGTCGGCGTGGCATCGAGGTAATAATAGAGTTCTTTTACGTCCTCGCCATGATTGCCTTCGTCGTTCGTGAGACCAAATAACCGCTCCTTCAAAATCGGGTCCTGGCCGTTCCACAACGCCAGCCCCAGGCAAAGACGGCAGTCGTGGTCGGTGATGCCGGCGAGGCCGTCCTCGCCCCAGCGATAAGCGCGGCTGCGGGCGTGGTCGTGCGGAAAGTAATCCCACGCCGTGCCGCCGGGGCTGTAATCCTCGCGCACCGTGCCCCATTGGCGTTCGGAGAGATACGGCCCCCAAAGATGCCAGTGGTCGGTGCCGGCGTAATTTGCAGCCAGGCGCTGTCGTTCTGCGTTCATACGGAGCGGTTTGTAGCGCAGACTGGCAGTCTGCCGTATCGCCGATTGGCAATCCCCAGGCACCTGCCGGCTGGCAGTTGGCGATACGGCAGATTGCCAATTTGCGCTACTGTCAGTCGCGCTGGTTCGCCAGGGAACGTTTGTATCATTCTTTCAAGTTTCTTGTCGCCCGCGGAACTTAATTCAGCCACCCGTCTCGAATCCGGGATAAAGCGTCATGCCGCCGTCCACAAAAATGCTCGTACCGTGGATGTAATCCGAATAATCCGATGCCAGCCAGATGGCCGCGTGCCCAATGTCGTTTGGTTCGCCGATGCGTTTATAGGGAACCAGTTTCATTAATTTGCGATAGGCCTCGGGCGTGCTCCAGGCCTGGGTATTGATGGGCGTGCGGATGGCGCCGGGACAGATGGAATTGACGCGGATGCGCCAGGGCGCGACTTCCTGCGCGATGCTTTTCATCATCATCATGACGCCTCCCTTGCTGGTGGCATAATTGACATGGCCGGCCCAGGGAATGACCTCGTGCACCGAGCTCATGCAGATGATTTTGCCGGCCGCGCAGGAAATTTCCGGACGGATGCCGCGGCGTTTGAACTCGCGAATGGCCTCCCGCGCACAGAGAAACTGGCCGGTGAGATTCACGTTAATGACGAGTTGCCAGTCGGCCAGTGTCATGTCGTCAATCGGCGAATCCTTTTGCAGGCCGGCGTTGCTGACCAGAATGTCAATGGTGCCGAATTCCTGAATCATCTTCCGAAACATCGCCTGCACCTGATCTTCGCGGCTGACGTCGGCCTGATGCGCGTAGGCGCTCACGCCGTGGCCCTGGATTTCCTTCACCGTCGCGTCGGCGGCCTCGGGATGAGTGACGTAATTGACCACCACATCCGCGCCGGCCTGGGCCAGCGCCACGGCGACGGCCTGGCCGATGCCGGAATTGGCGCCGGTCACCAGCGCCTTCTGGCCCTTCAACACCCGGTTGATGGGACAGGAAGGGAGGACCGCCTGCGGCAGGTTTTCCTCCTGCAAATGCTGGCGCATCAATTGTTGGTGTAAGGGCAATGTGGCGGGTGGACGGCTGGTGGTTTTGATTTCGGATGTCTGGTCCATAATTTCAATACACTGCCGGCGGAAAGTTTTCTGCGAAAAAATCGACTGTCATCCTCATTCGCCTTCCCATGGCAGGAACGGAAATGAGACAGGAAGCAAACCGGCGGCGTTCAATTGTCCACCATGGATGGATGAGGAAAGAAACTTCAAACGTTCCTGTGGAACAGGGCCACAGGAGATACGCTTGCTCCAAACCGGGCGTTGCGGTTGCACCGTCACCGTCAACCATCCAACCGTCAGGACGACATTTTTTTCGCGGCCTCGTCTGGGATGGTGACCTTGGTCGAACCGACGTCCTTGATTTCAACGGTGGTATCGCGGTCAACGTCTATATCGTTGCCGTTAAAGCTCATGGTGCCCTTCACCTTGAATTCGTATTTGGTCAGGGCGCCGCCGGTGATCCAGAACTTCACGGAACCGGAAGGATTGGTGATCGTGGGGCCGCCGCCGCGACGCCCGCCGAATGTCATCATCGCCTTGGCGCCGTCCTCCGTGAGGTCGCTGGAATAAACGTCGCCGTCTTTTTTGAGTTCCTTGGCGGCGGCGGCCAGCTGGACCGCCTGTGCGTCTGGCGCCTTGAAATTCCTGACCATGCCGACCATGAACCGCCCCCGACCTTCGCTGTTATTTTCCAGGTTGGTGAGGGACTGCCAGTTGCCGTCAGGGTCGGTAACCGCTGCGCTTTCGCCCTTCTTCACAAATTCGGTGGTGTTGTCCCCGAACGAAAGTTTGACGTCGGTGAAGCCGCCCTTTTCGGTCTTGCCGTCCGTCGGGCCGGGCTTGAATCGGGCGTCTTCCGGAACCACCACGGTGGTGTGCCAGGTGTAATTGGCACTGTCACCGAGTTTTTTTGCCGCGTTAACAACTTCATCCTTGGGACTGGTATCCGCCGCCAATAGCGGGCTCGTCAGCAAGGCCAGTGCGCCGAACAATAGGTATTTTTTCATGGGAGGTGGTGGTTGATGGTTTCGCCCATCTTCGACGGCTCGGCTGGCTTGTCAAGCAGAAGAAAATCTTTTCGTTTCCAGAAGGAATGTCTCAAACCGGGAGCGCCGGCATCTTGCCGGCGTGTGGTTCGGTGTTTTTGAGACTCGCCGGCTGGAAGCCGGCGCTCCCGGTAAATCACCACGAGTAATGCACGGTGTAGCTGATGGTCTTTTCCTCATCGGGCTTGACCGGGACGCGGAATTCGATGGTCTGTGAATCTTTCTTCGTGAAGTCGTCCGATTTTTGGGTGATCTCCCAATTGTTCCAGCGGTAAAGACGCTCAACCACGCGGATTTCCACCGGTTCCTTTTTGCGATTGCGCAATTTGATTTCAAACGATTCGTCCATCCATTTGTCGCTGGTGTCCACGTGGAAGCGGATCTGCTTGCGCTCGCCGACGAGGTCGAAGGCGTTGCCGGTCGTGACCCGGATCGTCTCGTTGCGCGGCGTATGGTCAATCCGGTCTTCGCCGACAAATTCCAAGTGACCGTCGGCGTCGCGCCGGTAAAACCGCAGTTTACCCGCCGGCAGCGCGATGCCGAGATGGTTCGTGTCCGAATTTACAAACTCGCGCATGATGCGGACCTTTTTATTGCCTTGCGCGCCGTATCCCTGGTCGTAATTCAGTCCGCCGTAAAAACGGTAGTTGGGCGCGCCGTCATAGACATAAATCGTCGGGGCCACGACGTGCTCGGCGTGAACGAACTCGACCTGCTTGGTCTCGCGGTCGCGCAACGTCGTCGGCCGCGCGATGCTGTAAAGATGAAATTCATCGAAGGCTTTCTCGGTGACCGCGGGGGCTGCGTTCATCGGTTCAGCCAGCATCCTCCTTCCCGCCATGCCTCCCATCGGCAGATTCGGCTGAATTCGATTTACGTCGCCCGCCATCAATTTGATTTTGGCATCGTGAAACGTCCTGCCGCTCTGGTTGTTCACCGTCACCCAGCCGATTAAATCCACCAAGTCGCCCTTTTCCGGCGAGACGAGATTGTAATCCGCTTCCCAGGTGAATCCGCCGCTGATGTAGCCGACCTCGGCCTCGAACTTGCCCGGCTTGTCCGACTGGAGCAGCCAGTGGAGCGTCGGCTTGAGCACCGTGTCATCGCCCAGATCGGGAAACAGCGGCTGTCCGGGCAGGCTGAATTGCAGCTTGCCGTTCACTTCGATAATGGGCTGTTCCGGACCGCCGCCCGGCACATAGCCGCTGCGGATGATCTTGCCGGGAATCATTTCGGGTGTCTGGGTGTTGTCTTTCAGCCGCATCCGTTCGAAATCAATGGTCTTGCCTTCAAACAATGACAGCAGCAATTCCTGCGTGACCGGGTCGTTGCGGTAATTCTGCTCCAGAATCTGGAGCGAATGTTTGCCGGTCGGGTCGCGCAGAATCACCGAATCCGGCTCCACCTGCGCCGTCGCGTCGGGGTAACGCACATCGTTGACGCCGGACTTGAGGTCGAGCGGCACGGTATCGCGGACCACGGCGAAGTTTTGATTGTAAATGGTCAGGGCCGGTTCGGCCGTAACCAGGGCCGGTGCCAGCCCGACGGTGAGTAAAAGAATCGGAGTCAGATTTTTCATAATTTCATTGCGGCCTAAAGTGGCATGTTTCCCAGTTGGACGGCGTTGCTGGCGAAATACTCCCGCGTTTGTCGAGTGACAAGAAATATCGGTCCTGGTTTAAACTCGCTCGGAGTTTCGCCTTCCGGCGGCCCGGAACCGCGTAAACGCAGAACTCCAAACTTCAAATCTGTACACCGCCGAAATATCGAGGCCTACGAAGTGGATGAGCTGTGGAAGCGGGGTCGCCTTAAAAGCCGGTTCAGGCTTCGGGTATTTTCAGCTTCGCCCCGACCACAATCCGGTCGCCGGTCAAGCCGTTGGCCGATTCAATGGCCTGGATGGTGGTCCTGTATGTCCTGGCAATCCGGGTCAAAGTGTCTCCGGATTTGACCATATAAACCGTCCCGGTCGTGCTGGCCTCCGGGACCGTGTTTGCTTTTGTCAGCATCGGCGCCGTTTGTGAAGTGGCAGCCGGTTCGGACTGCGGACTGACCGCAGGTTTCGGGTTTGCCGCAGAAGCGATGGTGGCTTGCGGCGAGGCCGGGACAGCCTGGACCTGGTCAGGCGGTGTCATGGGCGTCGCCAACGCCTCGCGCTCGCTTCGACAACCTTCAATCAGCAGGCCGATCAATAGCAGCGCGATGGCGGCAATAATGGAAATGACCGTTCTTTTGAACCGTGCCCGTCGGCGCTGTTCACGATTGATCGCGGACCAGGCCGGTAACTGAAAAGGATTCGTCGCGTTCACATTACTACTTA
This sequence comes from Verrucomicrobiia bacterium, assembly GCA_035945675.1. Taxonomy (GTDB): domain Bacteria; phylum Verrucomicrobiota; class Verrucomicrobiia; order Limisphaerales; family UBA11358; genus UBA11358. The sequence goes on along the minus strand of DASZAB010000211.1, from coordinate 7,587 downwards.
ACTACTTAAGCGCATCGTCAGCATAACCAATGCCAAGGAATAGTTGACGGCTTCCCAGGAAATTGTCGCGGGTCACGCGATGTGGGCGAAGGCTGGCCTGCCCGGTATTGATTGAGCGGTAACGTTGCCGGGGAAGCCCGTCTTTACTGAGGCTACGACGCGGCTGCCTTCGTCCCTGCTTCGCAACGCATCGAATTTGGCCGGCTTGCCGAGCCGTAGCATATCGCAACACGAGGGGTAAAGTTGGCTTGCCGAGCCGTAGCCCGCATTCATGTCGTCGGATGAGCCCGTCTTCGCACCAGTGTGCTACGACGCGGCCGCCTTCGTCCATGCTTCGCAGCGGGCGAAGGCTGGTGCCGGTGGTGAGACTCGAACTCACACGACTTTTTACGGTCCCAGGATTTTAAGTCCTGTGCGTCTGCCATTTCGCCACACCGGCAATCGTTCAACTGTCACAAGATTTCCGGTTGTTCGCAAGCCGGAGATTCGCGCGGCGGGATGGTCGGCAGGGAACCTGGTGGGTACTGATATGGATCCATTTGCCTTCGCCATAAGGAGTCGATTCGCTTTATTTGTTTTCCTTTTGGCAATCTTGAACCATCCAAGGCGTAATTATTTAGTTGACTTATCAGAGTTATTGTTCGTATAAAGGACTTGGATAGAAACCGGGTTGCCCACGATGGTCTTGAGGACCGCGGGTGGCGACCGTCAAATTCAGTTAATCATTAGAAAACTCTGCAACAACAACACCTGTTATGTATTTCACCAATAAGGAAGCACTTAAAATCGCCGCCGTCGCCCTGGCGGCCTTTATCACCACGGCGGCGCAGGCCCAGATTTATACATATGACGTAACCTTTACCGGAAGCATCAGTGCGGCCAACGGGCAAATCGAAGTTCAAAGCGGTCTTGCTGTCGGCGGCTTTCTCACCGTGACGATGGGGCCGAATCAGGGAACTTACCAGTTGGTACCCGGGTCTGGTGTTTTCAACGCGGGTCGCGTGAATGGTGGAACCGATTTGATTGTTGATAACCTCGTAAATCCGGCTGCTGATCCATTCGTCGATTCCAACGGAGTGGCTTTTGAGGCAGCTGACCAATCCATTGGTTTCAACCTCTGGGGTAACGGCCCCGGTTCCTACACACTCTTTGATGCCGGTGGTCCGACTTCACCTTATACTTATGTCGCAGACAATGGCGTTGCCACCTTAACCCTAACCCCCGTTCCCGAGCCGACGAGTGTCGCCCTTTTGGGTCTTGGAATCGCCGCCTACGCCCTCCGCCGCCGCAAATAGCAGTCGCGAACCTGTAAACTCTTTCGCTTTCAACCAGCCTCCTTGCATCAAGCTCGGAGGCTTTTCTGGTCCAGACGTCAGGATTGCCAACGGCCAATTGCCGGAATTCCAGCAAGTCACGCTCAAAGTGCTGCGCTGGGAAGAACGGGAAAAGCGCCTGGTCATCAAAGACGCCGAGTTGGTGTCCTGAGTCTGCCTGCCTCAATGCGATCTTCAAGTCCGATTTATCGCTGCCCCCGCCACCGTTTTCCAGCCCGGGCGGGCCGGGATCGAGACCGAAATGATGCCGGCAGCCAGGATGCCCAGGCCTCCGCATGCCATCCAATACACCGCCGGATCGAACGCCAGCGTTTTCATGCCTAACACCGGGCCGATGACGAGCGCCACCGACCATGTCAATCCCGATACTCCCAGATAACGCCCGCGCATGTGCGGCGGCGCGAGATTGGAGACGAACGCCGACGACACTGGCATGGTCACCATCTCACCCAAAGTGAAAAGGATCATGCAACCGGCCAGCGCCGCGATGGTGTGGGCGAAGGCGTTGAGCGCGAAGCCGGTTCCGATGAGCAGATAACCCACCGCCAGGACCCGCCGCGCCGGATACCGCCGGGTAAAGGTCGTCAACGGCAGTTCGCAAAATACAATCAGCGCTCCGTTCAGCGAAATGATTGCGCCGTACACGGCAGGCGAAAATCCGAGCCGGGTCACATGCAAGCCGAACGTCGAGAAAATCTGCATAAAAACGAGGGCGATGGCCAGATTCGCCAGCAGTAATTGATGCAAAGAGCGGTCCCGTTTCAACACGCAGAACGCCTCGCGCCAGCCGGTCCCCGACGACCGAGGGTGGGTGACGGCGGGCAGGGTGAACCACGCCAACAGGCCGAACAGCACCGAAGTCGCTGCGTCGCCCGCAAACAACCAGAAAAAACCGTACGCCGCGAGAAAGCCGGCGGTGGCCGGCCCGAAGGCAAACCCCGCGTTCAAGGCCACGCGATAAGCCGCAAATCCTGTGACGCGTTGATCTGGCGGAACCAAATCAGCCAGCAATGCGCTGCATGCGGGACGATAACATTCGCCCACCAGTCCGGTGAACGCGGACAACCCGACGATCAACGGCAGGCTGTGCGCCTGCGAAAGGAGCAACAGGGCCGCCGCGCCGGAAAACATCGAAAGGACGATGGTTTTGCGCCGGCCGATTTGATCCGCCAGTTGGCCGCCCAGGAGGGAAGCGGCCAGGTTGCCCACGCCGTAAGCGCCAACGGCCAGCCCCGTTTGAGCCAGCGTGTAACCCTGGCGCGTCAGGTACAACACGAGAAACGGCAATACAAACGCACCGAACTTGTTGATGAACGTGCCAAGGAATAGAATCCACGCCGGACGCGGCAGCGCCCGCAGGCTAGAAAACAAGGTTGGATGGGTCCTGTTCATGGCAAACAAAAACCCTGCTCGCCTTTCAGCAAGCAGGGTGGAAAATTTACAGTCGTTGCCTTAGCTCGATTCCTCCTGCTGGCCGGTTGAATTGCCCTTGAAAGCCGGCCAAACTATGCGGCGGTTCATCGGCACAATGTATCCCGCCGCGACGACTCGCGCTTCAGACTGAATGGACCAGACAAGGTTCATGGGACGGATGAACATTGCTCGCCACCCTGGCATCCGTCAAGCGGGATTTAATCTTCGTTCATCCAGCACCGCCAAAGAACGGTGTCCACCATTCAATTCAACTGCAGACACGTTGGTAAAGTGCTTCGTAGCAGGGCACGATGGCGTCGGCGGAAAATAGTTCACGAGCACGGTGTCGGGCGGCCTCGCCCATCGCCAGCCGGCGTTTCGGTTCCCGGATCAAACTTTCAATGGCCTTGGCGAGGGCATCCGGATCAGCGGACAGCACCAGCAGCCCGCTTACGTTGTCTTCCACTACCTCCGGGATTCCGCCCGCCCGCCGGGCCACGCTCGGACAACCGAAATACATCGCCTCCAGGATGCTCAGACAGAAGCTCTCCGTCTCGGAGGTGAACAGTCCCAAATCGGCTGCCTGCAGGTAGTCTTCAATTTCATTCACTTTTTCACGGACGATGACGCGGTCAGCCAATCCCAACCGTCGCACGTCGCCGGCGTATGGTGCGAAATCGCCGCCCGCCAGCACGACGAGCTTGAACGCATCACGCGGGCGAATCCGCGCGACGCTTTCCAGCAGAAGGTCAATCCGCTTCACCGGCCGGACGTTTGAGGAGTGAAGAATCATGGCCTCGTTGTCCGCGATGCCGAGTTCACGTCGCACTTCTTCGCGCGACCGGCGCGGCGGCCGCGGCACAAAAAAATTGTGAATCACTTCCAACGCCCCGTTGAAGCCAAGCACCCGCTGCGTTTCCTGCTTCAGGAATTCAGACACGACGGTTACGGCATCCGAGCAGGTGAGCGCATGGTGGATGGCCGGGCCGTAGCCCGGATCGCTGCCCAGCAAAGTCGTGTCGGTGCCGTGCAAGGTCGTCACCACGCGCGGTTGCTGTTCCGGCGGGAGCATGGATTGGGCAAGAATCGCCGCCGTGGCATGGGGCACGGCGTAATGGACATGCAGGATATCCAGCCCGTGGTCACGGCTCACTTCCGCCATTCGCACCGAGAGGGGGAGGGTGTAATCCGGATACTTGAACAATTGATATTCATTGATTACCACCGGATGAAAATGCAGCCCCGGAACGTTTGCCGGCAGACGGAACGGGCGTTCGTAGCTGAAGAAGTGGACTTCGTGTCCGCGTCGCACCAGTTCCTCGCCCAAGGCGGTGGCGAGGATGCCGCTGCCGCCCACGCTCGGATAACAGGCGATGCCGATCTTCATTGAATGAGATGTGACAAGTGACAGGTGACAAGTGCCACGAATGGGAATTCTGTTCGTCGCGCTGTTTTTTTCATGTCACTTGCCACTCGTCACGTGTTACGTGCCTAAAGCCGCCGTGCGGCACGGCCCACTTGCGCGAGCGAATCCAGCACCAGCGGGTCGTTGGGAAACAAGGCGATGGCGTGGCCGACACCGGCGCGCATCCCACGCAGCCGCGCCCGGGTCAGTTGCAGTTCCACGTAGTTCCGCGCCGCAGCCTGCGAAGCGTGCGCTTCCATCGCGGCCGTCCAGACTGCAAGGATTTCCGGTGCGGAGACATCAATCAATACCGGTGTGAGGTTGGCCGGTTCGGCTTCCGGTGTCACCGCATAATAAAACAGTTGCTCAATCGCATGAGCCGGCGCGCGGCGCAGTTCCTTGACACCGCCGTAGCGGGCGAGCCGGCAGGCATCGCGCACCAGTTGCCCGAGTCGCGGATGATCGGGATGCTGGTTTTCGACCAGGCTCGGCGCGAGCACGATGCCCGGCCGCAGCCGGCGGATAATGCCCGCCAATTTGATGGCGTGCGCAGCGCCAACTTCAAGATGCGCGTCGCCGTCCAGTTCGATGAACTCGAGTTTGGCCCCCAACAGTACGGCGGACCGGTTCGCTTCGATTACCCGCTGTGCCGGCGTGCCGTGTGAGGCAGCTTCCCCGCGCGAACAAATAACAAAGTGCGCCGCGCGGCCGGCCCGGGTTTCTTTCTCGATGACGCCGCCGCATCCGAATTCGATGTCGTCGGGATGCGCGCCGAAGGCCAGCAACGGCTGGAGCGCCGGTCTCCGACCCGGCTCCTTAACGAGCATCGTTGGAACGCGCCGGGTCGGAGACTGGCGCTCCGAACCGTAACGCCCGCGTTCACGACGCGATTTCGGTGTAGGCTTCATCGGAATGTTCAATGGCATCGCGTTTGACAAACGTGATCTCCGGTGTTTCTTCCCGGCGAAGATAGGCCGTTTCCCCGGCCCCGGCAACGTAATGCGTGCAATGCACGACCGATTGCATCCAGCGCAACCGCGTGTCGCGCGTCGGGCTGATTTGCTCCCTGCCAAAAGCCGTCGCCGGCAACGTGACGTAGGAATCTCCGCCCTCGTGCAACGAAAGCGTTGGAGCGCCGGTCTCCGACCCGGCCTGTGTTTGAATTGTGTTGCCGGCGCGTGCCGGGCCGGAGACCGGCGCTCCGGCGTTGAACCGCGCGCGAACCACCTCGCCTTCATACGGAACATCGACGAAAAATTCCGGCACGTCGCAGGCGGCGCGGCGCACGGCAGGATCACTCGAACGCACCACGCGGATGCCGTCGAGCAGGCCCAGGCCGCGATACATTTCCAGGCAGAAATCGGCGACGTTGACGGCGGAAATGTTCTTGAAAATGTTAATCAGCGAATGGCCGACGTAATTCGGCAGCTGGAGCGCCGTTTTTTCCTGCCAGCCGGCGGCGATCTGTTTGCGGTATTGCGGCGAAAATTTCCGCTGAATCCGGTTGGTGAAGGCGAAGTTGAGTTGCGCCGGTTCGTTTGTCTTCCGGTGGCGCAGGATGGTCTGGGTCTCGCGCGGGTCGTGGTCGCTGTCATGGCAGAAGAAGACAATCTCGCCGCCCATTTCCTTTTGGAGCCGCCGGGCCGTCTGGATTTTGGCGAACAGGAAACGACGCGGGAAAAACCCGCACGGTTGCTGGCCGAAACAAATGACCGGTGCGGCAGTCATCGATGAAAAACAGAATTTGTGCGGACGCTCGCCCTCACCAGTTTCCTCTCCCCCAGGAGAGGACAGGTTACAGTGAAATTATTGCTTTGCGAATGACGGCACAGCCACTCCCGCCCGGGATTTTTCGGAAAGAAAACCTGTGAAATCATAGTTCCTCTCCCGTCCTCATGGATTTTGCATTATTGCCAATTACCGCCTGCAAAATCAGGCTCAACAGCACGCAGGCGGCGCAGCCGATGAAATTATACCAGAGGTAGGAAAAATCGAGTTTCGGGTATCGGTAATGCAACGAGTAAACGGCCAGAACCAGCAATTGCGCCACCAAGGCACTCCAAAACATTGCCGTGCCGCCCACGCGTTTAATGAAGAACGCCACCAGGAACAGGGCGAGCACCACGGGGTAGAAAACCGAGCCAACGATGTTGACGGCTTGAATCAAATTCTCGACCAGGTCTGCAAACAGCGCAAAGGCGATGGCCACCAGGCCCCAGAAAAGCGTGAACCATCTGGAAGCAGCCACGTAGTGCGCATCGCTGGCTTCGCGTTTGACCAAATGCCGGTAGAAATCAACCGTCGTGGTCGAACCGAGCGCGTTCAGTTCGGCGGCCTTCGACTGAAGCGCAGCGGCGAAGAAGGCCGCAATCAACAGGCCAATCAAGCCGTGCGGCAGATGGCCGAGGATGAACGTGACGAAGACGTAATCGGCGTCGTTGCTTTTCACGCCGGGATCGTCCTGTTCCATGACGGTCTCGGCCTCGGCCCGCACGGCGTTGACGTGATTCAGCGCCGCCAGGGCCCGCGTCTGCGCGGCGGCCTCGGTTTCCCGGTTGCCGGCGTGTTTGGCGTCAAGCCATTGGCGGATGAACTGTTCCTTTTGCGCGTAAGCCGTGCTGAATTCCTGTTGCAGCGCCTGAAGTTTGTTGCCCGGATCATGTTGGACGGCCTGTTGCCAGGCGGCATGATTGAAAAAGACCGGCGGCTGCTCGAATTGATAAAAGACAAACACCATGACGCCGAGCAGCAGGATGAAGAACTGCATGGGAATCTTCAGCACGGCGTTGAACATCAGCCCCAGCCGGCTCTCGCGCAGGGACGAGCCGGAAAGGTAGCGCTGCACCTGCGACTGGTCCGTGCCGAAATAGGACAGTGACAAAAAAAATCCGCCGAGCAAACCGGTCCAGAACGTGTAACGCCGGTGGATATCGGTTGAGAAACTCACCGCGTCCAGCTTTTTGAATCCGCCCGCCACGGTGAAGGCGTCACCGAGACTGGTCGGCAGTTTCAGCAGCAGGATGACAAACGCCGCCACCATACCGCCGAAGATGACGGCCATTTGCCACTTCTGGGTGAGCGTCACCGCCTGGCTGCCGCCGGCGACGGTGTAAATAATCACCAGCAGTCCGCTCAGGATGATGGTGAGGTCCAGCCGCCAGCCGAGCACGGTGGACAGGATGATGGCCGGCGCGTAGATCGTGATGCCGGCAGCCAGGCCGCGCGACACCAGAAACAAGGCGGCGCCCAGCAACCGGGTTTTGGCATCGAAACGGTGTCCCAGATATTCATAGGCGGTATAAACGTTCAGCCGCCGGTAAATCGGCAGGAAGACGGCCGCGATGAGAATCAATGCCAGCGGCATCCCAAAATAATTCTGCACGAAATCCAGTCCGCTTTCGTATCCCTGGCCCGGCGTGGAGATGAACGTGATGG
>DASZAB010000210.1:0-22538 GCA_035945675.1 Verrucomicrobiia bacterium | reverse complement strand
CAGTTTTTGTTGGAAGGATGTTTTAGTCATCGTTCGTGGCAATGGTTCTGGGCGAAAAGCTTACGATGCCGACCCGGACCGGTCTTGTCACTTAAAATGGCTACAGCGCACCGGCCGCGCCTCTGCTAACCTCATCCCATGTCCCGGACAAACGAAGCCAATCGCGAAGGGCGCAATTTAACACCACCGCCGGGTAGCGACGCCGCGCTGCGGCGTCAGCGTCCGCGTCGAGCGGGCGGCATCGGGGGAATCGCCGATGTTTTCGTTGCGCCAATGAACGCGGCGCAGACATCGCACTTGCTTTGTAACAATGATTGTCCGGCGTCAAAAGTTCATTTCCCTCGCCCCGCAGCGAAGCGCGGGGAGAGGGACAGGGAGAGGAGCCGTTCAACAAAAAACCACCTCTCCCCGACCCTCTCCCCCAACTTCGTCGGCGGAGACGGAGATCAAATGGGCGTGTCGTCTCCGGGTTCGATGTTTTCTACAAACCAACAGCGCACTGCGCGGTCCCTACCCGAAGAATGGCGGCGGTGCCAAGGTACACCCGATCAGCGAGGGCCTTTACAACGACCTGCCCCGGTTAACCGGAAAACTGTCTATTTATGAGCAATCCAATTTCGCGCCGAAACTTCATCAAAACCACGGCCTTGTCGTTGCCACTCATTGCCGCCGGTTGTGCCGGCACCGCGACCGGCATTGCCCGTCGCCGGACCGGCCGCGATTTTGTCACCGTCCGCAACGGACGTTTTGAACTGCGCGGCCGCCCGTATTTCTACGTGGGCACTAATTTCTGGTGCGGCTGTTACCTCAGTGATGCCGGCCGGCCGGGCGGCCGCGAGCGCATGGTCCGTGAACTGGATCGCTTGCAGGAAATCGGGGTGAAGAACATCCGCCTCCTGGCCGGTTCGGAAACCTCGCCGCTGGCCGGTTCCATTCCGCGCGGCATCACCCGGGCGCCGCACGATTACGATGAGGCCCTCCTCATCGGGCTGGATTTTTGCCTGGCGGAAATGGCCAAACGCGACATGCGCGGAATCCTTTTCCTGTCCAACTACTGGCAATGGTCCGGCGGCTTTGCCCAATACGTCCGCTGGATTACCGGCGAAACCATTCCCGACCCGGACCGGCCGGTGATCGCGCGCGGCGATTGGAGCGGTTTCATGAAATTCTCCGCGCGCTTGTACACGACTCCGGCCGCGAACGAACTTTATCGCGGCTACGTCACGAAAATCATCCAACGCCGCAACACAGTGAATGGCCGGACCTATCGTGATGACCCGGCGGTCATGACCTGGGAACTGGCCAACGAACCGCGTCCGGGTGTCAGCGAAAGCAACCGCGCCGTTCCCATCTTTGCCCAATGGGTGGATGAGACCGCGCGGTTCATCCATGACCAGGACCCGAACCATCTGGTCTGCACCGGTTCCGAAGGCATTCACGGCTGTCTCGACAAGACCGAGGACTTTGTCGCCTCACATAAAAGTCCGGCGATTGATTATGTGACGGTGCACATGTGGCTGAAAAACTGGGGCTGGCTGAAGGATCCTGTCCTCGGTCCCGACTACGAAAAAGCCGCGGCCAAGGCCAAAGCGCACGTGGAAGAGCACACGGTTCTGGCCACCGACACATTGCACAAGCCGCTGGTCCTGGAGGAATTCGGCATCCCGCGCGACCACGAGCAGTATTCGCCCGACAGTCCCGTGACCGCGCGCGATGATTATTACCGGCGCATGTTTGACCAGGTGGCGGATTCCTGCCAGGCGGGCCGCGCCTTGCAAGGCGCGAACTTCTGGGCCTGGGCCGGCGAAGCCCGCGCCAGTGCGGGACAAATGGATTCCGCCGCCGCGCTCATGGGCGATCCGTTCAGCGAACCGCAGGGATTAAACACGGTGTTTGATACGGACACAGGCACGCTCGCGGTCATCGCCCGGGCCAACGAAAAACTGGCTGCTTTGGCAACATAGAGCGATTCAATTTATCTCGTAGCCGCGAACGTCAGTTCGCGCCATATTCATTCCCCCTTTATTCAATTTGCGCCGACTGACGTCGACGGCTACATATTTTTTGAAAAGGCACGGCTGATTTGCCGGCTGCCTGCAACCCTCGGATGGGAGACGGCGGTGCTGTGAATCCTTGCCCTGTTCCAGTCGTGCGTTTAAACTTTGTTCCCACGTTTCATGCCGACGACCAGCATCCTGGGCATTTCAGCCTTTTACCATGACAGCGCCGCTGCGCTCATCGTGGATGGGCGGATGGTCGCCGCAGCCCAGGAGGAACGATTCACCCGTAAGAAGCACGATCCGGGTTTTCCCACCAACGCCATCGCCTGCTGCTTGCAGGCCGGCGGGCTTAAACCGGAAGAGCTGGATTACATCGCATTTTACGACAAACCGCTGCTCAAATTCGACAGGTTGCTGGAAACCTATCTCGCCTTTGCCCCCGCCGGTTTCCGCAGTTTTCGCCTCGCCATGCCGGTCTGGCTCAAAGACAAGCTGCATCTGCGGCGGTTGCTGCGCCGGGAATTGCCCACCGCACGCCGCGCCCGCTTCGTGTTCACCGAACATCACGAGAGTCACGCCGCCAGCGCCTTCTACCCCAGTCCGTTTGACCAGGCGGCCATTCTGACGCTGGACGGGGTCGGGGAATGGTGCACGGCCGCCATTGGCGCGGGAGAAGGAAGTCGCATCAACCTGCTGCGTGAGTTGAAGTTTCCCCACTCGCTGGGATTGCTTTACTCGGCGTTCACGTATTATTGCGGATTCAAGGTCAACAGCGGCGAATACAAGCTCATGGGACTGGCGCCGTACGGCCGGCCGCAATTTGCCGGGCTGGTTCGACAAAAACTGGTCGAAGTCAAAAAGGATGGCAGCCTCTGGATGAACATGGATTATTTCAATTATTGCCAGGGCTTGACGATGACCAATGAGCGTTTCCATGCGCTGTTGGGCGGGCCGCCCCGCCAGCCGGAAGCACCACTGGAACAACGGCACATGGACCTGGCCGCCAGCATCCAGGTCGTGACCGGCGAAATTGTTTTGAACATGGCCCGCGAGGCTCATCGCCTGACCGGCAAAACCAATCTCGTGCTCGCCGGGGGCGTGGCGCTGAATTGCGTCGCCAACGGACAGGTTCTGCGGGAAGGACCGTTCTCCGACATGTGGATTCAGCCGGCCGCCGGCGACGCCGGCGGCGCGTTGGGGGCGGCGTTGTTCGTCTGGCATCAATTGCTCGAACATCCGCGCCGGCCGGCCGGGCGCGATTCCCAGCAAGGCAGCCTCCTGGGCCCCGTATTCTCAACCGAAGAAATCGAGCGAACGCTTGCCGCTGAAAACGCCGCGTATCAGAAATTCACCGACGAAGCAGAATTACTGGCCGAAGTCGCCCGGCTGCTCGCGGCGGGCAAGGTCGTCGGCTGGTTTCACGGGCGCATGGAATTCGGCCCGCGCGCGCTGGGGTCAAGAAGCATTCTGGGCGATCCGCGCAATCCGGCCATGCAGTCGGTGTTGAACCTCAAGATCAAACAGCGGGAGAGTTTCCGCCCGTTCGCACCTTCCGTATTGCGGGAACGCGCTGCGGAATACTTCGCTCTGCCGACGAAGACGGAAAGTCCCTACATGCTCCTGGTTGCGCCCATCCGGGAACAGCATCGCACGGCGATTTCCGATGCTGACCGGGAAACCATGACGACGGACCCGGATCTGCGCCGCCGGGTGAATGTCGTCCGCTCGACCCTGCCGGCCATCACGCATGTGGATTACAGCGCGCGCCTCCAGACCGTGGATGAGGAGCGGCACGGGCGGTTTTACCGGCTGCTCAAGGCATTTGAACAGGAAACGGGCTGCGCTATGCTTGTGAACACCAGTTTCAATGTGCGGGGCGAACCGATCGTCTGTTCCCCGGCCGAGGCCTTGCGATGCTTTCTGGCCACCGACATGGATGCGCTGGTGCTGGAGGATTGTGTCCTGCGCAAGGAACAAATGAAGGGTGTCCTTTCCGTCGCTGAACGGGAACAACATCTGGCCGGCTTCGCAGCTGACTGACACGCTTATGAAATGGTTTCATCTTCCTGTCCAACCGACGCCCCGCGTGCTGCGGCAATTCGCCGCCGCCTGGCTGGTATTCTTCCTCGCAGCAGCGGGCCAACAAATGTTTCTGCGCAGCCGGACCACCGCCGCCGAGGTGCTGGGCGCTATCGCCCTGATCGGTCTGGCGGGCCTGTTGAAGCCATCGGTCGTGCGCTGGTTGTTCGTGGGCGCGACGATGGCGGCATTTCCCATCGGCTGGGTGATGACCCGGGTGGTCCTCGCGGTGATGTTTTACGTCGTGCTGACCCCCCTGGCCCTGTTATTCCGCTGGCGTGGGCGCGACGAACTGCAATTGCGGCACAAGCCCGAACAAACCAGTTTTTGGATTGCGCGCCACCCGGAACGGGACGTCAGAAGATACTTGAAGCAATTCTAGCGCAGGCGTAGGCTTTTGGCATCGCAATGGGCAAGCAACCCTCCAGTGAATTTGAGAAGGCGGCGGCGGCTCCCGCCCGCGGCGGCTTCCTGCGCGACTTCTGGGATTTCCTTAAAACGAACAAGAAATGGTGGCTGATGCCCATCATTGTCATTCTTTTGATTTTCAGCCTGCTGATCCTGTTGTCGAGCACCGGCGTGGCTCCGTTCATCTACACCCTGTTCTGAAAGTAAGCCGATTTGCCGGCTTGGGGCGACCCGTTCAGCGAACTGCAGGGATTGAGCACCGTGTTCGAAACTGGCAAAGGCACCCTCGCGGTCATCGCCCAAGCCAACGAAAAGCTGGCCGTCATATAGGTGTTTGCCATGCACGGAAGATGTCGCTCCTGACGGAGCCTGGAAATCTTTTCCCGTCCAGGTTCTACAAAGATGTCGCACTTGCGGCGTTGTCCTCTTTCGTCAGAATTTCGTGGTTTGTAAGACAGTCAGTCCCGTAATTTCCCTTCGAGATCTTTCACGTTTTTTGCGTCCAGACTTTTGCCGTAAGTCTGGTCCAACGGTTTGCCCCAAACCACTTCGGTATGTTGCAGCGACAATCCGTTGATGTCGCGGGCGTAAATCCCGGCCAACTTGCGCTCGAAGATGCCATTGGTGAACACACCTGTGGGCCGTTCGTCGTAAAAGCCGCCCGGCACATAGCTGGTCTTCGCGATTTCCACATGCACATTGTCCAACACGATGTTTTCCAGCGGCGAATTGGTCCAGCCCATCAGGAAGATGCCATTTTCGCTGTGGCAAAGAATGTTGCTGAACCGGATGTTGCGGACGTAGCCCAGTTTGGTTTTCGCGTTGCGCGGAAAATGGCTGATATGGATCGGCTCCGCCGCGCCCCACCATTTGTGCGGTTGGAAACCGGTCTCGACGGTGATGTTGGCAAAGAGCACGTTCTCGATGTTGCCCGCGTCCAGGCTCTGAATGGAAAGCCCCCGGTTGCTGTGCGCCACCACACAGTCGGCAAAGACAATGTCCCTGGCGCCCGGCAGGGTATAGATTTCATCAATCTTCAGCGCGCTGCTTCGCGACTCAATCACGCAGCCGGTCACCGTGATGCGGGCGGAACCGCCATAGGACGCAAAGTTCGGGGTGTCCTTGATCACGATGCCGTCGTCCGCCGCGCTGATGTCACAGTTGGCCACGCGCACATCGCGGGAATGATCAATGTCAATGCCGTCGCAGTTGGCCACGTCCCAGGCATTGTGAATGCTGATGTCGTCAATCACCACGTCTTCGCACCCGACCAGGTGCACGGTCCAGCTCGGCGCGTGGCGCAAGGTAAAATCATGCATCCGCACCTGCCGGCAGCCGATGAAGATGACCATCATCGGCCGGCCGCCGTGTGTTTGCGGCTGGCCGGGCAGCTTGCCAAACGGCCACCAATCGCCGGTGAAGGATTCCGGCCACCAGTTGGTTTTGTTCACGTCCCCGCCGGCCTCTTCATTGGCCAGTTGCTGCCAGACGGCGCGGTCGTTGCCGTCCATGACGCCATTGCCGGAAACGGTGATATTGGTGGCGTCCTTCGCGAACAACAAGGCGCCGGGATGCCCGTAGTCACGCCAGTTCGCGCTGCCCTTGAGCACGGCGCCGTTGGCCAGGTGGAAATCAATCCCGCTGCGCAACGTGAGCGCGCCGGTGAGAAAAGTCCCGGCCGGCAGGAGCACCTGTCCCCCGCCCTGGGCGGCACAGGCGTCAATGGTCTTTTGGACGGCGGCGGTGTCGTCATTGGTGCCATCGCCTTTGGCGCCGTAGTCGAGCGTGTTGAAGACGCCAACTGTTTCGGTGGCATGACAAACGACTGTCGAAGCGAGCAGCCCCGAACAGACCAGACTTCTGCAAAACCATATAGTGGCGCTCAGTGAGCGTCGCGCCCTTTTGGAAAGCTCAAAAAATGTCCGGCGGTCAAAGGCCGCCGCGGCCATGACAGAACTGCGTTTGGGAATCTTCGAGCCTGGTTCATTATTCTCCCTCACCCCGGCCCTCTCCCCAGGGGGAGGGAGAAATGTTCGCCGCTGCTCTTGAAATACACACGCCGGGATTGGCTGCATAGCTCTCAACCAATTCAGGTGCCTGATGGCGGAAGTCCTCTCCCGGAGGAGAGGATCCAGGTGAGGGCGGCTGTAAGGCCAAATGGGGAAACGTATTCGGGTATGCATTGGGTCATGTTGTTCCCGCTCACAATGGCATTCGAGAAAAAACTTCAACTGCCCATGGCACGCAAACGGTGGAGCGTCTCGAGGCACATCCGGGACGCGTGATACGGGCCCTTCCATTCGCTGACCTTCGGCAGAGTGGCATCCACCTTGCCTTCCGGCGTGATGCGCCAGAACCAATCGCCGTGGACGCGGTCCACCAGATGTTTTTCGATGAAATCCCAGGTGCGAAACGCGGCGTTGAGATATTTTTCGTCGCGGGAGATTTGACAGGCGTTGAGGAAGCCGATGACGGCCTCGGCCTGCGGCCAGCATTCCTTGCCGCCGTCAATGATTTTCCCTCCCCTGCCCTCGTAACGCAGCGCGCCGTCGGAATCAATTCCTTCCTTGAGGACAACCTCCGCCGTCGGCAACGCGACCTGCTCCACTTCCTTCAGCAAACCGGTATCGCCCAATACTTCAGCAGCTTCGCGGAGCAGCCAGGTGCTTTCAATATCATGGCCAAACGTGTAGGAATCGGAACGCACACGCCATTCCTCGTCAAAGAAATGGTTCAAATGCTTTGTACGGGAATCCAGGATGCGTTGCTCGAAAAGCCCGATCAGTTCGCGCAACCGCCCAGCGACGCGCGGTTCCTTCCAGACCCGGTAAAGATTGGTGTATGCCTCCAGAACGTGAAGGTGATTGTTCATGGACTTCTTCTCATTCATGTCCTTGTCGCTGAGCCGGGCGTCGGCATCAGCCTCCGACCAGTCCCGGCGGCGCACCTCCAGGTAACCGCCGAACTTGGCATCGTGGGTGTGCCGTTCGATTAATTCAAACAGCTCCCGGGCGCGGGCCAACGCGGGCAGCACGCCAAAGGCCCGGTGATATTCCGAAAGCGCATAGAGATAAAACGCCTGGCCGTAGGTTTTCTTGGAATCGTCCAGAACGACGCGCCCGGTGTCGTCCAACCGCCAGAACGCGCCGCCATGTTGCGCGTCCCAGAACCGGTTCATCACGTAATCAAACGCCCGGTCGGCCATTTGCCGGAACAGTTTGTCCGGACGGGGCTGGTGGACCGCCGAGAAAGCCCAAAGGATGCGGCTGTTGACAATCAGGCCTTTGGGCTGCGTGCGGTCAGGTTTGAGGTCGTTGGACAACCAGCCCATCCAGCCGCCTTGCTCGTGGTCCACCGCCGGTCCGCACCAGAACGGCAGGAGATGATTGAACAAGTGATCACGGATGCCCTGCGAAAAGGTTTTTAGTTTGGCTGGATCCATTAGAAATCAATCGTTGGTTTTTTCCAGAGCATGGGTGATTTCCACCCGGCCGATTTGCGTTTCACCCGTCAGTTCAATTTTCAGAAATTTTCCCGCCCCGCTCAAGTTGTCAGCATGGAACAGCACAGGTTTCCAATAATCATAATCGCCGGCGCCACTGAAATATTCATTCCTGCCGGCGGAGACGTCACGGTAAGTCTGGCCGTCATCGGAGATTGAAAACTTCAGGTCCGCGATAGCATTGGGAAAGAAGGTGAAGACGCGGAAACCTTCAATCGCCGTCGGCAGCCGGTAAATGAGCGCGTCCCCGGCTTTGCCGGCGGCGCGGTCCACGTCTTCCTTCGCCTTGCGGCACTCGCGTGTTATTATCGCCCAGTCGCCCTGCCGGGCCCGGACTTTTGAGAAATCAGCCAGATTGTCCACCAGGGTGTCGTGCGTGACCGTGACCGGGCCAATCACCTTGGAGGGTTTTGAGACACCCGCTTCATTCTTCGCAATAACGCGGTAGAACCATTCGCCCGCCGGCACCGATTCGTCGGCAAACAACGGATAATATTGCACCGCGCTTTCGTCAATTCCGTCTCCGACCAGTTTCCAGGGACCGCCCGGCTTCGGCGCACGTTCAACCTCGTAGCTGACCGCGCCAACCGCACCCTGCCACGAAATCGCCCCGGGATCGGTTATCGGCAACAATGTCGGCGGTGCCGGAGCCGGCACCGGCGGCGGGGTCAGGCCGCGAATTGCATAAGCATTGCTGCGAACCTGGGCCATGAGCCGGATTTCATCGTAGCCCGCGCCGAAGACGGCTGAACCGGGCCAGTGAAATGCCTTGTAGAGATCCCCGCCGTCCGGCTCGCTGTGCCAGTAGAAGCCGCCGTCACGGTCATGGAAGCGCAGGCTCCACAACAACCCGCCCGCCGTGCCGGTGTCCATGATCGCTTTCATGGCGTCTTCCATCTGGGACGTGCTGACAAAGCCGAATTCGCCGACCACATAGGGTTTCCGGCCTTTCGCCAGGGCCCAATTCTGGCGGATGAATTCGGCGAAGGTCCCCCGCATCCCGAAACTCGGGTAATGATGCGTGGTAACAATGTCCACGTCCGGATCGCTGAGCGAACCGGGATGTAAACGTCCGCCGCTCACACCGTCCATGACCAGATGGTTATGGTCGAGGCTCTTGAGGTAATGGGCAATTTCGTGCGTCCAGGAAGCCGGGCTGGAAAGTTCGTTGCCGGTTTCCCAGCAGAGAATGGCCTTGTCATCACAGTAACGCACCCCGGTCAGCGTGTTCGTCCGCAACAGAATATACCGGATGGTTCGCTCGAAATCAGCGATGAGCTGCGGGTCGGTCCAGAAGTCGTCCGCGGCTTTGCCACGAAAGCCGGCATATTCGCCGCGGCCCCCCTGCCACTTCCAATTGTTCACCAGCGGGATGATGAGCCGGACGCCGTTCTCGTTGGCCAGCTTGAGCGCGAGGTCGAATGTGCGGAAGGCTTCCTCGTTGTATTTGTCAACGCCCAGCACGTACGAAGCCTCCGCCGGCGGATCGTTGCCCCGCCAGACCGGGATGGAATAGGTGCGCACCACGGTTCCACCCATTTGATGCACCGTCGCCAGGGCGTCCTGAAGTTCAAATTCATCGGGCAGTCGCCACGGATTGGTTTCGGTAAACGGGACGTTGTCCTCGACGATCAGCAGGTTGGGAATGTTAAACGAAATAAAACGGAACGGCCGGGCGCCGTCCATCAACTGGTCGCCTCGGACAGTGATAAAGTTGCGGAAGGCGGGTGTTGCGTGCAGGGGAACCAGGAGGAAAAAACCCAAAAGCACGACCAGCGACAGGATGGAACGTTTCATATTTTTCGTTAATTGACGGCTGCGGCCGCCAGGTTAATGCCAATCTATGCCGACCCGGATACAGTTCGAACCACCGCAAGGCCAGGTGAACGCACAGGCACGAGGAACGGTTGATTCACCGCCGGTCCAAGCCGGGACCTGCAGGATTCGAGGTCATTAAACGGCTTCCTGGAAGGCGACGCAACCCGTAAGGAACAACAGTCATGTCACATAATTTCGGTTCAAACCCGGTCCGCAAATATGTTTGACAGTTCCCGAAGTCTCGGGATTATGGATCAATTCTATGCCAACCATCAGCGTAACCACCTCACAAACAGGAGCTTCGTCTCCTTCTGAAAACGGAAAGTCGTATCGCGGCCCGTTCGCGATCATGACCATCCTCTTTTTCATGTGGGGATTCATGACCGTCTTCAACGACATCCTCATCCCGCGATTTAAAGAGGCGTTCACTCTGAATTATTTTGAAGCCATGTTGGTCCAGTTCGCTTTCTTCGGCGCCTACTGCATCGGCTCGATTGCGTATTTTCTTGTTTCAGCCTTCTGGGGGGACCCCATCGCCCGCATCGGCTACAAAAACGGCGTGGTCATTGGACTTCTGCTTTCCGCAGCGGGCAGCGCCCTCTTTTGGCCGGCAGCCACCGTTCATTCCTACCCGACGTTTCTGGCAGGACTGTTTATCGTCGGAGTTGGATTTGCCATGCTGCAAATCGCGGCCAATCCCTATGTGACCATCCTGGGTCCCGAGCGGACGGCGTCGAGCCGCCTGAATTTGGCCCAGGCTTTCAATTCGCTCGGCACGACCACGGGACCCCTGATCGGTGGTTATTTGATTTTCAAGTATTTTGCCGAAACCGGGGCAAACGGGGCGGAGTCGGTCAAGGTGCCCTACCTGATTTTCTGCATTGTGTTCGTGCTTCTCGCGGTGTTTTTCTTTTCCATTCATTTGCCGCACGTCGGAGAAGGCAAAGTGGAACCCGGCATCGGCTCGCTGAAATATCCACATGTCGTCCTCGGCATGGTGGCCATTTTCATGTACGTCGGCGGCGAAGTCTCCGTCGGCAGCGCCATCATCAATTTTCTCGGCCAGCCGAGTGTCGCTGCCATGCCGGCGCTCGAAGCCAGCAAATACGTTTCGTTGTTCTGGGGTGGCATGTTGATCGGCCGCTTCATGGGCGCCACGGAAATGAGCGAAATGAAACCGCTCAACAAACGGCTGTTGCTCATCGGCATTCCCGTTCTGGCTTTTCTGCTGTTCTGGATATTGCGTAGTTGGAGTGGCGACCAGCACCAATTTGATTTTTCAGCCGGCTGGGCCATCGTGAAAAATTATTTGCCCCTGCTGGCGCTCTGCTGGTTGTTCTTCCAGTTCGGCAAAGGACTCGCCGACCGCACGCTGTTCGTCTTTTCCGGGACGATTGTCGTGCTGCTGGCGATAACCATCCTGTTTGGCGGCAAACTGGCGATGTGGTGCATCGTCGGCATCGGGCTGTTCACTTCCATCGGCTGGCCGAACATCTTCTCGCTCGCGCTCGACCGGATGGGTGTTTACAAAAGCCAGGTGTCATCCCTGCTGGTGATGGCCGTGGTGGGCGGCGCCATCCTGCCCGCGATGCTGGGGCGGATCGCGGATGTCTGGAACCTGCAGGTGGCGTTCATCGTACCGCTCATCGCCTACGCCTACGTCGCCTTTTACGGCATCAAAGGCTACAAGGTCGGACGCGCCGACAAGTGATATAATCTATGACTGCGGGTGACGCAGCGCGGCGAAGCCGCAACCAAAGTAGCGCGGATTGGCAATCCGCTGGGGCCGTCTAATGCGAACGCCCGCTCGGCTGGCGGTCGGGGATACGGCCGGTTGCCAATCTGCGCTACGATCTTGTGTTGCATCGCCGAAAAAGTTCCGCAGAAAAGCAAAACTTTCATAGCTAGTAATGCAGAGGACGCCAATTCTTTGCCGCAAAAGGCATAGAGAGTCTGACACGGATTCCACGAATTCGCACGAATTGAAAGGCCCGGCGGGGCGGCAAAAATCCGCAGAATCTGCCGGAAAACAGTGCGCGTTGTAACTATTTGGCGGCCAACACGTCTTATAACCCGGTTGTAGGAAGGAAAAATGAGAACGATCATTTTGACATATCCGGGATACCTGTCCCTGCCCCGAGGCATCAAGCAAATGCTGGTAGCCTCGGAAACCTTTTACTTTGATGAATCCGGGTCGGCGACGACCCACCGCAGGCTGAAGGATGCAAAAATTGCGCAGTTCCGCGTCACGAAGATTTTCGGCAATCCTTTGGCAATGTACGCCGGAGCATAAAATAATCGGCCGAACGAAGTTTCAAGGGATCCCACCAGACGCTTGCCGCGCGTCACTGGCGATTCGAAGTCATTCCTCAAAGCACGACCGCGACGATTGACACGTGTCCTTGTGGACCGGCTGGTCATCCACGCCGACGACCGTTTGGGTGCGGTTGCACCAGAAATGGCACGGCGTCAGATGTTCACCTTCCTTGTCGGCAAAGGCTTGCTCCGGCGTGGCGCCGACATACAGGCTTTTGGTCCGCAGATGCTTGCAAAATGGCTGGTTCATGGCGTCAACCTTTCAGTTTAAGCAGCGTGCGCCGGATAAGCGCGTGCGCCATCGGCACCTTGTACGCATTATGCTCCAGCGGTTTGGCATCCTTCAAAATCAAATCGGCCGCCTGTGACGCGGTGTCATCGTCCAGGGTCTTGCCATCCAGGAAAGCATTGGCGGCCTCAACCTGATGCGGCACGGGTGAGAGGCTGCCCAGCGCGACGCGCGGCTGGCTCAATTTTCCACCAACGACATTTGCCGCCGCCGCGCAACTCACCAAGGCCCAGTCAAAGGTATGCTTGTCGCTGACCTGCAGGTACGCGCTGCTGTGGCGGGCGGTCGGAATTTCCACGCGCAGGATCAAATCGCCGGGATTAAGTGAATTGTGTGCGGTCGGTTCCGTCCACGCTTTCTGGTAAAGCTCGGCCATGGTCAGACGCGCTTCCTTGCCGCCGCGCAGCACGACGGCGGTGGCGTCGAGGGCCGCAAAGGTGGCGCCCAGGCTGGACACCACCGGGCTGATGCAGTCGTTGCCGCTGAACAGGCTGTGATAGCGGTTGTCACCTTCCCGCGCGTAACAAAGGTCGCCGCCCTTCTTGAGACACGTCACGTCGCGCTGGCGGAAATACCAGCAACGCGAATGTTGGGCGAGATTGCCGCCGACGGTGGCGACGTTGCGGATCTGCGGCGAGGCGATTTCCGAGGCGGCGGCGTGCAGACCGGGAAAAACTTTTGCGAGGTCCGGGTCACGTTCGAGTTCCGCCACGGTGACCAGCGCGCCGATGGTCCAGCTTTTTTCGCCGCGCTCAATCCGGTTCAAACCGGGCAGCGACTTGACGTTGACGAGAAGGTTCGGACCGGGGATGAGATAATCCTTGAGCAGGCCGAGCAAATCATTGCCGCCGGCGAGATAAGCGCCGTGGTCGGCGGCCAACTGGCAGGCGCTGTCGGTCGAGTGCGCGGTGGCATATTCAAAAGCTTTCATGTCTTATACCTGGGAACGCCGGTATCCTTGCCGGCATGTCGCTAAGGTTTCTTCAAACTCGCCGGCAAGATGCCGGCGCTCCCGGCGGTTGACGCTTCGCCAGGCGCGCTCGTTTATTCCATTGAAAATTTTTCTGGTTTTCATGTTTGGGCGACCGGAGGGACCTTGCCCAGCGCGGCCAGGACCTTCGCGGGCGTGATGGGCAGGCTGCCGACGCGCACGCCGAGGGCGTTGGCGACGGCATTGCCAATCGCCGCCGCCGTGGGCACGGTGGCCGGTTCGCCGATGCCGATAACCCCGCGTTCCGGCATGTTCAACAGCACAATCTCGATTTCCGGCACGTCGGCGATGCCGGGCAGTTTATAGGTCTCAAAATTCGGATTCAGCAGCACGCCGGACAAATCGTCCATCACGCGCTCCTCGTAAAGCGCGTAGCCCATGCCCATGATGACGCCGCCGTTGATCTGGCTTTCGAGGGTGAGCGTGTCAATCATGAGGCCGCAGTCGTGGACCGCGACGACTTTCTTCACCGTGACCAGGCCGGTTTCCGTGTCCACGGCCACTTCGGCAAACTGCACGCCATAGGCCGGGCGGTTGGAAAGCCCTTCGATCCAATTTCCGTGAACCACGAGCGGATTGACGCCAAGTTTCTTGCACGCGGCAAACCAGTTCTTCCCGCGCGCGTCGGCGACGCCGGTCTGCGTCTGCAACTGCTGCAACCCGCGCTGGCAGATGTCATAAACCGTCGGCGAAACCGAAGCGCAGGTGGTGCTGCCGCCGCTGCCGGGACCGGGCGGGAAATTCGTGTCGCCGACTTTTACCGTGATCTGTTCCGGTTTTAAACCGAGCATTTCCGCCGCGACCACGGCGATGACAGTTTTGGTGCCGGTGCCGATGTCCTGCACGCCGAGGCGGAACTCCACGCTGCCGTCGGGATTGATTTGCGCTTCGCCGTGGGTGTTGCGGCTGGGGCCGCCCGCCGGCCACGCGGCGCCGGCGCAACCGATGCCGGTTTTGACCACACCGGGCGAACTGCCGGGCTTACGGTATTTTTCCTTCCAGCCGAATTTTTCTGCACCGATGGCGTATTCGCGCTGGCGGACTTCGTTGGCATCATTTTTAAGCCGGAATTCCAGCGGGTCCATGCCGAGCTTCACGGCGAGGTCGTCCATGGCGGATTCCATGCCGAAGGAGGCTGGCGGGTTTCCCGGCGCGCGAAAGGCGCGGGCCGAGCCGGCGTTGACAGCCACATGCGATTGTTTCACGCGGCTGTTCGGGACCCTGTAAAGATAGGGCATGGGAATGTCCGCGCCCCCACCCCCGCCACCCGCATCCGCACCGGCGCCGATGCCGGCCGTTCCGTAATTTTCCGCCTCAAACGCGTGCAGCGTGCCGTCGGCCAGCGCGCCCATTTTGATTTTCTGAAAACTGGAGGGCCGGTTGCCGACGGCGAGCGCCTGATCAAAGCGCGTGAGCATGAGCCGGACCGGCGCTTTCGCCTCGCGCGACAGCCGGGCGGCCAGCACCCCCTCCGCACCGGCGCCGAATTTGGCGCCGAAGCCACCGCCCATGAAGTCGGTGATGACGCGTACCTTGCTATGATCCAATTGCAACGCGCCCGCCAGGCCGTCGCGGACACTGGAAATACCCTGCGTGGAGGCCCAGGACGTGACGCCTTCCTCGGTCCAGGAAACCGTGCTGCCATGCGTCTCCATCGGATTATGAATTTGCACCGGCGTCGTGTAAAACCCTTCGATGACGGCAGCACACTCGCCGAAGGCCTGGTCCACGTTGCCTTGTTCCCGCGACCGGCCGGGCGCCACATTGGACCTGCCCGCCCAGACCTGCGGCGCGTCAGCTTTCCGGGCTTCGTCTTCGTTGACCGCAAACTGCGGGCTCGGTTCGGCTTTGACCACGATGGCCCGCAGGGCATCGAGGCAGGCCTGTTTACTCGTGCCGGCGACGGCGGCGATTTCCTCGCCGTAGAAGCGCACGGTGAATTCGCCGTCGCGCGCCACCACGGCGGCTTTGATACCGGGAATTTGCCGGGCCGGGTCCAGGTTGACCGATAGAATTTTTGCCGCCGGCCATTTTGACCGGAGAATCATGCCGTACAGCCAGCCATCGGCCTGGATATCGGATGAATAGCGCGCGCGACCCGTCACCTTGGCCGCCGCATCCACGCGCAACGTGGGGTGGCTGATGTATTTGGGTTCAGTCGGCCAGCTAGGCATAAAAAAGGGATTGATGGATAAGTGGATTGATGGATTGATGGAAGTCGCCGGGCTTGGATTCGCCCCACCATCCCATTATCCAACCATCCAATAATCCATTCTGGTTCGCGTCAGGCATTGACAACCTCCGTTTTACTTTTGACTCCAACGCCTGCCGCCTCGGACACGGCCTGCAGGATGTGGGGCTGCGTCCCGCAGCGGCACAGGTTCCCGGCGCAGGCGTGTTTGACCTCGTCGGCGGTCGGGTGGGGATTCTGTTTCAGCAATGCCGTCACGCTCAGGATAAAGCCCGGAGTACAATAGCCGCATTGCAAGGCGTCTTTGGCGATAAACGCCTGCTGGACTTTCGATAATTTGCCGTCCCTGGCCAGGCCTTCAACCGTCGTGATTTCGTGTCCCTGGGCTTCGAGAGCAAGTTTCTGGCAGGAATAAATCGGCGTCCCGTCCAGCAGCACGGTGCAGGCGCCGCACGCGGCGCGGTCGCAGCCTTCTTTGGCGCCGGTCAGGCTGGAGTAATTCCGCAATGCGTCCAGCAGGGTCACGCGCGGTTCGAGCTGAAGCTTCATTCTTTCGCCGTTGACCTTCAGCGTCACCGGCACCGGCCCGGGGCCGAGAATTCTCTCGGCATTGACCTTTTCCAGTTCTGCCGCCACCGCGGTGGTACGCGCGGCCACCGCCGCCACCGCCGAGGTGCCCAGCCCCTTCAAAAATGTCCGGCGGGAAAAGGAGCCCGCGCCGGTTGCGTCCGGATCATTCATAAGTTTCCTGAGTGGGACTTCACTGCCTTCTCATAATCCTCCGGCCGGTCCAAGTCAAGCGCCAGCCCGGAATCTGCTATCGAACGTTTGACCAATGGACAGGAAGTTCGTTTTAAAAAATCCTTTAAAGTTTTCTCCGGCGAATCCTTCAGTTCCTCCAGGGCCCGGCGGGGCAACAACACCGGATGCCGCGCGTGCCCGTCATAGACCGGCTGGCAGATCGCGTCGGCATGTTCCCGATGAGAAGCCAGCAGCGAACGAAGCGTGCCGGGATGCAGGTGGGGTTGGTCGCCGAGGACAATCGCCCACGTCACCAGCCCCTCCTTCCAGCCGTCCCAGTTCGCGGCATGAAGGATCGAACTGAACATGCCGCGTTCGGGCTGTGGATTTTCAATGCGATCCTGGGGCGGGAAACCCAAACGGTCCAGTTCAGCGTTTAATTCCCGGTCGCCCGGCCGGCATACCACGGCCATTTGCGCCGCCCCCAGCCTTCGCCATTGGTCCAGCAGATGACCAATGATGGAAGTTTTGCCCCACGGCAGCAGCAGTTTGGGCCGGCCCATCCGGGACGAAGCGCCGGCGCCCAGGATCATGACGCCGAGAGGCTGGAAATTTGTCTCAGCCGTGGTGCTCATCAAAGGAATTTGGACTTACAATTCGGGACGTGATGAAACGCGATAGCGTCTTGGACTGCGGCAGCCCTCTGGCGCTTTTGACATTGTCGCCGCGCGAGAAGCGCCAGAGGACTGGCGCAGTTCAAAACCTGGCGGCAATTTGGCTGGTTTCTGGAAGTTTTCAATGCTTCTTCCCTGCGAGTTCCGCCCGTTTCTGGATGTACTGCGCCATGACGCTCACGGCAATTTCCGGCGTGCTTTGCGCGTGAATGTCCACGCCCACCGGGCACGCCAGTTTATCCAATTGCGCGGGGCTGGCAACGTTCTGCCGGATAAACTGCTCGCGAATGATCCGGGCCTTGCGGCGGCTGCCGATCATGCCCAGAAAAACAAACGGGCGCTGAATCCACTCGGTCAGCACCAGCGCGTCATGCTGGTGCCCGCGGGTGACGATCAGGCCGAAGGCCGGCGGCATGGGCATCGGCTCCTGCAACAGTTCATGCCAGCCGCCCACGCGCAGATGGACGGCTTCGGGAAAAAACTGGTGATTCGCCAGCCCGGGCCGGTCGTCAAAGACCGTCACGTCAAAATCCAGCTGCAGGGCCAGCGGCGCGACCGCCTGGGCGACGTGGCCGGAGCCGGCGATCCAAAACGCGCAGGGTGGCGAAACGGTTTCCTGATAAAGCCATTCATTGGCAGGCCGCGTCACTCCGTGCACGCCTTCATTTATTTGCGCACCAGCGGCGGGCAGAGGACTGCCCGCCCTACCTTCAAGCAACGCGATGGAGAAATCCTTTTTGACGCCCCAGCGGACCGGTTCGGTCACGGCGGCGAGCCGGCGCCAGAGTTCCGCCGCTTCCGCCGCGCGCGGCAAAATCAATCCCGACACACTGCCGCCGCAAATCAGGCCGTCGTCCCAGCCGAAGTCATGATCCAGCAGCATTTCGAACGTGGAAGCCTCGCCGGTTTTCAAAGCGCGTTTGGCCCGGGCGTGAACTTCCGCCTCCAGACAGCCGCCACCGAGCGTACCGACGATGCGTCCGTCCTGGAAAAAAAGGGCTTTGGCGCCGATGCGCTGCGGGCTGGAGCCTTTGACGCCGGAAATCAGGGCGAGCGTAAACGGCTGGTCCTCCGCCAGGGCGGCGGCGAGTTGTTCATAAAAGCGGGCCATGGGTGCCGGCGTTGGTGCCGATTAAAGGCAAATGCCGGCATGCAGCATAACCCAACGATTACCGGCTTGACAATCCACGGTCTTCAAACATTTTTAATGGCGTGAATAATTTAATCTTTCTCCGAACCTCAACCCTGCTCGCGATCATCCTGCTGGTGTCTGGCCTGGTTACGCGGGCCCAGGCGCAGACCTCCTCCGCTGCCCTGCTGAACGATGCGTACGCGACTCTTGCTCAAGCCAGGCATGATTACAAGGGACATCGGGTGAGGGCGATGAAACAGATTGAAGCCGCCCTCGGTGAAATCGGCGGAAAAATCAGCAGCAAGGGCAGGAACCATGAACCTCAGGGAACGTCCGTTGCCCGGCTCAGCGCCGCGCAAGGACTGCTGAAGCAAGCCAGCGTCGGACTATCCGGCAAGGCCCTCAAACATGTGCAGGCGGCAATCAAACAGATTTCCATTGCGCTGTCGATTCGCTAGGCATCCGTCCTGATCCGGTTTTCTGCCGGCCCGCTCGCATTCAAGCGCACGGGCGTCATTGGAAGAGCCGGAGGCTCCGGGCCGGTTGAAGGTCGGGCGGGCGGCAGCCCACCGTACCGCGCTGCCGACCTCGCAGCGCCGGCAACATTCCTGCGGGGAGGTTGAAAAAAAACTTGCGTGCAGCCAGGGCCGGGTGGAGAATCAGGTCAACAAATAAGACCGATTAGAGTTCAGGCCGCATTGGGTGTGGGTGGGAAGTTCTCCTTCAGTCTTCATGGCAGGAATTTATTTATGAGCATGTTTCTTTTTTGGTGCGCCATCGGCATGGTGGCCGGGGCGGTTTTCGGTTCTTTGTTCGAGTGGCTATTGCACCGCTATGTCATGCACCGCTCCTTTCTGGTGAAGTTTTTCCGTTATCCCTTCGAACGGCACACCCTCGTGCACCATCACATTTTCAAGGCCGACTACACGTATCACCTCATGCGCGAGCCGGACAAAAAGACCATTCCGATGGCGTGGTGGAACGGCCCGGTACTCGTGATGCTGGGCCTGCTGCCGTTTTTGCTCTGGGCGCTGCTTTCGGAAAAGTGGGGCATTCTGTGCGGGGCGGCGGTGGCCAGCACGCTGTATTTCACGGCTTACGAATACATGCACTGGTGCATGCACCTGCCAAAGAAAAGGCACGTGGAACGCTCGGGAATTTTCTTCCGCCTGAACGGGCATCATCTGTTGCATCACCGCTACATGCACAAGAATTTCAACGTTGTCCTGCCGCTGGCAGACTTGTGCCTCGGCACATTGCTCCTGCGCTCGAAGGTCGCCTTTGCCCAGGCGCAGGGCCCGTCCGTGCCAAACGTGCAGCCGAAGGCGGCCAATCCCTTCAAGATGCTGGCCGCGGCCGCGGCGAAGAAGGTTTGAGTTCATCCGGTCATCCCCTTCCCGGGAAAAGCCGGGCGTACCGCCGCCGGCAGACCGCCCTCAAGTGCCGACGTTCGACATTCCCTTGCCCCTTCCATGGTCCAGATTGATGAACTGTCCAGTCTGGGGGATGTAATAAACGATGTTGAACCTGCCAATCGGTTCATGTTTCGCAATCTCAAAGGCGGTTCGGGTCGCTCCAAAGGTTCTGCCTTCGGAGACATTTCTTGTCCACTGGTTGTTGGGAGCCAGGTATTGGAACGTTTCGGCTTCTTCGATCAGTATGTTCATGAACGGCGAGACTAGCACATTCTCCCGAATCACAAGCATATAAACGAACAAACCCAGGATTTTTTCCGCAACTTTATCAGGCGCATTGGCGTCCCGATTATCCGATGGCGCATATTGTGCCACATTGGACCTGGCCGGAACGCGCCGGGCAAGTCACCCGGGTTTACGTCTTTACTTCCAGCCTTCAACGGGCTCTGCCTGGTCATTCTCCGGGGAGAACCCGGCCAGCGGAGAAGAATCAGGCTTGCGGCAAACGCCGACGACCTGGAGTCTGAAACGGTGTTCATCAAAACCATCCTGGAAAGGAAATAAACTTTTGTTGGATCATGGCGCATGGATTCAAGAGGTTTCTGATACTATCCGCCACTTACCGGACTTGACCAGCCACCTGCACCCTCACTCCTGGGTTATTGAAGAAATCGTTGAAGGTTTCGTTGAAACTTTTTGACAGTTGGCGACTTTACAGAATGCGGTGTCTATGGCATCGACCGGATACGCCAAAAATTATTTGTCGTTGCCTCTGGGGTGTTGGTAAACACCAACAAACCGTTTACATCGGTGGGGTTAGTGGCCTGAGGCACGCAGTTAGCCGGCGCCAGACTGAACGAACGATCCAGTTCGTAATTCGTTCCGGCCATGCCCCAATACGACAGACTCAAATCGCCGCCGTTTAAAAGCCGGACGGAGATTTGATTGTAACCAACAGGCCCCGCCACAACCTCCCTGGGGATGGGGGGAACTTCCCCAGCACCGCATAACTCGCCGTAACTGTCGTCGCCCATGCCCCACAGACTGCCGTCGCTTTTGACAAACACGTTATGTATTATCCCGGTAGCAACCGCCACAACTCCATTGGACACGATCTCTTCTGGAATGTTCCGGCTGTTTCCAGTGCCGTCACCCAATTGGTTCTGAACGTTTTTGCCTGTAACCCACAGACTGCCGTCACTCTTGAGAAACAAACTGTCCAGTGATAATCCTGCCGCAATTGCCGTGACCTTGCTCACCATGAGCAGTTCAGGCCGATTGGTGTTGTTGTCAGTGCCGTCGCCCAACTCGCCGGTATAATTGTAGCCCATGGCCCACAGACTACCGTCCTTTTTAAGAAACAAGCTGAAGCCAAAACCATTTTGATCCGGGTATCCGTAACCACCCGCGGCAATCGCCGTGACATTGGTTGCTACGATCAACTCAGGCGGGCCTGTGGCGCCACGTTTGTAAACGCCGCCGCCCAACTGGCCATCGGCGTCAAATCCCATTGCCCAAAGCCTGCCGTCACTCTCCAAAAAAAGACTGAAGCCAACCCCTGCTGCAACCGTCGTCACAGGTCGCGTTGCGTTGAACACAACTTGCCCGGCGCTCTCGAAGACGCGCAGTAAGAGCACCGCAAGCAGCAGACAGGCAATCTTGGCAACCCGCAAGGAACCCACAACATTTAATTCATATGGCGAACGGCCTATTCAGTCAATCTAATTCTGCCGCGTTGTGCGTGACGCTTACGGACTTACCATCCGCCAGCTACCGCTACGGACTGCTTAAACGGAAAAACAAAGTGTTTGCGGGCGCCGGGATCGTGATGCTGTAGATGCCGTTATTCGAATCAGGTGGAAAACCCCAGGGCGACCAACTGAATCTCGCCATATTGGCGCTTTGTTGCAGGGTGTAGGAGCCGGTAGCGGGCCAGGACACGATGACATTGGTGCCGACATGGCTGACGGCCAGGTTCGGCGGCAGCGTTGCCGCCGGAGCAAATGTGATCGTGTTGAACGTGATATCGTAGGGCAACCCGGAACTCCCACTAGGATCATTAAATATGACCGCCGGACTGACGCCCAGGTTGCAGCCGTAAAAGTGATTCGTTCCACCCTGGGTGTAGGCCGTGAATTTTGGCAACGATGACAAATTTACCGTCATAGTGACGTTGCTGCCGACCCACACGATGCCATTGGAATTACCCGGATTGTTCCATCCGCCGTAAAGGACAGGCAGGCCGGTGTATGCACCACTGTCGAGATTCAAGTAGAACTGTATGCCTATCCAGTTGTAATTGGTATAAAACGATGTCCCCGAGGACGCCATGCCCGGCGTCGGATTGACTGTAAAAGTCAGGGTGCAAGTGGTGTCGTTGGTAGCGAGAGCAAGATTGCCGTTGGCAAAGGTAACGCCCGTGCCATGGTTCAGGTCGGCATAACCGCTGCCATAACCACCAATCGCTGACGTCACTTCCAAGCCCGACGCCGGTTCGTCAAGCACTCCGTTCGTGTATGCAAATACCGTGGTAAAGTTCACAGCCGAAGGGTTGCCCGGGTAGTTGTTCCAATTAGCGTACAGCGAACTGTTGGGTGGCCAGGGTGGATAGAAATAATACCAGTAGTAGGTGTCTTGAGCCTGCACCTGGCCGGCCAATGTCAATCCGCCTGCCACGGCCAGCACGGCCGCCAGCCATCCCGTTGGTGATTTGATTTTCATAATACCACACTCTGATTTCTTGTTTGGTTCGGTTCAAGAAGCCGTTGACAGTTCTTTGAGTTTGAAAAAGTTTAACCCTGAAAAACCATTTTTGATAGTCACATGAAACGGCTACACAGTTGGTCCCGGACGGGCCAGGCTGCCTCCGGCTTTTGATATTGCGGGACACGTGGAACCCTCGCGCCGTAACAGGAGCTAACGCCGCAGCCGGACGACATGTCGAAGCGTTTCCAACCCCACCCGGAAAATCAGCGTGCCTCG
>DASZAB010000209.1:0-3209 GCA_035945675.1 Verrucomicrobiia bacterium | reverse complement strand
GTTGCACGTGCCGGATGAAAAATCCCGCCGCGTCGGCCAGGCCGTGGCCGCTGCAAGCTTGCCGGAAGCGGGGAAATGAGTCAGCGACCTCCGGCAAAGCCGAAGGTTTGAATAATGAACCGCCCAAGTCGGGTTAGTCTTGGGGCTGCTCAGAGCGGCCTTCGCCTCCTGACAGCCCCGGCTGATCGAGACGCTTGGCTTCGTGTTCCTGTTGCTGGAGGTAAAGCCGCACCGCAGCTTTATCCCGCCCGACCCGGGAAATTTTAAGGTTAAGCGGGTCAAACCGGCAAACACCGATAATTCTTGCGTTCGCCGGCGCGGTCCGCAATTTAACGGGCAAAAATGAGTTCTGAGCAGAGAATTTTCGTCGGCACCGACAGCGGCGCGACCACCACCAAAATCGCGGCGGTCTGGGAAAATGGCGAAGCCGTCTCCACCCGGCTCCTCCAGCACCCGACCAACGCGCAAAACGGACGTGACACCGTCATCGCCGGCTGGATTGCGGCCATCGGCGAATTTCTCGCGCAAAACCATCTGCAATGGCCGCAGGTCCGCGGCGTCGGGCTGGCGATTCCCGGACCGTATCTGCGTTATGGCGTGCTGGGCAAATCGCCGAACCTGCCGGCGGACTTCAATGGCTGGGACGTGCACGCCGATTTCAGCGCGGCGCTGGCAGAAGCGGCCGGTCGCAGGTTGCCGCTGGCTTTCGAGAACGACGGCAGGTGCGGCGGCGTGGCCGAGGCGCGGATTGCCCGCGCCGGACGCAAGCTGTCGGTGTTGATGCTCATGCCCGGCTCCGGTCTGGGCAGCGCGTTCGTGGATGAGAACGGCTTACCACTCACCGGCCACACATTTACCGCCACGGAATCCGCCCATATGGCCGCGCCGCTGCACCTGTTCGGGCTTGACGCCCCGCCGTTCCCGTGCGGTTGCGGGAAAAATTGGGGCTGCATTGAGCCTTACACGACCATCTCCGGCCTGCCGCATCTGCTGGGGGAAAAATTGAAAAAATTTCCCGACCACGAACTCGCCAAATCCACCGCACCGATGAAGGAAAAGGTTCTGTCGCTGCGCAGCCGTGCCCAAAAGGGTGACGCGCTGGCGCTGGAAATCTTTGATTTCCAGGCGCAGGCCTTGGGTTTTCACATCGCGAACCTGGTAACGTTGCTCGACCCGGGCATCGTTGTCATTGGCGGCGGACTGATGGACCATGAAGCGACCACGCCGGAATTTCGGCAACGCTATCTGCACATCGTTCACGAGACAGCCATGCCGTATCTCTGGCCGGTGCAGCGCGACACGCTTGGAATCATCCCGGCGGTATTGGGCGAACTATCGCAGGCCATCGGCGCCGCCCTGGTGGCGCTCTACCAAAGCCGCAGTTGAACCAAACCCATCGGGTTTGAATCATCCAGCCTAGGGTTGCGAGGAACGAGCTGCCCTGGGAAATCGAATAACAAATGTTCCAACCCTGAAGGGGTTGAATCGATAAAATGACCGGTGATACAACCTCGTTGGGGTTGATGATTTATTGGGACGCTGACCCAGCGTAGCCGTTCCTCGCCTGTCCGGCTCGGACCGTCAACGCTGGGCTGGATGATTGAACCCCGTTGGGATTCTGACGGAATCGCCGTGACCGAGTTTCAGAGGAAGGTGAAGTAATCACGATTGGTCATCCGCTGGCAATTCAGTGAGAAGCCGCGCCAGTGTAAGGTGGCGATAAAAATGAACCGGACGTTTGATGTCTTCAGAACGCGGCTCATATCTCGGATACCAGACCTCGTTCGCCGATTTCCATCAAGTCTTAACCATTCACCGTTTTTGTTCAGTTGAACTTGGTTGCGGCATCGGCTATGGTGTGAGCCTATGACTTTGACGGAAAAAATCCTCGCCCGGGCGGCCGGAAAAGCAAAGGTTCAGGCGGGTGACAACATCTGGGTGAACGCCGACGTGCTCATGACGCATGACGTTTGCGGGCCGGGCACCATCGGCGTGTTCAAACGCGAGTTCGGCAAGAACGCCAAGGTGTGGGATAAAACGAAGATCGTCATCATCCCCGACCACTACATTTTCACCGCCGATTCCAAGTCCAACCGCAACGTGGACATCCTGCGCGATTTCGTGAAGGAGCAGGACATCGCGTATTTCTATGATGTGATTGACGACCCGAACGGCCACTGGCACTTCGACCCGAGCCAGGGCCATTTGAAGAAGCAGTACGGCTCGCATTACGCAGGCGTCTGCCACACGGCCTTGCCGCAGAAGGGCCACACCCGGCCCGGCGAGATTTTGTTCGGCACGGACTCGCACACGTGCATGGCGGGCGCGTTCAACCAGTTCGCCACCGGCATCGGCAACACGGACGCCGGCTTCGTCATGGGCACGGGCAAATTGCTCATCAAAGTGCCCGAAACCATGCACTTCCGGCTCGAAGGCCAATTGCAGCCGGGCGTGATGGCCAAGGACGTGATTCTCCATTGCATCGGCGAAATCGGCTTCGACGGCGCGACGTATCGGGCGATGCAGTTTGACGGCCCCGGCGCGGCATCGCTCTCGATTGACGACCGCATGACCATCGCGAACATGGCCATCGAAGCGGGCGGCAAGAACGGCATTTTCGAGTTCGATTCGCGCACGCAGGAATACGTGGACGCGCGCGTGAAATTGAACGGCACGAAATCCGCCTACACGCCGGCCGAGCCGGACCATGACCAGAAATTCGTTTATGAACTGGTCGTAAATCTCGACCAGCTCGAACCGACGGTGGCGTGCCATCCTGATCCCGGCCAGCGCAAAAAGGCGAAGGAGATGGGGCACATCAAGCTCGACCGCGCATATGTCGGTTCCTGCACCGGTGGCAAGACGAGCGATTTTGTGGAGTTCGCGCGCGTCTTGCGCGGGCATCACGTGGCGATTGACACGTTCGGTGTGCCCGCGACGCCGGAAATTGTGCGGGATTTGCAGACGACGTACTGGGGCAAACAGACCGTCTGGGACATCCTCGTAAACGCGGGCGTGCAGATGACGGAGAACGCGGGATGCGCTGCGTGCCTCGGCGGGCCGGTGGACACCTTTGGCCGCATCAACAAGCCGGGCATCAAGTGCATCAGCGCGACGAACCGCAATTTTCCCGGCCGCATGGGCGACAAGGAGTCGCAGGTGTTTCTCGCCTCCCCCATGACCGTGGCCGCGAGCGCCATTGCCGGCAA
>DASZAB010000208.1:0-7232 GCA_035945675.1 Verrucomicrobiia bacterium | reverse complement strand
CAACAGGTGTAACCGAGCACAAAGTCAAGCGCCCGGTCGCGGCGGACATTTTTGCAGGGGCGGCCAATGATCACCGCCAGCTCGCACTCGTAATCCACCTCGTCGCTTTTCAATTGCGTCGGGAGCAAAATCGGTTCGCCGGGATGTTGCAGGGTATTGACGCCCTTGAAAAACACCACCGGATATTCCGGAAACTTCGCGCCGGTTTCTTCGGCATGTTTGCGGTAATTCAAGCCGATGCAAATAATGGAACCCGGCTGAATCGGGGCGAGTAATTTGGCCACTTCAACCTTTTCCGACGTGACTTCGAGCGGACCGAAAATCCCGCCGGCCAGTTTTAGCACCGGGCCACCCGCTTGTTGAACAGCATGAACGATGTTTCCTTTATGGTCCTGACAACGAATGATTTTCATAAATTTATTTTCCTGCACTCCACCCGCCGTCCAGCATCAGCGTGCTGCCGGTGACCATCGCGCTTTCGTCCGCCGCGAGATACAACGCGGCGGCGGCAACTTCCTCCGGCCTCGCCATGCGGCCATTCAGTTGCGTTGACGCCATGTCGCGATAAGCCGCCTGCGGGTCGGGATATTCCTTGAGCCGCGCGAGCACGAACTGCGTTTCGACCCGGCCGGGGCAAATGCAATTAAACCGCACGCCCGTGTGCGAATGGTCCAGCGCCAGGGCCTTGGTCAAACCCACGACCGCAAATTTCGTGGTCGTATACGCCAGGCGCTGGCGCACCGCGACGACACCGGCAATCGAAGCCATGTTGATGACGCTGCCGGACTTTCGTTCCAACATGGCGGGCACAAATGCCTTGCAGCAGTTGAAAACACCACGCACGTTGACACCGTAAAGCCTGTCCAGGTCGGCCGCGGCTGTTTTGAGCAAAGTGCCGACGTGGCCGATGCCGGCGACATTCGCCAAAATGTCCAATGTGCCGACCGTTTGCGCCGCCTGGAGGCAGGCGGCTTCGCCGGTGACATCAAGCGGGAGAAATGTTCCCCCAACGCGTTCCGCCTGGGCGCGTCCTTCGGTCTCATTGCGGTCGGCAATCCAGACCGTTGCTCCGGCCTGGGCAAAAATTTCAGCCATCGCCGCGCCAATGCCGGAAGCCGCGCCGGTGACGAGCGCGGTTTTGTTTTTAAGACTAAACATGATAAATCCTTTCTGCATTTTTGTGGAACAGGGCTTCACGTTGCGATTCGGTCGCCGCGCTGAATAAAGCGTCCGTGGCCTCAACCCATTGTTTAAGGCTGGCGGTCAAATTGCAGACCGGCCAGTCGCCGCCCCAGACAACCCGGTTCCAGCCGAAACAGGCGACGACATGGTCCACCCAGGGACGCAAATCATCCACCGTCCAATTTTCCCCGGCGTAGGCGACCAGGCCGCTGATTTTGCAGGCCACGTTCGGCAGCATACCCAGTTGCTTGATGTGGGCGCGCCACGGATCAAACGCCTTGCCCTTCACCTCCGGCACGCCGCAGTGGTCCAGGACGAATTGCACGTCCGGACATTTTTTGGCGAGCGCGATGCCCAGCGGCAACTGCCGTGCCAGTACGCATAAATCAAAGGTCAAATGATGCGCCGCCAGGCGGCGCACGTTTTCGGCGAATAACGCCGGTTGCGAGACCGCATCCGGCACGACGTGCAGCACCCGGCGGATGCCACGCAACCTGGACAAGTTCAGCAACGCTTCGAGTTGCGCCGGAAAATCCGTGCGTTCCAGTCGTGCGGCAGCGACGATGCCGGCGATCAGCGGGTTGTTCTCCGCCAGCTTTTGGACGTGTTGCGCCTCGGCCACCGCATGCGGTTCGTCAACGTCACATTCGACGAAGACGGTTTTATCAATACCGGTGTCCTTCGCCGCGGTCCGGTAATCGTCGAGCAAAAAACTGCGATTCAATGCCGGGATTCCGGCGCACCACGAACAGGGGAACTGCCGTAGGTCCCAAAGATGCTGGTGGGTGTCGATGCGTTTCATAATCAATGCGTCGGCGCGATTTCCGCGAGATGATTTCCATAGGTCAGCGATACCACCGCGCCGACGAGCACGATGAAGGCAAGACCGACCATCAGTTTGGTCATCCGCCGGGCGCCGTGCCATTCGCGCAGCACCACCCCGACGACGATGCTGAAGGCGATGAGCATGATCATATGAATGGCCCAGCTCGTAAACTGGTAAGCACCCATCCGCACGTGGCCGAGGTTGTAGAAGAAAAATTGTCCATACCACAGGCAGCCGGTCAGCACGGCCATCGCCCAGTTCACCGGCAGGCTGGCGCGCTCGGCGCCGGCCGGCAGCTCAACAATTTCGCCGAGCGTCCGGTGCCTCCGATGAAGCCACAGACAATAAATCGCCGTGGTGATAAACGCGCCGGTGTTGGAAAAGATGTAAACCACGTTGCCGCGGAACACGCCCGCGCCATGAGCTGACGCCACGTCGGCAATCGGCTCGCCCGCCGCCAGCGCAAAGCCATAAACCGCCGAAAGCACGCCCGCCAGCAGCGACAACAACAGGCCTTTTACCAGCGAAAATCCTTCGAGTTTTGCCTGCGCGCTCAATTCGCGTTCCTTCATGCGCCCCGCCGCGCCGGTAAAGGTGATGCCGATCATACCGACGACAATGCCGGCGATCACCCAACTGGCGCCCGGCTTGCTCAGCGTCTCACCCAGCGTGCCTTTGACCAGCGGCGGAATCAATGTGCCGAGCACGGTCGAAAGTCCAATGGCGATGGCGTAGGTCAACGAGAAGCCGATGTAACGGATCGAGACCCCAAACGCCGTGCCGCCGATGCCATAGGCCGCACCGAGCGCGAATGACGCGAGCATCGCACCGCGGGGTGCTTCGCGCAGGACTGTGCCCAGTTCCGGGATCGTCAGCCACGCGCCGAGTATCGGCAACAGAAACCAGCAGAACGCCGCCTGCACCAGCCAGTAACTCTGCCAGGACCAGCCGTTCACCCGCTTTTGCGGCGTGTAGCAAACCGCCGCAAAGAACGCGCCGACAGCGTGAAATCCTACACCCAGCAGAGGATTGGGAGTTATCATGGCAACTTCAGTTATGATTGGTTCGGCAAATCTTCAAATCGCGACTCCTTTCTGCCTGTTTCATTCCGGGACCATGACTTGTACGTCCGGGCGGCGCGATTCCGGGGAAACTTTCAGCGCCACCAATTTGCCGTCGTGATAAGAGCCTTCTACGATGGTGTTCTTCGGCGCACGAAGCTTAAACTCCACATTCCATTTCTTTGGCCAGGCGGGCAGGACATATATTTTGTCCCCGTCAGTCTGTAAAACCATGTTTTGCAGGGTGAGCATAATGTTGCTGCCGTGATCCTGGTCGGGCAGCCAGTCGTAGTTCGGCCCCCACATCGCCGGGAACCGGAAGTTGGGGTTGGAGTTGCCGACTTTGCCGAGCAGGATGCGCCCGGCCTCGTCGGCCAGTCCGGCGATGGCGGCGCATTGACCGTCGTATTGCCAGCCAATGGACGCCTTCTCGATGCGGTGGCGGAATGTCTCAACGGCGATGGCGGGATCCGGAAGGCCGACGCCGTAGAGTCGGAATGGCCAAAGGGCGTAAAGCTCCGGGTTTTCCACATTGCTGCGCTGCGGGTCGAATTGATCGGCCGGTTGGATGCACCCGTCTTTGATCGGCAACGTGGGCGTGGCATCCTTCATCCGCTGCCAGAATTCATGGTCGGCTTTCGAAGCCGGCAACCGGAGCAACCGTTGGCACACATCCATCAGCCCGGCCACGCTGGGCGTGTCGTTGACCACACCATGCCGATACGTCTCGACTGCCTGCGTGGGGCGGAGGATGAGTTTGCCGGCGTCGTCGCGCTTGAAGCGGGTATCATAGTAGCGCAGCACGGCATCGGCCATCGGGATGAGTTCATGGTTTAGAAAATGTTTGTCCCCCGT
The DNA here is from genome assembly GCA_035945675.1 of Verrucomicrobiia bacterium. Taxonomy (GTDB): domain Bacteria; phylum Verrucomicrobiota; class Verrucomicrobiia; order Limisphaerales; family UBA11358; genus UBA11358. The sequence continues at coordinate 3,308 of DASZAB010000208.1, read as the reverse complement.
GTATTCATAGTAATCGAGCATCAACGCGGTCAATTCCAGTCCTTGCTGCCAGGCGTAGCGCCACCATGGATTGGGAATTTCGCCCGGCGGGTGGCCCTGGCGGTTCCAGCCATAATCGCTGTTCGCATACGTGCCGAAGAGGGTCATCGTCTCCGGGAAATAAGCGCCTTCGGCGCCATAATAAAGCTTCGTGCGCGCCTCGCAGAGCGGCAGCACGTCCCGAAAGAAACGGAATAATGTCTGCATCTCGTCAAAATCGCCGCTGGCGATCATCGAAAAATAGAAGAATCGCGTATTCTGCCACCAATAACAATCGCCCCACCGGCGCCAATCCGCGCTGAAATCGGGGCCGCCCGCAAACGTCGGATCCACGGTAAAGATCGAGCCGTTGAATTTGATGGGATAATGTCCACGCCCGCCGCACGCGGCAATCCAGCGCTGCAGCACGTAGGCCTGCGTGATGCGCGGCGGTCCCGGCTTTTCGCCGTTTTCCGCCTGGAGCAGATTGCCGTTCAAATAAATCCGCCTTGCACCCTGTGCCGTCACCGTGACGGCAACGTGTTGCCATACGCCCGGCTTCAGACAACCCGGTGCCGCCAACGTGTGAGTGCCGACGATAAGTCGCAGCGCCAAACCGGGATACGTGTCAAACAGGAATCCATCAATGCCGCCGGCGGTAATTTTGTCGAAGATGCGTCCCGCCTCGCCCGGCGCGGGCTTGATCCACGCTGCCACTGTAAAACCTGTGTCCAGGGAAACATCCGTCAGATTTGTGGTCTGGCTGCCCGGTTTCTCCCTGGCCAGAGCTGCAATTTCAGCAGCGGACAACACGCGATTCAGAGCCATGGCATTGCTAATTTCGCCCTTAAACCGGCTGCCGCCGTTGGAATCCATACCGAGCTGCAGCGGTCGCGAACTGAATGGCAGACGGGATACTTCACCCTCCTGGATAAAAATCCAGCTTCGGTCCCAAAACTTGGTCCACCATGCCGCGGTACGCCGGGCCGCGGTTTCCGCCTTTAACGGCTGCGCAATTTGATTTTCCCATTCTGCAATGGTCCGGGTTTGCGCCGTGTGCGTGGCAATGGACAAATCAAATTCCGTCACCGGGGCCGCGGATTTCAGCGCATTGACGCCGCCAGACACAAAGCCCGGACCGCTCATCCGCGCGCCGAAAGTCCGATTTAGAAGCGGATCGTGGACCAGGCCGGCGTCGGATTCGAGGCCCTGGTGCTTCAGGGTGAGTGGGACGACCGAGTAAGCGTCGCGATGCCAGGCCAGCACCGTGTTGGCGGGCGAATGGGTGACCACATCGGCGCTTTCCCAAACTTTGATGTCGGCCGGCGCGTCCCGCATCGTCCAGCTCGACGTGAGTTCGTCACCGGTCAACACATGCTTTTCGGTACGCCAGGTCTCCCAGGTAGCCGTGACTTGGTGTGGCGTCCGGCTCCGGCCTTCCACGTACACAACCGGCGCATCGGCATCCACAAAAATGCGCAACGTGACGTCGCCGCCAAGGATGACAATCTGCCCGTCGCGTAATTTCAACTCCTGCCGGAATGGCTGGCCATTCGCAAATGGATTTGGCGAAAGGTGAATGCGCACCCGGCCAAGCTTCAGCAACCGGCAACATTCGCTCCAGGCATCGGTGCGGGCGACGTAGAAGACCAGGTCCCCGTCTGGTTCAGCCCAGACGTTCAGGCCGACCTCGCCATTGCCGATCGGCATTGAACCGGCGGCATTGGCGCCGGGCGAATTCCACACCACGTCGTACGAGTCAATTTCGTTGGTCAGCGGGGCAGCGGACAACCAACCGGAGACACAAAGGCCGAAGCCGGCGACGGCCATTCTTAAGACTCCAGGATGAAGGTGATTCATGGCATCAATCGAGGTGAAAGACTTCCTCCAACGGCGACCAGATTTCGCCCGGCGCGCGGTCGGGCAATAATTCAAGGCACGGCACACATTCCGCCCACCAACGTTTCGTCACCGGATCATTGCTGATCAATGCCATGTCCGCCTCAAAATTGCTGCCGGCGTATTCGAAGTAGCTGAACAAGTAAGGCCGCCCATCCGCCAGCGTCCGGAAATAAATCGAGTAGTTTTGAATATGGCTGCGTTTGATGATCGCGAGCACGTCCGGCCAGGCTGCCGCATGCAATTCCTTGTAGCGGGCAACCTTCCCGGGCTTCACTCCCACGGCCGCGCCATAACGTTGCACGTTGGTTTTCATTTCAAGTCGAACTCCCTGGCGATTTGTTCCGTGTGCTGGCCGGTGCGCGGCGCGCCCAGGCGCGATTTGAATCGTTCGCCGTCGATGGTGATCGGGCAACGGGTGGTCTTCATCGCCGGGCCGTTCTCGCGCTGGATTTCCATGACCCAATCCAATTGTGCAAATGCGGCATGCTCGAAGAGCTGCCGCCAGTCCAGCACCTCCGCGCACCAGTAATCCGCCGACTCCAGCCGTCCTATCCAGTGGTGCGTCGGCTTGGTCTTAAGATGCTCCCGGATCAGCGCCTTGATTTCATCGCGCGCCGTGAACCATGTATCCGGGTCGGTGTAGGCAGCCAGTGCCGATAGTTCGAGCAGTCCGGCGAGTTTAATAACTGAGCCCATGGCCAGCGCGAGGAAACCGTCGGCCGTTGCGTAAATGCCGTAAGGTGCGCCAAGATACGCGTTGCCGTTATTGATGGTGCTGCGTTGCGGCAGCTTCCCACCATCGTTGAGAAAAGTCGTGGTCAGTTCAAACTGCAAATCCAAAATGGATTCGAGCAATGACACTTCCACCTTGCCGCCCCGTCCGGTCACGCCGCGCCGCACGAGACAGGCGAGAATTCCCTGAACCAGATGGGCGCTGGCTGCGAGGTCGCACACGGACAGTCCCATCGGCGTGGGCGGGCGGTCCGCGTCGCCGCTCAACCACACGAGGCCGCTGCGGCTTTGCGCCAGCAAATCCTGTCCCGGCAAATCCGCCCAGGGACCTTTGGCGCCGTAGCCGGTGACCATGCCATAGACCATTTTGGGATTGAGCCTGGCCACATCGTCGTAGCCGAGACCCAGGCGTTCCATGACGCCGGGCCGGAAATTTTGGATGAGCACGTCGGCATGGGCGATCAGCTTCTTGACCTGCGCCAGGTGCGCCGGGTTTTTCAAGTCGGCGGCATAGCTTTGCTTGTTGCGGTTGATGGAATGGAACAGCGTGCTGTCACCATCGAGTTTGAGGTTCGTGATGTAAAGTTGGCGGCAAATGTCACCGGTGCCGGGCCGCTCAATCTTGATGACCCGCGCGCCGAGGTCGGCCAGGCGCA
>DASZAB010000207.1:0-31666 GCA_035945675.1 Verrucomicrobiia bacterium | reverse complement strand
TCCGGTAAATCGCCGGATTGATGAAACCCACCGCCGGTTTGCCCGCAGACGCCGCTTGCTGATTGACCAGCGCCATGAAACCGGCCCACAAAGGCGAAGCGCAACTGGTGCCGCCGGTGCCGCCGATGATGGTGCCGTTCTCGTAAACGGTGAAAATATTGACCGCCGGCATGGAGACATCAGGATAGTTTCGATAGAACCCGGAACCCTGATTCTGGGCGGTGGCGACGCCTTGCTGCCAGTCGGGAATGCCATAACCGCTGATGCCGCCGCCACTGCCGGACCACGTAACGTCCGATTGCCACGCGCCGCCGGTCCCACTCATCGTCAAGACCGTCCCCCCCACAATCGTGGCGTAGGGGTTGCCGGTCAGGCCGGTGCCTCCATCCAAATCGGCTCCGCCGTCGCCCGACGCCTGGCTCATGGCCTGGCCCTGCGCCAAAAATTCCTGGAAGGTCTGGATGATGCTCGCATCAATGCCAAAGCCGTAGGATAATGTCATTTGCTTGGCGAGGTCGTCCGAAGCAATGCGATTGAAAACATCGTGCGCTTCACCTTCATAATTCAAAATCGTCGCGCCCGGGGCCATGGACATGGCCATGTCAATGTCCAGAACCTCTTCGCCCTCGTTCACCGTGCCGCTGGTCAGGCCATTCGTCCAATAAGAGGTGAGCGTGCAAAAAATGTTGGTGACGACAATATTGGTGTCTAAGCCGGCATTGGTTTCATACATGTAAACGTCACGCGAATAGTACGGACCGCCGACATCAATGATGCCGATGTATTGCCCCGCGCCGGTGTTGGTCACGCCGGGCGCGTAGGCGGCGCGGAAATCATTTCCCATATACAAACCGCTCGGACCGGAACCGTTGTAGGGCGTCACCCCCGGCGGCAAGTTCGTCGCTTGTCCTGTAAAATGGAGCCCCAGCGGATGCGGCAGGATGAAATCGTTGAGACCGCTCACGTGCAATATGGGAACGTCGGATTCGACCGACGGGGCCTTGTCTGGAGCGTAGAACGTCCGCCGCTCAGTCGGGTGCTGATAAACGCGCAGTTTGACCTGAAAAGCATTTTCGATGTCCGCCACCGGCGCGATCACATCCAACAAGACCCGGTTGGAATGCGTGCCGATTATGCTCAGGCCATGCGTTTCGGCGAAATGAACGACCTTCGCGTAATCCTCCGCGGTCGGCCCAAACTCCGAGTTGAACTGCTCCGGCGTCAGCCACCGGCCAAAGCGGGGGCTGGCTGGATCATAAAGCTGTTCGAGCAGGTTGGTCAGGGCCTGCGGGTTGCGGAACGGCAGCCCAATGACCAGACGCAAACGATTCGTCGCGGACAGCGATTCAATGGGCTGCAGCCGGGCCGTAATCGCGGCCACGTCGCCGGGCAACAGGCGTCGCCCCCGGGCTTGTGCGGAACCAATTGTGGGACAAAAAACCGTCAGCGCAACGGCCAGTGCAACCACAGCGCAGGAATTCTTCATTTGTACGTCGGCCGTTCGCGGCGAATCTTCTACAGGCTCACTTCAAACCACACCAATCAACCCCAAAAAAGGCCGACCAGTTCAACTGTGTATAATAAATTGAACCACATTCAGAATGCTGAAAAGGAAAATAAACCTGTCTGAAGTGCAAACAAGTGCCGCCGCATTGGTGCTCAGACCGCATCCGCCATAATTTCAGGCGTGCGCGCGGTCCGGCATCCGGCTATTTACGATTATTCTTAAGCGATGAACCCATACCTGTGCCTCCGAAACGCCGGATGTCGCGGTCTGATTGCCTTCTCATCCGCCGTGATTCTCGCAACGCTCCAGTGCCTTGCGGATTCCCCACCAGACGTGCGCGTTGGTCCATGCCTGGCGATTGGAAAAATCGGATATTCCAGCCGCTCCCCGGTCCACACCGATGCCATCGAAGCCGAACTCATCTCGGGCAACTGGCGGCCGCCGGCGGGGGGTGATCGCCTCCGGCTTCCCGACGGTGCTTTCAGCCAGTGGCACGAGATCAACTCGAAGAAGAACGGGTGGTTTGAGGATGACCGGTTGAACGGCGGTTACGCTTACCTGCCGGTGACGGCTCAAAGCAATTGTGTCATGCTCCTGGAGGCGCAAGGCGACAACCTGGTCTATGTAAACGGCGCGCCGCGCGCCGGCAATCCTTACGAATACGGTTATGTTCGTCTGCCGGTAACCCTGCACGCGGGAACGAATGATTTTCTGTTTGCATGCGGCAGTGGCCGGCTGAGACTCGCCCTCACCGCGCCTTCGCAGCCGGTTTCGTTCAATCCCGGCGACACGACCTTGCCGGATTGGATTGCCGGCTCGCCCCGTGGAGCAACTGGTGCGCATGCCTCACCGGACGGACCAAATCGCTCTACTCCAAAGGGCGGGCGGATGGACACGTGGGGCGCCGTGGTCGTCGTGAACGCCACCGCGGAAACGCAAACGGGCCTTTCCATCCGCGCCTCCATCGCCGGAAAACGCGCCGTGCAGACGCCGGTTCCGGCCATTCTTCCCTTCAGCGTGCGCAAGGTGGGGTTTCGACTGCGAGGCAAGGTGTCGGACACTACCACGGTCAACTCACAACAAATCCGGTCCGTGCTGCCGGACACGCCGCGGGATGAATCGCGGGAAACCCGGGTCAACCTGCAGCTCACTCTCGTCGGCAAAGCCGGCGAACAGCACGGCATTCTGGATTCTGTAAGCACCAGGTTGCGGGTTCGCCGTGCCGATCAAATTCAAAAGCGGACATTTATCAGCGACATTGACGGCAGCGTGCAGTACTGGGCGCTGAACCCGGCGCAACCGCTTCACCGCAAGCACCCGCCTCTGGCCCTGTTTTTTTCGCTGCACGGCGCGGGGGTCGAGGCCCTCGGCCAGGCGGAAGCTTATGAACCGAAGAGTTGGGGCAACCTCGTGGTGCCGACCAACCGCCGGCCCTTTGGTTTTGATTGGGAAGACTGGGGCCGCCTGGACGCGCTCGAAGTATTGAACCTGGCCAAGTCCGAATTGCATCCCGACCCGCAGCGCATTTATCTGACTGGCCATTCCATGGGCGGCCACGGCGCGTGGCAACTGGGCGCGCTCTTTCCCGACCGTTGGGCGGCCGACGGCGTCAGCGCCGGCTGGATCAGCTTTTTCTCCTATGCCGGCGGCGCGCGCTTCACCAACGCCACGCCAATGGAAGCGATGCTGCAGCGTGCCGCCGCCGCCAGTGACACGCTCCTGATGCAAAGCAATTTTGTCGAGGAGGGCGTCTATATTCTCCACGGCAGCAAGGATGACAACGTGCCGGTGACCGAGGCGCAGCACATGAGCAACGTGTTGTCCAGATTCGATCACGATTTCGTCTTCCACGAACAGCCGGGCGTGGGCCATTGGTGGGACCTCTCGGACGAGCCGGGCGCCGACTGCGTGGACTGGCCGCCGATGTTCGATTACTTCGCCCATCACGCCATTCCGACGGACGAAAGCCTCCGCGACATCAACTTCACCACGGTCAATCCCGGCGTGTCGGCCTCCTGTCACTGGCTGGAAATCGGGCAGCAGGTGCATCCGCTCGAACCCAGTTCGGCCAACGTACGTTGGGATCCGGGCAAGCGGCGCTTCGTGGGCGCCACGGCCAACATCGCGCGGCTCGCCTTTGCCCTGAATCGGGTGGAACCGGACCGGCCGTTCAAGGTCGAACTTGACGGTCAAACGAACTTTATTCCGTGGCCGACAAATGCTGACAAACTGTGGCTGCAGAATGAAGGCAGCCGATGGCGCGTGACGTCCAAACCCTCTGCCGCACTCAAAGGCCCGCTGCGGGACGGCCCTTTCAAAGACGCCTTCCGCCATCGGATGATTTTTGTTTATGGCACCAAGGGCACGCCCGAGGAAAACACCTGGGCGTTTGACAAGGCCAGGTTCGACGCCGAGACTTTCTGGTATCGCGGCAACGGTTCGGTAGATGTGGTGCCCGACACGGAGTTTGATCCGCGCTCCCAGCCGGATCGCAGCGTGATTCTTTACGGCAACGCCGACTCGAACGGCGCCTGGCCGGCGCTGTTGGGCGACAGCCCGGTGCAGGTAAGCCGGAACGAAGTCAAAATCGGCGAGCGCGTTTTAACTGGAGACGACCTCGCTTGTCTGTTCCTGCGTCCGCGGGCTGGTAGCGACGTCGCCTGCGTGGGGGTGGTTTCAGGCACCGGCCTGATGGGGATGAAACTCACCAACCGATTGAATTATTTCCTCTCCGGCGTGGCGTATCCGGATTGCACCGTCATCGGCCCGGAAATGTTGAGTCAAGGGGTCAAAGGCGTTCGTGCCGCCGGATTCTTTGGAAACGACTGGAGCGTGGGCCAAGGCGACTTCGCCTGGCGCGACAACTGAAGCGCCGAGTCACGAGTTTGCGTGACGAAATTGCCTGCGATTTGTCAGATGGACCAATGAAAGAGCATTCGTCGTGTGATAAAATCAATTTTACTTTGTCTGAGTCGGCACAGGATCTCTTGAGGAAAAATATGTCCGGCTGGATCGGAGGAGCTTCAAAACAAGGTCTGGTGCCGATGCTTGGGTTTGTCGGCAGCAGGCGAACGGAAAAGGATGGAAAGACCTTGTGGGAGTATCAAGGTCCTCTGTTCGGGCTCTTTGCAGAAAAGCCTGAAAGGCTGGCCACAGGCAAATACTACAACCTTCTGGGAGCCACGGTTTGGATTGACAAATTTTCGAGCCTGTTGCTGAAGGGCAGGACCCTGACCGTGAAGAAGGTCGGCGGTCCGGAACCGAAAGACCAGCTCGTGCTTGATAACGTTCCTGAAGACTATGTTCAAACGGCATTACGGGAAAGTGCCGGCTGCGGCTCCTGATGCAGTGTCAAGAACACGTCGGGAGCGCAATGCCGCGGCCAGCCCGGCACGAAATTACAGGACCGATCTCAGCTCGGCCAGAAAGGCGTCCACGTCGTTTTCGGCGGTGTCCCAGGCGCACATGAGCCGGCAGCCGCCCTGCCCGATGAACGTGTAAAAGAGCCAGCCCTTTCTCCAGAGCGACTCCACAGCGGCGGCTGGAATTTCGGCGAACACGGCGTTGGCCTGGCGCGGGAAAAGGATTTTAATTCCGGCAATCTGTTTCAGCCCCTCTTCCAGCCGCGCGGCCATGGCGTTGGCGTGCGCGGCGTTCCGCAACCACACGCCGTCCTTCAGCAGGCCCACCCACGGCGCGGACAGATACCGCATCTTCGACGCCAGCTGGCCCGCCTGCTTGCACCGGTAATCGAATTCCCCGGCCAGTTTCACGTCGAAGAAAACCACCGCTTCGCCGAGGCCGGCGCCGTTCTTGGTGCCGCCCAGGCACAGAACGTCCACCCCCGCCTGCCACGTGATTTCCTTGGGCTTCACGCCCAGCGAGACGACCGCGTTGGCGAAACGCGCGCCATCCATCTGGATGCGCAGGCCATGCGATTTCGCGACCGCCCAGACGGCTTTGATTTCCTCGGCCGTATAGACGGTGCCGACTTCGGTCGCCTGCGTGAGGCTGATGGCGCGCGGTTTGGGATAATGAATATCCGACCGGCGCTTGACCACGCGTTCAACCGCCTCCGCGCTGACCTTGCCGTTGGCACCGGCAACGGTGAGCACCTTGGTGCCGTTGGAAAAGAATTCGGGCGCACCGCACTCATCGGTTTCCACATGCGCCAGTTCGTGGCAAATGACGCTGTGGTAGGACTGGCACAAGGACGCCAGCGCCAGGGAATTGGCAGCCGTGCCGTTGAACACAAAGAACACCTCGCAAAGGGTCTCGAAAATGTCCCGGATGAGGTCGGCGGCCTCCTGCGTCCACGGGTCGTTGCCGTATGCCACCACGTGGCCCTGGTTGGCTTCTGCCATGGCCGCCCAGGCTTCCGGACAGATTCCCGCATAATTATCACTGGCAAATTGCCGGCGCGCCGGTTCTGCCACCACTGCGTATGGATTGCCTTTTCGTGTCGCCATGGTGTTCATTTAACAAGTGGCCGCGCTGAACAAAAGCGGGAAGCACTTGTCGGTTGTTCCGTAAATGGATCAGGCCTGACCCAAATGAACGCACAACGAAGTGCTTCAAGAAGCCACTGCACTGGAATCATTTAGCTCATTTCGGCTCCGCCTGGCTGACGTCGTTGGTCGAAAAGCGGATATAGGGGAAACACTCGGGGATATGCGAATCCCAGACGCCATGCCGGCTCCACACCCAGCCGCCGGAGTCCTGCGCCGGCGGGGCTGCCTTGTAGGTGTTGAAGCGGGAGAAATCAATGCGCCACACGTCACCATTTTTTGGGGGCAGCGAGCGATGGTCGGCCTGCGCCAGCCATTTCATTCCCTTCCACGGAAAGGCCAGCTCCACCGTCCAGCCGCGGTCGCGGTCCGTGTCGTCGTTCAAGGTGCCATCCATGAACACTGCCGTCTGTTTGCCGGGGAAATGCCAGCGGAAATCGCCCAGCCGCCCGCCGCGAGGATGATTCGTGAATCCAACGCCGTTGAACGGCTGAAGCAACGAGCGCTTGAATTCCGGCGCGTGTGAAAATCCGTCACGTTCGTAAGCGTCGTCCCAGATGAAGAAAGCTTCATAGGTCGTGTTGAACCCGTTGATTTCAAATTCATAATAGGAATCCCGTCCGGCGATGAACACTTCGGCGTCGTTGTCGTAGTAAATCGGCGAGTCGTTGGTCGTGAACCGCGCGTGGAGCATCGGTTCCTGGAGGCGGAAGCCGATATACAGGTTGGTGTCGTCCCACAAGACCATGGCGCGGGTGTCGAACAGCGCCGGCTTGCCGGTGAGAATGTCCACGAACCGTGGCGATGGCGGCGCCTCCCGCCACGCCGCCTCGTCCAGTTTCCCGTCAAGGCGGATGGGTTCGCTGACGTGATAGGCCGTGTAGCGGGCAATCTGGTCCTGCGGACAGGGAAACTTCCATTCGTCGGCATGCCCGGCCGCCGCTGTCAGGACCATCACGAGACACAATCGGGGCATTCTGAGTTTGGCAACGGTGTTCGTAATGTTCCGGACGAGGGAGGTTGGCAGCTTCCGCGAGTTGGCTGACGCCAACACCAAAGACGCTGAGCCGGCTGTCGGCTCCGGACCCATTGCCACAGATGGGGGCAAGTTGCACATGCCACCAGGTTAAGGGGCTTAATTCGCATTGTAAAAAGCCAACTGTCGGCTGCCGGCAAAGGCCAACTTGTTTTGTTTGCAAACAAGAGGCGGTTTCGGTAATTAAACCTCTGAATCGTGGAACACCTGCCGAAACGCATAAGTTTGGTGACCGAGACTGCTGCCTCGCTGAAGGAATGGATTGCCACCGGCGTGCTGCGCGATGTCCTGCCCGGTGAATTGCAGCTTAAAAAACGGCTGGGGATTGGCCGGGACACATTGCGATTGGCCCTCAAGGCGCTGGCACAAGAAGGCTGGGTAACGCCGGCTTTCAAGGGTCGGCAACGCCGCGTCCAGGCACTCCACTTGCCACCCGCAGAAGACGTGAAAGCGGCCAAACTGCCGGTAACGTTTCTGTCCCCCAATCCGGTCGAGAGCCGGGCCACCCTGCTCGAAATGGAGGATACGCAAATGCGTTTGGCTCAGCAGGGGCACAACCTGCGGTATCTCGCGCCAGCGGTCTTTCATCTCAAACATCCTGCGCACCGCCTGAAGCAATTGGTGCTGGCGAATCCTTCGGTGGCCTGGATCCTCTATCTGGCCACCGAACCCATGCAACGGTGGTTCGAGGCGCAAGGTCTTCCAACCTTCATTTACGGGTCACCCTTCCCGGAAGTAACCCTGCCCTATGTCGTCAGCCACTGGGAGGCGGCGGCCTTTCATGCAGGCATCCAGCTCGTCCGCCGGGGCCACCGGATCATCGGCATCCTGGAATATCACACGCGATTCCCCGGTGTGCTGCGGGAGGAACAGGGACTTGAGCGGGCGTTGGCCACGGTGGGCAGCGAGGGCCGCTTGGTTCGGTTCAAGGACGATCGGACACCGGCTTCGATCGCACGCTCCCTGGAACTGGCCTTTGGCCTGCGGGAACGGCCTACGGCGTTGGTGCTGACCTACACGTCGCAGTTGTTGACGTGTTATTCCTGGTTGGTGTCGCAAGGCATCCGGGTTCCCCTCGACGTTTCGCTGGTGTCATTGACCAACGACAGCTGGTTTGCGGATCTGTACCCGCCCGTTTGCTATTATCGCCCCGATACCAAGCTGATGTCGCGCACCATTGCCGACCGTGTTTTAGAACTGGTGGAGACCCGTCAGGTGGTGAAGAAATCCCGCCGGATTCCGCTGGAGTATGTGAGCGGCGCCACCATCGGTCCGGCGCCCGCCTAAGCGCAGTGCGATTCACTTGACGAGTCCGGAATCAAACCTCCGCGCTTGGTGGCAAGTGGTGAGACAGGTACCTAATCCGATATTGGGAGACGTACCGAAACGAAGCGATTCAAAACGCCTCGGTTGCTGCTTTTGATTCTATTCGACGGAGTTGGCTGGGGGTGAAACACGAGAAACGCTGATTTTACTGGCGCACCCATCAGGAGTTGAACCTGAAACCTTCTGATCCGTAGTCAGATGCTCTATCCAATTGAGCTATGGGTGCACCCAAAGGGAACAAAATCTACGAGTCGTATTTCATCCGCGCAACATATTTCCGGGGGATTTTCCCGGGGCGGCCTGAATCATTAAATGCTTCCGGCCCGGTCCCTGGCCCAACCCACGGCCAATTCAGTGAAACTTCAGGTTCCGCAACGCCAGGACCACGATCGTCAGGACCAGCATCAGGCCGCTGGGCATGAACTTCTTCGTTTTCCCCAGCCGGATGGCAAAGACCACCAGGAGGGCGGCCATAATGACATTCGCCAATCCCCGTGAGAAGGCCGGTTGAAACACGCCCGGCAACACCGTCAGCACCAGCAACGCCGCCGCCACCGCTGACGTGGTCAGGGAAATTTTACTCTTCCCCTTGTAAAAGCCAAACAGTCCGCCCAGCAAGAGCAGGACGACGTAAACCCAAAAAGCCAGGTCGCTCAATGACATCGCGCGGAGGTTGCCTCAATTGGCCACGGCGTCCAAGCTCAGAATTTCGCCTGGTTCGCACTCGGCAATCACCTCGAATGGACGGCAGCACACCTCGCAATCCGTGATGAACCGCTGGAACGACACGCTCGTGTCAATCGCCACCTCGAATCGCTGGCCGCAAAACGGGCATTGGATGTTCTCCGAAACTTCCACGCGCCACCCTCGCCCGCCATCGGACAATTTGCAACTGCCGGATTGATAAATTCTGTCGTCTCCGGAAACCTCCGTAGCCGGGGCAACGAGGCTCTAATTTCCAAAATGAATCCTAAAACCGTTTTGTCAGCGTGAGCGTGAAGGTGTGGCCTTGCGCGCGGGATTGCGACATGAGTTCGTAGTTGTAACGGAACGAGGCGAACAGCATCGGTTTGGGGAAAGCCACATTGATTTCGGGGCCGATCGCCACCACGCGGTCGCGGTCGCTCGAAGCGCCGGTGCCGCTGTCGGTCGTCACCTGTTGCTGAAAGTAACCGACCACGCCCAGGTCAACGACCTTGGCGACGGTTTTGCTCGCGCCCCATTCCAGGGTATAGGCCTGGCCGGGCGTGATGTGCGTGTCGCGCTGTTCGGTGTTGAATTCGTAACGATTCAACGCCGACACCGCCCAGGTTTTTTCCTCGTCAATGTACCAGGTCGCCCCGGCGGTGAGCATGGGTGTCCAATAACCCAGACCCGCGCGTGTCGAAGGGCCAGGTTGGGTCGGAGAATCGCCCGTGGGCGCCCAGACGCCGGCGCCGGCGGAAAGGTCGAATTGTTTGGGATGCCACGACAACGTGGTTTCGGCAAAGAAATCGCCGACGCCAAATGTGCCGTGGTCGTAACCGGGAACTCTCAGACTTTGATAAATAAACGGCAGCAAGGCATCCACGCCCACATAACCACCGAGGACTTGAGTATCGCTGATCCAGATAACACGCGGCACGTTGGCATAGGTGAAGGCCCGGAAATCAGGTGTATGGGTATTGTTCCCCGCTGGGTCGTTCAGGCGGGTGGCGTAATAGGCCAGATTATAATCGCGCACATAAAACCCCGGCGGGGGGAGCGAGGCGCCTTTGATGCCTTCGCTGCCCGGCACGTAATGCGCGGTGGGTTGGGCGGAGAGCAAGCCGGGCAGCGTGATCAGCCCGGCGGTTAAGACAATTCTGACAATTCGGGTCTTCATGAGCTTCGATTCTTGATTTACGATTTATGATATATGATTTGGAAAGATCTGACCGTGAGTCTTGGGGGCGGAATAAGAGTAAAGCTGGCGACGATCGACGGCTCCCGTTCCGTCAATCATCAATCCCAAATCATAATTCATAAATAGTCTCACGCGTCCTGCAGTTTTCCCGAGAGGTAGGTTTCGTAGGCGCTCAAATCGAGCAACCCGTGGCCGGACAGGTTGAACAGAATCACGCGTTTTTTCCCGGCTTCGCGGGCGCGTTTCGCCTCCTCCACCACCGCGGCAATGGCGTGCGCGGATTCCGGCGCCACCACGATGCCTTCCGTGCGTGCGAATTGCGTCGCCGCCTCGAAAATCTTCGTCTGGTGATACGCCTCGGCTTCAATCAGACCGAGCTTGAGCGCGTGGCTGACCATGGGCGACATGCCGTGATAACGGAGCCCACCGGCGTGAATGGGCGGCGGCATGAATTTGTGGCCCAGCGTGTACATCATCAGCAACGGTGTCATTTCTGCCGTGTCGCCGAAGTCATAGCGCAGTTCGCCCTTCGTCAATGACGGGCAGGCGGATGGTTCCACGGCCACGATGCGATACTTCTTTTTCTCCGTGATTTTCTGGTGAATGAACGGGAAGGCGATGCCGGCGAAATTGCTGCCGCCGCCGCAGCAGGCGATGATGGAATCCGGCTCCTCGCCCGCGAGGGCCATCTGTTTGATGGCTTCCTGGCCGATGACCGTCTGGTGGAGGCAAACGTGATTGAGCACGCTGCCCAGCGAGTACTTGGTGTTCGGATGCGTAACCGTGTCTTCGATTGCCTCGCTGATGGCGATGCCGAGGCTGCCGGGGCAATGCGGGTCTTCGGCGAGCAATTTGCGCCCGTATTCGGTCAGGTTGCTCGGGCTCGGATGGACGGTCGCGCCCCAGGTGTGCATCAGCATCCGGCGATAGGGCTTGTGGTCATAACTGACCTTGACCATATAGACGTTGCATTCCAGCCCGAACTGGCTGCACGCGAACGCGAGCGAGGCGCCCCATTGGCCCGCGCCGGTCTCGGTGGCGAGGCGTTTGGTGCCGGCCACCTTGTTGTAATAGGCCTGGGCGACCGCCGTGTTGGGTTTGTGACTGCCAGCGGGACTTACGCCTTCGTACTTGTAATAAATATGCGCCGGCGTCTGGAGCGCCCGCTCCAGCCGCACCGCGCGGATCAGAGGCGAAGGCCGCCAGAGCGTGTAGATTTCACGAACCGGTTCGGGAATTTCCACCCACCGCTCCGGACTCATCTCCTGCTGGACGAGATTTTCCGGAAAAATCGCCAGCAAGGCCTCCGGGGGAATCGGTTGTTTGGTGCCCGGATGCAACGGCGGCGGCAGCGGCTCGGGAAAATCGGCCAGCAGGTTGTACCAATGTGTGGGAATTTCCTTTTCAGGAAGGCTGAAGTGAAGTTGCGATTTCATAAACCCATCAAGGTCCCAAATATGACGGGCCAATCATATCAATCTGCTTTCTGTTCGTCACGCGCGAAATGAGGGGAAATAATCCGATCTCGGCCCACCGCAGTTTTGCCCCCGTCAAACTCCTGCGCCATTGAACAGTTTCCGAGTACCGCCTGTCCAAAATTCACTTGCTTGGAGGCCGGTTTCCGGGAGAAAAGGAAATTCTGTCGCCGTTCAGTGGACAAACAGCAAGAACAGGGTGATATTTCGTGTGATGGGGGAGGGTCGTCAAAAGAGCAAAGGAAAGGTTTGTGGTAAAATGATCAGGTTGTTGCATGTGCTGATCGTCGAAGATTCTGAGAACGATCTGAAGTTGTTGTTGGAGGAATTGCGCCAAAGAGGTTATGAAGCCGTTTACGAACGGGTCCAGAATGCCACCGGGTTGACTGCCGCGCTCGATCGTCACGTCTGGGATGTGGTGCTTTCGGATTACGTCCTGCCGCAATTCAGCGGGCCGGAGGCCCTCAAGTTGTTGCGTGAAAAGGGCCTGGATGTTCCTTTCATTGTCCTCTCCGGCACCTACGGGGAAGAGGCGGCGGTGGACATGATGAAAGCCGGCGCCAATGATTACATCGTCAAAACCAATCTCTCCCGTCTGGTGCCGGCGATTGAACGGGAATTGGAAGTGGCGCAAACACGCCGTGCCCGTGTCCAAGCCGAAGCCGCCATGCAATTCCTTGCCGCCATTGTCGAATCCACCGAAGACGCCATCTACGGCAAGGCGCTGGACGGCACCATCATCAGTTGGAACAAGGCGGCCGAGCGAATTTTTGGGTATACCGCCGAGGAAATCATCGGCCATTCGGTTTCAATCCTGTTTCCCATCGACCGGCGGGACGAGTTGATTGACGTCATGGAACGCATCAAACGCGGCCAGCGGGTGGGCCTCTATGAAACGGTGCGCCTACGCAAGGACGGCCGTTTTATTCCCGTCTCGGTGACAGCGTCTCCGGTGCAGGACACCAGTGGCAGAATTGTGGGAGGCTCGGCCATTTCCCGCGACATCACCCTGCGCAAACACGATGAAGCGGAGCGTTTCAAGTTGATCGAGGAACTCACCGAATCACTCAAACAAGTTAGGACGTTGAGCGGGCTGCTGCCGATCTGCGCGTCCTGCAAACGGATTCGCGACGATCAGGGTTACTGGCAGCAGGTGGAAACCTACATTGCCGAGCACACCCACGCCGATTTCACCCACGGGATCTGCCCGGACTGTCTGGATAAATTCAAGAATCCCGTCAACACCGCGGCTTGAAACCTCTCCCGTCGGGCTCTATAAAAGGCTGTCCACCCAGGAGCCATGGTTCATGGGAGGGCAGGGCGAGGGGGCGCGTCCACCTGACTTTCCGGTCGCAGAGCTGCAAACAAATATCAGTCACTAACACGAACCTTCGACCTGCATCCAGAGGATGGCGTGCTGCAGGAGTTCATTGGCGTCTTTGAGATTCAACTTCTCCTTGATCCGGGCGCGGTAGGTTTCAATCGTCCGCATGTCCAGATGCAGTTCGTCCGCAATCTGGCGCGTACTGCGGCCCTGCCCAATCATTTCAAAGACCAGCAACTCGCGGTCGGAAAGTTTGTCCATGGGCAGGCTGGGTTTGGCGCGCGCGCCGCCAATCGCCGCGGCGGCGATTTGGGCCGCCATTTTTTCGCTCAGATAAACGCCGCCGTTCAACACCGTGCGAATGGCCAGCATGATTTTCCGGGTGGCTTCCTGTTTGGTGATGTAACCGCGGGCGCCGGCGCGAATCACCCGTTCCGCATGGAGCATTTCATCATGCATGGAAACGACCAGCACCGCCAGATCCGGATATTGGCTGCGGATGTCTTTGATCAAGTCCATTCCGTGCGAGCCTTTGAGCGTGAGGTCCACGATGACCAGGTGCGGGCGGGTGGCGGCGATCTTTTCCATGGCCCGAAAGCGATCTTCGGCCTCGCCACACACGGCCAAATCCGGTTCCCGCAGGATGACTTCCGTGAGGCGTTCGCGCACCATGGGATGGTCGTCCACCAGCAGGATGCGCCTGGTTTTTTGCTCGGCCGGCGGGGTTGGTTTGTCGGGGGTCATAACCGGTTCAAGCCGCGGGTTGCGGGGCGGAACAGAAAACAACGGTGCCATGCCGGGATGCCCGTTCAATGTTCAATGTGCCGCCAATGGCCTGGGCGCGATAATTCATGATGTGCAATCCCATTCCCCCGGTTGGCGGGCGTGAAACGGGAATGCCGATCCCGTTATCACTCACTTTCAGTTCAATCCGATTCTGATTGGTTTTCAATTCAATTAAAATGGAACCGGCCCGGCTGTGTTTGACCGCGTTGTTCACGGCCTCCTGGGCAATGCGGTACAGGTGCGTGGCCACCGTGTTGTCGCCCACCAACACGGGTTGCGGACAATCCACCCGGCAGTGCACCCGGGCGCGGGCGCACACCCCCGCAGCCAGTTGGCGCAGCGCCAGGCTCAAGCCGTCCGCCTCCAGTTGCACGGGGAAAAGCCCGCGCGCCAGAGCCCGGGCTTCCGCAATGACGTCATCCAGCACCTTGCCCATTTTTTGGGCGGTGGCAATCTCGGGCCGGGCCTGGGCCGCCAATTGCTGTTCGAGCGAATTGTTGTCGAAACCAAGGCTCACCAACTGCTGACACAGCCCGTCATGCAAGTCCTGGCCGATGCGGGCCTGTTCGCGATCGCTGATTTCCAGAATTTCGCGCTCCAACCGGTGTCGATCCGTGGTGTCTTCGGCAATGCCGACGATGCGGATGACCTTGCCGGAGTTGTCGCGAATCGGAAAGGCGCGGTCCCGAATCCAGCGCAGGGTGCCGTCGGGCCGCACGATGCGATATTCCTGGTTGTATTCACCGCTGGTCTGCTTCGTGAGCATGGCTTGCTCAACCATTTCGCGATCTTCCGGGTGAATCGCCTCCAGCCACGCCTGCGGCGATTGGTAGAGTTCTTTGCAGCTCCGTCCCCAGATTTTTTCGTAGGCCGGGCTGGCGTAGACCATGCGGGTTTCCTCCGGATCCCTCAGCCAAAAGGCGTCGGTAATGTTTTCGGCCAGTTGGCGCAACTGTTGCATCGTCTTAAGCAACTGTTCCTCGGTTTGCTTGCGGTCGTTGACTTCCCGCTCCAGCGCGAGGGTCCGTTCCTTCACCCGTTGCTCCAGATGGACGGTCAGGTTGCGGACGGCGGAGAGCAACACCACGACAAATAATGAAATGGCCGTCTGAACTCCGAGATTCCAGCACAGCACACCCGGCGGCAATTCGTGGCTGGCCTCGCCCACAAACGCAGCGAGCGAACTGGCCAGGGCGATAAGAATGCCGACCTTTCGGCTCCCGCTCCAGGCAGCAAAGGCGGCAATTAACAGGTAAAACAAAGTGAAACTGACCCGCGGTACGGAGCGGTAGTCAATTATCGCCACCAGAATGGTCAGGCCAAGGCAAATGACACCGATGGCGGTTTCCGAAACCCGTTTCCCTGGGCGGACCGGATCCTGCGCCTGGCGATGGGACATGGCGTAATGGTCAATCATCGCGCCCGGTATGGCGGGAAGGGCGACAATGACGCCCATCACTGCTTCAAATCGCTGTTTAAGCCAGTTGTCCGGTTTTCGCATTTTTGCCCCCGTCATGGGAGTGACACGGTTCTCCGGAAAAACGCACCTCAGGGATTCTCCGGTCCAACGTCAATCAATAACAAATTTTTTGTCCGGCGCAAACAACATCCGCACCCACCGGAACGAACCAACCCCGTTTTGGGACCCCGTTTTGGGATTTGCCAGTCGCGTCCCGTTCAGGGATAATGGCCCCCGTTTTTTCACGGGCCATTTATGAAACCCCAGGTCGAAATCTACGACACCACCCTGCGCGACGGCAGCCAGGGTGAAGGCATCAATTTCTCGGTCGCCGACAAACTGCGCATCGCCGAGAAGCTCGACGGGTTCGGGGTGCATTACATCGAGGGCGGCTGGCCCGGCAGCAATCCCAAGGACCTGGAATTTTTCCAGCAGGCCGCGCGGCGGAAATGGAAAAATGCCCGCATCGCCGCCTTCAGCATGACGCGCCGCAAAGGGGTGGCCGTCGAGTCGGATGAATTGATGCGGCAAATCCTGGACGCCGGGACGCCGGTCGTGACCATCGTCGGCAAGACCTGGCTCTTGCACGTGACCGAAGTGCTCCGGGCCAAGCCGGACGAAAATCTCGCCATGATCGGCGACACCATCCGTTTTTTGAAGGACCACGGCAAGACGGTCATTTACGACGCCGAACACAGTTTTGACGGTTACAAGGACGAACCGGATTACGCGCTGGCCACCTGGCAGGCGGCCGAGAAGGCGGGCGCGGAATGTGTCGTTTTATGCGACACGAACGGCGGCTGTCTGCCGGAGGAAATCGCGCGCATCACGGCGTTCGCGAAGGGCAATTTGAACACCCGCATCGGCATTCACACGCACGACGATTGCGGCGTGGGCGTGGCGAACGCCCTGGCAGGCATCACCGCCGGCGCGACGCAGGTGCAGGGCACCATCAACGGCTACGGCGAGCGGACCGGCAATTGTAATTTGATCAGCGTCATCCCGTTGCTGCATTTCAAAATGAAAAAGTCGGGCGTGCCCGGGGAATCACTGCCCAAGCTCAAGGAACTTTCCGAGTTTGTGGATGAAATCGCGAACATGCGCCACAACCCGCGGCAGCCGTGGGTCGGGCAGACGGCGTTTGCGCACAAGGGCGGCATGCACGTGCATGCCATCGACCGGGTGGCGCGCAGTTACGAGCACATCCAGCCTGAAGCCGTCGGCAATGCCCGCCGCGTCCTCGTCAGCGACATGTCGGGTCGCACGAACATTTTGATGAAAGCCACCGAGCTTGGTTTCAAGCTCAAGCCGGACATGCCGGAAGTGAAGGCCGTCACGGCGCGCGTGAAGGAGCTGGAAGGGCAGGGCTACGAATACGAAGCCGCCGAGGGTTCGCTGGCCCTGCTCATCAGCCAGGCCCTCAAGCACCGCGAACCGTCGTTTGCCGTGGAGACGTATCACGTCTCGATGCGGCGCGACACCCGGGAATCCATCTGCGAAGCCACGGTGCGCGTGCGCGTCGGCAAGACGGTCCACCATGAAGTCGCCGAGGGCGACGGCCCGGTGAATGCGCTCGACGGCGCGTTGCGCTCGGCCCTGGTGAAATCCTTTCCGCAGTTGAAACAGGTGACGCTGACCGACTACAAGGTGCGCATTCTGAACAGCGACACCGGCACCGCCGCCAAAACGCGCGTGCTCATCGCGTCCAGCGACGGCAGGCGCGAGTGGGGCACCGTCGGCGTCAACGAAAACATCATTGAAGCCAGCTTGCAGGCGCTCGTGGACAGCATGGAATACGCGCTGCTCAAGAAATAGATGTTTCAACATCGAACATCCAACATCGAACATCCAACAACCAATTTTCCCCCCGCTGTTGGCTTTGGGAGTTCGATGTTGGATGTTGGTTGTTTGATGTTCCCCGTTTGATTTTTATGTCCGAGATTTCCAAGGCCTACGAACCACAGTCCGTCGAGGACAAGTGGTACCGGTTCTGGCTCGACCGGAAATGTTTTGTGGCCGACCCGGCGCGCGTTTCCTCGAAGCGCCCGGCGTATGCCATCGTCATCCCGCCGCCGAACGTCACCGGCGTGCTCACCATGGGCCACGTCCTCAACAACACCATCCAGGACCTCCTCGCCCGCAAGGCGCGCATGGACGGCAAGGAAGTCCTCTGGCTGCCCGGCACCGACCATGCCGGCATCGCCACGCAAACCGTCGTCGAGAAGGCGCTGAAGAAATCCGGTGAAATCCGGCACCGCGACGATTTGGGCCGCGAGAAATTCCTCGAGCGCGTCTGGCAATGGAAGGAAAAGCACGGCGGCATCATCATTCAGCAATTGAAAAAGCTCGGCGCGTCGTGCGACTGGACGCGCGAACGGTTCACGATGGATCCGGACTATTCGCGCTGCGTGCAGAAGGTGTTCGTGGAGCTTTACAAAAAGGGCCTTATCTACCGAGGCAAACGCATGGTGAATTGGTGCCCCGCCACCCAAACCGCGCTGTCCGACGAAGAAGTCATCATGAAGGAGCAGAAAGGCTCGCTCTATTATTTTAAAGTCGAGGTTGTCGATTCCCGCGCGCACGGGAGCAGCGGACGTGAGTCCGCTCAAACTCCGGCGGTGGAGAATCAGAGCCGACTCACGTCGGCTGCTACGGAGGAAACAGAGAAAAAGACTTTTGGCCCGATCACGGATGCCGAAGGCCGGATTTGGCTGACGATTGCGACTACTCGACCGGAAACAATTCCCGGTGACACTGCCGTTGCGGTGAATCCGAAAGACCCGCGCTACGCGAAATTCATCGGCAAGCATGTCATCCGTCCGTTGCCGGCGGAATTCCCGCGCGAACAGAAGCTGATTCCCATCATCGGCGACGAGCGCGTGGATTTCGAGTTCGGCACCGGCGTGCTCAAGGTGACGCCCGCGCACGACAAGGCAGACTTCGAAATCGGCCAGCGCCACAAGCTGGAGCAGATTGACATCATGCATCCCAACGGCCACATGAACGCACTGGCCGGGGCGGCACTGAACGGCCTCGACCGGTTCAAGGCCCGAAAAGTCGCCGTGGAATTGCTCACGGAGCTGGGCGCGCTGGAAAAAGAGGATCCGTATACCAACAACGTCGGCTTCAGCGAGCGCGCCGACGTGCCGATTGAGCCGCGCTTGAGCGAGCAATGGTTTTTGAAATATCCGTGCACGGAAAAAGCGCGGAATTGTGTGGAGCAGGAGGATGATGCGGTGGGGCGAGCGTCCTCGCGAGCCGGCTCGTCAGTAGCCTCGCCCCACCAAAAAATGCAGTTCCACCCGCAACGCTGGGCGAAGGTCTATGACCATTGGATGGGCAACATCCAGGACTGGTGCATCAGCCGCCAGCTCTGGTGGGGACACCGGATTCCGGTATGGACATTTAAGGTAAGCAGCGACATCGGGGTTGTTGCGATGGATGCGATTAAAGAGTCTGTGGCTAAAATTGAAAAAGCAAATTACCCGGGGAAATATTCGCTAACCACCAAAATGCAGGGAGATATTTTCGTTGTCGCCACAGATGATCCTGAAATTCAAGCAAGCTCGGAAAAACTTGGTTTCATCCAAGACCCCGACGTGCTCGACACCTGGTTCAGCTCATGGCTCTGGCCGTTTGCGACGATGGGCTGGACGGGTGACAAAACCGAAGACCCCAACAATCCAACACTCCAAGCCTTCTATCCGACCGCCGACCTCGTCACCGGGCCGGACATCATTTTCTTCTGGGTCGCGCGCATGATCATGGCCGGGTACGAGTTCATGAACGACCTGCCGTTCCGGAACGTCTATTTCACCGGCATCATCCGCGACAAACAGGGCCGCAAGATGTCCAAGAGCCTCGGCAATTCGCCCGACCCGCTCGATCTCATCGGCAAATACGGCGCCGACGCGCTCCGGTTCGGCACCATGCGCAGCGCGCCGCTCGGCCAGGACATTTTGTTCGACGAACAGAACGTCGAGCTGGGCCGCAATTTCTGCAACAAGCTCTGGAACGCCTGCCGGTTCCGGCAAATGGTGGGTGGCGGCGACGCCTCGTCGCCGAACCGGGCCAGTGGCGACGAGGGCGTCGCCACCACGTTCGAAGTGCAGGGCGAAATTGATCCCAAGTTGCTCACGTCCGACGACAAATGGATTTTGCTCAAGCTCGACCAGGCCATTCGCGAAATGGACACGGCCTTCGCCGAATACAAATTCAGCGACGCGACGGCGACGCTCTACCGCTTTTTCTGGAGCGAGTATTGCGACTGGTATGTGGAGGCGAGCAAAGCGGTGTTGGTTAAATCAGTGACTGAGTTAAATAAGTCAAATGAGCAAGGCCCGACAGAGGGCAACGCCACTCATTTAACCAATCGCTCATTTAACGAATTACCTGACCGCCGCGCGAACGCCCTCGCCGTAATTGACTTCGTCCTCAGCCACACGTTACGCCTGTTTCATCCGTTCCTGCCCTTCATCACGGAGGAACTCTGGCACGGCATGGGTTATTCGCAGGACATGCCGGAAAACCAGGGCGGTAAAACCATTATGACCGCGCCGTGGCCCAAACCGTTCGACGATGATTTCAAATCGCATTACGGGCTGACCGGTGATGATGATAAACACATTGAAGCGCGCAACGAACTGGTTTCCCAGGGCCGCAACCTGCGCCGCACGGCAAACATCGCCGCGAACAAGAAGGTCAAATTCATCTTCAACCCGGCGCGCGAGTGGGCAGCGCACGACATCGAGGTGCTCAAGTTGTTGCTCAACGCGGAGTGCGTGGAACTCGGCGCCGCCCATCAACCGGCAAAGGGAACGCTGACCGTACGGACCGAACTGGGCGATTTATATCTGCCGACCGAAGGTCTGATTGACCTGGAAGCGGAAAAAGCCCGGTTGACGAAGGAGTTTCAAAAAATCGAGGCCGATGTCGCCAAGGTCGAACAAAAACTCGCCAACCCGAATTTCACGCAAAAAGTTCCGGCGAATGTCCTGGAGGAACACAAACAGCGTCTTACCGATTTGCTGGCGAAACGTGAGCACGTAAAAATCACGCTCGCCGCGCTGCAAAGCTAGAGCCATTTAATTGACCTCGCAGCCGCGAACGTTGGTTCGCGTCATCTCATTCCCCTTTATTCAATTTGCGCCGACTGACGTCGACGGCTGCATATTTTTTGAAAGGGCGGCGGCGGTGGCGCCATCACGAAGGTGATTTCGCGGGATCCGGAACGGGTGGCTTGGGCGGAGGCGCCGAATCCTTCTTCAGGAAGCGCGTGTTGGACTTCATCTTCAACGTGCTGGGAGTGGGCGCGTTGGCCCGGCGCTTGTTCACCGCATCCAGCCGCTGGTGCATCATCGGCTTATTGACGCTGTAAAGCAGTGCGGTTTCCTCGGTGATCGAATCTTTCTCATACGCGTCAATCAGGGATTGTTCGAAGCTGTGCCAGCCGTAGGTGTTCCCGGATTCGATGATGTCCGACAGCCGGCGGTTTTCATTTTCGCCCAGTACGATGGCTTCGCGGGTGCGCAGGCTGCTGCCCATCAATTCGGTGACGAGGCGCCGCCCGCCGTCCTTTTGAGGAATCAAACGCTGGCTGATAATGTAGCGCAAACTGCCGGCCAGGCGCTCGCGCACCTGCTGTTCCTCATCCTTGGTGAACATGCCCAAAACGCGCTGGATGGTCTGCCCGGCGCTGATGGTGTGCAGGGTGCTGTAAACCACGTGGCCGGTCTCGCCGGCTGTAAGCGCAATCTCCATCGTCTCGCGGTCGCGGATTTCACCGACCAGAATCACCTTGGGCGCCTGGCGCAAGGCGGCCCGCATGCCGTCCGGAAAGGTGTAGAAATCGCGCCCCAATTCGCGCTGGCTGAAGGTGGACTTGAGATGCGGATGCAGAAATTCAATGGGATCTTCCAGGGTGACGATGTGGACCTCATTGGTCTGGTTGATTTCATTCAACATGGCCGCCAGCGTGGTGGTTTTGCCGCTGCCGGTGGCGCCGGTCACGAAAATGAGGCCGTTCTTCTCCTTGATGACTTCGTAGAACGCGGGCGCCAGCCCGAGCACTTTCAGGGAGGGAACCTGGGATTGCAGCTTGCGCAACACCATCGCATAACATCCGTTCTGACGGTAGATGTTGACGCGGAACCGGCAAAAATTTTCCAGGGAATAGCTGCAATCACACGAACCGCGCCCCATCAGGTCCTGCATCAGCCGTTCATTGCCATTGATAATGGCTCCCGCCAGCCCTTCAATGCGTTTGTGGGTGAGCACGGATTCGGGCGGTTCCATTTCAAACGGCTTGAGTTTGCCGTGAACTTCCACCTGCGGCGGTTTGCCGGTCACAAACAGCAAATCCGAGATGCCCTCGGCGCTTTGAACCATGGCCGCCAGCAATCGGTCGAGTTGTGCAGTCGGAATCGTTTCCATCATTCAGGCCGGGATACGGTCATTCAGTTGCGGTTTCGACCGGCCCGGGTTGGGAGGTTGGCTTCCCCGACCGCCGCGATGGCTTTCAGTTGTTTCTGCATTTCCCGCGCCTGCCGGTGGAGGAAACGGGTTTGCAGTAAATTTCTGATCCGCAGCATGACTTCCGAACAATCAATGGGTTTGCCGAGGAAGTCGTTGGCCCCGGCGGCCATTACCTGGTTGCGCGTCTCGGCCGTGTCATACCCGGTGAGCACCAGCACCGGCAGGAAATCCCCGGCGGGGGTAGTCTCCTGAAACTGTTTCAGCAGGGTAAATCCATCCGGTCGGGGCATGTACAAATCCAGCAATACCAGGTCGGGTTGAAACTGGTTGAAAATCTCCAGCGCCCGGGTCGAGTCGGTCGCGCTGCGGACGTTGGAATATTTGGCCGCGCGCAAGGTCCATTCGAGCACCCGGATGTCCGCCGCCTCATCGTCAATGATGAGAACTTTGGCCGCGCAAAGCTGCTGTTCGTTGGGAAATAATTCAACGTTCATTTTATGTCGTAAACCCTGTGGGCCTGACGAAGCACCTCCACCAGCACCTTGAATGCCAACCCGGCGGGGCCGTTTTCATGCCGTTCTTCCGGTCGTGGAGAATTCCGGCTTTCCTAATTGAACAACTCGTCTAATTTCTCCCGCCGTGGAGTTGACGGATCAACAGGACCATTTGCATCAGCCGGTTTTGGCGGTCGCCCGCAAGGACGCGGCCATCCTGCCCGAGGCATTCACTGTCCAACAGGCGCTGGACGCCATCCGGCAGCGCGGGGTCGGCGAAAAGATTGTCTATTTCTATGTCGTGGACGCGGCTGAGCGCCTGGCCGGCGTGCTGCCCACACGCCAGTTGCTGACGGCGCCGTTGGAGCGGCGGTTGTCGGAGCTGATGATCCGGCGGGTGGTGGCCATTCCCGACACGGCGACCGTGCTGGAGGCGTGCGAAGCGTTTGTCCTGCACCGGTTCCTGGCCTTGCCCGTGGTGAACGAATCGCGAAAGATTGTGGGGGTGGTGGACGTGGGTTTGCTGACGGAGGAGGCCTTCGACATTGCCGAGCGCGAGCAGACCGATGCGTTGTTTGAGTCCATCGGTTTCCGCGTGTCACAGGTGCATGACGCATCGCCGCTGCGGGCGTTCCGATTTCGTTTTCCCTGGCTGCTGGCCACCATTGGCAGCGGCACGCTCTGCGCGCTGCTCGCCAGCGTTTATGCCGTCACCCTCGCCAAGAGCATCGTCCTGGCGTTCTTCCTCGCGCTGGTTCTCGGACTGGGAGAGAGCGTGAGTGTTCAGTCCATGACGGTGACGATTCAGGCTTTGCGCGCGGCCAACCCAAGCTTTGGCTGGTATGTCCGGGCGTTTCGGCGCGAGGCAGGCACGGCTCTGCTGCTGGGCGCTGGTTGCGGCACGGTGGTTGGCCTCATTGTCTGGCTGTGGCGCGGGACCGGGCTGGCGGGTGTCGTCATCGGCGCGAGCATCCTGCTGGCGCTGTGTGCGGCGTGCTTTTTCGGGTTGAGCGTTCCCGCGGCCTTGCACGCGCTGCGGCTGGATCCGAAGATTGCCGCCGGACCGGTGACGCTTGCCTTCACGGACATTTTTACACTGCTGTTCTACTTCAGCCTGGCCGCGTTGTTTCTGTAAAACACGGCCTGACTGGGGGATGGTATTCTTTGCCGCCGGTCTCATTATGGCCTGCCTTTTCACATTCGCCAGCGAAAGGCAAAAAAGGCATCTTTTGGGATCGATTGGCCTCGTGACAGGTGCCAGCATCGTAATCGTCGGTTCGTCGTATCTCAGCTTGCCGAAAATCGAGGTTAAATTGATGAATACCCATCTTTTTGGTCGATGGGGCGAACAAGGAATAGCCCTTCGCCTTGTGTTGGACGATCTCGAACCGAAAACCGTTGACGAAGCACGCAATGAACTTCAAAACTTAATTTCCAATCCCACCAATGCCACACCCTATTACGAGGGGAGCTGGGATAATCTGCTGGTTGGCGGCAAGGTCCACGAGGAAGATTCGCCAGGAAATTATTCGCTGCGGGAAACCAATCACCAGTTACAACTGTTAACTTTCACACCCGACGGCGAGGAAGAAGTTTCAGAGACTTTGGATTTGCCCCCGCGGCGTTGAGTCCTTCGCGCATTTCCAAAACATCTCGACCGGGAGCTCTTTTGCTGGCATCAACTCTGGCTGTGAATTTGATTGCTGCCCAGAAAGTCGCCGTGAAAGCCGCGCGCGCCGCCGGCCGGCTCATGTACGCCAACTGGCATCGGCCTAAACGCGTCAAGGTGAGCGAGGCCCATGACATCAAACTCGAACTGGACGTGCGCTGCCAGAAGCTCATCGGAAATATCCTGCGCGCCGCGTTTCCCCAAATCCCGCTGCTCGGCGAGGAAGGCGATTCCGGCGACGTGAATGCCGAATACCGCTGGGTGGTGGACCCGATTGACGGGACGGTGAATTATTTCTTCGGCCTGCCGCACGCGGCGGTTTCGATTGCGCTGCAATCGAAAAGTGACAAGTGGCAGATGACGGGTGACAGGAAAAGCACCCGGAGCCGCGAACAAAATCAGGTCACGCGTCACGCGCCTGCCGGGCCGGAGCTTCTGAGCGAAGGCCGGGCACACGTCACCCTCTTGGGTGTCATCTATGGTCCCTTCACCGACGAACTTTGGACGGCCGTTCGCGGCGGGCCGGCGCGATTGAACGGACGAATCATCCGCGTCAGCCGGCGTTCGCGCCTGGAGGAAGCCGTCATCGCGATGGGCTTTTCCAAGAGCCAGGAAAACCTGGAGAAGAGCCTGCCGCACGTGAACCGGCTGGCGCGACGCGTCAAAAAAATCCGCATCATGGGTTCGGCGGCGCTGGAACTGGCTTACGTCGCCTGCGGCCGCCTGGACGCCTACATCGAACGCACCATCAATTTGTGGGACGTGGCCGCGGGCGCGTTGTTGATCGAATGTGCCGGCGGCGAATTTTATGTCTTGCCCGCGCCGGGCGGAAAACTCCGGATGTGCGCCGACAATGGTTTGCTGCGCCGGAAGTTGCAGTTGGGAAGTCTGCTCAAATAAACAGTACTGTCCTAAATTCGCTCGGCGTTCCGCCTTTAGGCGGCCCGAAACCGCGTAAACGCGGAACTCCAAACTTCAAATCAAAACACCACCAGATAGACAGGAAAATTGCGCGCCATTTCGGAATGTGATATAATCTCAGCCATATCATGATATGAATGGCCGTCACATCCTGGGTGCCATTTTGTTTTCCGGAGTCCTGGCCTTTTCTGCTTCTGCAGTGCCGGTGATTGATCCCATTCCCAGCGCGACCATTCCCGCCGGCAAATCCTTGAGCGTACCGGTGACGGCCACGTCACCAAACGGCCGGCCACTGACGTTTACGGCCACCAGCAGCACGAATGCTATAATTGTGCAGGTCCACACGAATGAACCTTTCTGGAAAATGTCCATCGTCCAAGCCGCGCCCTCGAACGCCCCCGGCGCATTTCCCACCCCGTTCCGCGGTGGCATGGTTACCGTGACCAACATTGGCGACATGACGTTCATGCTGTTTCGCGAATATGCGCCGCACACGGTGGACGTGATTCAGGGGCTGACCGAATCCGGCCTCTACACCAGCAACACCGTCTTTCATCGCGTCGTGCCCGGTTTTGTGATTCAGGGCGGTGACCCGAACACCAACGGCAGCGGCGGGCCGGTATTCCGTTACGACGATGAGTTCAATCCGCAGGCCATTTTCAGCGGCAACGGGCAACTGGCGCTGGCCAACTCCGGCAAGGACACCGACGGTTCGCAATTCTTTGTCACGTCCGGCCCGCAACGGTTTCTCGATTTCGGTTACACGCTGTTCGGACAACTGGTGCGCGGTTTCAACGTGCTCACCAACATCATCAATACGCCGACCAACGGCGCCTCCCGTCCGCTTGCTGATGTGATTATCACCAAGGCGTCGTTTGTTCCCGACACCGCGGACACGGTGCTGACTTTGCTCAGCACCAACGTCAACGGTGTGGTCGGAACCATCAGCGTCATCGCGGATGACGGCGCGGGCGGGCGCACAACGAACACTTTCACCGCCACCTCGCTGGCCGACACCAACAGCAATGGTCAGGCGTTCCTTTATGGAAGCGCGGTGACCAACCTGGTCGGGCCCGTGAACGTGACGCTGACAAATGTTCTGAATGCCGTTGGCCTGGACGGTGAGACATTATACTGGTTTCCACAATTTGCCGATCAGTCTTCCTACAATGGCGCCTCCAACTCGACTTTTATTATCACCAACAGTGTATTAAAGACCCTGACTTACAATGTCACAAATGCACAGGGACAGCTTCAATTGTTCTTGAAATCTTCGGCGAATTATGCCGGGCCGATAAACTTGAATTTCTATGTGAGTTCCAACCCGAACTGGGGATATTACTTTCAAAACTATCCACCCAACTATTGGCCTCCTTATGATGCCCAAACTTACTCCTTTACCTTTGGCGATACACCTATCGTGGCGCAAGCCACCAACTTCACGGCTATTGCGTTGAGGCCGTTTACGAATCAACTGTTGGCCACCTTCACCAACGGTGTGCCCAACAGCCCCGCCGGTAATTTCACCGCGTTCATCAACTGGGGTGACAACTCGACCAACAGCGGCGTCATTGTCAACGGTTTGAACGGCCGCAAAAATGTGCTCGGTTCGCACACCTACACCAACGCCGGCGATTATCCGATTTACCTGACCATTCAAAGCACGGTGGGCGCAAGCACAACCGTAGTGTCCACCGCCAGCGTTCCCCCCGGTCTGAATCTGTCCCGGGCCGGGGGACAAAATGTCGTCAGTTGGCCCGCCTGGGCAACCGCCTATCAGTTGCAATCCAACACCAACCTGTCCCCGGGAAGCTGGTTGGCGGCCAGCAACTATTCGACGTTAGCGGGTTACCAGAGCGTGGTGTCCAACACCATCACCGGTGGCAATCTTTTCTTCCGGCTGAACAAATAAGAAGCCGGAATCGCACTTGCCTTCGGTCAGCGAATTCCGCCGAAATATTCCCGAAGTTTTTGCAGGGCCCGGGCCCGGTGACTCAGTTTGTTCTTAGTGTCAGCCCCCAGTTCCGCGAACGTCTGCTCAAATCCAACCGGCACAAACAGTGGATCGTAGCCGAAACCATTTTTGCCCCGCGGCTCGAAAATCATCCGGCCTTCGCACACTCCGTCGAACAACCTGGTCTGCATTTCAAATTCGTCCGCGTAACAAACCGGTGAACTGCCTTCGCGGCGCTCCGGCACGTCAGGCGCGACCTCGACCTTTTCCGGCAGGACGGGCGTCAGGGCAATGACGCAATGAAACCGCGCGGTGCGTTTTTCCAGCGGAACGTCCTTGAGCAGGCGCAAAAGCTTGGCGTTGTTGTCGGCATCCGGTGTGTTCCCAGATTTCGCCGAATCCAGCGCGGCGAACCGTGCCGAGTGCACACCTGGCGCGCCGTTCAATGCGTCCACCTCCAATCCAGAGTCATCGGCCAGTACAAACTTCAGCATTGAATGTTGAATGTTGAATGTTGAATGTTTCTCCGCCAGCCATTTCGCCAGTTCAACCGCCTTTTTCGTCGCGTTGCCGGCAAATGTCGGAGCGTCTTCAATCACCCTGGGCGCCTCGGGAAAATCATTGAGCGTCAGCAACCGGAACCGGTCACCCAGCAGGGCGCGGATTTCGCCCGTTTTATGGGCGTTACGCGTGGCAATGAGCAACGGAGTTTCAGACATCAGCGCACGAAGGCTTGCGAAAGATTGGCCGGCGGGCAACACTATTTGCATGGACTGACACGCGAGGTGGGGACGTGCCAGTGCGAGTCGCCCGGATGGTACAAATTTATGGCCGGTTCGAACAATTCCAACAATCCACGTGCCGCCGATCTGGTGCGCGAAGCCGCGACCCGGGAGATTTCCGACGTCCTGCAATCGCTCAGCGCGTCGCCCAACGGCCTGATGGAGGAAGAAGCGGCGGCGCGGCTCGAACAGTATGGCCCGAATGAGGTCGCGCAGGAACGGCGGCACGAGTGGCTGCACCGGCTCTGGGTCGCGGTCCGCAATCCCCTGGTGATTCTGCTGACGGTCCTGGCCATAGCCTCGTTTGCCAGTTATTACCACGAAAAGCCGGAGGACCGCGACGTGTCAGAGTTTTATGGCGGCATCGTCATGCTGGTGATGGTGGCCTTGGGGGTGTCGCTGCGTTTCGTGCAGGAAACACGGGCTGACCAGGCGGCCGCCAAATTAAAGGCGATGATCAAAGTCACCGCCACGGTTTTGCGCGACGGACAGCCGAAGGAAGTTCCCTTGCAACACCTCGTCCCGGGCGACATCGTGAAACTGTCCGCCGGCGACATGATTCCTGGCGACGTGCGGCTCATTTCTGCCAAGGACTTGTTCATCATCCAGGCCACGTTGACGGGCGAATCACTCCCGGTGGAAAAATCGGACACCCGCGATCCGCGCCTGAATGTCTCGTCCATCGAACATACGAATATTTGTTTCCTGGGCACCAGCGTGGAAAGCGGCGCGGCCACCGCGGTGGTCGTGGCGACCGGCGCGCACACGTACTTCGGCAAGATGGCCAGCAGCCTGGCCGGGCAACAGGTGGAAACCGCCTTCGACCGGGGCGTGAAAAAATTCGTCTGGCTGATGCTCTGGTTCATGTTCGTGATGGTCCCGATGGTTTTTCTCATCAACGGCCTCTTCAAGCACAACTGGAAGGAAGCCTTTTTCTTCGCGCTGGCGGTGGCGGTCGGGCTGACGCCGGAAATGCTGCCGATGATTGTGTCCGTCTGCCTGTCCAAGGGCGCCATTGCGATGTCGAAGAAAAAGGTCATCGTCAAGAAACTCAACTCCATCCAGAACTTCGGCGCCATGGACGTGCTGTGCACCGACAAGACCGGCACGCTGACGATCGACCATGTCATTCTGGAACTGCATTGCGACGTCTTCAAAAACGAAAGCGAAACCGTCCTCCGCGATGCCTATCTCATCAGCCATTTTCAGACCGGGTTGAAAAACCTGCTCGACCGCGCCGTGCTGCAATACAAGCAACTGCACAGCGAGCTGGGTCTCGACAAATACAAAATGGTGGATGAAATCCCGTTCGATTTTTCCCGCCGGATGATGTCCGTGGCCGTCGAACGCCCGAACGGTGAACGGCAACTGCTGACCAAGGGCGCACCGGAAGCGGTCTTTGCCAAATGCACGCATTTTGAAAGCGAGGGGGAAATTTTCCCCATGGAACCGGTGTTGGTCGGCGACCTGGTACAGCAAGTCAATGAGTTAAGCGAGGACGGTTTTCGCGTGCTGGCGGTGGCCACCAAAAAGCTGGGACAGCAAACCACGTTTACCAAGGCCGACGAGAGCGATCTGGTCCTGACCGGATATCTGGCCTTTCTCGACCCGCCCAAAGACACTGCCTCCAAGGCCATCACCGCACTCCGGCAGCACGGGGTGACCGTCAAGGTACTGACCGGTGACAATGACCTCGTCACTCGCAAAGTTTGCAGCGAAGTCGGCATTCACGCGGAAAAAATCGTGCTCGGCAGCGAGGTGGAAAACTTTTCCGACGAACAGCTCGCCGAGGCGGTGGAAACGACGGACATTTTTGCGCGCCTTTCGCCCGCCCATAAAAAACGAGTCGTGCAGGCGCTCCAGCGCAAGAAGCACGTCGTCGGCTTCATGGGGGATGGCATCAACGACGCGCCGGCGCTGCGGGCCGCCGACGTGGGCATTTCCGTGGACAACGCGGTGGATATCGCCAAGGAATCCGCCGATATGATTCTGCTGGAAAAGAATCTGATGGTGCTGGAAGAAGGCGTGCTCGAAGGCCGCAAGGTGTTTGTGAACATTTTGAAGTACATCCGCATGGGCGCCAGTTCGAACTTCGGCAACATGTTCAGCGTCCTGGGCGCCAGCGCCTGGCTGCCGTACCTGCCGATGCAACCCATTCAGGTGCTCACGAACAATCTGCTTTACGACTTTTCGCAGGTGCCGATCCCCACGGACAATGTCGGCCCGCAACAGATCATCAAGCCTCGCCCGTGGGCGATGGGTGAGATTGCGAAGTTCATCGTGTTCATCGGTCCCATCAGTTCGATTTTCGATTACACCACGTATTGTCTGATGTGGTTTTTCTTCAAGTGCAGCGGCTTGGCGCTGGCCGCGCCGCCGATGCTGGCGGCGCGTTTCTCCAGCCCGGTGGATGCGGATCACACTTATGCCGCCGCCCTGTTCAGCACCGGCTGGTTCGTGGAATCGCTCATGACCCAGACGCTCATTGTCCACGTCATTCGCACCAACCTGATTCCATTCATTCAATCACGGGCGAGCTGGCAGTTGACCATGACCACCATCGCCATCATGGGCGTCGGGGCGTGGCTGCCCTTTTCACCGGTGGCGCGGTTCCTGGGATTCGTTCCGTTGCCGTGGCAGTTCTGGCCGTTCCTGCTGTTGACACTGCTCTGCTACGTGGCCCTGACGCAGGTCATCAAGACCTGGTTGATACGCAAGGCATGGGTGTAAAAAGCCGTCCCGCATCACACGGAAGGGTGCTTTCCGCTAAGTCAATGTGCGAGTTGCACGTAACGGACTAGCAACAGGATGAATATAAAATGTTTACGATAAAAGTCAAGCACTTCCGTCCGCTACGTCAATGTACCACATTAAGATACTAGAAGTTGGACCCCTCTGGCACTAACTGGCACCAAAATTATTCGGCTTCAACCGCTGCGCATCTTCAACGACCAATCTTTTCGACCTGCTGCATCACGCCATACCGTTCAACCTCGACCCCCGCAAATTGGGTCATGACAGCTTCTTGAAAACACCGAAAGGAAGGTCGGCGCTTTGAATAAAATAAATGGCTGGACCGGCTGCGGTGATAATCCGAAGAACCAAATCGTGGAATCGGCACGTGAAAGCCAGGCATTTCGGCCAGGAGATCAGCCCAATGGCGTTCGAGTTTCCGGTTTTGGGTGCTGTACCAGACTTCGACGAGCGTGGCGATCTGGAGCAGGTGATCAATGTGCCAGTGCGGTGTAACCGTGGATTCCAGGTGGTGACCGATACGGGCACGCAGGCCACCTGAGCCAAAAGCGCTGCCTACGTAAGCATAAAACCCAGGAACCATATCGAATTTGCCAAGGGAGCCGATTCCCAACCGCTTCATCTGGCAAACCGAAGCGATGAGAACGTAAGTTCCCTTGTCTTCCGGCAGCCTTCCCGTCATTGCAAAGCCGGATTGCCCCGTGCTGCGGCGGTACGAACCAGCCGGTCGATCTGATCGGTTCCTTCTTTGACATCCAAAATGGTGCCGCCGGTTAATTTCAGGCGGGTGAAGCCCAATTGCTGATCGTAAGCCAGGAGTCGTGACGCAGGGACATTGACGGTGCCGCCTGGATTGCCTTCGGTGACCTTTGCCAGGGTGAGGCTGATGCTCGGTTCGTGAGCAGACCTGTGCGCTTGATCCAACATAAAAAATGTCCTTTCGGATTCAGACTGTTCGGACAGGGACAAGCATGACGGGCGGACGATTGGTGGCAAGAAAGAGTTATTCACCGGTAAATGATAGGTTCAGACGCACGAAGACCGGAAAATCCGCTACGCCAACCGCCATTGGCTCAGGGCGGAGCGGCTGAATTGAAGCGAAAGAACAACCACGGTGCGACCGTAAGCCAGACGAGGAAGATCAGCCAGACGCGACCAGCCAGCAGGTTATAGTCGGCCAGCACCTGGGCCAGGGACCGATTCATGAGCACCAGGCCCATGAAAAACTCGAAAATGACGGTCAGGCACAACCAGATCAGTCCGATGGCTATGGCCTGGCTGCCAGAAGACGGTGGCCAGACATGAATAACCA
>DASZAB010000206.1:0-27671 GCA_035945675.1 Verrucomicrobiia bacterium | reverse complement strand
AAAGCGTATCATCGGATTCCTGCCGCACGTTGCGCTCCGGCGGCACCCGTCGCCCTTGGAGAAGTTATGTTGGCGCTGATGGTCGTTCCCACGCAAGGTGAGCCGCGCAAATGCCTTGCGAAGCTTAACCGACGTTCAGCCCTCCGATGGTGATGGTGTTTCGTTGCCCGGTTATGGCTTGACAGCGCGGGCATAAATGATTAGATAATATGGTGGTGATTGGCTTTTGAAGTAGCGTCGTTTCGTGTATGAAAACTCTATTGGCCCTGGTCACAACATCAGGCCTGCTTTGTCTCACTTCGGCCTTTGGTAGTATCTATTTGGATCAAAGCCAACCGATCGTGGATACCACTGTGGGCGCAAACGCCGTCGGAGGTTCCAGCGATCAACTGCTGGCGCAAGTGGCAACCGCCGGGATGTCGGGCTGGCTTAACTCGGTTGGCTTGCCCGTGGCCGGTTCCGGGACCTTGATCGTGCAAATCGAAAGGGTTAATGGTGGCATCCCCAACGGGACAGTGTTGACTTCGCAGACCATTCCCGGTTCCAGCCTGCCGGATTTCTTGAGCGACCCCACAGGTTTCCGGCGTTTGGATTTGTCCGCTCCCGTCAACTTCTCAGCGGGAGACCAATTCGCCATCGTTTTGAGTGTGCTGAACGCTGCTACCGACGATTTTAGCCTTCTCCAGGGTCCGCTGGGCGATCCGTACCAGGGCGGCGCCGCATTCTTTAACAGCCAGCCCAATCCGGCCGGGATCTGGGTGCCGCTGGGCGACTTTGGACGATCGGACCTGCCTTTCCAGACTTACGTGACACCGGTTCCCGAGCCTGGTGTCCTCAGCTTGATCATTCTCGCGGGTCTCGTTCCGTGGAGTTTGAGGTTCACCCGGGCGGCTTGGCGTTGGCTGATGGGTTTACTTCTCCACGGCGAAAACCGCGTAGCTGTGTGGTAGCAGATGGACGTTGAAAGAGTGGCGGTTTTCACCGAGAGACTGCTGTCGTCCGAAGCCCCACGATTGTTCCGGCGCCTGGCCGGTAATTTCTTCGCCCGTGACCAGATTCCGCAGCCTGGTGAATTCACCGGTCACAGAAACCTTCACGTCGATTTCCGTAGGCAAGTAGGATTCAACAATGAATGTATTGTTATCATACGCGAACAGCGCGACCTGGCTGGGGCCGTCCATACGAACGGGAAAATCGCGCAGCAGATAATCTTTCAGCGCGCTCGTGACGGCAGGCGGCAGCCGGTATAGATCGGCAAAGTTGTCGGGTATCGTCAGGACGTAGAGCACGCCCTTGGAATAGCGGTCCATGAGCAAGAGCGGACAGACGCCGCCGTTGGACACGGCGCGCACCAGCGGCCAGGCGTCATTGGTCAGAAATTCTATCACCGGCAACAGGATGGCCGCATTCGGGTCGTTGCCGAGGTCGGCCCCGTTGCCGGCGCCGAACCCGCCGTAAAACTCGCGCGCGAGCAGCTTGCGGTCGGTGTAGCGCAGTTCCACGATGTCGTTGATGCCCCGGTCTTGCAGCGCCTGAAGCAGGCCGGAAGTGATGACGACGGATTTGCCGGCGGCGAGTTGCCCTTTGATCTTGGCGACGATGTCGGGGTCGAACTTCGCCGATTCGGTCAGCAACACCAGATCCGCGTTGGTCGGGAAGTATGGATACAGCTCAATCGGGATGCCAATCATGCCAAAGTAATTGTGCAGAAAATCTTCGCCGGTGGATTGATAGGGTTTGTAGCTGGCAATGCCAATGGGGTTGCCGAGTTGCCCAAGGAATGGGTCCAATTGTTTCAGGCTGTAACTGGCAACCGAAGCGATGGTCGGATTCGTCAGGCCGGCCGGAGGATGGGTTTTAAAATCCGCCAGCATTTGGCTGTAATCGAAGCTCGTGTGCAGATTTTGCCACGCCTCGCGGTCGCCCGGCACGACGGGCCGGCTCATCGCCGACCATTCGAACAGCATGATTTGCGGCGCCTTGGCAAACAGGGTGTCCCAAAGCTGCTCGGCATAGCGGTCAAGGTACCGGATGCTGTACGTGTCCACCCAGCCGCCGCCGTTGCGTTTCGGGGCGACGTTGTCAAAGTACCGGATGATTTCGTAACTCTCGTATGGCTGCAAAAGCTGGTCGGTGATGACGGGGTCGCGCGTTTCCGTGCCGGTGTAAATGCCGTCGAACAGTTTCGGCTCCCGGTCGAGGTCGTAGCCGAGTCCCTGGAAGTGCTCGTACCAGTTGGGGAACTTGATGACGAGCTTGACCCTGGGATTGACCGCGCGCGCCGGCTTGATGATCAGGTTTTCCGCCGCGTCATCCATCAGCGCGAGCCGGAACTGCGTCCAGGTGTTCGTCCCTTTGGCCGCGATATCGGAATCGGTTTTGGTGTTTGCAAAGAAAAAGTCGTCTTGAATCACTTCGTCGAAATGCCGCGCCGCCAGCTCGGCTGCCTTCCGGATGAATTGCCGGTCCTGCGGGTGGGTGTAACAAAATGATTTGAACTGGCCATAGCCACCGTCGGACAGCGCCATGCCGCCCGCCACGCGCACGCCGCGGTCGAGAAAGAATTTTTTGACCCGCTCCAGCAGTTCGTCGCTTGCCAGGTCGCGATCGCGCTGCACCTCGATATAAACCTTGTCCACTTTCAACTGGGCGCTGATGCGGTCCCAGTCATCCTGCAACTTTTGCGGATTCTCAAAACTGCGCACCACGCCCACCGGAATGTAAATGGCCACGTCGAAGTTGGTATAATTGCCGGCCCGGCCGCAAATGGACGGCAGAACGAGGGAGGCAAAGAGAATGGACAATACTCTGGTATTCATAAGGCTACGTTTGGTGAAAGTAGGACGGATGCCTCGAAGCCGCACGCGCAAAAATTGATGACAAGGTTATTGCTGACGCGTCCTGAGGGTTGGGGCGAGGGGATTCAACCCTTGCTTTGGGGCACAACGCCGATTCTCAAAACGGGATCTGAGCAGCAAATTCACCTTGAACTAACCCTATAGCCGATGAAGATTGCGCGCATGAGTTTGCTTAAAAACAGATGGGTTTTGATTACGGGCGCGTCCTCGGGATTCGGCGCGGCGGCGGCGCGGGCGTTTGGCGCGGCAGGCGCAAAACTGTTGCTGGGCGCGCGGCGCGTGGAGCGGTTGCGGCAGGTCGCGGCGGAAGCGAAGAAGGCCGGGGCAGGGGAGGCACTCTTTCATGAACTGGACGTGGGCAAAACCTCGAGTGTGGAAGTGTTCATGGGTTGGGCGAAACAGATAATCGGAAGGCGGAAGTCCGCGGCCGGAGGTTTGCAGGTTTTAATCAACAATGCCGGGGGGGCGCACGGTTTGGATACGGTGGCTGAGGGAAAGGACGCGGATTGGGAGGCGATGATGCAATCGAACGTGCTGGGCGTGCTGCGGGTGACGCGCGCGGCGCTGCCGTTGATGCCGCACGACGCGGGCGCGAGCATCATCAACATCGGTTCGGTCGCCGGGCGGCAGGCTTATGAGGGAGGCGCGGTTTATGGGGCGGCCAAGGCGGGCGAATTGCATATCTCGCGCACGCTGCGCTTTGAATTGCTGGGCACAGGCATTCGCGTCACCTCGGTGGATCCCGGCCTGGCGAAAACGGAATTTTCGCTGGTGCGGTTCAGGGGCGACGTCGAGCGTGCGGACAAAGTGTATGAAGGCACGAGGCCGCTGATCGCGGAAGATATTGCGGAAATTTTAGTTTGGATCGCCAGCCGCCCGCCGCACGTGAACATTGACGAGATTATCGTTAAGCCGGTGGACCAGGCGGCGGTGGGGAAGGTTTATCGCAGGACAGCAGTTAAATAAGTGACTGGTTAAATGAGTCAAATGGCGATTGTTACCCGGGGGACTTATTTAACCGACCACTCATTCAACTCATTGAACCATCATATTCCCCGGTTGGCGCGCCAGAGCAGGACGGCGCCGACGGCCTGGAAGATGAAGTTGGGCAGCCAGAAAATCAGGTGGGGAGCAAATTCAGGGCGGGCGGAAAGCGATTCGCCCAGCTCGATAAAGGAGAAGTAAATGACTACCAGAATCAGCGCGATGGCGATGCCGACGTTCGTCTCGCGCCGGTGAACGCGGATGCCAAGCGGGATGCCGATGAGCGTGAAACTGAAGCACGCGAAGGAAAAGGCAACCTGCCGGTGCATCTCCACCCGAAGCGGTTCCGTCAGGTCTTCCCGTTGTTTCTGCGCTTCCTGGGATTGCATTGGACGTCCTTCCGGGCCCACCTCGTCCAGTTCGGGCGGCAAACTGAGTTTCCGGTTCAAATCGGCCAATTCATTGTGCAGTTGCCAGAAGGTCATGTCACTGATGGCCGGATGGTAGGCGGGCTTGTCCGTGGATGGTAGCTGGTAGGTGTACGAGGACCATCCTTTAAGGAAACTGATCGTCGAGCTGCCGTTCGGGTTTATCTTCACGCTTTGGGCGTTTAACAACTCGAGCATCAGCGCCTTGTTTTGCGCGTCCACCTTCAACCGCCCCTGCGGCGCGCGAATGGTGCTGGTCACATTGGTTCCGTTTTGCAGCTTAAAGATCATCACGTCCTGCAAATGGCCGCTGTGATTTTTGTCCACATAAATAATGTAGCCGGGGATGTCGCGGATGAACTGCCGCTCGGGCAGTTGGAGCCGCGCCAGATCGGCCTGCGCGCGGAAAGTCAGCTCCTTGAACGCCACGCGCGAACGCGGCCCCAAATCCAGATTGATCCAGGCGCTGAGGCCGCAGCAGAACAGGCTCAGGAGTAAGACCGGCATGACGAGCGAAAGCAGACTGATGCCGCTGGCGCGCGCGGCGGTGAGTTCCTGGTCGGCGCTGAACCGGCCGAAGACGAGCAGCGTGGCCGTCAGCAGGCCCATCGGCAGCGCATAGACCCAGAAAAACGGGATCAACAGGCCAATCGCCTCCAACACCACGCTGACCCGCACCTGGCCGCTGATGAGCAAGGGGAGGATTTCCTTGAGTCCATCGCCAATCAGCAACACGAAAGTGGATACCGCCATGCCCAGTAACAAGGAGGCGAGCACCTGGCGGGTCAGGTATGCGTGCAGTGTTTTCATTTTATCCGGCGGACGGGCCCAACCCTAAAGCCAAGCCGTAAAATGCGAAATGCCAAAATGGAGGTAACAAAAGGGGCGTAGCGGCTTTCGGCAGAAAGCCGCACGCTTTAATATTCCGGATTGGCGCCGCTCTGCCGAGCCGACGCCACGAGCAAAGCAAAATGTTTGCGGCGACGGAAATTGCTTGCGGCGAAGGCCGGTTGGCGGTTTACTACCGGCAGGCAATGGAGTTTGCCTTCCCTCAATGGGAAAACCGCGCTATCCCGAAAGCGTTCGGGGCAGACGATTTCAGCGCTGATGACTCCTACCGGCAGCCCCGAAAGCGTTCGGGGTTGTTGGCAGGAGTATTTTTATGCTGATGTATCTTTGGGTGGCAATCGGTGGTGCGCTGGGCAGTGTCGGCCGTTTCTGGATTAACGGCCTTGTCTCACGCCATTTTGGCGAAACCTTTCCGTGGGGCACCATGCTCATCAATATCACCGGTTCACTCGCCATCGGTTTCTTCGCCACCATGACCGGCCCGGACGGACGACTTTTCGTCCCGGGGTTGGTTCGAACCTTTTTCATGGTTGGCGTCTGCGGCGGCTACACGACGTTTTCCTCGTTCAGCCTGCAAACGTTGAATCTGGCCAACGACGGCCAATGGCTGCGGGCGGGCGCAAACGTTCTATTATCGGTCGTCTTGTGCCTGGCCGGTGTGTGGCTGGGATTCCTGCTCGCCAATCACCTGAATCAACTCAAATAAAAAACTATGCACCTTCCTCACGACGCGATGTTGCTGCGAATTTTTATCGGCGAAAGCGACCGCTGGCAGCACAAGCCGCTGTACGAGGCAGTTGTGCTCAAAGCGCGGGAAATGCACCTGGCCGGCGCGACCGTGCTGCGCGGGCCGATGGGGTTCGGCAAGACCAGCCGCCTGCACACGGCCAAGATTCTCCGGCTCTCGATGGATTTGCCGCTGGTCATCGAAATCGTGGATACTGAGGAAAGGATCAACACCTTCCTGCCGGTGCTCGATGAAATGATGACCGGCGGTCTCGTCACCCTGGAAAAAGTCCGGGTCATTGATTATCGCGCCGCCGAAGAGCCGCCGGCTCAAACCTGAATTTCATGGCGGAAAGCATCTGGTATATTCTGGTGGGTTACGACGGATCGAAAGGCGGAAAGGCGGCGCTGGAGCGCGCCGCCGTGGCCGCCAAACATTACAACGCCCAAATCACGGCGCTCTGGGTGCGGCAACCATTGCCGCGGCACGCCGACCTGGCCGGCGAGCCCGAGGGCGAAGCCGAAGCCGCCGCCGATTATTTCGAGGAACGCAAACGCGAAGTGGCGGAGCTGGCGAAGCAACAGGGCCTTGAAATTGCCTGTGAAAGCCGTGCCGGCCACGCGGCCAAGGTCATTGTCAATTTCGCCAAGGACGGCGGCTACGATCTTATTGTCATCGGCCACAGCGACCACGCCCGTTGCAGCATGCTCATCGTCAAGCAGTAAACACGGCGGACTGGAGCAATTTAATGAATCTCGTAGCCGCGAACGTCAGTTCGCGCCATATTGTTCTCCTTTGTTTGATTTGCGCCGACCCACGCCGGCGGCTGCACATTTTTGAAAAAGCTCTCGTGACGCCGGAGAAAGCAAAGGTGATTGACTACCGCACGGGCAATGAAGGCTGGCTCCTTAAGTTTTAGGAAACCAGACTCTCAGAGCGTGCGCCGGAAGAGCAGGGTGGCGGCGCTCATGGCCAACACAGTGAAGCCGAAAAGGAAAGCAATGTCAGTGCTGATGGACGTCAACCCCGTATTTTTCAGAACCAGTTGCTTGAAACCGTGCACGGCGTAGGTGAACGGGTCAACGACGGTGATGGCTTTCATCCAGGGCGGAAACGACGCCGTGGGATAGACCGCGCCGCTCGGGAAGAACAGGACGGTGTTGAGCACGCCGAAGATGGCGCGCGGCACCAGCGGGTCGCTGACGCGCACCATCAGGAGAAACATCATGCTGATGAGCGCCAGCGCCGTCACCAACACCAACACCATCATCCGCACAAGCCGGAGGACGTTCAGCGGATCAGGAATTCCGGCGATGATGGAGCCGACGGTTGCCAGTACGAATCCGGCGATAATGGCCTTGATAGCACCGGCCAGATTGAATCCGAGAATCAACTCGAACTTTCGGATGGGTGTGACGAGGTAGCCTTCATGCAGGCCGCGCGCCTTGTCATCG
Source organism: Verrucomicrobiia bacterium (assembly GCA_035945675.1). GTDB lineage: Bacteria > Verrucomicrobiota > Verrucomicrobiia > Limisphaerales > UBA11358 > UBA11358. The sequence continues at coordinate 20,371 of DASZAB010000206.1, read as the reverse complement.
ATGAAGATGATGCCGCCGCCGATCATGGCCGAGACGAAGATGGCGAGCGTGATGGTGCCCGGCAACAGATACTGAATGTAGGGCACATACGGATAGATTTCGACCACGTCCAGCGTGGCGTTGGCGGATTCCCGCGGCGGGTCCGCCGGCGAATTGTAAGTCGCGAGCAATTCCCTCAACGCGCCGCCCAGAGCCGAGGTCGAGAACTGGTCGGTGTTGTCCTCGACCAGCGCCACGCGCGGATTGGCGCCGGCGAGCACCTTGCGTGAGAAGTGCGGCGGAATGGTCAACACGCCATTAATCCTGCCATCGCGCAAGTCCTGCAATGCGACGGCCTGGTCGTTGTAGGCAATCGTGTCGAACGTGCGGGCGTTGGCCGCCACCGCCTGGAACATGCCCTTCAACTTGATCGCCGGCACGCCGTGGTCCTGGTCCACAATGCCGATTTCCAGGTTTTTAACCTTGCCGCCAAAGGCGTAGCCCAGCACCACCAGTTGCACCAGCGGCATGAGCATGGAAATCACAATCAACGTCGGACTGCGCCGGAACCGGCGCAGGTCGCGTTCGATGATGGCCCAGATGCGGTGCATGTTACTGGTCGAGGGTCGAAGGTCGAGAGACGAGAGTCAAAAAACGAGGGTGGCAGCCATTCCGGCCCGCCCTCGACTCTTGACTCGCGACTCGCGACAACATCGTCAGCCTCGTTTCATGATATACGGGCTCTCGGCCAGGGACGGCGCCTGCAATGCGTCGCGCAATTGATGGCCGGTGTAATGGACAAACACGTCGTCCAGCGTCGTGCTTTGCACGGAAAGCGAGGTCACCGTGACGTTGGCGCCGCGGGCGGCTTCCATCAAGGCCACCGTGGTGCGGGGTCCGTTGTGCGAGGCCAGCCGGAAAACGTGGTCCTCCGCCTTCAACTCGGCCACGTCGGGCAGGGTTCGCAGCGTGTTTTCCCAACCGGCCGGCACTTCGGAGAAGCTCACTTCCAGAATATTCCTGCCCGGGATCGAGGCCTTCAATTTCAACGGTGAATCCAGCGCCGCCAGTTTTCCGTGATCCACGATGGCCACGCGGTCGCAAAGCTTGTCGGCTTCGTCCATGTAGTGGGTGGTCACAAGAATCGTCAGATCGCGCTCGCGTTTCAGCCGGGAGAGCATGTCCCAGACCGCCACGCGCGAAACCGGATCGAGGCCGGTCGTCGGCTCGTCGAGAAAGAAAATATTCGGCTCATGCACCAGGCCGCGGGCGATTTCGAGGCGCCTTCGCATGCCGCCGGAAAACATTTTGACCGGCTTGTCCGCCCATGGCTCCAGGTCCACGGCCTGCAGCAAGGTTTTGATGGCGCGCCGCCGCGGCTCGCGCGGGATGCCGTAGAGTTTGGCGAAAATGTTCAGGTTTTCCTCCGCGCTCAATTCCAGGTCGGAGGTCATCGCCTGCGGAATGACGCCAATGGACTGGCGCACGCCGTTCGCGGCCCGGACAATGTCGAACCCGTTGACCCGCGCCGTGCCCGACGTGGGCGGCACCAGCGTCGTCAGCATGCGGATGAGCGTGGACTTGCCCGCGCCGTTGGGGCCCAGCAGGCCGAAGATTTCACCGCGCTCGACGGCAAAACTGAGCGCGTCCACGGCGCAAAAATTGCCGAAACGCTTGGTCAAATTGTCAACTTCAACGGCAAACATGAGTTCGTTAAATCGTTACATATGTTAAATCGGTTAAATGCTGACAGGGCAACGCTGGCCCCTCATTTAACGGATTTAACCAATCACTCATTTGACTCATTTGACATCCAGCGGCAGCGTGACATACGCCGTCATCCCCACCGCCAGGCTGCGGTCCGAATTATTGCAGCGCAGGCGGATTTCAAAGGTCCGGATGTCGCGTTTGGTGCGGCTCACGTCGCGCTGCGTGGCGTATTCCGCATCCACGCTGCGATAAAACACCTTTCCCTGGCGGATCGCGCCGGAGGGCAATTGCACCGGCAACTGTTCCCCCAGGCGGAGCTGGTCAATGTAAGTCTCCGGCACATCGGCCCGCACCCAGAGATTGTCCTGGTTAATCAGCGTGACGATGGCCTGGCCGGGATTGACCACTTCGCCCTGCAACGCCGCGCGCGTATCCACAATGCCGTTGATCGGCGAATGGATTTCAGTATAGCCCAACTGCACCTGCGCCTTTTCCTCCTGGGCGCGGGCTGCTTGCATCAGGCTTTCAATGGATGCAACCTTCGCCCTGGCGGCATCGCGGGCGGTGCGCATCTGGTCGTAAGTCTCCACGGATTCGACCTTGTTGGAATACAAACCTTCAATCCGCTTGAAATTCAGACTCGTGTTTTCCAGGTCGGCCTGCGCCTGGATCAGTTGGGCCGCGGCTTGTTTTTCGCTGCTTTTGTAAAAATCCAAATCGGCCTGCCATGCCTGCGGCTGAATCTGCGCCAGCAATTCCCCGTTGGTGACGGTGTCACCTTCCCGGACCCATAACCGGAGCAACTGGCCCTGGATTTGCGAACTCACGATCACTTCGTCCGTGATCACAATACCGGTGAGAACAATCCGGCGCGGCTCCTGGATGGAGGTGTAGAGCAGGGCGCCGGCCAGCACGGCCAGAATCAGAACCACGATGCTGATTTTGCGTTTCATTTTGGCGAATTTTCGGGATTACAGACAAACCGCGCGGCTGGCGGCATTCACGCTGGTTTAAACCTTGCCTCATTAAATGAACCGAAGGTGAAAATTGGCATGTTCCTTCCGCCGGGTCAAGAAAACCCAGTCCCTGGTAAAAGGCACCGAGTTCTGAATTGCATTGCCTGCATCGTGGCGCTGCTTCACATTTTGCCCATGCCTTCGGAGACATTTCAGGCGAGTCGTTGGACGGGTGGGAATCATCTCTTTCCCACTGTCATTGAAGTGACCGATAAGGCGGTCGTCCGGCACAAACGTTCATGGTTCAGCAAGGACGAAATGAGCATCAGTATCACCAAGGTCGCCTCGGTGCACATCAAGACCGGACTCATCTGGTCGGACATTTTAATTGAGTCCAGCGGCGGCAGCGATCCGCTGGCCAGTCACGGACACGCCAAGGCCGACGCGCAGCGCATCCGCGAACTGGTTGAAACCGCACAGGGCAATTTGAATGCGGCGCCAAAAGCACCCTGATGCTTTTGCGTCTTCCCAACAGCGCCAGGACGCTAAAATGGGCGTGTTCATGAACGACCGATTGCCCCGGAGAAATGTTAGCTTGTTTTTCACGTCCGCCCTCACCCTGTCCCTCTCCCCCGGGGAGAGGGAAAAGGATTCACAGTTTCGGATGGGCGGCAGACCCTCAAGCCAATCCAATCACTGGTTTTCAGAAGCGGCGGCGAGGAGATCCCTCTCTCGTGAGGCCAGGGCCGGGGTAAGGACGAGTGTTTAACCGACTCTTGTCTCACAGCTTGTAGCGTGGAATGGCAGTTACAAACCGGCACCAAACGGTTTTGTTTCCCCATTCCCGCCAAACCGCTAAAATGAGCGCCGATGCCCGAACGTCTGCCCATTTATGATATCGAGAGTGAAATCGTCGCCCGGTTGAAAAGCGATCGGCGGCTGATTTTGTCGGCGCCTACCGGTTCCGGCAAATCCACCCAGGTGCCGCAGATGCTGCTCAAGCACGGGTTGCTCGACAGCGGCCAGGTGGTGATCCTCCAGCCGCGCCGGCTGGCGGCACGCCTGCTGGCATCGCGCGTGGCCCAGGAACTTGGCGTCGAGCTGGGTCGCGAAGTCGGTTATCAGGTCCGTTTTGAAAACTGCGTCAGCGCCGCGACCCGCATCAAGTTCGAGACCGAAGGCATACTGCTGCGGCAGTTGATTCAAGACCCGGCCTTGCGCGGCGTGCAAGCCGCCATTTTCGACGAGTTTCACGAACGGCACCTGTATGGGGACATCACGCTCGCACGCGCCTTGGACATTCAAGAACAACAACGCCCGGATTTGCTCATCATCGTCATGTCGGCGACGTTGAATGCGGAGGAGCTGGAGGGGTATCTTTCCCAGCGTAGCAGCGGACGTGAGTCCGCTGATTCTTCTTCGGCGAAACATCAGAGCCGACTCACGTCGGCTGCTACGGGTGATTTTGGATGCGCCGTCCTTTCCTCCGAAGGCCGCGTGTATCCGGTGGAAATCGAATACCTGCCGCATCGCCTGGGAGCGAACGCGCCGCCGGTTTGGGAATTGGCGGCGGAAGCTTTCGCCAATCACATCCGCTCCGGCGATGGCGGCGACGTGCTCGTGTTCATGCCGGGCGGTTTTGAAATCAGCCAGACCATCGAAGCCATCCGCCACACTCCGGAGGCGAAGGGTTATCTGCTCCTGCCATTGCACGGCGAATTGCCGCCGCGCGACCAGGACGCGGCCGTCGCGCGGTACGACCGGCCCAAAGTGGTTGTGGCCACGAATGTCGCCGAGACCTCCATCACCATTGACGGCGTGCGGCTGGTGATCGACAGCGGGTTGGCGCGCATTCCACGCTACGATGCCAACCGCGGCATCAATACGCTGCTGGTTGAGAAGATCAGCCAGTCCTCGGCCGACCAGCGGGCGGGACGCGCGGGCCGGACGGCGCCGGGCATTTGCGTGCGGCTCTGGTCGCGGCCGGAGCACGACGAACGCGCGCCGCAGGAATTGCCGGAAATCAAGCGGCTGGATCTGGCCGAAGTGGTGCTCACGCTCAAGGCTTCGGAAATCGAGGATTTGCGGAATTTTCGCTGGTTGGAGAAACCGGACGAAATCTCACTCACGCATGCCGAGGAATTGTTGGAGGATTTGGGAGCGTTGACAAAGAGCGTAGCGCAGGCGTCCTCGTCTGCGAGTTCTGGTGGCGTCTCCGCCGCCAGTTCCGCCGGCGGCGGGCAGGGCTGCCCGCCCCAGCCGCCGCCGCGGACGTCGGCGCTGCAAATAACCCCCGTGGGCCGCAAGATGCTGGCATTTCCGGTGCATCCGCGTTACTCGCGCATGTTGCTGGCGGCGCAGGAATATGGCTGCGTCCATCAGGCCTGCCTCGTCGCCGCGTTGACCCAGGGACGCGATTTGCTGCTCCGAAATGTTGGCCGCGAGGTGGTGTCCGCCCGCGACGATTTGTTCGGCGACAAGGCGTCCTCGGATTTCTGGATCCTGATGCGTGCCTGGAATTATGCGGTGAAAAACCAGTGCCGGGTGGAGGCCTGCCGCCGGCTGGGGATTCACGCCGTCACCGCCCGGCAGGTCGGGCCGTTGTTCGATCAATTCCTGCGCATTGCCAAAAGTGAGGGACTCGATACGCAACCGCGTGAAATCAAAGACGAGGCGCTGCAAAAATGCATTCTGATCGGGTTCAGTGACCGGGTGGCGCACCGGCTGGACCAGGGCACATTGCGTTGTGAACTGGTTCATAACCGGCGCGGTGTGTTGGCGCGCGAAAGTGTTGTCCAACACAGCCCGCTTTTTGTGGCCGCCGAAATCCGCGAGGTCGAGGGCAGGGAGGTGAACACGATTCTGTCGCTCGCAACGGCCATTGAACCCGATTGGTTGCGGGAATGGTTTCCCGACGACCTCAAATCCGAGCTGCACGTCCAGTTTGACTCAACCACCAAACGTGTCCAGGCCGCCGAACTGGTGCGGTTTCGTGGACTGGCCTTGTCGGCCAGGCGCGTGGAACCGCCGCCGGCCGGCGCCGCGGCGCGATTGCTGGCCGGGGAAATCCTGGCGGGTCGGTTGCCGCTGCCGAATTGGGACCACCACGTCGAGCAATGGCTGGCCCGCCTGAATTTGCTTTGCCAGCATTGTCCGGAATTGCAATTGCCGGCCATCACCGAAGATGACCGCAAACACATCATCGAACAGCTTTGCCACGGCGCGGTGAGTTACAAGGACATCAAGGAGCGCGAAGTGATACCGCTGGTGGTGTCGTGGTTGTCGGCCGCGCAACGCGAGCTGCTGGACAAAAATGCGCCGGAACGGCTTTCGCTGACGAACGGGCGCACCCCCAAAGTCGTTTACGAAAATGGCAAGTCGCCGCACATCGCACTGCGGATTCAGGAGTTGTACGACGTGCACCAGACGCCGAAAATTGCGCTGGGCCGTGTGCCGGTGACAGTGCAGATTTTGACGCCGGGGATGAAACCGATCCAGGTCACGCAAGACCTCGGCAATTTCTGGCGCGAACATTATCCGCGCATCAAATCCGAGTTGCAGCGCAGATATCCCAAACACCTGTGGCGGTGAGAACCCGGGTCGTCTGAAGGCAGAACTCCATGGGCGTGGTTATTCAGGCGAAGGTACTGCTACAAGCCGGCCATTTTGTCTTGATTGTAGCCTGTCATTCTGGCAGGCTCCCGATTGCGGTCAGAAGTTCTTTTTCATCTTCTCAAACAGAACTCTATTATCCATGAAGATTTCCAACGTTTTAGCGATGGCAGGGTGGGGTTGGATGGCGACGATGCTTTCAGTTTGGCCGCTGTCAATGACTGCATTGGCTGTGCCGGGTGACGAGCATTGGGACGCGCAGTTCGGCTGGCCGGGGCCGGGCGGCGCCTACAACTACGCCGTCACAACGCACAATGGGCGGATTTACGTGAGCGGATTGGGCAGTACCAGCACCAATGTTTCCCTCGAAGTGTGGGACGGCGCCCAATGGTCGGCCATGAGCCAGTTCTACGGTTCGGGTGAAACGGCGGTCTTTGATCTGGCGTTTGTTGGCGACACCTTATACGCAGCCGGAATTTTTACGAACGTTGACGGTGTAGCGGCAAATGGCCTGGCCAAGTGGGACGGTCAAAGCTGGACGAGTGTCGGCTTTAACGGCGTGGCCTACTCCCTGGCGCCGGATGCTGGCAATCTTTACGTGGGAGGTCATTTCACCAATGCCGGAAGTGTGGCGATGATGAATGTTGGCCGTTGGGACGGAAGCGTTTGGTCTGCCCTCGGCAGCGGGGTAGGTAACACCAACAACGGTTTTGTGTACTCGGTGGCGGCCAGCAACGGAATCGTCTATGTCGGCGGTTACTTCACCAATTCCGGCGCCTCGTCCATCAGCAGTAATGTCGCTTGCTGGAATGGCGCCGCCTGGACCGCCTTGGGGACCGGCCTCGGCGGTAATGTTTATACCCTGGCGCTGAATGGCAGCGATGTGGATGCGGGCGGTCTCTTTGGCTCCAGCGGTGTCGCCCAGTGGGACGGCATTGGCTGGTCCAACCTGGGCAGTGGTTTCAACGGCGGAGTGCAGAGCATTGCCATTTTGAACAATCTCGTCTGCGCCGCAGGGGCGTTCACAAATATTGGAGGCGTCGGCGCATCGCATTTTGCGGTGTGGAATGGCTCGTCGTGGGCGGCGGCGGGAGCCGGGTTGAGCGCGGCGGGGCTTCGGATTGCTGGCACCGGGACCAACCTGTACGTTGGCGGCAATTTTCTGCTGGCGGGAGGCATTAATGCAAACGGGCTGGGCGCGTGGGATGGCACCAACTGGAGTTCGGTCGGTACGCCCGGCCGGATGAACGGCGTTTCGTTCCTGGCGCGAGCCATTGCCGGCAGCGGCACGAATTTATATGCCGGCGGCCCTTTCACCGCCGCCGGGCAGGCCATGGTAAATTCGATTGCCCGCTTTGATGGTCAAAACTGGCATTCGCTTGGCAGTGGACTCAGTGGTTCGAGCACGCCCAACGTCACCACACCAGCCATTAACGCCATCGCCGTCAGCGGCAACAACGTTTATGTCGGCGGCTCATTCACCAGCGCCGGCGGTGTCGGGGTGCAGAACATGGCCCGCTGGGACGGCACGAACTGGTATGCAATGGGAGATCCCGGTGGGCTTGTTTATTCCGTTACCGTTCGCACCAATGGCGTTTATGTGGCTGGTTCTGCCGAAGGACTGAGCGGTTATGCTGATCCTTTTTTCGTTTGGTGGGATGGGACTAATTGGCAGGATGCCCTCAACTTCAATAGCACTAATACCTTTTTTCAAACTTACCTTAACGACAGCCTTCCAGGCATGGATGCAGCCGCGTTCCAGGGCAGCAATATTTATGTCGGTGGCCATTTTAATATTGCTTGGCATGACCCTATGTTCAATGGAACCAATTGCCCCAACATTCTGCGTTTTGATGGCACTTACGCAAACATTGTGGGCACCGGGCTTAGCAGCAACGTCGTTGCGATGGCTGTCATCGGCACCAATCTTTATGTCAGCGGACCATTCACCAGTGCTGGTGGCGTAACCGTGAGCCGCATTGCGAGATGGGACGGTAACAGCTGGTTCGACGTTGGCGGCGGGGTTGTTGGGAGTGGAACCGTTTCGACTTTGGCGGCTATGGGAAACTATCTCTATGCCGGCGGAACGTTCACCAACATGGGCGGCGTGCCGGCCAATCGCATCGCCAAGTGGGATGGCACGAATTGGTCGGCGTTAGGCAATGGCACGCATTACTCCCAAACGTCGGGTTCAGTCAGCGCGATTGCCGCTTCGGGATCGGACCTCTATGTGGGCGGAACCTTCCGCACGGCTGGCGACAAAGCCTCGTATTACATCGGGCATTGGAACGATCAATTGGATTTTGACGTTCCTCGACTCATCAATCCGGCGTGGCAGACGAATCACCAGTTTCAAGCCCGACTCCTTGGAATCAGCGGGCTGACCAATGTTGTCGAGGCCAGCTCCGACCTGATGAATTGGACGCCGATACTCACCAACAGCGCCGGCATTTATGATTTCACCGACCCGTCCGCGCCGAACTATCCCTGGCGCTTCTATCGCGGCGTATTGGGGCCGTAGATGGTCCAAATCGTGCCAGTTTCCGGCGCGACCATCATCCGCGCAGCAAATGCGAGTTACCGCGGAAATATCCCAAGCGCCAGTGGCGGTCAGGGGGCGCCGACGATCAAAGGCCGGTGAATTCCAGCTCATCGGGCCGGCAGGCCGATGTCGTGGCTCAGCCGGGTGGCGGCCTCGGCGTTCACCCATTTCACCAGGGAAATAAAATTCACCAAAGCGGGGCTGTCGGGTTTCACCTTGAACAGGTTCCGCAGGGCGTGCACGACCCTGGCGTAGGTCTCGGCGTATTTTTCATGCGTCAACCGGGAGACGTAGGATTCCATGATGGCTTGGGCCATCGGATCGGTCTGTCCATCGGGCAGGTAGGGCAGCAGGCAAAATATTCGGACCAGGGCCATCGGTTCGGCGGCGGTCAATGCCAGCCAGCTTTGTTTGACCTCGTCGGCGTCATATTTGGCGTGCAACCGGTCGCGGATGGCCGTGGCGATGTCGTTGGGTGAGTCCCGCTGGCCGAGACGGGCCTTGATGTTTTCCCAGGCTGCCTGTTGTTCCATTTCCGGGGTGACGGCGACTTCCGGTTTTTTCAATTCCGCCTCGATACCTTTCAAACCCAATTCCTGGCCTGCGGCTTGAGCGAGGGCTTCCGCCGCGTCCTTGCGAATCCGGGTCGAGGTGGCGAGGGCCTTCACCACCTGTCGTTGGAGGTCGGGTTTGATTAACCGCAGCACGGCGGCGATGTGTTGGGGCGGCGGCGGCTTCTGGTCGGGGAGGAGATGCTTGACAAAAGTGGCGATCACACCGTCCAATTCGGGCACCTTGTCCATTCGCAAGGTGAGGACGAACTTCAACGTCCGGCCCGTGCGGCCGGCTTTGCCGACATTGTTCACAATCATCAGGCGTTGGTCGGGCCCGGCCACAAAGGCCAGCAAACTCTCCGCCTGCTTGATTAATGTTTCATCCAGGTTGTCCTGGTCGTTCGTGACCACCAACTGTTCAATCACGGCCGGCAGGCGCTGGGCAAAGGTGCCTTCCGGCGCTTCGGTGTTTTGATGGTTGTAGTAATGGAGCAATTCGAGGATGAAAGAGAGTTTCAAAAAGGCGTTTTTCTGGGCCTGGGCTTCGGCGGTGGACGCCTTGCTGCGCTGAATCTTCTGGTGCAAGGCCAGCAATTCCTTCCGTTTATCGGCTGGCAAGGCCGGCTCCTGCTGGAGCAGCGCCTCGAAATCAGTTTTGCAGCCCAGTACGATTTCCTCCGGCTTGGGGCGCGGGTTGAGCTTGGGGTCGGTGGTCAAATCGTTGAAGCCAACCAGCGCCGCCTCGCCAAATTCGCGGACGATCCGTTCCCGCGACACCTGGCCCTTGACGAAACAACGATTGGCCCGGATGGTTTCCTGCGAGAAAAACGAGTCCGGCTGCGTAATCAGTGACTGGAGTATTTTCGTTTCGAGCGGCGTGTCCAGACGGATCAGTTCGTCCACGGTTGGTTTTACGGCGGCCGCCAGGTCGCGTTTGGTTTGTTCCAATACCTTCAAGATCGCCGGTTGCAGCACGTTGCCTTCGATTTTGCCATTGGCCAGGGCGGCGCAGACTTCGTTGACGTGGGTGCTATGCTCGACCAGCCGGGAAACCACCACGCCGACGTCGCTGATGGGCAGTTTGCTCACCAGACCGGCGATCAGATTCACCAATTCACCGTGCGATTTTTGGCGGTGTTCGATGGTCTTTTCCAGGAGCGTTCGCAGCGACTTGTTTTCCTGCTCCAACGCGCTGCGCTCGGCTTCCAGTTGATCCACCCGGGTCGCGAGGCTGTGCCATCCCTGCTGGATCTCCTCCATCGTGGTAATCGGACGGGTGCCATGCTCTGTGTCTTTCTCGGCCATGAGTCAATATTCCACAATCCGGCCGGCTTTTTCCATTCAATTTTTGTGCGCCCCCGGGGAAAGGAAGGGTTGAGGTCCTTCCGTCCGGGCAAAAAACATTTGCAAACCGGCGCGATAAGTTGAAGCTTATGGGACAATAAGGTTGAAGGATTGATTATGGCGCACGTAATTACCAATAAATGTGTGAAGTGCAAGTTCACCGATTGCGTGGAGGTATGCCCGGTGGCGTGCTTTTACGAACTGGACAATCAACTGGTCATTCACCCGGAGGAATGCATCGATTGCCAGGCTTGCGTGACGGAATGTCCCGTGGAAGCCATCTACGCCGAGGCGGATGTCCCGGCGCAGTTCCAGGCGGACATCGCGTTCAACGCGGCCCAGGCCAAAGAGATCAAGGCGGCAGGCCGGGAAGCCCTCCTGAAAAAGAAGGAGCCATTGCCGACCGCGGCGGAACGGAAAAAGGCACTCGGATATTGAACCGGGGGATACTGGCACATTTTGCAATTTCCGGTGGGGCGAGCGTCCTCGCGAGCCGGCTCGTCAGTAGCCTCGCCCCACCAAACTGCACCACTACCCGAATTCGAAAGCACCGGCATCCTGCCGGCGCCCCCGGCTGGCTTACGAATTAATGGCGTGCAATGGCAGCCGGTCCTGAAAACAGGGAACCGCGGCAGGGGCTGAATCGAAGCCATGCCGCCCGTGGCTGGGCACCGCACCGGCGAAATCGCGGTAAAGCGTGATGGCGACGTGTTCGTTGCGGCGGATGCAATCCTTGATCGCTTCGGCATCCTTCTCGCAATGGATGAGCGTCTTCCACGAGTAAATGTGTTTGGGTTTATGGAAATCGCTGTTGGCGATGAACGGCAGCCGTTTGCGCCCGATGTCGTTGAAGATGTTGTTGCGATTGGCGATTTCCCAGGCATCGAGCAGCGGCGCGAATCTTTCCTGGTTTTCCCAGAGGTACAACGTGTTCTTGCCCCACTCGCTTTTCATGATGTGCGGATGTGAGGCCACCGCCAGCGCGCCTTGCTCGTGGATTTTTTTGATGATTTCGGGGATGTCGAGCGACGGGTCCACCGGCGCTTTCAAGTCTATGCCCAGCAGGTGTGCGGAAGTTTTCCGCGTGTAACCGTCCTTGTTGAATTCGATGCCAGTCATCACCAGCATCTGGTAACGCCGCCACGCCCGCTGGCGTTCGCGTTCAATCACTGCAAAGTATTCCCCGACCTGTTCCTGGCCCAGCGTGCAATTGGCCAGTTCGGCCAGCTTGCCCAGCAGGCGGCTCGGGTCCGCCAGATGGTCGGTGATGCAAATGCAATCGAAACCACGCTCGCCATAGAAATCCACAATCTCCGGCACGCTCAATTTGCCGTCGGAATAATTCGAATGGATATGGAAATCGCAGAGCAGCATCTGCGGGTGGCTGCCGCTCCCGTTCGGGCCCGGTGGGACCCGCATGACGCGTTCGGGTGTGGTTCCGAACAGCTTGACTGCCTTGCGGCCGGGTGTGTCACGGTCCGCTTCGGCCAGGATGAGTTCGGCAATGCGCATTGCGGCGTCGGGGCGGCTGATTTTTCTCAGATTTTCGCGCCATTCCGACCAGAGGTGGGCGCGCTTGGCGAAGGCCTTTTCCACCAATTCGGCAACCTCACGATTCTTTTCTCCAATCGCGCCGAGATTGTAACGCCAGATCAATTCCGCGTTGCCTTCCTCCTGGCCGGGAATGACCTGGTTGACAATCATCGGGCAGCGCGCGGCGATGGCTTCCTGGACGGTCGCGCCGCCGGCTTTGCTGATGACCAGATGGTGGGACATCATCAGTTCCGGGATTTGGTTCGTCCAGCCGAACACCCGCACGCGGTCGGAATGCTGGTGCGTGCGCTCGATCAGTTCCGAACGCAGTTTGGCGTCGCGTCCGGCGGTGATGGTCAGGTGCACCTTGTCGAGTTCGAGCAGCCGGTCAATCGCCTTGCCCGCCTTTTTCTTGCCGGTGTTGATGATGTACAGCACACGGCGCGGTTCGTCCCCGACCGGCGGCGGCAGTTCCGCCACGGGGTCGGCGAATACCGGGTTCACGGGAAAACCAAGCACCTTGATTTGTTTTTCGGCTACTCCGCCTGTCCGCAGCGCTTCGGCGGAGGCGTCGTTGGCCACACAGAAGAAATCGCTCGGCGCGCGGAACCAGGCGGAATTGATCGTGATGGAATCGGTGACAACGGTGATGAGCCGGAACGGCCGCTCGTGATGATGGCGGTAAATCTTTTGGATGACGTGGCCGTAGATGGGGTAAGTGGAGATGACGCAATCCGGCTGGGCTTCGCCCAGGATTTTTTCGAGCGTGCTTTGCAGCCGGGTGAAATTGCCGAGCTGTTTTTCAACCAGCGGCAATTTGTCGAGCAACGAATAAATACCGCCCCACAACCGCGGAGCGTACTGGACGACGCCGAGATAGGTTTTTCGGGCGACCGTGTTGAACACGCCATAACTGTCGGCGAAGAGGTCGAGCACCTCGGTGCGCGCGTCCTCATCCAGCATTTCAATGGCGTCGCGCAAACTGCGGGCGGCGGCGTTGTGCCCGTCACCGAATCCGGCCGTCAAAATCAGGATCTTTTTCATGCACGTCCTCGGACGGTAATACGCTATTATGGATATGTTACAGCCATGTGACGGACAGGTGAACTTCTATTCACAATTTATTCGCAATGAAATGTGAATAAAAGGGCCGGTTTTTAAGCGTTACAGTATTGAGCCTATGCTTCGAAATCAACGCCTGGCGCCGGTACTGTATCTGAAGTAGAGTTGACGTTTTGATTTGTGTCTGGTCGCCTACGCTTGCCAGTTGGTTCAACGACCGGCCTCACCCGCTGGATTTGTTCCAACCCAACAACCCTCTCCCGCTCCCGCGGGCGGGGGAATTGGCCCTCTCCTCCAAGAGCGGGAGAATCATTCACCGCCATTTTTGCAAATACGACGCGACGGGATTGGTTGGACGAGCATCCGCAAATTTAAGGCTGTCCGCTGGCATGTCCTGTCCTGGGGGAAAGGAAGCAGGTGAGGGTGGACGCAATACAAGATGTTTAGTGAGGCTGCTAGTAGCGCTTGACTGCCTCTTAATTCACAAGATTTGCAGAAGCGTTAAGCCTGCTGTGGCTTTTTTATATCTGCCTTGTTCCGAAATGCAAACGCAGTTGAAAAAACCAATTTTCTGAATCACAGTGTCACTGTGCCTCCAGAAACATTTCAGGCTGGCCGGTGGACGCCCGGAACAGGGCAGGGGAGCAATTTATGAAAGCTTGCTGCCTGCTCATGTTGTTCCTGGCTTGTTTGCTGGTGGCGCGGGCGGATGACGAGAGCGTCAGCCTGCCAGACTTGATTCAAGGCGCGCAACAGTGGGCGCAGGAAAATCTCGACACCAACGTTCTGAAGGAGCTTCCCAGCGTGAATGACCCCCAGGTGCAGCAATTCTTCCGCGAACTGCAGAAGCGTTACCGGGGCGATTACGTGGTGGACCTGGCGGCGTTGCGGGAAACGGCCCACACCGTCCAGTCAGTGCTGGAAAGCGGCGACGAAACCCGGCCTTACGCGGCGTGGCTCAAAGCGCAGATGGATTACCTCGACGTCGCTGATGAAATCCGGCTTGCCGTTCCGCCGCCGGAAGTTGAAACGAACCAGCCGCCCCAGCCGGTTCCCAATCCTTCGGCACAAAAGGAACGCGAGCTGTGGGTCAAAAAAGTTGGCGTCGTTCCCTGGCCGGCGGCGGCCAAAGAACTTGTGCCCGAGTTGAAGCCGATTTTTACCGCGCAAAAGGTGCCGCCGGACCTGGTCTGGGTGGCGGAAGCGGAATCATCCTTTGACCGGCACGCGTTGAGCCCGGCGGGGGCGGCGGGATTGTTTCAATTGATGCCGAACACGGCGAAACGGTTCGGCCTTTCCTTGTGGCCGCGCGACCAGCGGTATCAACCGGAACCCAGCGCGACCGCCTCCGCCCAGTATTTGAAACATCTATACGACCGTTTCAAGGACTGGCGGCTGGCGCTGGCCGCTTACAACGCCGGGGAAGGCACGGTGCAGAAACTTCTGGACCGCTACCAGACGCAGAATTACGACGACATCGCCCAACATCTGCCGGCGGAAACGCAAATGTATGTGCCGCGCGTGGAAGCGATCCTCCATCAACGGGAAGGCGTGGACCTCGAAGACCTTTCTGTGCCGCAAAACTGAATCAATTCCCGGCGGGAATTGTACTTAGTGTTATACCCCATAGCACCGGCATGTTTCTCCGTTTACTCTCACAACCCGTGAAAAACAGAAACCTCTTCTGCAAAACTAACGGGGCTGGATTTGTCCTGGGCGCTGCGTTTCTGACGATGCTGACCGCAAGCACGAGTTGCGCTGATGAGCTGCGTATTGGAAGTCTTCCGATGTCCATCCAGACCGGAAAGAAAACCTGATGATGGCCGGGCCGGATCACGACAGGAAATAGCCGGGATAAAGGGCTGCAGCCGTTTGCCTGCGCCGGTGCGGGCGCAAACCGGTGGCGGGCGAAGTATGGGAACACTGCGCCGGATGAACAGATTCAGTTCGGACGGTTGGGCGACAATTGTGCCGGCGGTGGTCTCGGCCGGAACCGCGGTGAGCGTCCAGACCGTGCAAGATGTTAGGGTGAAAAATGAATATCGATGGATTCAGAGTGATCATTCGCGCCAGAAATACTTTTATTTCGGCCAGATTGGAACATGAAAGCCAGCGGGCATTTGCGGTGATTTATGATTCTGGGCTTAACGACGCCAAGGAGGTGGTCGGCCGGGAAAGAATGGAGATGGATGTCCGGTTTTTACAGAAAATAACCGAATCCGAATATCTCTACGGGAAGCTGGTTGAACTTCCAGAGCCGGGCCGCTCCGGTTCGGTGATGTTCAATCCCGGCATGTCGGGAAATGAAAGCGCCAACCGGCTTTCTTTATAAGACGAAGACGTGTGGAGCGGATCAGGCCACCCGGTGTCTCATGCGGGTCAGGATGGCAGCGGGTCCGCGGCGACTTTCGTGAAAACGTGCCAGCACCAGTTGCCGTGGCCGGTCAGACGCATACCGTTCAACGCCAAAGTGAAAACCAATTATGTCCTGATAACCAATTGAGATTTTTGTCGCATTCCTTAGCTTTGTGACGATTTCACGGAAGTACGATGAGACTCCGCACTTCTGGAACTCCCGCTGCAGGTTTCTCAACCAGTTACGCAGCCATCATGGGCAACTGCCCCTGTTCGGACTGCGCAAAGACCGGTGCATCCCGGCGGCTCGCCGGGCGAATGAATTTTATCCGGCTGGTGCCTGACTCATCTCTCACCTTCCGGGCGAGCCGGTTGAAGCGCGCGTGGATCCGGTCCAACTCTTCGTCGTCACTGTCCGGCCGTTGGTATTGATCCTGAAAATTTCTGTTTTGTTTCACGAAACAACCATGGACCGGCAACGCCGCGTCTGCTATAAGGTGTTCACCTTAATCCGGGTTCTACCCCTGTCGCGGACCTCGATTCGGCTTTCGGCCCTCAGCCTTCAGCCTTAGGCTTCAGTTTGCTCCTATCCTCCGGCGAAGACCGGTCGAAAGCTGGCCTCGGTCAGGATGCGCGCGACTTCCGCGCGTTTGTCGCCTTGGATCTCGATCTGGCCATTCTTCACGGTGCCGCCGGTGCCGCACGCGCGCTGCATCGCCTTGGCCAGCTGCTCCTTTTCCGGCAGTCCGATCCCGACAAAGCCTTTCACCACCGTCACCGTCTTGCCGCCGCGCCCGGCCGTCTGCCGGATGATATCCACGCGCCCGCGATTCTTCGGTGCCGTTTTCGATAGATTGGGTGGGGCGAGGCTACTGACGAGCCGGCTCTGTTCTTCACATGGTTTTTCAGGTGCGGGCGGGAGCCCTGCGCTGGACAAGGCAGCAAAGGGGTTGTGACTCAAACTTTGCCCGCCGTCGGTGGGAATGCGTTTGCGTTCACTCATGTGTGGTCTGACTCAGAGGCTAAATGCTAAAGGCCGGAATACTTCAGGATCTGGAATTTAGCCTTCAGCCGTACACTGCCCACAGCCCTGACGACAGATTATTAACCCGAACATCGGAGGAACCTAATGCACAGATCCGTCTGCCATCAGAGCCGAACCTAATATACTCCATTTTCTTTCTTCTGCCATATGCTATTTGCCGCCTGTGTGAGTGCTTTATCAAAATCAAGAACGGACCCGTTTCAGCGGGGCATAATCGTGCTATGCTAACCCCTTCGTCCCGGCGAAGCGCTGCGCGATGTCAGGCTCGCGTCCCATAGATAAAATGGAAAATCGCCAGCAACGCTGTCACCAGCACGGCCGCAACAATCAATGCCACCGGCCAATTCCGAATGCGAACCCGTGAATCAACGACTGGGGCGCCATCGATCCGAAGCCGGTATGGAAATGAAAACGACAAACTGCAAAGACCCCAACTCAGCTCAGCCTTGTGGGTAGAACCGGCGTGTGTGAACGTCGTGGAATATGAGCCTGTGAACTTGAACTGGCCACCCGTCCGAAGAATCCGCCGGCCATCCAAAAATACGTCAACGGACGCTGTGTTCCAAAGGTATCGAGGAACCAGCCGGGCTTGAACAGCAACCGGGCTGCCTTGCCATTTGATATCCTCGCTCATAACAATAGCGGTCTCACGAGCCTGGCGATCCAAGTCCCGCATTGCGGGTCGCGGCCATCCGCCTTCGCCCCAAAACTACAACGCGACAGGCCGGCGGCTGGCCGTTGCAGAAGTTGACATTTCGTGACTCTCACATGAGACAAATCTTGCCCAGGGCAATGTAACCTGTCTATCAGTTGGGCTACGACTTTTTTTATAGTGTTTGACACTACAAAGGAACGACGGGTTACTTATGGCTCCTCATGCCGCCTGGCGCCCCAATTGATCGGCGTCCGCGCTTTTTCTTGAGCATCTGCTTGCTTTGCTCAATCCATCGGAGGCGAGGAGCTGAGAATTTCAACGGAGAGTGCCGTGTTGTATTTCGACGATATCCTGTTCTCAGCTCAGTCCGTGCCCGAACCCATGCGTTACGGGCTCGTCGGCATAGAGGTAGCCTTAGTCTTCTTCATTCGCCGCGCTGCCGCCCGGCAAGCGCGAAGATGGTTCAAAATGGGATCGGCGTGGCGTTGAGCCGGAGCTCACCGCAAACAGGTCAGTGATGCATCCTTGAAAGGAGCCACCAGCTTGCGCCACCCAGCAACGCGAGAACCGCCAGGCCCAATACTATTTTCAAAATGACGAAGCCAAGCTTGAATGCCACGTAAAGCACGAGACACCCGGCGACCACGACGGCCACCTGAACTGCCGGTGAGGACATGTTGGCGCTGATTTGTCCGATGTGAATCATGATCAGAGTTCGATGGTGGCCATGGTGCTATGATGCAACCTCCGCCCGGCGATGACTGCAACAGCAGTTGATTCCGCACCGGCTTACCGGCGTCGGTAATAATAGTAGCCGCCGCCGCCGCCGAACAATAGCAGTAACACCACGATGATTAAGAGAGTTGGCATGTCTGAACTGTAGGGCCGGTAAAGACTCTGTGCTATCAGGTGTTCTCCCCTCCGGCGGCAGGCCGCGCTGCCGACCGGTGGTCCGATGGTTTGGTAAAAGTTTCCCGCGTTGGTGGCCGGGTTGCCGCTGAATCGCTGTAAGCTTCAGCCGGTTGCCGGGCCGGCGTGTTCGCCTTTTGCTGCCTGGAGAATTTGGGCTGAAATCCCGACCCGGACGGCCCAGTCCGGTTATCACCTCCCGCGCCCGGGCGCGTGCTTCACGCTGGAGTTGGGCGAGTTCGGCGTGTTGATTTGGCTTAGCCGATGTTTTCCACGGCAGCGGGCGAGTTAGCGCTCCTCGATTCGGCCCGCCCTGGCAAGGATCCGCGGAACCAGCTTGCCGTCAGTCTGGGTGATTGCCATTTCAAATGGTGTCACCCGGTTGTAGGGATTGTTTTTCTCCAAAAACGGATCCGCGCCATAATCCAGCAACCACCCCGCCATTTCAGTCCGGTGGCAAAGGAATGCATAATGCAGAGCACTTCCGTCGAATGCGCTTTGAATATTCGGGTCTGCGCCGGCTTCCAGCAATAATTTGCAGATGTCGGTTGAGCGGCCTTAGTTGGCTATTTACTTCAAGCCCTTGCAGAAACGCTCAATCCGCTCCAGACCCTTCTCAAGGTTCGCCATGCTCGTGGCGTAGCTGAGACGGAAGTAATCGTCCGCACCAAAGGCGATCCCGGGCACGGCAGCAACTTTCTCAGCTTCGAGAAGCTTCGCGCAAAACTCCGTGGACTTGAGGCCGGTCCTGGAAATGTTCGGGAACAGATAAAACGCGCCCCTGGCATTGACGCAGGAGAGACCCGGAATGTTGTTCAATTTCTGGTAGGCAAACCGGCGGCGCTTGTTGAATTCCACCAGCCAGCCTTTCAGATGGTCCAGAGGGCCGGTAATGGCGGCCAGCGCGCCTTTTTGGGCGAACGAAGTCGGGTTGCTGGTGCTGTGGCTTTGCACGGCGTCAATCGCTTTGGCAATCGGTTCCGGTGCGGCCAGGAAACCCAGCCTCCAACCGGTCATGCTCCACGCCTTCGCAAAACCGTGGACGATGATGGTGTGTTCCTGATGCGCCGGCGAAAAGCTGGCGACGCTTTTCACCTTTGCGTCATCGTAAAGCAGGTGCTCGTAAATCTCGTCGCTCATGATGAGCACGCCTTTTTCAACACAGATGTCGCCGATGGCCTTGGTTTCTTCCGGAGTATAAACACTGCCGGTCGGGTTGCTCGGCGAATTCAGGATGAGCAGCCGGGTGTTCGGCGTGATCGCGGCGCGGAGTTGTTCCGGCGTGATTTTAAATTCCGTCTTGTCAGTGGTTTCCAAAATCACCGGCTTGGCGCTGGCGAGCTTGACCATTTCCGGATAGCTCAACCAATACGGTGCGGGAATGAGCACTTCGTCGCCTTCCTGGCAGGTGGCGATGATGACGTTGTAGCACGAGTGCTTGCCGCCGCAGGAAACGATGATTTGCGACGGCTTGTAGGTCAGACCGTTCTCGCGTTTGAATTTGTCGGCGATGGCCTGGCGCAATTCCGGGATGCCGCTGGACGGCGTGTATTTGGTAAACCCGGCGGCGAGCGCCTTGGCGGCGGCGTCCTTGATGAATTGTGGGGTGTCAAAGTCCGGTTCGCCGGCGCCGAAGCCGACGACGTCCTCGCCCGCGGCCTTCATGGCCTTGGCTTTGGCATCAATGGCGAGCGTGAGCGACGGTGACAGCGACGCTGCGCGTTTTGAAATTTTATAGTTCATTGGCGCGAAGAATTTACGCGCTACGCCGCGAAGTTCAAGGAAGGAAATTGAACAATCCAGTCTTCCAACATTTTTAATTGCGAAACACACGGACCATGCGAAAAGCTGTGGAGGGCCGCCGCAATCCAAGACCTGGCGGAGGTTCGAGCATCCGGCAAGCACGAAGGTTGTGGAGCGCGCCAGTCCTTCCGCGGCGCGCCAAAGCGCTCCAGCGCGACGGCGGCTGGCGCTTTGGCGTGACCGGCGGGGCCGGTTATTGGAATCGTCAGTTAGCCGCCGGTTGGTCGGTGAATTCAATCACATCCGCGGTGACCGTTAATTTGGGGATGGAAAACAAAATCAAATAGATGGACGAGCGATCTTCGGTTTGAT
>DASZAB010000205.1:0-52385 GCA_035945675.1 Verrucomicrobiia bacterium | reverse complement strand
ATTGGTTTTGATAATCTTGCGCGATGCGCAGCGCTTCGTCCGTCGCGCCGACGAGTGCTTGCGCATTGGCAAGGTCGAAATAGTCCTGCGCGGCGGCCAGCACGGCGTCCTGGCGCTGCGCGTCAAAGGCGTGGCCGGCGGCGTTGGCAAGCTGCCGGGCGGCCAAGGCAGAGTATATCGCGTCGCCCAAATCCAGTTGCGCCCCGGCGGTTGCGCCGGGTGAATACGACTGGAAATGCGCGTCGGAAATCGTGCCCGCCGGCACCGCCTGTGCGACGCCATCGCGCCGGTGATAGGACACGCCCGGCGCGAGCCACGGGAAGAATTTTTCGAGCGCGCTGGCGCGATTGGCTCGTGCTTCGTTGAGTTGGTCGCGCGCGATTTGAACGTCGAGATTCTGCGCGCCGGCCAGCCGCAGCGCCGTCGGCAGGTCAATCGGCAAGGCGTTGGTGTTGGCTGGCTGCGCGGACACGATTGAAATTTCCGCCGCCAGCGTCAACACGAGGCAAATCGAAACTCGTAAATGACAAATCGAAAATTTCATTTCGTCGTGACCGGCTGGCCATTGTTCAACGTCTGATTGCCCAAAAGAATCACGGCTTGGCCGGATTGGATTCCGCTGACGATTTCGACGTTGGTGCCGTCGCTGAACCCGGTCTTGACCGGTGTTTTCAATGCTTTGCCATCTTCTACCGTGAAAACCGACGGGCCAATTTTTTCCATCAGCACCACGTCGACCGGCGCCAACAGCGCATCGGCTTTTCGTTCAATGCCGAGCTTGACGGTGACATACATACCGGGGCGTAGCGCGCGGTCGGGATTGGCGATTTCAATTTCGGCAGTCATTGTCTTGGTGGTTTGGTCGAGCGCATATTCAAACCGTGTCACGTCGCCGGTGAACGCGCGTCCGGGCAGTTCCTCCGCTGTAATCGTTGCGGGCGTGGCGGTGGTGACGAATGGCACTTCATTTTCCGGCACCGCCACGTCCACGCGCACGCGGCTGAAATCCATTACTGTGACCACCGCCGTCGGGCGGGCCACGCTGCCGGACGTGGCCGCCGGAATGAACGCCCCGGGGTCCACCCAGCGGCGCGTGACGATGCCGTCAAACGGCGCGATGATTTGGGAATAGGCAAGCAGATCGTTGATGCGTTTCAAATTTGCCCGCGCCACGTCGCGCTGGCCGCGGACGTCGTCCACGGTTTCGGGCATGACGAGGTCGGGCGCTTTTTGCGCGGCGGCTCGGATGCGCGCGTAATTGGTTTCGGCTACCGCCAATTCCGCTTCGTATTTGGGTCGCTCGGCGAGCAACTCCGGGTCTTCGATTTGCGCCAAGACCTCGCTTTGCGTCACCGCGTCGCCCTTGTCCACGGCGATGGTCTTGAGGTAGCCGGGAATTTTCGCGTAAAGCGTGGCGGACTGCAAAGCGAAGACGTTTCCGGGCAACGCGATGCTTCGCGTGATTTCGCCGCGATGAAGGCGAACGACAGAAACAGGGATTGGCTCCGGCGTTTTGGCGGAACTTTTGCCGGTAATGCGGCTGCAACCGCAGAGGGCAACGGCGAGCAAGACGGCGCGTAGTGGAAATTGAAGCAGGTTCATTCTCATGGTTGGTTCATTTGGCGGTGGAATAGAGCGAACTTGCCGAGTCGTCGGGATCCAGCGACGCCGACCGGCGATGGGCGCGCGCCTGCACAATGGCAAACACCGCCGGCAGCACAAGTAACGTTGCCAGCGTGGCCATTGCCAGCCCGCCTACCACCGCGCGGCCCAGCGGCGCGGTTTGCTGGCCGCTTTCGCCCAAATCCAAAGTCATCGGCAACATTCCGGCAATCATCGCCGCGCTGGTCATTAAAATGGGACGCAGCCGGCTGCGCGCGCCCTCGACTGCTGCCGCGTCCGCTGCCACTCCTCCCATGCGGCTGCGTTCGGCGAAGGTGACCAGAATAATTGCGTTCGCGACGGCCACGCCCACGGCCATGATCGCGCCCATGAAGGATTGAACGTTCAGCGTCGTGCCGGTCAGCCAAAGCGCCATTACGACGCCCGCGATGACGGCCGGCACGGTTGACACAACAATGAACGCCAGCTTCAGCGACTGGAAATTGGCCGCCAACAGCAAAAAAATTACGACCACCGCCAACAACAACCCGGTTCGCAAGCCATCCAACAATTGTTGCATCGGCACCACCTGCCCGCGCACGGCGACGTTCACTCCTGGCGGTGGAGTGCCGAGTTCTTTGAGGGCGCGAGCCACCTGGCTTGCGGCACTCCCCAAATCCGCACCCGGCGCGAGATTGGCGGTGACGCTAATCGTGCGTTGCATGTTGTAGCGGTCGTATTCGCCAATTGTTGTGCCCTCCTTCACGCTGGCGAGATTGCGCAGCAAAACCGATTGACCGCCGGGATGAATAACGGGAACGTTTTTGACTTCTTCCAGTGAATTCATGTCGCTCGGCGGCACCTGGACTTGAATCTGGTAGGCTACGCCGCTGTTCGGGTCGGCCCAATAATTCGGCACCACATACCGGCTCGAAGAAGTTGCCGGCACCAGCGACCGAGAGACATCGGCCATCGTCACGCCCATCAAGCCTGCGCGCTCGCGATTCACGGCCACGTTCACCGTCGGGTAATCGAGCGCCTGGCCGAATTGCACGTCGCGTAATGAGGAAATCGTCTGGAGCTTGTCTTTGACCTTTTCCGCGAATTTGCGGTCTGTCGTCAGATTCAAGCCGCTGACTGCCACCTCAATCGGCGTGGCCGCGCCCAAGCTCATCACGCGGCTGATGATGTCGCTCGGCTCGAACGAAAAACTCACGTCCGGCAGCTTCTCGGTGAAGATTTTTCGGAGGCGTTCCCTGAGTTGTTCAATGCGAATGGGTGTTCCGCGTTTCAGTTGAACTTGCACGATCCCTTCTTCCGGGCCGCCGCTCCACAAATAGATCAAATTGATGGGATAAGTTGGTGGTGGAACGCCGACGAAACCCAGGGTGATTTCAACATTGGAAGGGCCGACTTCGTTCTTGATGATGTCCAATGCCTGAAGCGCGTCCCGTTCGGTGCCTTGAATGTCCGTGCCGGCGGGCGCGCGGAGGCGGACCTCAAGCTGGCCGGTCTCCACTTGCGGAAAAATATCCGTGCCAAGCCTTGCGCCGACCAATTCGACAATCAGCGTCGCGGCCACAACGTATCCACCGACGATCAACCAGCGCAGGCGCACCACTTTTTGGGCGGCGCGCGCGTAACGTTTTTGAAATCGGACGAACCAAGCTTCTTTTGGCTGTCCTCCGGCAGCCTTTTCATGTCCACGCAGAACCCAAACCGACAAAATAGGAAGTAGGGTGTTCGACAACAAATAAGAGGCGGCCATCGAAAAACCGACGGCCAGCGAGAGCGGCAGGAACATGGCCTTGGCGGCCCCCACCATGAAGAACGAGGGAACAAACACCGCCAGCACGCACAGCATCGCGATAAGCAACGGCACAGCGACTTCGCGACCGGAATCCACCACGGAACGGGCGACTGCCTTGCCGTGCGCCAAATGCGTGTGGATGTTCTCAACGACGACCGTGGACATGTCCACCATGATGCCAATGGCCAACGCTAAACCACCCAAGGTCATGATGTTGACGGTTTCCCTGGTCAACCAAAGCGCCAGCGCCGCGCCCAGCAACGCCAATGGAATGTTAACGACAATAATCAGGGCGCTGCGCCAATCGCGTAAAAACAAAAGAACCATCAGACCCGTCAGCAGTGCGCCGAGCGCGCCCTCCAGCGTCAGTCCCGCGATGGCGCGGGTCACATAAGGCGATTGGTCAAATTCATAACTGACTTTCACGTCCGGCGGCAGAACGCTCTGAAACTCTGGCAAGTTCTCCTTCACCAGGTTGACCACGGAAAGCGTCGAGGCATCGGCGCGCTTGGTGACGGGGATATAAACCGTCCGCCGTCCGTTCACCAAGGCATAACTGGTGATGATGTCAGAGCCGTCCACCACGTCGGCAACGTCCCGCAAGAACACTGTTGGATAAGCGCCGATCCGAATCGGCACGTTCTCCAAATCCTGGATGTTCCGCACCACTGAATTGAGCGGCACCATCGGGTATTTTCCATGAATCGTCATGTTGCCGGACGGGCTGATGACGTTCGCCGCGCTGATCGCCGCGACGATTTCGTCCGGCGACATATTGTAGGCGCGCAAGCGGTTGGGTTTGGCATTGATGACAATCGTGCGCTGGCTGCCCCCAAAGGGCGGCGGCGCCGACACGCCCGGCAGCGTGGCGAATAGCGGGCGCACGCGGTTGAGCGCCAGGTCCTGCATTTCACCCACGGAACGGGTTTCGCTCGAAAACACCAAATCCCCCACCGGCACGCTCCCGGCGTCGACTCGCATGACGAACGGCGGGACCGTCCCCGGCGGCATGAACGACCGTGCGCGGTTGACATAGTTCACTGTCTCCGCCATCGCCTGCGCCATGTCCGTGCCCGGATAAAATTGCAGCTTGATGAGCGCAGCGCCCTGGATGGATTTGGACTCCACGTGCTCAATCCCGGTGATGTAGAGGAAGTGAAATTCGTAGTAGTAGGTGAGATACCCTTCCATCTGCGCCGGGTCCATTCCGCCATAGGGTTGCGCAACGTAAATCGTCGGTATGCCCAAAGTCGGAAAAACGTCGCGCGGCATTTGCCGCAGGGCCACAATGGCCCCGAGCGCGACGGCGATGACGGCCACAACAACCGTCAACGGTCGTCGCATTGCGGACGTGACCAAGCTCATGTTTCGCATCTCGTTAACCTGAAATTGATGTTGTAATAACTATTACGCAGTAGTAACATTGTCAACACGTATGAAAACCGGTTCCTGGGTGCTCCTCCTTTACGGCCTGCCCACCAAGCGGAACGCCGAGCGCGTCAGCTTGTGGCGCAAGTTGAAGAAGTTTGGCGCGATTCAATTGAAAAGCTCGGCCTACGTCCTGCCGGACAATCCCGTTAATTACGAACGATTCCAGTGGCTATCCAAACAGATTCAAGACGGCGGCGGCGAGGCCACGCTCATCCGCGTCGCGCAAATCGAAGGGATGCCGGACGAGCGGATTGTCCAGATGTTCATTGAAGCGCGGACGGTGGAATACAAGGAATTGGTCGCTGCCGGGCGGCAAATGCTCGCGCGTTCCAAAAAGCAAAAGCCGCAATCGCTGGCCGGGGAATTGAAAAAAGTTCAGCGGCGATTCGACGAAATCCGCGAAGTGGATTATTTCAAATCCCCGTCAGCGCACGACGCGCAAATGATGTTGCAACAGGCAGGGAAGCTCTTGGCCCCAAAAAACGCGGCTGGCGTTCTCCCCAAATTGGATGCGACAAAGTTCAAGGGCAAAACCTGGCTCACCCGCCCGCGCCCCGGCATTGACCGCGCAGGTTCCGCCTGGCTGATTCAAACATTTATAGACCCGAAGGCGCGTTTTGTCTTCGGCACACAGCCATCCAAGCACCCCGACGCACTACCCTTCGACATGCTGGATGCCGAGTTTTCGCACCAGGGCGACGACTGCACGTTTGAAACGCTGGTCAAACGCTTTGGCATCACCGACCCGGCCGTTCTGCAAATGGCGGAAATGATCCATGACGTCGATTTGGAGGATGGCAAATTCCGGCGTTGCGAATGTATTGGCATCAACAGCGTTTTGAGCGGTTGGGCCAAGACCGCGATTAGCGACGCCGGACTTCTGGCCAAAGGCGTGGAGTGTTTCGATGGGCTTTACCGGGAACTGACAAAATAAATTGCGGCATCATGGAATGGATTACCCGCGAGAAAACAAAGTGGACCGCGTGGCTTGTCCGTGGCTCATCCGAAAGTTCATTGACCCTGCACTGAATTTATTTTTGTCCCGGCCAATCGGGTCGAGGCCAAGGCAAAAGAACTTGATGCGATACCGTTTGACATTGACGGCTGCGAACTCGGACATCCGCGACTGCACGGTCACGACCGGTTAATTCCTCGGCGCGTGGCTGTGGCATCTCAGCCCGCAGGTAAATTTCCTCGGCGCGACCATTTGTGGCGCATTGGGGACGATTTGGTTTTGGCACTTTGTTTGCCGCCGTTCCGCGAAGGCCGTCTCCAGAGTTCATTTGTCGGATTTGCAGAATTGCGTTGTCCGCCCTGCCATTTCACGGCAATCTGGCATTCCTATGCAGCAGGTGAACCTGGGAATGATTGGCGGTGGCACCGTGGGCAGCGGCGTGTTTCACGCGCTTCAGCTCAACGGCGGGCTCATGGCCTCGCGCATCGGCGTCAAGGTCGCCGTCCGCAAAATCGCGGTCAAGGCCTTTGACGAACCGCGCCCGTATAAAATTCCCCGCGCCGTGATGACCACCGACTGGCAAAGCGTGGTCCATGATCCGGACATCCACCTCATCGCTGAACTCGTCGGCGGCACGACGCTCGCCCGGACGATGATTCTCGCCGCGCTCCAGCTAGGCAAGCCGGTCATCACGGCAAACAAGGCGTTGCTTTCGGCGCATGGCGAGCAGCTTTTTGCCGCCGCCAAAAAATACGGCACCAATCTCTATTACGAGGCCAGCGTTTGCGGTGGCATTCCCATCATCAAATCATTGCGCGAAGGTTTCGTAGGCAACCGCATCCGTGCGCTTTACGGCATCGTCAACGGCACATGCAATTACATCCTGACCCGGATGAAACTGGAAGGCGCGGACTTTGACACGGTGCTTGCCGACGCGCAACGGCAGGGTTACGCCGAGACGCCGCCGGACCTCGATGTTGACGGCTGGGACGCCCAGCACAAGATCGGCATCCTCGCCTCGCTCGCGCACGGTTTCTGGGTAGGTCCAAAGGAAATCCACGTGGAAGGCATCCGCCCGATTTCGGCCACGGACATCAAATTCGCCGGTGAACTCGGCTACACCATCAAGTTGCTCGGCATCATTAAAAAATTGGAAGGCGGCTGCCGCGTGCAGGTCTCGGTTTATCCGACCCTGATTCCGAACGCGCATGTTTTGGCGGGGGTAAATCATGTTTTCAATGCGGTCTTTGTCCGCGGTGACATTGTCGGCGACACACTTTTTTATGGGCGCGGGGCGGGCAAAGACGCCACCGCCAGCGCGGTCTTAAGCGATCTGGCGGACGCGGCGCTCGACCTGAAATTCGGCACCAAACATCGCGTGCCGCCCTTTGTGCCGCACGAGTGCGCCGGCGCCGTCGCGCCGATTGAGGACGTCGTTTCCCAATATTTCGTGCGTCTGAACGTCGCCGATCGTCCGGGGGTGCTGGCAAAAATCGCGGCCATTTTCGGCCAGTCGAAAATCGGCATTTCGTCGGTGATTCAACCCGAGGGCCACGAAGGCGAAAGCGTACCGCTGATTTTCATGCTGCACTACGCGACCAACGGCGCGGTGATGAAGGCGTTGACCAGAATCGGCAAATTGTCCGTGGTCAAAAGCACGCCGGTGATGATTCGGGTGGAAAATTTCGAATGATGGAATTCATTCAAAAACCGCAGGAGACGAGGTGACGAGTCTCTGACTAAAAAGGCAGGCATGAGACTCCTCCCGCCGTCTCCTGCATCCGGAAATGCCGCTCCTTTTCCACAGCACCAACGGCCAGGCGCCCCCTGTCAATTTGCGCGGGGCGTTTCATGCCGGACTTGCTCCCGACCGCGGGCTTTATTTGCCGGAGAAATTTCCGCAACTGGCGCCGGACGAAATCGCTGCGTTTGCCCAATGGCCCTATCACGAAATCGCCTTTCGCGTCCTCTCAAAATTCACCGAGGGGATCCTTTCCGACCGTGATTTGGCCGCCCTGTGCCGCGACGCGTACCAGTTCCCGATTCCGCTGGAAAAAATCCACGACCGCGTCTTCCTGATGCGGCTGGACCAGGGGCCGACGGCCTCGTTCAAGGATTTCGCCGCGCAAATGATGGCGCGAATGTTCGGGCATTTTCTGCGTGATGACGGCCGGCCGGTGACCATTCTCACCGCCACCAGCGGCGACACCGGCTCGGCGGTGGCGCACGCGTTTCACGGAGTGCCGGGAGTGCGCGTCATCGTGTTGTTTCCCGTCGCCGAAGTCAGCGAGAGCCAGCGCAAGTTGATGACGACGCTGCGCAACAATATCCGCACGGTTGCGATTGATGGAAAATTTGACGATTGCCAGGCGATGGTGAAACGCGCCTTTGCCGATCCCGAGCTGAAGCACATTCCGCTGTCGTCCGCCAATTCCATCAACATTGGCCGGCTCCTGCCGCAGAGCGTTTATTATTTTTACGCCGCTTCCCGGCTGGCGAAACCCGGCGAACCGATGGTTTTTTCCATTCCCAGCGGCAATTTTGGGGACGCGATGGGCGCCGTGGTCGCGCGGGAGATGGGTTTGCCGGTAAAAAAGCTGATTGTGCCGGTGAACGACAACGATGCCTTCCCGCGTTTCCTCGCCAGCGGCCATTACGAAAAAGTCGTGCCCTCGCGCAACTCGCTCTCGAACGCGATGAACGTCGGCCATCCGAGCAATCTGGCGCGGCTCGTGGCGATTTACGGCGGGCAGATGGATGAGACCGGCCGGCTCCGCCGGGAGCCGGACCTTGCCGCGATGCGCCGGGATTTGTTTTCCAGTTCGGTTTCCGACGACCGTACGCGTACGGCGATCCGGGATTTCTGGACCCGATATCAATTGTTGCTGGAGCCACACGGGGCGGTGGCGTGGCAGGGGTTCCTCGACTGGCAGGCGGTTGAGCCGCTCGGCGACATGCCTGCCGTGATTATTGAAACCGCCAATCCGGCGAAATTCCCGGAGGAAGTCGAAAAAGTTGTCGGCTGGCCTCCGGACGTTCCGCGGGCGATGGCAGCCGCCATCAAAATGCCGGAGGATTTCGACCGGATGGGCGCGGATTATGAAAGGTTCAAGGCGTATTTGATCCACCAGCACCCGGCGTAACGGCCCGGCTGAATCATGATTGCCGCCATTTTCTTCGGTACCATCGCCAGAGCGAGAACGCTACGGAGGCGAATTTCCCCAGTCGTCCGATTCCGTTTATGAGGGTGCGAGGTCGGCGCAGGGTTTTGGCCACCAAGGTCCCCGCGGCCGCGGCCAGCCCCGCGCTCCACCAGGGATGACGGCGCGCGAAGCCCAGGATTTCGTCCAGCCAGACTTCCGGCGACTGGAGCCGTTGCCAGTCGGACATCAGTCTTTGCCGGTTGGCATCGCTTTGGAGCACCAGCTGTTCCCGCCGCAAGCGCAGTTGCGCTAGCTCTTTTCTTTGAAACATGCCTGGTCCTTCTTGATTTGCTCCAACGTGGCGGCAAAGGCCTGCCACCGCCGCATTCGTGAACGTAACCGGCCGAATGCCGCCACCGCGCCGCCGGCATAGGCCAGGATGATCAACGCCAGCACCAGGGTGCGATGCGTGTCCCAGAAGATCACCACGATGGCGACCGTGATCGCCAGCAGGGCCATCAACGCACAGACCGTCCCGATCATCAATAACAGCAGCGCCTCCAACAGTTGCAGCCGTTCCTCCCGCCACTCGACCAGGAACAATTCGACGCGGTTTTCCACCACGTCGCGCAATGTCTTTAGCATTCGCGCGAGGGTGGCCAAAATGCCACCCTCGGCGTGAGGCGTGTTATCCATGAACTTACTTGCGACCGGCCAGCACGCCGATCAACAGTCCCAGGCCAAAGGCCACACCCGCCGCAATACCAATGGATTCATACGGATGTTCGCGAATCGTTTTGTCCGCGACCTTCGCGCCGGCGACGGTCTTTTCCTGAATTCGATGATACGTGGTTTTGGCCGAGTTGAGGGCCGTGGACAAACGATGACGCAGCTCGCTCATTTTTTCCCCGGTCTGTCCGGCGGTGGCCTGCAACATCGCCTCCGCGTCGCTCGACAACTCCTTCAACTCCGAGCCGAGTTTTTCCATGTTTGCTTCGTTGGTCATAACATTTCCTTTCTTTTCATGATTTCTACTCTTGGCAAACTTACCTTCATGCAAGCGCCTTTGTTAAACCAACATAGTCCAGCTTCGATGGTTGTGCTCGGATTTTTTACCCAAATAACGTAATTTTTTACCAGACGCACGTGGCGGGCAGCGTCCTGATTGGCCGCCGCTTCGAACCCAGGGCTCGAATAAATCAGCGAACAACGCCGACACGGCAATCCAAGGCAGAACACCACTTTGATTTTCCACACCTTGCCAATCACGGCAAAATTGCTATCCTTCGCGACCGCTCAAAAAAACAATAGCCGGCGGGAAAGTCAAATTTGGCGCAGCAGAATAAACCATGGCCTTGATCGTTCAAAAATACGGTGGCACGTCGGTTGGCAACCCCGACCGTATTAAAAATGTCGCCCGGCGGGTGGCGGATTATCGTTCGCGGGGCGACCAGGTCGTCGTCGTGGTTTCGGCCATGAGCGGTGTGACGGATGGTTTGATTAAATTAGCCAAGGACATTGCGCCGTTGCCGAGTGAACGCGAAATGGATGTGTTGCTGGCAACCGGCGAACAACAGACCATTGCGCTGACGGCGATCGCGCTGCATTCGTTGGATGTGCCGGCGGTTTCACTCACCGGGGCGCAGGCGGGCATTGTGACCGACGGCGTGCATACCAAGGCGAAAATTCACAACATCACGCCGAAAAAGGTCCGCGAGCTTTTGAAGCAGGGCAACGTCGTTATCGTCGCCGGTTTTCAGGGCGAAACGCCGGAAGGCCAGATTACGACGCTGGGCCGCGGGGGTTCGGATTTGACGGCCATTGCGCTGGCGGCGGCGCTCCAGGCCGATCTGTGCCAGATTTACACGGATGTGGACGGCGTTTACACCGCCGACCCGCGTATTGTCAAAGATGCGAAGAAACTGGAGGAAATTTCCTACGACGAGATGCTTGAACTCGCCAGTCTGGGCGCGAAAGTGATGCAGAGCCGTTCGGTGGAATTTGCAAAAAAATTTGACGTGGTGTTTGAAGTCCGCTCCAGTTTGAATGACAATCCCGGAACCGTTGTGAAAGAAGAAACCAAAAGCATGGAAGACGTCGTGGTGCGCGGCGTTTCACTCGATAAGAACCAGGCGAAGGTCACGCTCGTCGGCGTGCCGGACAAACCCGGCGTGGCGGCCCGCATCTTCAAGGCGCTTGGCGACGCGACCGTCAACGTGGACATGATTGTCCAAAACATCAGTCATGGCAGCCCCGACAAGGTCGGGGCCACCGACCTTTCATTCACGGTGGACAAGCCGGACTTGCTCAAAGCGCAAAAGGTCATCGACGGCTTGAAAACGGAGCTCGGCTTCCGCGACGTGATTGCCACTGAAAAGATCGGCAAACTCTCCATCGTCGGCGTTGGCATGCGCAGCCACACGGGCGTGGCCGCCAAGCTGTTTGAGACGCTGGCCAACGAAGGGGTGAACATTGACATGATTTCCACCAGTGAAATCAAAGTTTCCGTGGTGATTGATCTGGCCAAGGGGGAACAGGCGATGAAGGTCGTCCACGCCGCGTTTCTCAGTTGATTGAGATTACCACGCCTTAATCCGATAGAATCGTAGCGGGGCCGGGTTGGTGTCGCTGACCGAAATGACGAAGTTGGAGCCGCTCAAATAAGGTGGAAGGAGACTCCATTGAATCGGCGGCGTCAGGCTGTTCGCGTAATCCACCTCGTACACGTGATTGGAAACCGTGGCGAACGAAATCAATGGTTGGCGGGTGGCCGGCGCCAGCGAGAATTGCGCGTTGAAAGGCGACACGGCGTTGGTGCCCACCACCAGCACGGTCACGGTTCCCGTCGAACAATTCCCGCCGCTGTCACAAACCTGGCAGGTGAAGGTATCGGTTCCGGTGAAGCCAGGATAAGGGGTGTAAGTGACATTGGTCCGACCGTAAGCCAGAGCATAACGCCTCAAGGCTTCCACGAAATAATAATCGCCATAAGTCAGTGAGACATCCACTTCCGGAGAAGAGAATTGGGGCGGTTCACCGGTGCCGTGCCGGAGAATTCCTTTGCTCGTGGTCCCCTGGGCGAGGTAGTTGGTGGAACCCAGTGATTCCAGGATATTGTGGGCCCCGGCCCACAGCGTGGCGCTGTCCTGCATGTTCGTGACCAATTGGCTGAGTTGGACCAGGGCTGACAACGTAATGGCCGCCGCTGAGGAATCCCGGGGCGCATTGGGAATGTCCGGCGCGTCGAAATCCCAATACGGCACGTAGTCCGGCGGGATATTGGTCAGAAAGTAAGTCGCCGTCCGTTTGGCGGCATCCAGGAATGGCGCATAACCGGTTTCACGGTAGGCCATGGTAAAACCGTAGATGGCCCAGGCCTGACCCCGGGCCCACGTGGAGGTGTTCGAGTAACCTGCCCGGGTACCCTGAAATGTAAGCGAACCATCAACGGTGCTATAAAGGACTCTCTGGAAAGTGCTGTTGTCGGCCCGGATTTGATTGGTCATTGCGCGCGTCGCGTGTGTGCAGGCTTTGCTGGAGAGGTTGGTGTCGCCATTGATGTCAGTAGCGTGATAAAGCAGTTCGGTATTCATCATCGTGTCGATGATGACTTCAAAATTCGTCGGCGGAAGCAATTGGTCGTCCGCCAGGCTGCGGACGATGTAATTCCACCGGTTGGTGAACGAATGTGCCGTCTGCAGCAAAACCGACTGGTAGCTGCTGCTGCCGGTTATCCGATAACCGTTGCCAAAGCTGGTATTAATCATGAAACCGACGTCATCCGTATTGGTGTTGAATTGCTGGGCAGCAATGCCCGCGGTCCATTGCTGCGCCCACTTTTTGAAATTGGGATCGTCGGTCTGTTCGTAGAGGTACCACAGGCAGCCGGGAAAGAACCCACAGGTCCAATCCGCGTTGTTGACAGTGTTCCAATTGCCGTTGGTCTGGGTGCTGCGCGGATAGGTGTTGGTGTTCAGCATCAAATGGACCGTGTTGCTGAGTTGGGTGCCTGAAAACTGGAACAGACGCAACAATTCGGGTGTGGTCACTGGGGCGTTTGAATTGATGACCAGGGTCCCGTGGGCGGGTGCGCTGACTTGAAGAATTGCCAGTTGATTGCCCTCGCTGTTGAAGTCATTCGTCAACATCGGAATCGTCACGGCTTGATTCTGGAGAGTGACTGCCATGTCATTGACCGCATTTGGTGGATCCGCCCAAAGCAGGCCGCCAGACCCGAGACTGGCCAGAATCGCCAGCCACTTTCCAGTCGAAAGGCATTGTCTTTGTCGTCGCAAAATGTGCTTTATTCGGTTACCTTCTCTGCCTATCCAGCTCTGCAAAGGAACAACGAACCTTCAACACCTGCTGGTAACAAAGTAGCATTCGGCCACGAGGCCGCCATTGGAAAAGTGGAAAACTTTTGAAGACGGGCGCCCGGAGCACAAGGCGAATCCATTCAAATGGTTACATGGGGAACCAGGCTTCATTCGTTTTTGAAATGACCGGCGAACGGTTTGAAAATGTCCAATTTGATCAAGGCGATGATAACGCCGGTGTAAACCAGCGAGACAATCACGTCCGTCCATAATTCCCGGCGCGAGTCCGGCGGCGGTTTTTCCGAAAATATCTGCCGCGCGCCCTTGTGCAGGAGCACAAAGCCAAGCACGTTCGTCAGCCAGTAACCGAGGATCAAACTCGCGGTGAACGCCGGCCTGTAAAAGAAACTCACCAGCCAGGCAAAGACCAGCGCGAGGGGAATGTTCACGAAGGCATCATTCCACCATGAGAGCGGCGAAAGCACGTAACCGATCGTTGCCAGAGTGCCGCCGGAGATTTTGCGTTTCCAGGCCATACGCGCATCAGTCTCCCGGCGATGGTTGGAAAGAAGCAAGCGTGAAAATTCGGCCTCCTGCTTTCCTTTGAGGATTCGGTCCCGGAAATTCAACCATCTGCGGTTGATTTCGTTCAAATCATTGCTCCGCCTTCACGGTGGCCGGTTCGCCGGTGTATTTCACAACGGCATCCGGAGCTTCAATCTCGGCAACACCACCGCCATGTCCTTCGCCGACGAATACGATGCGGAAGGTCCGCCCCTTTGCCATGCCGGGAAATTCTCCCCGGCGCGCTCCGATGGTTAGCGTTCCCGTTGCGTCGTTCCACGTCAGTGGAATGATTGAGTATGCTCCTTTTTCGTAATCGTAATTGTCGCCTTCGTCGTTGTAGAGCGTGAACTCGCCATTCGCGCCGCGATAGACACGGATTTCCTGCGGCTGGCCCGTTTGGGCGGCGGCGTATGGCACGACCGGGCCCATCGGCACAATCGCGCCGGCGCGCACAAACAGCGGCATCGAGTCAATTGGCGCAGCGGCGTCAATCCGCTGGCCGCCGGCGACGCGTTTACCGGTCCAGAAATCATACCAAGGATTTTGCCCCGGCAGATAAACGCTCCAGTTGGTCGCTCCCGGTTGTGTGACCGGACAGACCATCAACGCCGGGCCAAAGAGATATTGGCTGCCGATGTCGAGCGCCTGCGGGTCATCTGCGAAATCCATCATCAGGGGACGCATCATCGTACCGCCATCACTCGTGACCCGCCACGAGACGGAATAAATATAAGGCAGCAGCCGGTAACGGAGGTCCACGAACTTCTCCCAGATTTTTTGCGTTGGCTTGTCCCAGCGCCACAATTCTTTCGGCGCCACCGTGCCATGCACCCGGAACATGGGACAGAAGGCGCCAAATTGGAACCAGCGGGTGAACAGTTCCTGATAATCTTTGTCCGTCGTTTTCCGGCCGAAGAAACCGCCAATGTCGGTGTTCCAATAGGGGATGCCGCTGATGGAAAAATTCAGCCCGGCGGGAATTTGGCGGGCGAAGACGTTCCATCGCCCTTGAATGTCGCCCGACCAGGTGATGGCGGCGTTGCGTTGCTGGCCGGCCCAGGCTGAGCGCGTGAGGATGCAGACGCGCTTTTGGTCGGTTGCCGCGCGCTGGCCCTGATAAATCGCCGCCGTGTGCATCAGGGGATAGGCGTTGAACACGTTTGAGCCGGGGCCGAGTGCCGTTTGATACCGGCGGAATTCACCCCAGTGACTGCCCAATTCGGGCTCCGAGGCGTCGAGCCACCAGGCATCAATACCCAGCTTGAACAGGTCGTTGGAAATTTGCCGCCAGTAAATCCGCCGGCCGACGGGATTGAACGGGTCGTAGTATTTATTCGTTTCGGTCGGATCGAAGAAGGAAAAACCAGGCAGCGCGGCTGCGTAGAGCGCGCCGGCCCGTTCCAACTCGCTGTAATTCGACGTGCCCACATCGAACTTCGCCCAGACGGAAATCATCACATGCGCGTGCATCGCGTGGAGGTCGCGAATCATCCCGGCCGGATCCGGATAGCGCGCCGGATCGAACTGGTGCGAGCCCCAGCCGTGCTTCGGCCAGTATTGCCAGTCCTGAATGATTCCGTCCAAGGGCGCCTGGAGTTTTCGATAGGCGGCGACCACGTTCGTCAGTTCCTCCTGGCTGGCGTAATGCTCCTTGGATTGCCAGAAACCCCACACCCACCGGCCCATCATCGGCGCCGCGCCCGTCAGCGCGCGATAATCGTGGATCACCCCGTCCGCCGCCGGGCCAAACATGAAATAATAATCCACCGCCTTCCCTGCCTCTGATGTCCACGACAAAATGCCCGCGTCAGTTTTTCCCGCGTCCACCTCCGTGATGGCGGGGTTGTCCCAGAGCACACCATAACCCCTGGACGAGACGAGCACCGGAATCGCCACTTCCATGTTCTTCTGCTGCAGGTGCACCGTCTTGCCGCGATAATTCCAGACGCCGCCCTGGTGCTGGCCGAGGCCGTAAATCGCCTCGTCTGGCCCGAGGACAAACGATTGCCGCGCACCCGACGCGCCCGGTGCCGGGGGAATTCCCGCTCCATCCGCTGCCTCCTGCAAAATGGGATGGCCTTTCAAATCGTAAAACCCGACGGCGCCGGTCTTGCGGTCCAGGCGCGCCTGCAACGCATCTGTTTGCAGCACCACGGTGTCGCGTAACGCGGACAGCGACCATTTCGTTGGCTCGGGCCTGGCGATCACGCACAGGCTCTTCTCCGCGGGCAATTCCTTTTCCGGCGCGAACGTCACGCGAATAATGCGGTCCGACCACACCTGCAACCGTGTCACGCCGGCGGGCGTCGCCGCGGTCACGCCATCCGATTCCTTCCGCACGTCGGACATCGGCGTGGTGGTGCGGCAGGCCGGCAGGAGGGCCGTGGCGATCGCGGCGAGTGTGAAGGCGAGCGGTTTAGGCCATGGTCGTTTGACGATGGGAATCCAGCCGGTGGGAGAACCAGGTTTGAATTGCATGAAAGCGAGTGTTTTCCCAACCGACAACGGGAAGCAAGCGGGAAAATAATCGGGAAATGGAATTTCACACGGCGAAATGCGGAAACATTATTTGTTGGACGCGCCAGGTGAATTGCCATTGACTTTTCCGGCAATCTTTCCACGGGAATGAAAAAGTGTTCCTATTGCGGAAAAGAATACGCCGAGGGCGTGACGGTTTGCCCGATGGACGGCCAGCCGGTCATCCGTTCGCAGGCAGGCCCGGGGAAGGTTGCGACCCCGCCTCAAGGCGCTCAGTCGGCATTTGAGGTCAGGCTGGTCTCCCCCATTTTGTCCGCCGGCAAATACCGGGTTTTTGTCGAGCGCAGCGACCTGGTGTTCATTCAGATGGAAGGCGGTTCAAAATCCATTTTGTCCGCCGTGGCGCCATTATTGGGTCCGGTGGGCAACCTCATTCCGTTGCTCTTGTGGCTGTTTGCCATCCGGGAAACCAAAGCGAAGCGGCGCCGGTTGGAAACCAAGGATCCGGAGCAATTGCTGCGTGAAAGCAAGGCCAACTTCAAGTTGAATCTGGCCGAAATTCGTGATGCCGCCATTGAAGCACCGTCCCGGTTTTTGGCCATCGGAAAGGCCGGACGGCTGAATCTGGTCGTGCGGCACGGGGAAAGAATCAGATGTGAATTTGAAAATGTGGCCGAAATGAGCCGTGCCATCTGTCTGCTCGTTCCACGGTTGGATTCCACCCTGCAGGTGAACGTGGCCTGGAACGCAAAAATGCGGCGTTTTGAAAAGAAGAAAAACGATTTGACCCGCTGAACCCGAGTGGTTATGATTGTTCGAGTGAATCGTAATTTGAATCTGAACCTGTTGCTGAACGCGCTGCGGTTGTGCCGCGCGGCGGTCGGGTTCTGATTCGTTGATAAGTTTTATCGGACCCCACTGCCAAACCGGCGGTGGGGTTTTTGTTTTGCCAAACGGAAGCGCCACTGCCACAACTGAAAGACAACAACATGCACAAGAATCCGTCGAAGAAATACCGTCCGTTTCCGCCGGTCAGTTTGCCTGACCGGCAGTGGCCGAACCGTGTCCTCCGCCACGCGCCGCGCTGGTGCAGCGTGGATTTGCGCGACGGCAACCAGGCGCTCGCCGTGCCGATGAACGTTTCGCAGAAGTTGGAGTTGTTCCAGACGCTGGTAAAAATCGGTTTCAAGGAAATTGAAATCGGCTTTCCCTCCGCGTCGAACACCGAGTTTGCGTTCAACCGCCGGCTCATCGAGGAACAGCGCGCGCCGGATGACGTCTGGCTCCAGGTCCTCGTGCAGGCGCGTGAGGATTTGATCGAGCGCACGGTGGAATCGCTCCTCGGCGCCAAGCGGGCCATCATTCACCTTTATAACTCAACCTCGCCCGCGCAACGCCGCGTCGTCTTCAGCAAATCGGAGAAAGAAATTGTCGAAGTCGCCGTGCGCGGCGCGCAGTGGATCAAGGACCGTTTGCCGCGGCTCAAGGGCACGGAAATCATGCTCCAGTATTCGCCGGAAAGTTTTTCTGCGACCGAGGTGGAATTTGCCAAAGAAATTTCCGAAGCCGTCATGGAGGTCTGGCAGCCGACGCCGAAGCGGAAGATGATTTTAAACTTGCCGGACACGGTGGAAGTCGCGATGCCGAACGTATACGCCGACCAGATCGAATGGATTTGCCGGAACATTAAAAACCGTGATTCGCTTGTGGTCAGCGTCCACACGCACAACGACCGCAGCACCGGCGTGGCGGCGACGGAACTTGGCCTGCTCGCGGGCGCGGAACGCGTCGAAGGCACGTTATTCGGCAATGGCGAGCGGACCGGCAATTTGGACATCGTGACCGTGGCGTTGAACCTTTACCAGCACGGCATTGATCCGCAATTGGATTTTACCGACCTCAATTCACTCATCGAGGTTTACGAACGTTGCACGGGCATGACGGTCCCGGCGCGCCAGCCTTACGCAGGCGAACTGGTCTTCACCGCCTTCAGCGGTTCGCACCAGGACGCCATTCGCAAAGGATTGCATGAATGGAAGGAAAACGGCCGTACGCACTGGGATGTGCCGTATCTCACAATTGACCCGACGGACATCGGCCGCGAATACCGCGAGGTCATCCGGGTCAACAGCCAGTCCGGCAAGGGCGGTGTGGCCTATTTGCTGGAAAGCCAGTTCGGCATCGAATTGCCGAAGGACCTGCAGCGCGAGTTCGGTCCGATTGCCAACGATGAAGTGGACAAGTTGGGCCGCGAAGTGACCGCCGCCGAATTGAAACAGATGTTCTGGAAGGAATACATCGAGCGCACGGCGCCATGGCAGCTTAAGAAATTTGAAACGGAGAGCAAAAATGGCATCGTTAAATGCCGCGCGAAATTATTGCGCGACGGGAAGCTGGTGGAACTTGCCGGGCAGGGCAATGGTCCGTTGGCCGCGTTGGTGCATGGATTCAACAAAGCGGGCGGGCCGGGTTTTGAGATTACGGCTTACAGCGAGCACGCCTTGAGTTCCGGTGAGGAAGCCGCGGCGATCGCCTACATTCAAATCAAAACCGCCGATGGCAAATCACACTGGGGTGCGGGCGTGGATACGAACATTGAGCTGGCGTCCGTGCGCGCCGTTTTAAGTGCGTTAAACCGGTTGTGATGGGGCGGAGGTTCAACCATTTCCTGCTCGTCAAACGAATGCCGGCTTTTTAGCATTCGGCGTGGTTATGAAATTGAGCCGTCATTTTCTTTTTGCGATTGCGGGCATTATTTTCGCCGGCGCCGGCCTCGTGTCTGCCGAGGTCAAGCCATCCAACACCATCGTGGCCACCCCGCCGGTTTATGTGCCGAACCTGTCGGGCGCGTCGGGGCAGTTGCCGGATGGGGTTCTGGCCTGGGACGCGACGACGAAGGAAACCAATGTTACCGCGAATACCGGGCCGGCGCATTTCGTCTTCAATTTCACCAACGTGGCAACCCGAATCAATCTCGGACTGGCAACCAATATCACCAGCGTTACCAACTTCGCGACAGTCACCAATTCCAGTTTATGGGCGCGACTGGTTGGAAGAAAAATTACCCGGGTTGCCCGTGTGGCCAGCAGCACCAACATTGTCACGGTCACAAATTCCGCGACGCCAGCTCCGGTCACAATTTTGAGTGTGCGCCCGTCCTGCGGCTGCACCACGACAAAATTGCCGCCGTTGCCCTGGACGCTTGCGCCCGGCGCCAATGGCCAGATCGAAGCAACGGTGAACCTATATGTTGCGACTGGAACGTTGTACAAGACATTGATGGTCTATACGGATAAAGGCACCAAAACATTGATGATGAAAATCACCATTCTGCCTTTCCAGATGCCTGAAATGTCGGAAGCCGAGCGTGAAACCAACCGGAAGCTGGCGGTGGCCGATCGGCAGTTGGTCTTTAAGGGAGAATGCGCGACATGCCATGTCCGGCAGGGCGAAGGCAAATATGGCCAGGCACTTTACCAAGCCGATTGCGCCATTTGCCATGAAGGTGAACATCGTGCGACGATGGTGCCGGATTTGCATGCGCTCAAAACGCCGACCAATTTCGAATTCTGGCGCATCTGGATCGCCCACGGTAAACCCGGCTCGCTGATGCCGGCGTTTTCCGGTACCGACGGCGGCCCGCTGTCAGACATGCAAATCTCATCGCTGGCTACGTATCTTAATGAAACTATAAAGAGTCATTAATTGTAGAGGAGCCACTTCGCTGACAATCCAGCAGTACAAAGGATTGATTTCAAGGTTTTATCGTTAAGGAGTTTAATGTGCGGTTTTTGGACAATTTCGCCGTTTTTTGCTTGCAAGAATGTATCAAATTGGTACACTTCAATTGTGGATATGACGTATCTTGCCTTTAAGAAGTTCTCCGGGGTTTTTGGGTTTTATTTGAAAGTTTGGCGCTTGCGAATTTCGTGGTCCTGGTTCTTCCGCCATTGTTTCAGCCTGGCAATGATTCTCGCCTTGTCGGGGTTTAGTTATTTGTTGGTCAGCCGGTTTGTTATTCAATCAGTCCAGGTCGTCGGTGACAGCATGTACCCCACGCTCATCAATTCAGGGCACTATTGGTTGGATCGCTATAGCTATTTGATAGGTCAACCGCAACGCGACGACATTGTCGCCGTCAGGGATCCGCAGGATCATATGCTGCTGGTTAAACGCATCATTGCCACGCCCGGCGAATCGGTGTGTCTCAAGAACGGCAAGGTTTATGTGGATGGCCAGTTGTTGCCCGAGCCGTATCTTTTGCCCGGCACGCCCACCTATGCCTACGATCGAGATGGGAACGAATTTATCAGCTACGGCGACAAATATTTTGTCATGGGCGACAACCGCAACAACAGCCTGGACAGCCGTGTTTTTGGAGCCGTTTCGCGCCAGGACATCCTCGGCAAGCTGATTGAGTAAGGGGCAAATCCCCACTGATTTCGCTAATCCCTTCTTGCGTTCGTTGCCCCGGGTGCTACGCTGTCAACCATGACAGTCGAATCGGTTGACGCAACCAAACACGGGCAAATCGCCGGACTGGGCCGGCGCGTGCTCGACGGCGTTAACCTCACCCGCGCCGAGGCGTTGTGGCTCTTCCACCTTGAAAACACCGCCGACATTTTTGACTTGTTGTCCTGGGCGAACCGGATTCGCGAACAGTTCAAAGGCAATAAAATTCACCTGTGTTCCATCGTGAATGCCAAGGCCGGCGCGTGCTCGGAGAATTGCAGTTTTTGCGCGCAGTCGTCGTTTTATCAAACCGGCTCGCCCCGATACGGCTTTGTTGATCCCGAACCGGTTCAGGCAGCGGCGGAAGAAGCGAACAAAAATGGCGTCACCGCCGTCGGCCTGGTCGCTGCGTGGAAAGGCCTGAACGAAGGTCCGATGTTGGACGAAGTCTGCGACCGCATCCGCGAATTGAAGGCCAGCGGCAAAACCCGGCCCGATGTCTCGCTCGGTATCCTCAAGCACCAGCGTGTCGCCGACCGTTTGAAGGAAGCGGGCGTTGAATGCTACGGCCACAATCTCGAAAGCTCGCGCCGCTTTTTCCCCAATACCTGCACCACGCATACCTACGATGACCGCCTCGAAACCATCGGTTATTTAAAAAGGGCCGGCATCAAGATTTGTTCCGGCGGCATCATCGGCATGGGCGAGACGCGCGAAGACCGCTGCGACCTCGCCTTCGCGCTCAAGGAAATCGGCGCGAACGTTGTGCCCCTCAATATCCTCAATCCCATCAAGGGGACCCCGTTTGAAAACAATCCGCCGCTTCCGGTCATGGAAATTTTAAAGACCATCGCTTGTTTCCGGTTCATCTTGCCGCGACAGGAAATCATGATTGCCGGCGGCCGCACGGTGAACCTGCGTGACGCCCAAAGCATGATTTTCATGGCCGGCGCCAGCGCCCTCATGGTCGGCAATTATCTCACCACGCTGAACCAGCCTGTCGAAAAGGATCTGCAGATGCTCAAAGACCTCGGCCTCGACCCGAGTTGGGACAAACACGGTTTCAACGATCAGGACGAAGCCGGCTGCGCCTGTGAAATGAAAAATGGCGAACCGGAGGTCGAATTAGCGGCCACGAAGTAATTGTTCCTCGCACCGCCCAATGGAGGGTGGGAACGAATTGTCGCAAGAATCGGGTGGGAGCGTTCGTTGTCTCGTGGCAATATGGGGGCATGAA
The DNA here is from genome assembly GCA_035945675.1 of Verrucomicrobiia bacterium. Classification (GTDB taxonomy): domain Bacteria; phylum Verrucomicrobiota; class Verrucomicrobiia; order Limisphaerales; family UBA11358; genus UBA11358. The sequence continues at coordinate 30,394 of DASZAB010000205.1, read as the reverse complement.
CGATTACGAACGCATCGCCCGAATCATCCGGTATCTGGACGAGCGTCGCGCCGAGCAGCCGGAATTGGCGGCGCTGGCGGCACACGCCGGTCTGAGCCCGTTTCACTTACACCGGCTTTTTTCCGCCTGGGCCGGCATCACGCCCAAGAATTTTCTCCAATGCCTCACGCTTGCCCGCGCGCAGAAATTGCTGCGCGAAGGCGAAAGCGTTTTGGCTGCCGCGTTGGAATCCGGTCTGTCCGGGCCGGGCCGATTGCACGACCTCTGTGTGGACCTGGAAGCCGCTTCACCCGGCGAATGGAAATCCGGCGGCGCCGGCTGGACAATTTCCGTTGGCTTCGCGGAAAGCCCCTTCGGAAAATGTCTCATCGCCGAGAGTCCGCGCGGCATTTGCCATCTTTCATTTGTCGAAGACGAAAAATCAGCTCTGGCCGAACTTCAAAACGATTGGCCGCAGGCAAAATTAAAACGCGACGATTCCGTTGCCCGCCGCCTCGCCGCAAAAATCTTTGCGCCGCCTACCGGAGCACATTCACGTCCGGTGTTGCGCGCGTTTGTGCGCGGCACGCCGTTTCAAGTGCGCGTCTGGCGGGCGTTGCTGCAGGTCCCGCCCGGTTCGCTCACGAGCTACGGCCGTTTGGCGGCGACGGTGGGCCGGCCGGCCGCCGCGCGCGCCGTCGGTGCCGCCGTCGGACAGAATCCTCTGGCATATCTTATCCCCTGCCACCGCGTCATCCGCGAAACGGGTGTGACCGGCAATTACCATTGGGGCCAAAGTCGCAAGCGGGCGATGATTGCCTGGGAAAGTTCACCGCGCGTTGAGCAGGACCGCCTGATTCCGCAGCCGGCGTGAACGAATAAAATATGTTTGCGTCTTTTCATCTTTGCGTGAAATTCTCCGCGTGGAAAGGCTTGGCAAAAACCACGGTGGCTATCACGGCGAAACGATTGACATCCGCGCCGTGTTACGTGACATCGGAATCGCGGCCCGGCAGCACGGCTGGACTCCGGAAATTTTTGGCCGACAAGGCGAATTCAACCTGTTCACCCTGCACCGACCCGCGTCACTCCCCTCGCTGCGCCCGACCCGTGTTTACCTGAGTGCCGGCATTCATGGCGACGAACCGGCGGGACCCATGGCCGCGTTGCGATTGCTTCAGGAAAACCACTGGCCGGCGGATGCGGAACTCTGGTTTTGCCCCTGCTTGAACCCGGTGGGTTTTGTTCTGAACCGCCGGGAGAATCCCGACGGCAAGGATTTGAACCGCGATTACCGGCATCTGGAAACCGCCGAAGTCCGTGCCCACATTGCGTGGTTGGAACGCCAGCCGCAGTTCAATTTGTATCTTTGCCTGCACGAAGATTGGGAAGCACATGGTTTTTACCTCTATGAACAGAATCCTGACCAACAACCTGCGCTTGCGGAGAAAATCATCGAAGCAGTCCGAAAGGTCTGCCCGATTGACCCGTCGGAAATCATCGAGGACCGCCCGGCGAACGGCGGCATTATCCGACCGGAGCTCGATCCCAACACGCGCCCGCAATGGGCCGAGGCATTTTATTTGATTATGAACAAATCACGGCTGGGTTGTACGTTGGAAGCACCATCGGATTTTCCATTGCCGGTTCGCGTGAACGCGTTGGTCACGGGTATGAACGCGGCACTGGAATCGTTCAATCCGGTTTGGCGCTGAATTGATTCAAGGAGATGGCCGAGCGGAAACAAGGTTGATTTCACGGCAAAAAAAATTAATATTACGGACGAATCGAATGCGGTTGTCGAAACTCTGAAATCGACTGCATCGGTTGATTCGGTTGTGCAAGCCAATGTAGCTCAGCGGTAGAGCAACGGTTTCGTAAACCGTCGGTCGCCGGTTCAATCCCGGCCATTGGCTCCATTTATTTTTGAATCAACAGCTTCAGTTGTTTTGATTCTCCATCTTAAGGCGTTTTCTCTCCGTTTGGTCAATGGATGAAAACTGGCCATTGGCTTTCCAAAGTTCATCGCATGGTGGCAACGAAGTCCACTGACTTCATTGAGTCGGCGGACGGCGGGCATGTGTTTGCACACCCGTTGGTTTTGTTATCGCCATTAAAAAATAATATTGACACACCGGGTGTCGGTAGCGCACTCAGCGACGGTTTGCTGAACATTTTCAAACAACTGGCCCCGAGGTTATGTGCCAATGGCGGCGTGAACTGCTATTCTATTATCTGATTTTATGAAGTGGATAATGTTCCTGTGGCAAGAGTGGCTGATTCGCTGGCCGCTGATTATGATGGTGTTTGCGCGGGATTCAGCGGCCTCGCCGAACTACCAATTACGCGCATCCGCTCCAACGGCATGAGCATTGCGCTGCTCATCAACCAGAGCGTGTCGACCACCATCGCCGCCCTCTTTCTGCCAGTGGTCGGCAAATACGGCTACTCGACCGTGTTCCTTGTGTTCGCCGGTTTCACGGTCCTCTATTTCGTCACCGCCACTTTTTTGCTGCCCGAAACCAAGGGGAAAACTCTGGAGGAAATTGAGAAGCATTTTGAAGGCAGAGACGAAGAAATCATGTGAAGACCATTTACGCACGCGAATCCAAATGAAATCCATTATCATCAGTCTGTTGCTGTCGCTGGGAATTTTCGTCGGCTATGCCGGCGAAATCAGCGGACAATTGGAAAACAAGGCCATTGCCTGGCGCTGGCATCTGGTGGACGGGAAATTCCAGCCGGTCCAGGTGGATGACAAGCTCAATGGGACCACGCTTCGTTTGACCGGAGACTGTTTCCAGTTGGTGTTGGGAGAAGGCACGGTGGTAAAAGCTGCCGATTTCAAGCCGGATGGACCGCCGGAGGAAGAACCATTGAAGCCGCACCCTGACTCGCCGACGGCTGCGCGCCATTTTCCGGGCCGGCAACTCGCGGTAAAGCTCTCCGACACGAATCGGCATCTTGCCGCCGAATGGCGCGTGATGTTACGCGATGGCTCGACGTATATTCGCGGAGAACTCGCGCTTCGCGCTGTTGGCAAGGACGTCCTGGTGAAAAAAATCGTTTTACTGGACGAAACGGTTCCCGGCGCGACCACCGTCGGAACGGTGGACGGCTCACCGGTGGTGGCGGGCAATTTCTTTTTCGGCTACGAACAGCCAATGGCGCAAAACAAGGTGGATGCTGATGACAACGTACAGTGCGGTTTTGTTCGCAATGCCATTTTGAAAGCGGGCGAAACTTTGACGCAAAGTTGCGTGATCGGCGTTGCGCCAGCCGGGCAAATGCGGCGCGGTTTTCTCGCCTACCTTGAACGTGAACGCGCGCACCCGTATCGCCCGTTTCTGCACTACAATTCCTGGTTCGACATTGCGTGGGACACCCGGAAATACGACCAAAGCGAATGTCTGGATGTGATCAACCAGATTGGACAGGAGTTGGTAGAGAAACGTGGTGTTTCAATGAATTCATTCTTATTTGATGACGGATGGGATGACAATCAGACACTCTGGGGATTTAACAGCGGTTTCCCCGACGGTTTTACTCCTCTGGAAAAAGCGGCCGCCAAATACGACGCCGATATTGGGGTGTGGCTGTCGCCTTTCGGTGGCTACAACCACGCCAGGGAACAACGGCTCAAATACGGGCAGGAACAGGGTTTCGAGACAAATGCTTCCGGCTTCTCGCTGGCCGGGCCGAAATATTTCCAGCGCTTCCGCGAGATTTGCCTGGAAATGATTCAAAGATATGGCGTCAACACGTTCAAATTTGACGGTCTGGCGGCCGGGGCCAAGGCCAGTGAAAATGGGCTGACGCGCGATGGTGACGCGATGATACGGTTGATCACCGATCTGCGTGCCGCCGAGCCTGACATTTACATCAACCAGACGACCGGCACCTGGCCTTCGCCATTCTGGTTGCTTTACGTGGATTCGACGTGGCGCGGTGGCGCGGATCACGACTTTCAAGGCAAAGGCTCCTGGTGCCAGCAGTGGATGACCTACCGCGATGCGGAGACATATCATAATGTCGTGCAATGCGCGCCGTTGTATCCGTTGAACTCGCTTATGTTGCACGGCATCATTTACGCGACGCATGCCATTCATCTGGACAGCATGAGCGACACGGACTTCGCGGCCCAGGTCCGCGAATTTTTTGGAACCGGCACGCAGTTGCAGGAGATGTATATCACGCCGAAGCTGCTGGACCGGCAGAACTGGGACGACCTGGCCGAGGCGGCGAAATGGGCGCGTGCGAATACCGCCGTTTTGGCGGATACGCGCTGGATTGGCGGCGATCCAGGCAAGGGCGAAATTTATGGCTGGGCGTCGTGGTCGCCGAGCAAGGCCATTTTAGTGTTGCGCAATCCGGGCAATAAACCCGCCACTTTCACCGCTGATGTGAAGGAATTATTCCAACTGCCGCCGGGCGCCCGAACCAGTTATGTCATGCGCAGCCCGTGGAAAGAGGATCGCGAGCAGCCGATCGTGAAATTGCAGGCTGGCCAGCCGCATACGTTCACCTTGCCACCGTTTGCAGTGCTGGTGCTGGAAGAAGAGAACGTGAAATGAGCACCGCGGTTTCCTGGTTTGGCATCACTTATCGTGACGACCATTCACGCGTTGCGGAAAGTGTTCGTGCGCTGATCGCACGCGGCGACTATCCTCGGAGCCTTCGGACATGAACCTGCGTTACGACCTTCGCGCGATAGCGCGGCAATTCCAGATCCGCGGCGAATTCATTGCCGCCGAACCGTACGGCGGCGGCCACATCAATGACACCTATCGCGTTGCCTTCGACCAGAGCGGCGCGCGCGTCCGCTATATTTTCCAGCGCATCAACCACCATGTTTTCAAAAACCCTGCGGCGCTGATGGAAAATATCCAGCGTGTTACCAGGCATCTGGGTCAAAAATCCACCGATGAACACGATCAGAGCCGCCGCGTACTGACGTTGATTTCAACACGCGACGACCATTCCTTCCATTGCGACGGGGAAGGCAACCGCTGGCGCGCCTATTTCTTCGTCGAAAAAGCGCGTACTTATGACGCAGTTGAATCACCCCGGCAGGCTTTTGAGGCGGCAAAGGCGTTTGGCCGTTTTCAAAAGCTACTGGCGGATTTGCCTGCTCCACGGCTGCATGACACCATCCCGGATTTTCATCAAACGCCGAAACGGTTTGCCGCGCTGGAAACAGCGATTCAGACCGACGCCGTCAACCGCGCTGAACGGGCAAGGCCGGAAATCGAATTCGCGTTGAAACGCAAGGCCGTCACAGCCGTGCTGCTGGAGGCCGGGCTGCCGGAACGGGTGACGCACAACGATACAAAGTTCAACAATGTCATGCTCGACGATGATACCGGCGAAGGCATTTGCGTCATTGACCTTGACACCGTAATGCCCGGATTGGCGCTGTATGACTTTGGCGACATGGTGCGCACGACAACCAGCCCGGCGAAGGAGGACGAACGCGACCTGTCCAGGGTCACGATGCAGTTTTCCATGTTTGAGGCGCTGGCGCGCGGCTATCTTGAGTCGGCTGCTGAATTCCTGACGCCGGTGGAGAAACGATTTCTCGCGTTTTCCGGCAAGCTCATCACGCTGGAAATCGGCTTGCGTTTTCTCACCGACTTTCTGGGGGGCGACACGTACTTCAAGGTCCATCGCGAAAATCACAACCTTGACCGCTGCCGCACGCAGTTCAAACTGGTCGAGTCCATCGAACAGCAGGAAGAACAAATGAACAAACTCGTGGAAGGTATTTAAATGAGAGTTTTGGTTACCGGCGGCGCCGGTTTCATCGGCAGCCACATCGTCGAGTACCTGCAGCACAAAGCTGAGGTGCGCGTGCTTGACAATTTACGCTCCGGCTTCAAACACAACCTGGACGGGTTCCGGTGCGAATTGATCCAGGCTTCCGTGCTCGACCGCGAAGCCGTCCGGCGTGCCCTTCAGGGGATAGAATATGTCTTCCATCTGGCGGCAATGATCAGTGTGCCGGAGTCCATGCAAAAACCGGTCGAATGCAACGAGCTGAACACCACCGGCACGCTGGTGGTGCTGGAAGAAGCAGCCCGCGCAAAAGTGAAGAAACTGGTGTTCAGCAGTTCCGCTGCGATTTATGGCGATAATCCGGTTACCCCAAAAATCGAGACGATGCTGCCGGAGCCGAAAAGTCCCTACGCCATTACGAAACTGGACGGTGAGTTTTATTGCGGCATGTTTGCCCGCGAAGGCCGGCTGGCGACAGCTTGTCTGCGTTACTTTAATGTTTTTGGGCCGCGCCAGAATCCGAACAGCCAGTATGCGGCGGCTGTGCCCATTTTTGTTGATCGAGCAATCAAACATGAACCCATCACCATATTCGGGGATGGTGAGCAAACGCGGGATTTCGTTTATATCAAGGACGTTGTGGCCGCCAATGTTTTCCTTGCCACGCAGCCATCCGCGTGCGGCGTCTTCAACGTCGCTTGCGGCCAGGGGGTCACTATCAACGAACTCGCAAAGACAATTTGCCATCTGACCGGGTCGCATTCCGCGATTAAATATGCGGCGGCGCGACCCGGTGATGTGAAACACTCTCTGGCATCCATCGAAAAACTGCTTTCCGCAGGTTTCATTCCCACAAGTAATTTCAACGCCGGGCTGAAAGATACCATTGAGTTTTTCAGCCAAACGCTGCACCACCGGCGGTGAAAAAATTGGTGAAAACCAATGTGTCACGATAGCCGAGTTTCCCGAGGAAACGGTTTGGATTTTCCGGCGGGTGGTGTTTTCCAGGGTGTCCATGAAACTGTCAGCAACGAGTAGTGACTGCCTGGTGAAAAGTTGTGGGCGCCTTTTGGCAGACCAGCCGGTAAAATTTGGTATTTTCATCCTGCTTTTAGCCACTTTATGGTTCAATCCCGGCCATCGGCTCCATTTCTGATCGTTGCCAAGGAGAGGCTTGGAAAGCGAGGACAGTCAACTGTCAATGAAGCGGTCCGGTGGTTCCAAAAAGCCGCTACTAATCACTTAAAAGTCTTCGAGAAGTCGGTAACCGGCCGGATTGGCTTTGGAACAGGCTTGAAAGCTAAATTAATAGGTCAGCGGTGCCTCAGGCTGGTCATTCGCCGAATCTTCCTTTCAGGCAAACTGCGCGAATGTTGGCAGAGCTTTTCACTTCATGTGGGATTCTGGCCAGAAGGGATTGCATTTCGAAGACTGTTTTCAACAGGCATAAACCGGGAATATGAGCGGCCAGCCGGAATTCGTCGGGCAGCTTCCTCAGTTTTGCCTTTTCGCAGGCGATAATTGCTTGGTGCGATGTGGTTAAAGGATTTAAAGATTCGCGAAAAGTAAAAGGGATCGTCATAACCCAGCGTGTAGGCTATTTCTTTCACGCTCATCCGGGTATCTTCCAACAAATGGCAGGCCTGTCGCAGGCGCAGCCGGATAAAGTAATCAATTGGCGTGCCGCCGACATAGCGTTTGAACAAAACAGTGAAGTGAGATTTGGAGAGATCAACTCGAGCGGCCAACGTCGCAACCTGTAACGGCATATTCAGGTGCTGTAACATGTACCCAACGCTTTCATCGATTTTGAGAATGCTTTCCAGTTCGCGGGAATTAATTTGAAAGCCGACGCGATCCCGTACGGTCAAGGTTGCTGGTTCAGTTTCGACGGTGTTCATTGAAGTCCAGGCGAGAATGAAGGATCACTGATTCCATTGGTTTGTTCCTATCCAATCACAGGAGAATCGAAATGTTTTCGGAGAACCACGGCGATGGCACCCCGCAACTGCAATTGTGACTCCGGGTCAGCTGCGACAATCCTGGTGGCGGCACAAGAATATGCGCGGGATTTGACCGCTTCAGCCACCATCGGCCAGACCTTTGTCCAGGCTCGCGTGACTTCACCTACTACGACTAAAACATCTGGTGCCAAGCCGGTCACCAGCATGGCAATCCCTGCACCCAGGAAATACGCCATGCGATTCAAGGCTTTGCAGGCGCTGAAGTCGTTCCGGTCCGCCAACCGCAAAATATCACTGAAAGACATTCGAGCCACGTTACCAATCGGATCAGATCTGTCTTTGCAGGCGGAAGCCGATTCGGAATAGTAGCGCACGGCGGCCGCATTAGAGGCCAGCACCTCCCAGCACCCGGTGTTGCCACAGCGACATTTGGGGCCGTCCGGCGCGAGTGTAACGTGGCCAAATTCCCCAGCCGTGCCGTTTGCTCCGCGCACCAACCGGCCGTTCAAGATCATGCCCACCCCAATCTCATCCGACACTACCACCGCCACGAGGTTATGCACACTGTTCAGGTGTCGTCCCGACCACAATTCGGCAAGCGCACACGCGTTGGCGGCATTCTCCAGTTCTACCGGCAATCCCAGATTGCGTTCCAACAATGACCTGAATTCCACTCCACTCCAGCCCAATGCTGGAGAAAAAATCAACTGTCGCGGCGACAAATCGGTGCGGCCGGGCAGGCTGATGCCGACGCCTTCATAGGAATTATGCGGATGCGCCTGAATCAGATTATTGATCCGGCGGCCGAGCCGGGCAACGAGCTGCCCCGGATTCTTTTCCGTTGGTATGGATCCTTGAGCCAGAAAACGGTTATCGATATTGGCGAGAGCAAATCTCGTCATGTCCGGCTGGATATCCACTCCCACTACCCCGCAACGTTCGCTATTGAGGTAGAGGAAGATCGGCTTGCGGCCACGCGGCGAATACCCCATTGCCCCCTCTTTCAGCCAGCGATCCGCAATCAACTGCCCGGTGATGACCGATACCGTGCTGCGTTGCAAGCCCGAGTACCGCATCAAGTCTGCTCGAGATATTGGCTGGTGTTTGCGAACCAGATTCAGCATGGCGCGACTGTTGATTTGGCGCGCTGTTTCATTGGTCGCCACCTGAAAGTTAAGCAGATCAATTTTACGCACAAGAATCCTCTAAGACTGGCCTCGTTTGCCTGCTGGAATGGTCATTGTGATTCCCGTTAAGCGAGTGCAATTATTCTTCTGAGGCCTGTTCCCTACAATCCGTCAAACGTCGTATCTTGATTGCTGCACGGTGGAATTAGCGGTTTCAAACAATGGCAACCTCCAATCTTGTTGTGGCCGGGTTCCAACAAAAGACATTGCGCGTACAAGCTGTGGTTTGAACCCTGGGAAAGTGGCGGAGCAGACAGTGTCGCCCGGACCATGCGACGTATGTCGTATAGCCGCGATGTCAAACAGGTGGTAACCCTTAAATTAATTTGTCAACCATGCAGCCTCATGATCTTCGCAGGGGTGTCCTGTGTTTTTCTCTGGTCCTCTTGATAATTCTTGGCATGTCACCCGTCGGTTTTGCTGATTATCCATTGGTCTGGCACCGATATTTGGCAGACCCGGACGGGCTGGAATACAACGGCCGGCTTTATGTTTATGGTTCGAATGACGACGACAACTCAACGAACAGCGGCTATGGGATGCATTCGATTGTGTGCATTTCCACTGACGACCTGAAGAACTGGACCGACCATGGCGTGGTTTTTCAAGTCCCTCGAGGCGCCTCGTGGGCAACTTATTCCTGGGCACCATCGGTGATTTACCGCAACGGGCTTTTCTACCTGTATTTCGGAAACAACGCCGGCGGGGGCATTGGCGTTGCGACCAATGCCAGCCCGACCGGTCCTTTTGTGGACGCCCGGGGAAACGCGCTGATCAATTCCAGCACGCCAGGCGCATCCGGCACCAACCAATGGTATTTCGATCCATGTGTGTTCATGGAGAGCAACCAGGCTTATTTGTATTTCGGAGGTGACGGGTCGAACAACGCGCGAGTGGCGTTGCTGAATTCCGATATGGTCAGCCTCAGCGGTCCGGCAGTCTCCCTGGGCACCACCCCGTCGTTCCTTGAGGGTTCCTACATGCACAAGTACAACGGGACGTACTATTTTTCTTACGCAACCGGCGGGTCCGCGGGAGAGTGGATAAAATACATGACGAATTCCAATCCGACTTCAGGGTTCACCTACGTTTCAAATGTGTTGCAGGCCCCATACAACAACAATAACAACCAGGCCGCATTTGTGACTTTTGAAGGAACCGAGTACGTCGTGTATCACAATCGTTACCTTGCCACCCTGAATGGAATACCCACGACTTACAAGCGGAACGTGTGCCTGGATCGCGCCGTTTACAATGCGGATGGGACCATGCAAACGGTTGTCTGCACCTCGAATGGCCTGGCTCAATTGAAATATTTGGATCCCTACAACCGCGCGGAAGCCGAAACCACGGTGCAAGACAGCGGCATTTACACCGAGCCGTGCAGCGAAAGCGGCATGGACGTGACCGGCATCACCAACGGAAGCTGGACCATGGTCCGCGGAGTGGATTTTGGGACCGGCGCCACCAACTCCACAGCGCGGGTGGCCGGCGTGGCGGGCGGCGGAATCATTGAACTTCATCTCGACAGCTTGACCGGAGCCCTGGTCGGGACCTGCCCGGTGCCGGTGACCGGCGGCGTGCAAACCTGGACGAGCGCATCCTGCCCGGTCAATGCCGCCAGCGCTCAAGGAGTCCACGATCTTTACATGAAATATACCGGCGGTAGCGGAACAAATTTATTTAACTTGAATTGGTGGCTGTTTCAGGGCGCGAATTCAAACATGACCGCCAGCGCGTCAGTGAAATTTGAAGCTGAGTCCGGCACGCTCGGTTCGGATTGGGCTGTCAGCAACAACAGCAGTCCCGGGTACATCACCATCACCACGCCAGACACGGGATATGTTCCCGGCAACGTTATGCGCGCGGCCACGTATACGGTGACTTTCCCAACCGCAGGCAGTTATGATCTATACGCTCACGTGCTGGTCGGTCCCGGTGGATACAACAGTGACAGCCTGTTTTACGGCAACGGATTTGGAATGAAGAATCCGACGAACACTTCCGATTGGGTTTTAGTCAACGGCCTGGCCGGGGCAGGTTTCGCCGGAAGCAACGATGCGGTGACCGGCGGGGGCACGGCCGGCATCGGCGTTTGGAAATGGATCAATCTGTCCGAATTTGTTCCGGGTCCGACTTTTATCGTGACCAATGGGAGTCTGCCTCAAATCTTCCAGATTGGCGGACGGGAAACGGGACTGGACATAGACGCATTTGTTTTTGGGTTGCGGGGAATGACGTTCACGGTATCGAATCTTGATGCCGGTGTTGACGGGATTCCGCCGGTTGCCGGAGTCAGCACGATAGATTGGAACAATGTCCGCCAACGAATTGACGGTTTTGGCGGCGGAGTGGTATTTCTGGATGCGGGACTGGATCCGGTGACCGACGCCAATATGGACACGTTGTTCGGCACCAACAACGCCGGTCAACTTGCGCTGACTTTGTTGCGGGTGCGCATTGCGCCCAACAACAGTTGGACCAACAATGTTTCAGCCTGGACCACCAGTCTGGCCGACGTCCGGAAAGCGGTGGCGCGTGGAGCGCGGGTGATGGCGACGCCGTGGACGCCGCCCGCGTATATGAAAACCAATGGCAATATTGTCGGCGGCGCCCTTTCGACCAACCAGTATGCCAATTACGCAAATTATCTGAATACCTTCGCGGGCTACTTGAAAGCCAATGGTGCTCCCCTGGCCGCGGTTTCAGTCCAAAACGAGCCGGATTTCCTGGCCACTTACGAGTCCTGCATCTGGACGGCAACCCGGTTCCAAACTTTCTTTCATAACAACGCCGCGGCCATCACCAACGCGCCCGTTTTGATGCCTGAATCATTCCACTTCGACCAAACGCTGTCCGACCCGACCCTCAACGATCCGGTTGCGGCCACGAACGTCAGCATCATTGGCGGTCATCTTTATGTGTCCACCATTTCCGATTACCCCAACGCCCACAACAAAGGTAAGCCGACCTGGATGACGGAGTATTTGGTGAATGACCAAACCATTGCTTCGGCCATTGCCACCGCGGAGCAGATTCATGACTGCCTGACCATCGGCGACATGAGCGCCTACATCTGGTGGAAGTGCCTGGGAGATGCCAACGGCCTGGTGAACGCTTCCGGTGTGCCGCAGCCACGCGGATTTGTCATGGCCCAATTCAGCCGGTTTGTTCGTCCCGGTTTTGACCTCATCAGCACGACCAACAACGATGATACGCTGATTTCTGCGTTCCGCGACACCAACGCAACCCGCTTCGCGATTGTGGCGATCAATCCCACCTCATTTCCCCTGACCCCGACATTCGATCTCAAAAATTTTCCCACGGTGGCATCGGTGGCTCCGTGGATAACCTCGCCCGACCTGTCGCTTGCCGCGCAATCCAGCGTAGGCGTGACCAATTCCACCTTTACCTACACCTTGCCGGCCATGAGCGTGGTTACGTTCGCCGGTGCGGCAATCACGAATACCCCGCCAGTCCTGGCGCCCGTCGCCAATCAAACTGTTGATGCCGGAATCACCTTGCGGGTGACGAATGCCGCGACGGATGCAGATTTGCCGGCACAAAGCCTGACATTCAGCCTGCTCAATGCTCCGGCCAACGCCACGCTCACGATGTTTGACCCCACCAATGCATTGATCACCTGGCGTCCGCCGGTCAGCCAGGCCGGGACGACAAATCGATTCACCGTCAGGGTGGCGGACAACGGCACGCCCAGTTTAAGCGCGACGAACAGTTTTAGCGTGACGGTAGATCCATTGAGCAGCCTGCCGTCAATCGGTTCCATCGTTCCCTATGCGGGGACATCATTCAATTTGACAATCACCGGTCCGAGCGGGCCTGACTATACGGTTATGACTTCAACGAATCTGTTGGATTGGCAATCGTTGCAGACGGCTAATTCGCCTTCGACCCCGTTTATCTTGACCGTCACAAATCGAAATGAGTCGGCGCGCTTTTACAGGATTCAGATCGGGCCTTGAAAAATCAAAATACGACATATGTCGTATGGCTTCGGAGACCGATTTCCAGATAAACTTCTCACGATCAAACAGTCCCTAATTGTAGAAAGAGTGTTTTAGTTGAGACAGTCAACGTCAACCACCATACACGTAAGTTGTTATGAACCACAAAACCCTTGACGGAGTACTAAAGAAAATCGCGGCCTTTATTTTCACCGTAATGGCGCTGACAATGAGCTCAATGGCTGCCGACGTGACCATGACCGCAAGCGACAGCTTTGGAGAGCATTCTTTCAACACCGCAGGCCATTGGAACTCAGGGGCAGCCCCGACCAGTGGCAATAACTACTTCAGCGGGCCTTACATTATCAGAAGTCCGAACTCGGGAACCAATTTCATAACCTTTGCCGGTGATTCACTGACGATTGCTCCTGGTGGCGCGCTCTATCAAAAGCTCAATCCGCTCGTGATGACGGTTAGCACTTTGACCAATATGGGGCGAGTCGTTAATGCCCAGGGTGGGGCCTTCACGGTGCTTGGCAACATGTATGTCCCCACCAACGGCGGCGCCATGGACACGGGATCGGGAAATTCGAGTTCCACTGACAACCGCTCCCTCACCAATGGGACGACCATGTTTGGTGCGGGGATATTGACTAATTACACTGGAGATCCGTTTTGGAGTAATCAGCTCCATCAGGCGGCGCAAGGCGTGGTTATTCATACCGGAAACAACACCGCTTTTACCGGTCCGCAAATTGCCATAAATAATACAATCATTCAGGTAGGTTCCCAGGCCAACCTGGGCGGCAATCCATCCAGTTTTAATCCGGCCCAGTTGACTTTGGACAATGGCGGTTTGCGGCCTTCCGCCAGCTTTAGTCTGAACAATGCCAACAGCGGCATAACGATTGGGCCTAATGGGGGTTGGTTTGACATCGCCTCGGGAATCATCCTGACAAACGCGGAGCCTCTAAGCGGGCGGGGCACCTTGACTTTGACCAATGCCGGCACCCTGGTGCAACTCGGTTCCGCCTTAAACGCTTCAAACTTTACCGGAAATCTGGTGGCCAACGGCGGCACATTGATTTTAGGCGCCGCCAATGCGCTGGCTGGCTCCAATACGGTGACGGTGGGCAGCGCGGCAACGTTTGACGCTTCGGCGGCAGGATTCAACCTGGCCAGCGGCCAGACTTTGGCGGGAAACGGCACGGTAACCGGAACGGTCACGGCCGGCGCGGGCAGCAAGATCAGCCCGGGTGGAGCAGGCGCCGCAGCGAATCTGGCGATGAGTGCGCTGACCTTGAGCGGTGGCGCAACGTTGTCCTGCGACTTTTCGAGCGGAACCAACGACGTGATTATGGTGGACGGGAACCTTTCACCCAGCGGCGTAACCAGTATCCAACTCAACAACCCGCCGACTCCGGGAACGTATATTTTGATCGCAGTTACCGGGACGTTGGGCGGCTCGCCGGCCAATTTCAACGTGGCCGCGCTGCAGACCCGGAGTTTGTCTTACAGCGTGCAGTATGTGGGCAAGCAGGTGCAATTGGTGGTGACCAGCAGCGGTTCGGCGGCAAATCTCGTCTGGCAAGGCAGCGTCAATAATCTTTGGGACATTAATACGACTGCCAACTGGTTGAACGGCGCCGGCAGCGACGTTTCTTTTGATGGTGACACGAACAATTTCACCGACCTGGGCGCAGGCGTCCAACCGGTGCTGAATGTGACCGTTAATCCGGCTGAAGTGAATTTTAATGCCTCCGGCAATTACACTTTGACAGGGTCAGGCACGATCGCCGGGGCCACGGCATTGAACAAGGGCGGCGCCGGAACAGTAACATTGTCCACCACCAACACCTATTCGGGTGGAACCGTCATCAGTAACGGCGTTTTAGCGATCGGCTACGACTCGACCGGCACCAACCTGGTATTACACTCCCTGGGGTCTCCGGCGGGCGCGCTGGCCACGGTTTCCGGCACCGGCACCCTGGAGCTGAACGGCGCCGCTTTGGACGCCACTTATACGAGCGCCGTTCAAATCAGCGGCACTGGATCCAGTCCAACCCTCGGCGCCATTGACAACGTTGGTGGCGGTTTGACCTCCGGGGGCGGAGACACCGGCATCGGCACCGTTGCCTTGACCGGCGACGCGACTATCAGCGCCAGCGCAAACTGGCAAATTGGTAACACGGGCTCGGGCATTGTGGGGAATGGACATACTTTGACAAAAATCGGGACCAATTATCTCTACTTGAAACATGCAGCGGCAAGTCCCTTGGGCGGCCTGGTGATTTCCGGTGGCGGCGTGCTGTTCTGGGACCATGCGGATGCGGCCGGCTCCACGGCCACCATTACTTTGACCAATGGCGGATTTATTGACACCTGGAATCCGCTGAATGGCTACCAAGGCCTGACCTTTTATAATCCGATCATTGTGGGCGGTTCGGGCATGATCATCAATTACCGCACGCCGTATAATCATCCTGATGCCGACATCTACAACGGCCCCGTCACGCTCAACAGCACGCTGACCTTCTCCAATGTCTCGTACGTTGCGTCCAATCAATTCAACAACCAGGATTCCTTCGGGAAGATTACGTTGAACGGAAATATCAGCGGGGCGGGAGGGATCACGGCGATCGGCGGCGACCTCATTGCGCTGGGCAGTGCGAGCCCGGAGGTTTACGGCGGTAATGTGGTTTACCTGAATGGAATCAACACCTACGGCGGTCCCACGATCGTTACCAACCTGATCTGGCTCTATACCTCCACCGCCAGCCAGGGCGGCGGCAGTTACGACGTTTCTGACGCCGGCACCTTGGATGTCGCGGTCGCCCCGGGCCATTCGACGCTTTCCATGACGAGCCTTACGCTGCATATCGGAAACGACCCGCTCCTGGGTTACGCGGGTAATATCGGTTTTACCCGTCTGGCTTTCATGCCGTCCAGTCCGGTAATTTATGCCACAAACCTGACGATCAATGCCGGCGTGATTCTCCCGCCGCGCGCCGGTTATTCCATTGGCCAGTTCCCCTTGATTAAATATGACGGAACCATTGGCGGAAGCGGCTTTGGCGGCCTTCAGTTGGGAACATTGCCTGCGGGTGTCACCGCCACCCTGGTCAATAACACCGGCAATCACACGATTGACCTGAACGTAACGGCTGCCGGCATCCAGTGGACTGGAGCCAATTCAACGGCTTGGGACATCGGCACGCAAAACTGGTACGATCCGGCTTCCTCCTCGGCAACGACGTATGCTGACGGACAGACGGTTGTGTTTGGCGACACCGCCACCAGTTACAACGTGATTGTTGCGCAAATAGTCCAACCCGGCGGCGTTACGGTCAACTCGACAAACAACTATTATTGGACCAACTCGGTGGGAGCAGGTATCACCGGAAGCGGGACCCTGGTCAAGAATGGTTCCGGCACGCTGACTATCGCCTGCACGAACAACACGTTCATCGGCGGCACCTACATCAATGGCGGCACCATAAAACTGGCGGACCAAAACTATGGCTATCCTTATGGTGGCGGTGCATTGAACAATAACCTCGGCAATGTGACGGTCGCCAACGGCGGCACATTGGACATCAATGGCGTGGAAGTGCCGAACTATCAACAATATGGCCCGCCAGGTTACAACGTTCTCTTAAGCGGCTCCGGTGTCGGCGGCAATGGGGCGCTGGTCAACAGCTCCACCAATAACAATGACAACGCCGATCCCGGTTATGTGACGCTGACCGGCGATGCCACCGTTGGCGGTGTCGGTGACATCAACATTCGTCACGGCGGCACGCCGCAAATGAATTCGCAGAGCAGCGCCTACACTTTGACCAAATTAGGCACCGGACAATTCCGCCTGCGTTATGTCGCAACCGTCAGCACGAACTTTGGCCCCATTGACATCCTGGGAGGCATCTTCAGCTACGAGTCCTCATCGGCGCTGGGCCTGGGTGATCCCACCAAGAATATCCTGGTCGGCAGTGGCGCCGGATTCGCCTGGGGAACCCCGGCCGCAGCCTGCGTCCGGCCGCTGATGTGCAGCAACAACTCGACCCTCTACGGATATAACATCACGACCAACGTGTTCAACAGTCCCGTGACGCTGATCGGCGGCAATGTGAATTTGAATGCGAACTTCTACCACGGGATGATTTTCAGCAATGTCCTTACCGGTGCGGGCGGCGTGACCGTGCAATATCAAAGTTACGTCACCTTCGCAGCCGCCAACACTTACAGCGGCGACACGATTGTGGTCGATTGTGGCAGCGGTCCCGGCTCGGTCTTGCGCCTGGTGGGCAATGGTTCCATCAACAATTCACTCAACATTACGTTGCAGGGCATCACCACGAACCAGGCGTTCCCGGGCGCTTTGGACGCCAGTGGTCGCACGGATGGCACCTTGACCCTCGGCAGTGGACAGACGCTGCGCGGCGACAACGGTTCGTATGTCAAAGGCAATGTGGTTGCGAACAACGGTGCCACCATCAGTCCCGGCGGCGGCGGCAATGCCCAATACATGACCTTCAGCAATAACCTGGCCCTGTCGTTCGGCAGCACGGTGGCCATGGATGTGAGCCTGGATAACGGCGCGTCCAATGACCTGATCAATGTCGTCGGAACCAACAGTTATGCGGGCACACTGCAGCTTGCCAACAGCGGGATAGCGCCGTTGACGAATGGAGCCTCATTCAAGCTGTTCAACAACGCACACTATAGCGGCAATTTTGCCACCCTCAGCGGTTCGCCGGGCGCCGGCCTGGCTTGGAACTTTGATCCGGCCACCGGGATTGCCACCGTGGTGGCGGCGGCTCCGTCGAATCCGCCCATCAGCTTGTCGGTTTCGGGAAACCAATTGACGCTATCATGGCCGTCGGCCTACCTGGGTTATACCTTGCAGGCCCAAACCAACACGCTGGCCAGGGGGCTTTGGACCAACTGGGTTGATGTGGCCGGCAGCAGCTCTTCGACCCAGAGTGTCATGACGATTACCAGCACCAATGGGGCGGTATTTTACCGCCTGCGGCAGTGACAGTTTGAAAAAAGTGGAATCAAGCAGGAGTGGCAGGCATTGGGCCTGTTGCTCCTGCGATCAAAGTGTAATTTGATATATGATGAAAGCTCGAAACAAAGTAATCAAACAAAAGACGAGCGCATTTACCTTGATTGAACTATTGGTTGTTATCGCTATCATCGCCATCCTGGCTGCCATGTTGCTTCCGGCTCTGGCGAGCGCGAAAGAAAGGGCCAGACGCGTTGCCTGCGCCAGTAACATGAGGCAAATCGCCCTCGGTATGACAGCTTATGCCGGAGACAATCACGACCTTGTGATTCCCTGTAAAAACACAGGCGGAGTTTATGTGCCCAATGCTTTGGAGGTAGGGGCGTCCAACGGCGTAAAATCTGTGGGATTGGGCCTCAATTACAAACCGTCGGTGTGGACTTGTCCAAGTCGGATCGGCACCATTGGACGTCTTCCGACCTTTACTCCGGCAAACGGGGCGAATGCAGCCCAATGGGTCATCGGATATGAATATTTCGGGTGCATGACCAATTGGCATATTCCCCTCTACAACAAGAATGTGACCGGGCACAGCCCAATCAAATTGGGCACCTCGAAACCTTATTGGTGTTTGGCTGCCGATGCGAACGTAAGAGGCGGCCCCGGCCCAGGCGCGTACTGGGGACAGATGACTGACACAACCGAGGGACAACCGTATTGGGATAACATTCCGCCGCACACGGACAGCGGACACATTCCTGCCGGCGGAAACGAAGTGTTTGCCGACGGTTCAGCAAAATGGATTAACTTTGCCGACATGTATGCCTTTCACACCTACCAAGGTGTCCACGAACGTGACTGGTTTTGGTGGCAGAGATTGGATGATCTGCAGTCTGCACCTGTGCCCATTACCTCGTTACAATTGAAAGCTTTGTCCGCCCAAAAGTCTACGTGGAGCAATTGAAGAATATATCGCAAGGCTTTTTTTGGAAAAAGGCAGGTCGTGCATTTTGAGTCCTCTTGGTGCGGTTACTTGCCTGAAAAGTTGAACGATTATCCATCGGTTGGTTGTGTTGTGTCGGTTTTGACGCTCCGCGGATTGAATTTTCTGTGCCGGTTAATGCAAAGAATCATACAAATGAAACTGCGCCGATCTTCAATGATCTTCATTGCTGCGACGGCTATCCTGTCGGCCGGCTCGATTCTCTCCCGAGCGGACGACATCGTTACTTTTGAGGCGGAATCCGGCGCGCTCGGCTCGGACTGGGCCGTCAGCAACAGCGCGCCAACCTATATCACCATTTTGACCGACGACGCGGGATATAATCCCATCAGCGCCGCGCGGGTGGCGACTTACACGGTCACGTTTCCATCGGCCGGAACCTATCAGCTTTACGCGCGTGTTCTGGTGGGTCCGGGCGGGTATAACGATGATAGCTTGTTTTATGGCAACGGGTTCGGGGCGAAAAACCCTGCGAATAATTCGGATTGGATTTTCGTGAACGGACTGGCCGGCGTCGGTTACACCGCCCCGAGTGATGTGGTCAACGGCGCGGGCACCGCGGGTGACCTGGTTTGGAAATGGATCAACCTTTCGGAGTTCGCCGGCAATGTCAGTTTCACGGTCAGCGCAGGAAGTTTAGTCCAAACCTTTCAAATCGGCGCGCGCGAAAACGGTTTGGACCTGGACAAATTTGCCTTTGGCACGCTGGGAACCGCTTTCACGGTGTCGAACCTGGACACCGCAACGCTTCCCGCGCCCACCAATCCAAACACGAACACTTACTTTGGGCCGGATGGCATCGCGATTCATCGGTTCAGTTCGGTCAGCAATGGTCTCAACCTGGATGGCGCGAATCCTGCCTTCGGCCTCGCGTACTCCGGCGGCGTTTTGATGGGAACCACCTTCGACGGCGGCGTGCAGGGAGGTGGCACGGCTTTTTATGTGAGCCTGGATGGCACAAACTTTAATGCCTTCCATTCTTTTGCCAATGCTCCCGACGGCGGCAACCCGGAGGGCAACCTGGCGCTTTCAGGCAACGGCTTTTTCGGAACCAGTCTGGGTGGCGGAAACAACGGGGTGGGTTCGATCTTTCTGGGAAACACCAACGGCGGCATTTCCGTCCTTCGGAGTTTTGCCGCCGTCTCCGCAGACGAAGCCACCAATGCCGGCGGCGCCAGCCCCAACGCGCTGTTGGCGTTGTCCGGCAACACCCTTTATGGAACGACCACCGCCGGCGGCGCGGCCGGCAACGGCACGGTGTTTTCCCTGTCCACCAACGGTTCCACTTTTGCCGTCCTGCATGACTTCAATGAGCTGGACTCGAACACCGGCACCAACACCGACGGCGCCCTGCCGACCGGAGGTTTGATTTCCTCCGGCAACCTGCTTTATGGGACCGCCTCCGCCGGCGGCTCGGGCGGCAACGGGGTTGTGTTTTCCGTCAACACCAGCGACAACAATTTCACGGTCCTTCACAACTTCACGCCTCTGGATCCGGTTACGGCCACCAATACCGACGGCGCGTTCCCTGCCAGCGGTCTGGTTCTGTCCGACGGCGTGCTGTATGGAACCACCCTGGCCGGCGGAACGGGCGGCAATGGTGTCATTTTTTCCATCGGCGCCAGTGGAACTGGATTCACGGTGCTTTACAACTTTTCTGCACCCGATCCGCTGGCGGGAACCAACTCGGACGGGGCTTCGCCCTGCGCGCCCCTGGCATTTTCGGGTGGTCATCTTTTCGGAACGGCGTCCGCCGGCGGCGCCAATGCCAGTGGAACGGTTTTCTCCGTGAGCACCAACGGCACGCAATTCCAAATAATCCACGCCTTTACCGCGATGGATCCGATCACCGGCACCAACCGGGATGGCGCGCTGCCGGTGGCCGGAGTGTTGCCGTTGGGAAATTCATTGTACGGCACGACGTTCAGCGGCGGACCCGGCGGAGAGGGAACCGTGTTCGGCGTGGCCATTCCTTATCCGCCGGCGTTGATTACCAACATCGTTCATAATCCGGATGGAAGCGTAACCATGTATTTCCTCGGCGGCCCGGGCTCTACGAATATTATTCAAGCCGCCGGCACATTAACCTCCACTGCCTCCTGGCAGAATGTGTCCACCAACGCAGCCAATGCCGCCGGCGCATGGCAATTCACCGAAACCAACGCCACCAATCCCGTGCGGTTTTATCGTTCTTATGCACCTCAAAATGAATAACTGGACCAACCTGTTGCTATCGCGAATTCCCCGGTGCAGGACGGTTGGCGTTTTGTTTGCACTGTCCCTTTGTTGCGCTCCGGCAAAATTGATTGCCGGTCAGGGTCATTGGGTAACCACCTGGGGTTGTGGACCGCAGTTGACCGAACCGGGGAACCTGCCGCCTGTGCCCCTGGCCAACAGCACGCTCCGCCAGTTCGTGCACTTGACCATTGGCGGAACTCATCTGCGCATTCGGTTTTCCAATGCTTATGGAACCGACCCGGTGGTCCTGAATTCAGTTCACGTAGCGCTGGCCGCCGGGACCGGCAGCGCGGCCAACGGAGTCATCAACACCGCCACCGACAAGGCACTCACGTTTCACGGCGCGCCTTCGATTACCATCCCGCCCGGCGAAGCGTTGTTTTCCGATCCCCTGGATTACAACCTTCCGGCGCTGACGAATCTGGCCATCACCATTTATTTCGGCAATATCTCGGCGACAACCATTAATGGGCATCCGGGGTCTCGGACCACCTCTTACATTCAGTCCGGCAACGTCGTCGGCACGGCGAGCCTGCCATCAGCTTCGACGACCCAACATTGGTACATTATTTCCGGTGTTGACGTGTTGGCCGATGACTCCAGTCATGCCCTCATTCCCTTCGGAGATTCGATTACCGATGGTCGGGGTTCCGACACCGATGGCAACGACCGCTGGCCGGATGATCTGGCCGCGCGGCTGAACACCAACGCCCTCACGGCCTTGGTAGCGGTGGACAATATGGGCATCGGTGGCGGCGGCATTTACGGCGGACTCGGCCCGGCGGGGTTAAATCGGTTTGATCGCGACGTCATCCACCAGAGCGCCGTGCGGTGGCTGATTCTATTCATCGGTGTCAACGACATCGGCGGCGGAACGAGCGCCGCCAGCCTGATCACCGCCTACCAGCAATTTGCCGCCAAAGCTCATGCGCACAACATTCTTGTTTTTGGCGCGACCATTACGCCGTTCGGCGGCAATGGTTATTACACCACGGCGCATGAGGCTGCGCGGGAGACAGTCAATACCTGGATTCGCACCAACACCCTGTATGACGGGGTGATAGACTTCGACGCTGTCGTGCGCGACCCGGTGACGCTTACCAATCTGCTGTCGGCTTACGACAGCGGCGATCATCTGCATTTGAATCCGACCGGCTATCACGCCATGGCCGATGCGATTGATTTGAATTTGTTCTCTCAGTAAGTTGCCCGGCGCACCTCAATGATTTTCAAAAAGTCATCCCCGGGTATTTTGGCGAACCGAAGCAGCACGGCCCTTCAACAAAATCTCAGAGGGTTTAAATATCTTTACCCGGTCGTTTTGTTCATTGCCAGTGCGGGATTGGCCATCGCATCCGATTCGCCGCGCGAACGAATTTCCCTCAATGACAACTGGCGGTTTACGAAAGGAGACCCGGCCAACTGCGCCGTGAACGTGGTTTATGAGGCCCGTACGAACGAGCCGGCAACCAGGCCGCTTTTGGTGCTCAAGCCATGGATTCTGCCCACGAGCAACGATTTCATAAAAAATCCGTCCCGTAGATTTATCCGGCCTCCGGGAAATCCCGGCGCCGACATCGCATATGTCCAGCCGGGTTTTGAGGATAGCTCGTGGCAAAAGGTAAACCTGCCGCACGACTGGGCCATCGCCGGACCGTTCACCCACTCCGGCGGCGGCGGCATGGGCCGCTTGCCGGCGGCCGGCGTGGGGTGGTATCGAAAAAAGCTGGACATTCCGGCGATCGATTCCGGCAAGACCATATTCCTCGATATGGATGGCGCGATGTCCTGCGCGGTGGTTTGGTTGAACGGCCGATTGGCAGGTGGCTGGCCTTATGGTTATGCCTCGTGGCGCGTGGACCTGACTCCTTACGCGAAGCCGGGCGGCGCGAACGAGTTGGCCATCCGGCTGGACAATCCGCCGAATTCGTCGCGTTGGTATCCCGGCGCCGGAATTTATCGCAACGTGTGGCTGGTCAAAACCCTGCCTGTACACGTGGGACACTGGGGGACTTGCATCACGACGCCGGCGGTTTCTTCCTCGTCCGCCAGCGTTGATTTGAAGGTGACGGTGGACAACGATTCAAAGCAAGAAGCGAACGTCAGCGTGTCCACGCAAATTTTTCCGCTGGATGCAAATGGTCATAAGACCGGCGCCGCCGTGGCCGCCGTGGCGCCGGCGAGTTTGCGCATTCCAGCAGGCTCAAGCGCGGTCACGGAAGGCGACGGGACCGTCGCCAACCCAAAACTTTGGGGACCGCCGCCGCAACAACGCCCCAACCGTTACGTAGCGGTGACGACTTTATCGCAGGGACACAAAGTGGTGGATGTTTACGAAACGCCTTTTGGCATTCGGACGATCCGCTTCGATCCAAACGAAGGATTTTTCATCAATAACCAGCACATTCAATTGCACGGCGTGTGCGATCACCATGATTTGGGGGCGCTGGGTGCGGCGGTGAATTATCGCGCGTTGCAGCGGCAGTTGGAAATGCTGGCCGGCATGGGATGCAACGCCCTTCGCACCAGCCATAACCCGCCGGCGCCGGAACTGCTGGAATTGGCGGATAAAATGGGATTCCTCGTGATGGATGAAATGTTCGACTGTTGGCAGCGCGGCAAGACGCCCAATGATTATCATCTGTTGTTTGATGACTGGCATGAACCGGACACGCGGGCGCAAATCCGGCGGGACCGCAATTCCCCGTCGGTCATTATGTGGAGCATCGGCAACGAAGTTGGCGAGCAATTCACCGGCACGAACGGCGCTGCCCTGGCCCAGCAACTCGGTGGCATCGTGCATGAAGAGGATCCCACCCGACCCGATACCAGCGCGATGAATTGGTCGCATCCCAACGATCCGCTTCCCGGCGTTCTGGATATCATCGGCCTGAATTACCAGGGCGCCGGAATTCGCGGCGCGGCGGGACAGTACCCGGCTTTTCACAGGCAGTTTCCGGACAAATTCATTTTCGGCAGTGAAACCTCCGCCTCCCTCAGCAGCCGCGGCGTGTATCTATTCCCCGTGGCGACCAACAACAGCGTGCCCGTTGGCCCTCATGCCGGCGAAGACACACGCGGACATCAAGTGAGCGCGTATGAATTGTATTGCACGCCGTTTGGCTCGTCACCGGACAAGGTGTTTGCGTCGCAAGAGCAGCATCCGTATGTCGCCGGGGAGTTTGTGTGGACCGGTTGGGATTATCTTGGAGAACCGACACCTTTTGATTCTTCGCGCAGTTCGTACTACGGCCTCATTGATCTGGCCGGCTTCAGGAAAGACCGGTTCTACCTTTATCAAGCGCATTGGCGTCCGGATTATCCGATGGCCCATATCGTGCCGCAGGATTGGTCCTGGCCGGAACGCGTCGGGCAAGTCACACCGGTTCATGTCTTTACTTCCGGGGACGAAGGCGAATTGTTCCTCAATGGCAAATCGCTTGGCCGAAAAAAGAAAGGGCCTTATGCATATCGTCTCCGCTGGGACGACGTGGTTTATCAACCGGGCACGCTCAAAGTGGTCGCCTATAGAAACGGCAAAGTGTGGGCGACCGACGAAGTTGAAACCGCCGGAGCGGCCGCCACGCTCAAACTGGGACCGGACCGCAACACGATTCGCGCGGATGGAAAGGATTTGTCGTTCGTGACCGTCACCGTGATGGACAAACACGGTGTCATGGCTCCGCGCGCGGACAATCGCATCCATTTTGAAATCACAGGGCCGGGCGAAATCGTAGCGACAGACAACGGTGATCCGACAGACTTCGAATCCTTTCCATCACCTGATCGCAAAGCCTTCAACGGGCTTTGCCTGGTCGTCGTCCGGGGAGAACCCGGCAGGGCGGGAAAAATCACGCTCACCGCAACGGCCGACGGGCTCAAGGTTGGCATGGTTTCCATCCAAACGACCTTGCCTGGAGGTCGTTTGCCCTGAACAACAAATGATTTCCGTGTGATGGTTGGGTGACTTCTCCGCGAAATACGACATTTGTCGTATAGAAATGACATTGTTATTCAGGGTATAGTCTCTCTACCAGCTCAGAGACTCAGAACAGCAACATTCAAATTATGAAAATCACTATGAAGCAATACAACAAGTCCATCGGAGTCATGTGTGGCGTCGTCGCAGGTGTGACAGTCGCCTTCTCTTCTCACGCCAGCATCTTCACGACTACTTCCACCGTGGGAGCAGCCACTGACTTCCCGGCTGCCTCAATCAGCGCGGCAAACGGCAGCCTGTCATTCGAAACCATCAATCCTGGTGCCGGGACGGGTGGAACCATTGCCGGCGCGCAGGCTCAAGGTGGTTATGGCGGCGCGGTGGGGTGGGGAGAGACTTTTAATTGGGCGGGGAGCGCCAACGGTAACGTACTCAGCGCGTTCAGCATGATTCTCAATGGCGCGAATATCGCCGATACGTACCAGCCTTTCCTCCTTGATTTGGGAACGGGCATATTTAATGGGTATGGCACTCCCTTCAACCCTAGCCTGCACCCTAACCTGTTGAGCACGGTCACGGCGTTTAACATGCCCAGCTTCAACTCACGATCGTTTCTGGAAATTGATCTGGATGGAAGTGATGCGGTAACGCTGACAGTTGGTCACAGTTACGCATTTGGGTTATTGAATGGTGCCAGCAACTTAGCCTCCGATATTAATTTCCTGCGCGCCGGTGGCGTGGTAACGGACCCTGACGGCATGCCCTTCTATACCGGTCCCGCCGGTTTGAGTGACGCGTCGGCCTCGTGCTCGGGGTGGGGCGGGTCCGCGCGGAATATCTTTGTCGGCCTCTACACCACCTCTGTTCCCGAGCCGTCTTCGCTGGCTTTGGTTGGCGCTGGAATTATGCTGCTCGGAATGGTCCGCCGTTTTAAAGCTAAGTAAATTACCTGTGGGATGGGGTGGTAAGATATAGAAAAATATTTTGGTGGGTTTCAAAAGTGCCGGCTCTTAAGCCGGCACTTTTTTGGTTGAGGATGCTTGCTGCGCGGTTTTAATCATTTGAATGGGATTTTACATTGCCCGGCGGCACTCCCATCTGCGGACCGGTCGAACCGGGTCCGGTGTGCGGGCCGGCCGGTTACAATTAATTCCATTCCCGATT
Organism: Verrucomicrobiia bacterium; assembly: GCA_035945675.1. Taxonomy (GTDB): domain Bacteria; phylum Verrucomicrobiota; class Verrucomicrobiia; order Limisphaerales; family UBA11358; genus UBA11358. The sequence continues at coordinate 4,171 of DASZAB010000205.1, read as the reverse complement.
GTCGGAGCAAGTCCATCCGGGTAAAGTTGAAGTGATGTCCAATCATTGCAGAGCGTTTGACGGAAGAGTTTCCTTTCCCATGGTTGTGACGTTGGTGTTGGTCGCCTCCGCCTTCTCCCTCTGCGCCCAGACGATTACCAACTTGCGGCAACTGACGGAAACGTTGGACCTCCAGCCACGGGTGTATCGCGACCTGGATCTTCGAGTGACTGTCTGCGCCGTCAGCCGCCCTGAAGTCGGCGTGTTGATTGCGCGGGATGAAACCGGCATGGAACTGCTGGAGCTCGGGAATTTCGGGCGCCAGATTGTCCCCGGAGAAAAAATCCACCTTCGGTGGTGGCGCTGCCTGTTTCGCAAACGCGAGCTGGGCGTTCAGATTTCCCCGGGACCGGTCGTGGATAACGACGGCATGCACATTCATAGAACGTGGGGCGGTGTTATCGATCTGAAAGCGGGGCTGAATCCGATGGAACTGGATTGGTTTAATGGTCTGGAAAGTTACAATTTGGAGGTATATTACGCGCCATCCAATGTCCCCCTTCAGAGCGTTGACTCCTCAAACCTCTGGCATGCGGTGGTGGACGAATCCGGCCACACTAATTTTTTGCCCGGTCTGCGTGCGAAATGTTACGAGGGTTACTGGGAAATGGTGCCCGACTTTAATCTGCTCCAGCCGGCAAAAACCGGCATTGTGACCAATTTCGACCTCGGCTTCAGGGTGCGCGATGAAAGAGTCGGTATCCGCTTCACCGGCTATCTCAAGGCGCCCTGCGATGGACAATATCATTTTCACGTGCGCTCGGATGACGGGAGTTTGTTGTACCTGGGCAGGCGAGAATTGCCAATAACGCGCCTCGGCTTCACCCACGTTCCACCTGCGGCCTCCTGGGCCATCGGAGAGACGATGAGCAATTTGAATGTGCGGGTCTGGATGACGGTCGCTGGGCGTGTGGGCTTTGTTTCGAAGGAAGGCCAAGGACTTGAGCTGGAAATGCACTCGGGTCGCGACTTGGTTTCAGTCCGGGTGGCGGACGCGACGGGAATTGAGCCGTCGCGCCTGTTGAATGCAGAGGTGAAAGTCACGGGCATCGGCCGGGCCGTGCTGACGGAGAATCAACGCGTTGTGCTGGGAGAATTGTTCGCCGCCAGCGCAAAAGAAATCGTTGTCCAAAAAGTGGCTAACAGTGAACCGTCGCTTCCCATCACCACCGTCGAACAGGTGCGAAGCCTGTCTATCGAAGCGGCACGCCGCGCGCTACCTGTGCGCATTCGCGGGGTGGTAACTGACGCCAAGAACAACGCCTATCAGCACTGGATCTCGATTCAGGACGACACGCGTGGGATTTTTGTGAGTTTGGGTTCCGTGACCAATGCTCCGGGGTTTGGAGAATATTGGGAAGTTGAGGGTCACACAGCGCCTGGCGATTTTGCGCCGATCATCATTGCCGACGAAATGACGTTTTCAGGTGACGGACAGTTGCCCGCGCCCGCGCGGCCCACGTGGAACGAATTACTCAACGGCAGCATGGACGCCCAATGGGCCGAATTGAAAGGCCTGGTCACGGACGTGCACTCCAACCTGGTCACGTTAATGTTGCCCGAAGGCCGGCTCGAGGTTCTCATAGAAGGCTGTTCCGAATCCGATTTGAGGCCGTTTCTCAATACCGTCGCACAGATTCGCGGCGTGCTCTATGCCGTTTGGGATGCGCAAACCCGCGAAGTGCGCGTCGGCAGCGTGATGATGCGCAACGCCGTCATTGGGGTGGATACGTCGGCGCCTGCCAAACCGTTCGACGCTGTTTTAAAAACGCCGCGCGAACTGAGGTTGTTTGACCCGAAGGCCACGACCTTCCGGCGCGTGAAAGTCCATGGACAAATCATCTACGCGGATGCGTCCCAGGCTTTTCTGGAGGAGGATGGCGTGGGACTCAGACTTTTGCCGGCGGGAGAAATGAATGTACGCCCGGGCGATTGGGTGGACGCAGTGGGGTACCCGGATATCAGCCGGGCGGCACTGCTGATGCGCCAGGTAATCGTGCGGAAGGTCGGGCAGGCAGCGCTGCCAGTTCCGAAAAGGCTGGCCCAATCCGAATTGGCCCGGAAGGGATTGGATTCCACCCGGGTGCGTGTTGAAGGAGAACTGCTCGGCTGGCACTCGGAGCTGGATGCGTTGGTCCTGGAAATGCAGTCGGGTGGGCATCTGTATCTCGCCCGGCTCGCATCCCGATGGGCCAGCCGGCTTTCCTTGAGAACCGGCAGCCGCCTCGCGCTGAACGGCGTTTATGTTGGTCAGGGGCACAACGAGCATTCCGGCGGTGAAGCCGAATCTTTTGATCTGTTGCTGAATTCACCGGCGGATGTCGCGGTGCTTTCGCAGCCGTCCTGGTGGACGTTGCCGCGGCTGTTAATCCTGGTCGGAATATTGCTCGTCATCCTGGTATTCACCGCCATTTGGATCACACAGTTGCGAAGGCTGGTGGAACAGCGGACCAATCAACTGCAATACGAGATTCACGAACGCGAGCAGATCCAGCGCCAACACGCACTCGAGGCGGAGCGCTCGCGCATCGCGCGTGATCTGCACGACGACCTCGGCTCCAGTCTCACTGAAATCAGCGTGCTGGCGAATACGGGCCAGCGCCGCCCTTCGGATGAAGGCGCCCACGCCAGCCTGTTTCAAGCCATTGCTGCCAAGGCGCGCCAACTCATTGCCGCGCTGGATGTCATCGTTTGGGCCGTTGACCCGGAAGACAACTCACTGCAATCACTTGCCGATTATTTGACCGGTTACGCCGGGGAATTTTTTTCACACACAAACGTCGCCTGCCGCTTCAAAGTTCCCGTCGCTCTTCCGCAAATCACTTTGCAGGGTCGCGTGCGGCATGATTTGCTGATGGCCGTGAAGGAAACGTTGAACAATATCGCACGCCACGCACAGGCGACGGAGGTGGAATTTCGCATGGCCGTTGCGGGCCGGAATCTGGAAATTGAAATTGCCGACAACGGAAAAGGGTTTGAAGGCGGTACGGATGGCCACGGCTTGAAAAACCTCTCGGCACGTTTGTTGAAGTCAGGCGGAACTTGCGCGGTGGAATCGCGCGTGGGCGGAGGCACGGCGGTGAAGATCCGTTTGCCATTGCCCCCTTCCGCCTGAATCCGGACCATTACCGGCAGCGAATACGACATTTGACTGATTTCGCATTGCTGACAATGGGATAGACTTGCCGCGAGACTGTGGCATGCTGGCACATTTAGAACAAAATATCGAACTGGATCTGATGACGAAAGTTGCAATCGTTGAAGATAACGCCACGTTGCGGAAATATCTCGTGGAAATGATCGGCAACACGCCGGGGCATCGCTGCGTTTCGGCTTGTGCGTCCGCGGAGGAGGCGATCGTGGAAATCCCGGCGCACAAGCCAAACGTCGTGCTGATGGACATTCATCTCCCGGGCGAATCGGGCATCGCCTGCACGGTGCGTTTGCGGGAAAAAATGCCGAATCTGCAAGTCATCATGCTCACCGTTTACAAGGATATCAAAATGATTTTCCAGGCGCTCAAGGCCGGCGCGTGCGGCTACGTTTTGAAACGGTCGGATGACAAAGAAATTCTGGAGGCGATCGCCGAAGTCCGGGCCGGGGGCGCGCCCATGACCAGTGAAATTGCCCGCATGGTGGTGCGTTCATTCATGAATGCGCCAGCCCCGCATGACCCGGCGGGTACCGATCAGCTTTCCACGCGTGAAATGAGTATTCTGGCCGCGGTCGCCGAGGGCCTTGCGAACAAGGAAATCGCCAGCCTCCTGCACATCAGCAGTGCCACCGTCCGAACGCACCTGATGCATATCTACGAAAAGCTGCATGTCCATTGCCGCACGGAAGCGGCGGCTAAATACTTCCGTTCCCAACCCAGCGACTCTGCCAATCTGCCGGCCACTCAATCCTAAAGTCGCAGTGACCACTTACGCTTTTGCGTCAAGGTTTTACCCCGGCAGGCATTGGGTCACAACAGCAAGGCCGCGCATCGCGCCTGCGTGAAGCGCGCCTTGATGAAAATCGCGTCATTGGATGATTACGAACCGCAGGCAACCACAAAAACTCAAGCGGCTCCGTGAACCCTGCAACAGTTCAATTTGTGAACCCGGCTGCGCAGCCTATCCTCATATTAGGC
>DASZAB010000204.1:0-3760 GCA_035945675.1 Verrucomicrobiia bacterium | reverse complement strand
TGCGCGCCTTCGCGGATGCTCCAGCCGTAATCGCCGCCCTTGGCGACCAGGTCCACTTCCTCCCACAAATCCTGGCCGACGTCACCCACCCACAACGCGCCGGTCCGGGCATCCCAACTGTAGCGCCAGGGATTGCGCAGGCCGTAAGCATAAATCTCCTTGCGCGCGCTGTAAGCCATATTGGGTTCTTTGGCGAACGGATTGTCCACCGGAATGCCATAAGGCAGTTCCTGTTCACGCCGGCCAAAACGAACCGTGCTGCGCGTGTTCACGTCAATCCGCAGCATTTTGGCGAGCAGCGTGGCGGTATTCTGGCCGTTGCCGAACGGATCGTCCGCGGCGCCGCCGTCACCGAGGCCGAGATACAGATAGCCGTCCGGCCCGAAGGCCAACTCGCCGCCCTTGTGGTTCCAAAACGGCTCGGGGAAGGTCAAAAGTATGCGTTCGGAACTCAGGTCAGCCTTGTCCGGGTCGCTGGCGGACACCTTGAACTCGCTGACCAGGCTGCGATAAGGAAAATTCGTCGGCCGCCCGTCCTGAAACTGTTTCATTTGTTCCGGCGTGTTCTGTTGCGTGTAATAAATGTAAAACAGGCCGTTCGTTTTGAACCCCGGATGGAACGCGATGCTCAACAAGCCGTCTTCGTTTTCAAAATAGGGATGGCGGTTTTCGATATTCAGGAATTCCCTGGCGTCGTTCCCATCCGAGCCCCGTTTGACAACGAGAATTTTCCCGTCCTGATAAACGACAAAAAAACGGCCCGAGCCATCCGGCGCCTCGCTCATCCAAACCGGGCGTTCACCTTTCAAGCCGGGGAAAACCGGTTTCAGCTCAACATTCGGAAGTGGTTGAGCCACAACCACCGTCAGCGACAGCAAATTGGCCAGGAATAAGGCGGTCTTTTTCATGTTTTCAGGAACGGGAAAAGAACGGAAGTGAGACAAAAAGTAAAGCGCGGTATTCACAAAATTTTCAAATGCACCGGGCCATAGTTGTGCTAGAATGATTTTCGCGACCGTTGAAAGCATTAATTGAGACCAGAAACACGCGGCCCGAACGGGTCTTCCTCGTGGGGGCCGAATTCAAATCGCGCAATCCCGCTGATGCGGGACGCGATTCACTGGCCGAACTGGGTGAACTGGCCGCCACCGCCGGAGGTGAAGTGGTGGGCGACGGCCTGCAAAAAATGGATGCGCCCACACCCGCTACGTTCATCGGCAAGGGCAAGGCGGAGGAATTCGCCGCGTTTTGCCGGCGCAACGATGTGGATACGGTCGTCTTCGATGACGAATTGTCACCCGCCCAGATCCGCACGCTGGAAAAGATTTTCAACTGCAAGATACTCGACCGCACGTCGCTGATTCTCGATATTTTCGCGCAACGCGCCCGGACGCGGGAAGGCAAGCTGCAAATCGAGCTGGCGCAGCTCCAGCACCTGCTCCCGCGGTTGACGCGGTTCTGGGGCCACTTGTCGCGGCAGGCGGGCGGCATCGGGATGCGCGGCGGTGAAGGCGAGTCGCAACTCGAAGCCGATCGCCGCAAGGTGCAGGAGCGGATTGACAAGATCAGCCGCGACCTCGACGCCGTACGCCGCCAGCGCGCCACGCAGCGCGCCGGCCGCCAGCGCAGCCATTGGCCACTCGCCTCCATCGTCGGCTACACCAATGCCGGCAAATCCACCCTGCTCAATGCGCTCACCGGCGCGGACGTGATGGCCAAGGACATTCTTTTCGCCACGCTCGACCCGACCACCCGCCGGCTGCGGCTGCCGACGAACCAGAATGTTTTGCTGACCGACACGGTCGGTTTCATCCGTAAACTGCCGCACGGACTGGTCGAGGCATTCAAGGCCACCCTGGAAGAGGTCGTCCAGGCGGATTTGCTGTTGCACGTCGTGGACATCAGCCATCTGCAGGCCGAGGAACAAATTCAGGCCGTGAATGCCGTGCTGGCGGAAATCGGCGCGGGTGAAAAGCCGACCATCATGGTTTTCAACAAAATGGACCAGCTTGGGCGGGGCGAGGCTACTGACGAGCCGACCCTGGCGCGGCAAAGTAAAGCGACAACGGCTCGCGAGGACGGTCGCCCCACCAGAATTGCAAATTTCGGCGTCTTAAACCGAATGCGGGAAAAACATCCGCAGGCGGTGGCCATTTCGGCGGCGACGGGCGAAGGGATTGGAACCTTGCTCGCGGAGATCGGCACGCAATTGCGGCCCAAGCGCGAATTTCTGGAATTACGCGTGCCGCACGAACAGGCGGCCGTGATTGCCCGCCTGCACGCGGTCGGCCAGATCATCTCGCGCAGTTATCGCGGCCCGGCGGCGCGATTCAAGGCGCGCATCCCGCCGCGTCATCACGACGAATTCGCACCCTACATCGTGCGCGACCCACAGACTGCGTCGTAAATAATCCGGCAGCCGCGGCTTGCCCTGCGGCGGCGGCTGGCAATATATTGCCGGGGCAATCCGGTTTATGTTGGACAGCGGCCGCCAGTCAATCAACGTCAGCAACGTCCTCTCCGTCATCATGGGGGGCGGGCAAGGCACGCGGCTGTTCCCGCTCACCAAGGAGCGCGCGAAACCCGCCGTGCCGCTGGCCGGCAAATACCGGTTGGTGGACATCCCGATTTCCAATTGCATCAACTCCGGGTTCCGGCGCATCTACATCCTGACGCAATTCAATTCCACCTCGCTGCACAGCCACATTTCGGGAACGTATAAATTCGACTTTTTTTCGAGCGGTTTCGTGGAAATCCTCGCCGCCCAACAGACGTTCACCAACACCTCGTGGTATCAGGGCACGGCCGACGCCGTCCGTAAAAATCTGATCCACTTCCTCAATCACGATTTTGATTACCTCCTGATTCTGAGCGGCGACCAGCTGTACCGCATGGACTTTCGCCGGGTCGTGGACCAGCACGCCAAAACCGGCGCGGACATCACCGTGGCCACCATTCCGGTCGCCCGCACCGACGCGCAGTCGCTCGGCATCATGCAAATCGGCGAAGACCGCCGCATCACGAGGTTCGTGGAAAAGCCGAGCGACCCGGCGGTGCTGGACACCCTGCGGCTGCCGCCCGAATGGTATCCCAAACTCGGCATCGAAGGGGAACGCGACCTGTTCCTCGCCTCCATGGGCATCTACATTTTCAATCGCCAGCTCGTCCGCGAATTGCTGGACAATCCCCTGCCCGACTTCGGCAAGCACATCATTCCGCACGCCATCAACACCCGCCGGGTCTTCTCCTATATCTTTCAGGGTTACTGGGAGGACATCGGGACCATCCGCTCGTTTTTTGACGCCAACCTCGACCTCGTCTCCGAACTGCCGCGCTTTAATTTCTTTGACATGAGCGCGCCGATTTTCAGCCGCCCGCGCTACCTGCCCGGCTCCAAAATCAACGGCGCCCAGATTGACCATGCGGTGATTTCCGATGGTTGCATCATCAATCACGCCCGCATCACCAGCAGCATCGTCGGCCTGCGCACCGTCGTCGGCAGCGGGACGGACTTGAACCGCGTGGTCATCCTCGGCAGCGACTATTACGAATCCCAGGAATCCGTGCTCATGCACGAGTGCGACGGCAAACCCCGCATCGGCATCGGCGCCAACTGCAAGATCGAGAACGCCATCATTGATAAAAACGCGCGCATCGGGAACAACGTGACCATTTCGCCCGCCGGCAAAGCCGACAAATTGGACCACGAACTTTACTACATCCGCGACGGCATCGTCATCATCCCCAAAAACGCCGTCAT
>DASZAB010000203.1:0-2096 GCA_035945675.1 Verrucomicrobiia bacterium | reverse complement strand
AGAGGCTCTATGTTGAGAATCTTCTCGAAATTCCAGTGCCAAGATTCCCGCGCGACCTGCAACTCCGCATCAGCGAAGCCCGCAATTCCGCCCTCGCAAAATTGGAGGCCGCTCGCAAACATGCAGAGATCGTGAAGCAGGAGGTGGAAGAAATGATTCTCGGCACCCGCCCCATCCCAATCACGAGCAAAGCAAAGGGTTGACAATATGGCAAAAAGCTACATTCAGATTGAAGGCATCTTCGATACCGAAGTGCTGGGCACTTTTAACATCATTCGCGGCTTCGCCAGCCTACAGGATCTCGCGGAGATATCCGTTCCCGTCCTGATGGAACCTCCGGCCGCCGCCGGTCAGGTGCAGGGGTACCAACGCCCCATTGACGAGCAGCATGCCCAAGATGTGAAGCGCTACTTCCAGCAAGGTGACCAGCGTTTCATTCCCGAAATCATTCTTTCTGTCCGGGCGGCTTTCGCCTCCGAGATGGACGGGATCAGGCAACTCGGCCTCAATTATGATTCCGGCGGGCTTACTGTACGGCGTAAACATAAAAGCAAGAATATCCGCGTTCATACACTCAAAGTTAAGCGCAAGCAACTCGATCAGTTGAAGGCAGAAACGCGGATTCGCCGCATTGATGGCAACCATCGGTTGGCCAAGGCCGGCGAACTTCAACCCGTAGCCGGCCAGCAACACCGGTATAAGGTCCCGTTTTGCCTCTTGCTATTGGGAGAGCCGGGCAACGCCGCCAACGACTATTCCGAAGCCCTGATTTTCCACACTATAAACAGCACGGCCAGACCGTTCGATGGTGAAAGGGCGCTACAACTAATTCTAGGTCAGAATCCAGCCTACACCATGCCTGCACAGCGTGAACTTGAATTCGCTCCGGCACTGCATCTCACCCGTTTGCTTGATGAGAGACTCCGGGCGCTGCCGGAACCGGCACGAACCCGGATGGGCGGACGTTCGTTGTCCCGGCTGGCTGGCGCCGCCAAGGAGTTACTTCACAGCTACCCAGCGCGGGCCGCCGATCTGGCCACCGTAGAAGCATTTTCCGGAGAGATTTCAGCTGCGTTACTAGATATTAGCACTCACCTTCACGCTGAATTCCCTGATTTTTGCGCCGCAGATTATTTTATTGAGTTAGCAACGCATGTCTGGATGCGTTCAGCACCCGGAGAGCTACATCCCAAACGATTGGCTTTGTGTCGGGAATACCTACGTGATATGGCAAGATGGATGGGGACAGATGGCCTTCGCGGACTTAAAACGTGTATTCCTCTGGGCCGCCAGCTAACTGAAATTTATGATGCCGTGCGTAGTCGCGTTCCCAAAAAGGTATTTCTGGCACGCTGGTATCCTAAAGTGGCAGATGGCGATCAGAAAACACGCGCCGACAACCGTGTTGCAGCGTTGAAGCAATTGGTGGAGGGCGACCTCAAACTGGAGTTAATCGATTTAGGAACCGAAGAAGGTGGAACCGCTTTGATCCATCCAAAGATGTATGAAGCCATTGGTTCAAGTGAGATTTTCATTGCCGACCTGACCGGTCTTAGGCCCAATGTGATGATTGAGCTTGGCTATGCCCTCAATCATCAGGGTACCAAACGCCTCGTTTTGATGTTCAACCCCATGGCTGGTGCTGATAAGGTTCCTTTTGACACAAAAGGTTTCAAGTACCAATCAATAAGCGAGGCGGCAGATATACCCGCCAAACTCAAGGGCGACCTCGTTGAGATCATAAAAAATGCGGAGGCTGGAACAATATGAGTGCGTGCCATTACCTGCTCACCCCGGATTCATCCTCGGTGTGACCGGGTTGATGGAAAACCATAAAGAACTCCGGAGGAAAACGTCGAAGCGACCACCGGCCGTATCACTGTCAGTATTATGCACGTCGCGGAAAGGCCTGGAATTCCGCGCTGTCGTCGTAATGGCTTGTGACGACGAAATCATCCCATTGCAGGAGTGCATCCAGTCCGTTACGGACGATTCCGATTTGTTCGAGGTTGCAATGCTGGCGCCACGAATTTCCGGCATGTATCAGCTTCTGAATACATTTATTTGCCCTGTGTTTGGGATTGTAAGGCAAACCA
>DASZAB010000202.1:0-14717 GCA_035945675.1 Verrucomicrobiia bacterium | reverse complement strand
TTCAAACGACCGGGTCAATATTGGAGCCGGCAAGGAGACGAAGCCCTGCTTTGTCTGGAAACGTTCTGGCGCAATGATCGCTGGCACCTGCTTTTCCCACACCATCGCCGAGTTGCCCCGTCCAAAAACTGAGATGCGCCCAACAAGGAAACCATTGGTGAATTTACCTTCACCATCTGCACCTGCAATGGCAGCCTAGAGGAACATGAGCCGCCAAACCAAAAGTCCCGTCCCGGCATACTGTCCGCCGGGCGGGATGTTTGTTTACAGCCTGGGCGAGTGCGCCAATTCGCTGGTGATGAACAGCATCTTTGCCTTTGCGATGTTGTATTACACCAAGGCGCTAAAATTGGATCCCACTTGGGCGGGAATTGCCATGTCCATTTCGATTTTCTGGGAGGCAATCACGGAGCCGGTGATGGGCCATATCAGTGACAACACGCGCTGCCGTTGGGGCCGGCGCCATCCCTACATGATTGTCGGCGGACTGCTCATGGCGGTCTGTTCCTACCTGATTTGGGCCACGCCGGAGGTCTTTCGAGGCAGCCAGTTGGCAATCTTTTGGTATCTGGTCGCGATTAACCTGTGTCTGCGCACGGGGCTGACATTGTTCAACATTCCCTACATGGCGCTGGGCTTTGAAATTTGTTCGGATTATCAGGGGCGTTCCCGGATCCAGAGCCTCCGTTGGATTTTCAACATGGCGGCCAATCTGGCCGGGCCGGCGCTGGCTTGGTCGCTTTTTTTTCAGAATCAAGATGGTGTGCGCGGCACGACGGTCGCCGCGAACTACCTCAAGATGGGCGAGGTGTTCTCGGTGGCAACGGCGTTGTTCGTTTTGTTCGTCGTGATCGGCACTTTTCACCGGCGTGAGGATACCCGGCACTCGCTGCGGGCAAACAACCCGGGCTGGTTTCAACAATTTATTTTCGATATGCGGCAGTTGCTGCAGGATTCCAATTTCCGTTGGATCATTGTTTTTTCCCTGGTGATGTGTCTGGGCACCGTGTGTGTGAGTTCATTGCAGATGTTTGTGTATGACGATTTCATGAATTTCTCGGGCGAGGAAAAGACCTTTGCGCACAGCAGCACTATGGTCGGGATGGCGTTTGGCTCGTTGATTTCAGTGGGCTTGACGAAGCGCTTTGACAAAAAACCTACGGTTGTGTTGGGGGGCATGGTTGGTCTGGCGGCCAACCTCATGCTGGCGCTCTTCTTTCTCACCGGATTGGTGCCGCCGGGAACCAGTTGGATGGCAGACGGAACGACTGTCCCGCTGGCTTTGGGGCTGTTTGTAATTTTTCAGGCGGCTTACTGGCTGGGCATCGGAATTGCGTTTCCAGTTGCCACCGCGATGGTGGCGGATGTTTCGGAGATCCATTTTCTCCGGACTGGTGTGAAAAAGGATGGCGGTTATGCCTCCATTTTCAGTCTGACAACGCGATTGGCATACGCGCTGGGCCTGACCGTGTCGGGCTATTGTTTGCATTTAATCGGCTATCGTGTGACTCCGGGCGCGGAAGCGGTAAGCCATAATCCGGCGGCAGTCTGGCGTCTGGGGCTGGTCACTTTCGGGGCGGGAGCGATCATGAGCGCGCTGGGCATGCTCGCCATTCGGAAATATCCAGTGACCTGGGAAGTTTTGGAAGCGTTGCGCGGAACCAAGGGAATTTCCCCAACCCGGAATTGATGGTTTTGAACCCGGGAGCAGTTCGTCAGATTGCGGAGCGGCTTCGTTGGGAAGCATTCTTGTTCAAAGCATCCAATACCTGCGCATGACGCACCCGATAGGCGGTTGGAGTTATGCCGAATTCCGCCCGGAATCGGCGGGTGAAATAATTGGCATCCGGCCAACCCACCATGTCGCCGACTTCGCTTACTGGCCGGTCGGAATGAATGAGCAGGCGCGTTGCCAGTTCGAGGCGGCGGCGGCGCAGGTAGGCCATTGGGGGCAGGCCGGCGACCTTCCTGAATAGCCGCACTAAATAGTTGGGCGGCGCATGCGTGCGCATGGCCAGCTCTGCCAAAGTCCAATCGTGTGCCGGATTATCGTCTATCAGCTTGAGTGCCGCCGATATGGCGGGATTAGGCGGGCTGGGTTTGCCGGGGAGGTTTTCAACCGGGAGATTCCGCGCCAGGATGCCGAGCAGCAGCACCAGTCGTCCCAGCAGGTCGATCTGGCGACGGGATTTTTGGCTGACGCTCAAAGCGCAAAGTTCTTTGAGGAGCTTCTGGCACCGTTTCAATTCGGCTTCGGGCAGCGCCAGCAGGTTCGTTCCCTGCTGGTCGGCGGAAAGCGGGATTTTCCAGAGTAATCGTCCCAGCAGGGGGTCATCAATCATCCAACTCAGTTCCCTTCCGAGGATGCCGGGATTGAAGCAACAGAGGTAAATTTCCAGATGCCTGGCTTCGGTATAGGCATGCCAGGCGCCGGGGCGGAAGAGGGAAATATTTCCCCGGTTGACTTGGGATTTGCCGAGCGCGGTTTCCTGCATGCATGAACCCGCGACCACAAACACCATTTCGACAAACTTGTGATCGTGCGGGGGATAATTGGGGTGTTCCACCACAAAACTTGCGGCGATCTGGTTTGACTCGGGGAAAAAGGATTTCCACTCCAGATGTTTGCCCGGGTGCCTGATCATTGGCGGGGAAATATACCTCTGACCGGCACAAAAGACAAGCTGTCGCTTTGCTACCGCGTGCTAATCATTGGACATTTGGTTCATCGGCTGGCGGCTCGTTCCTTTGCGGATTGCACTTGGGGCAACAAGCTGTTGAAAGACAATCAAGTCTGCGGAATCGAAATTGTTTTCAAGACTTGCTGTCCATGAGGGTGTGAATTGTAGGTGCTACCGCGTGCTAGAAAAAAAACAGCCGGAGGCTAACGCTTGCATGGGGATAAATGCGATGATGCGCATCACCAAAAATGCGATGATGCAACCGTTTCAAACGCCCCATTGCTGTTCCGATGATTCCGGAAGACTAAGGCCAACGGCGCGCCCGGTTGCCGTCCTTGTCGGTAATCGAACGGTCAGTGGGATTAGCTTCCCGGTTGCACGAGCCGGTTTGCCCTGTTTGACAGCGGCCGTTTCAACAAAGGAGATGGTAACCCAAAGTGATTTCCTGATGGTTTTTTGCCGCACTGTCATTGGTGGTTCTGCCCAACAATCGTTGGATTACCGCATGTCAATCAACAAAAAGCACCAAACATGTAACACATCCGAAAACTTAACCTGAAGCATCAACCTTAACAAACCTGGCAATACCTATGAACAAACCACAATTCTTCACCAAACCAATCGTGGTGAGCTTGATATGTCTGGCTCTGCCGATTTTCATCGGTTCTGCGTTAGCCGATAACGCAGGCTCCGGCGGCGTAATCACCTACACGGATTCAAGTGGATTGAATCCCGTTTCTTCACCGCCCTACGTGGGGGGGTATGTGGTTCATACGTTCACGAACAACGGCACATTGACCATCTTTTCCTCAGTCAACGCCGACGTGCTGGTGGTGGGTGGAGGTGGTGGTGGTGGTGGAATATATGGTGGCGGTGGTGGTGCGGGTGGATTGGTTTACTCGAATCTCTCTTTGAGTGCGGGATCATACCCTGCGACCGTTGGTGCTGGCGGTGCTGGAACTGGTGCCGATACTCACGGGGCGAACGGAGCTAACTCAGTGTTTGCGACTTTAACAGCTTTGGGTGGCGGTGGGGGCGGTATTGGCTACCTGGGACCTGTGGCTGGACAAGCCGGCGGTTCTGGCGGCGGCTCCGGTGGCGCATCTCCATTCTTGAGCGGTGGCGCAGCCACACAGCCAGCCAGCGCCAGTGGCGGCTTTGGCAACAATGGGGGCAGTGGTACCAATACGTCCAATTATGGTGGCGGCGGCGGGGCGGGAGCGATGGGAACACAGACAAATGGCGGCGATGGGTTACAATATTCCATCAGTGGCGTGAACACCTATTATGCCGGTGGCGGTGGTGGGATTGTTGGTGGTGCTGGCGGGTTGGGTGGTGGCGGCAATCCGGGATCGGGCGATACGATCCCTGGTGACAAAGGTGTGGCCAACACGGGTGGTGGCGGTGGCGGCGGTTTTAATGCCACCGGTGGCAATGGCGGTTCCGGTCTTATTATTGTCAGGTATCCATACGTTCCGAGCGTGCCCGTGGCCATTTCGTTGGCCAGCCCCACCAGCGGTCAGTATTCGACCGTGGTGACCGCCACAGTTAACGTGGGAGGCGGCACGAGCCCGTATTCAGTCACCTATCATTACAAGCTGACGACAGATTCCAGCTTCACGGCGACTTCTCCAGTGGGACCGTTCGGAGGTACGAACAATTTTTCAAAGAATTTGGGCGTCTTGTCGGCGGGTGACTATCAGATTTACGCGACGGTCACGGACAATGTGGCGGGCACGGCGACATCAGCGACCAATACGTTCACGATTTATGTAGCCGGCAACTCCGGGTTGGGTGGAACGATCACCTATACGGACCCGAGCGGGTTGAATCCGGTTTCGGCTCCCCCTTATGTGGGCGGTTATGTGGTTCACACCTTTACGAACGGCAGTGGCACATTAACTGTTCCGTCCTCAGGCAGTGCCGACGTGCTGGTGGTGGGTGGCGGCGGCGGCGGCGGCGCACTTTACGGCGACGGCGGTGGTGCGGGCGGATTGGTCTATTCAAACTTCTCTTCTTTAAGTGCTGGAACATACACTGTCACGGTCGGCGCGGGAGGCAGTGGAAGGAGCCAGGACTGGGCCGGGGGAAATGGAGGCAATTCGGTGTTCGGCTCAATTGTCGCCCTTGGTGGCGGCGGTGGCGGTGTTGGCAACTTGTTCGGCATAGCCGGCGTGGATGGCGGTTCTGGCGGCGGTTCTGGTGGCGGAACAAACGGCTTCACTCCCGGCACCGGCTTGCAGCCTTCCAGCGCCAGCGGTGGTTATGGTAACGATGGATTTGATCCCGTGGCCAACGGCGCTCCCGCAGTTTATGGCGGCGGCGGCGGCGCCGGAGCCCAGGCAACGGACGCCAATGGCTCGGCTGGTGGCATTGGTTTGCAATATGGCATCAGCGGTGTGAGCACCTATTACGCTGGCGGCGGCGGCGGGGCCAGCTTCGCTCCGGCTACATCGTTGGGCGGAGGCGGAATTGGAGGCGATGCCAATCAAAGCAGCGCTGCTGGGGCAGATGGAACAGCCAACACCGGCGGTGGCGGTGGCGGCGGTTGGAATGCCAACAGCGGCAACGGTGGTTCCGGTGTGGTGATTGTGAGGTATCCATACAATGCCAATCCATCTCTCTCAGTCGTGTTAGCCGGCACCAACAGCCAGACATTCTTTGTTCAAAGCACGGTTTCGGCCACAGCGTTTGTGGCGGGTGGCTCGGGGCCGTATTCAGTCACTTACCATTACAAACCGACGACCAATGCCAGTTATACGGCGACTGCGGCGGTGGGACCATTCGATGCCAGCAGCACCTTTGAGCAGACTCTGGGGACGTTGCCGGCGGGCAGCTATCAAATCTATGCGACTGTGACTGACAACGCGGCTGGCACGGCCACCTCGATGACCAACATCTTCGCAGTTTCATTGACGACCACATTGGTGGTGCAAGATGCAAATTTTGAAAACCCAGGTGTTCTTTCCGCCAACTCTGGTTGGGCGCACATCGCCACTGTTTGGAATCCCGGCACCGGAACGTATAGTGAGTATGGACAGAACAGCCTGACTCTGGCGCCCGACGATGCGAATGTGCATTTTTACAATACCTGTCCCGGTGGAATTGATTGGTATGCATTGATGAGCGCTAATATTGGTTCGATCAGTCAGGATCTGCATACCAACGTGAATGCAGGGGATACTATTTCGATGACCTTCTATGGCGGGCGGGGCGTGGCCAGTTCCTCGACGGCTGCCGGTGGTGTATATGCAGCCGCGTTTCTGGTTGGGGCGACCCCTTACAGCATGACGGTTGACTGCACGGTTTTGACCAATGGCACGTGGCAGCTTTTCACGCTGGCACAGGCCATTACCAATTCGGGCGACCTTAGCCTGCAATTCACTTCAGTAAGTGGTAATGGCTGGCTGGACAACATCACCGTCACCCGGACGGTTCCGGCGTCGGTTGTGGTTGTTCCGCCGGTTTTGGGCGCACCCAGGATATCGGGTGGAAACCTGATCCTGACCGGCACGGGGGGCACGCCGGACAGCAGTTACACATGGTTGCAGACGACCAACCTGGCACCGCCGGTCATTTGGACGACCAACCTGACGGGCACGCTGGATGGCGCGGGTTCATTCTCGAACTCAATTCCCGTTCAGAACCGGCCCGGTGGCGTCTTTTTCCGGCTGCGATTGCCTTGAAGGTCGGTTGAGCTGACTGCCAAATTGTGACGGGTGCTTGGGATCGGGGATTCCCAAGCGCCTTGTTTTTACAAATTCAATATGAAATTCAAACGGATCAACAAAATGAATTCGAACAAGGATGGGCGTCGTCGGTTGATGGCGGGTTTTACGCTTATCGAACTGCTGGTGGTCATTGCCATCATTGCCATTTTGGCAGCAATGTTACTGCCGGCTTTGGCCAGCGCTAAAGCCAGAGCAATCAGGATACTTTGTGCCAGCAACCTCAAGCAATGGGGGCTGGCCGTAACCATGTATGCAGGGGACAACAACAACAGTTTTCCAGATGCAACCGCTGCCACCGGGGCCTTTGATTTTGGCTGGATGCCGGTAAATTTTAACACCAGTTTTTATCCGGAATACCTATATAAGAACAATCAAACCGGCAAAAAACGGCCCAGGAATGAAGTGCTGTATTGCCCGGACGACAAGTTCCATCGGGTATATGAAGATCACGCCCCTTCCTCCTATCCGACCAATTTGATTGGATACAATTATCTGCCCGGACGGGACGCCGCTGGTGGAGCGGACATGAACCAATACAATTATCACTATCCTCTCTGGCCGGGCAATGTGCAACCGTGGATGCTCCGAACCAAGATGGGCGGGCCATACAGGCGGGCGCCTATAATGGCAGATCGGTTGCAGATTAAATTTAATAATAGCAACCCCTGGTCGGACGACGTCAATGGACAAATACCCTTGACTCCGATGGGGGTTCATACCGGCCATGACGGGATTCCCCTCGGCGGTAATTTTCTTTATGAAGACGGGCATGTTTCCTGGTATAGATTCAGCTGGAAAAACAAGGCCAACGATCCAATTGGCACCATTGGTATTGGAGGCAAAGGCGCTGCTGGTTACGTTGATTATTTTGTGCCTGCGGATTTGGGTGGATATGGTCCCTGGTAATCGGGGATTTCAAGGCTTTGTTCAACGGGTTGATGCCGTTCCAACTTGAACAAAGCTTCTTTTATGACTGAACAACTCAATTCGACATCAATGCTAAATCAACAGGCAAAATGAAATTCCTCTCTTTGGCGGCGTGGCTTTTGGCCGGATCAACGATGTTGGCGGCGCCGGCGAAAGCGACTGGAGCGGAAGATGTATTTACACCCGCCTTGCCCGGTTCGGTGACCATCGGCGGGCGGCTGGGTGAGAAAATGGAGATCTGCGTCAAGAACCGGTTGCTGGCGCAGAATATTGGATTGCTCGTCGCGCCGTATCAAGCGAAGACGGAAACCGGCGATGACGACTGGCGTTGTGAATATTGGGGCAAATGGTTCACGTCGCTGGCACTGGCCGACGCCTGTCACTCCACGCCCGCCATCCGCGATAAACGTGATGAGGCAGTGAAGGCGCTGATGGCGACGGCGGCTCCCGATGGTTATTTGGGAACGCGCCAGCCAAAATATCGGCTGAAGGGCTGGGATGTCTGGGGCTGCAAATATGTGTTGCTCGGATTGATTGCGGATTACGACCGGACGCACGACGCGGCGGTGCTGAAGGCGGCCTGCCGGGAAATGGATGTGCTGATCAACGAACTCGGCCCGGGCAAAACGGACATTGCCGATATCGGGTATCCGCAATGGAATGGCCTGCCGCCATCGTCGGTGCTGGAGCCGGTGGTTTTGGTTTATGACCGGACGGGCGAAAAGAAATATCTCGATTTTGCCGAATACATCGTCGCCTGCTGGAGCAAGCCGTCCAAACGGCTGCCCGACGGCATGAGACTCGTGGAAGATGCCCTCGCTGGAAAGAATCCCGACCAGATGTGCGCGCCGAAAGCTTATGAGATGATGTCATGCTTTGAGGGGTTGTGCGAACTTTACCGGGCCACCGGCAGGCACGAATATCTCGAGGCGGCGGTCAAACTTGCCGACGGCGTCCGGCGCGAGGAGGCGACCCTGGTGGGTCCGGGCACCAGCGGTGAAGTTTGGTGTGATGGCGCCAACAAACAGACCGGTGTGGTGGAAAAACCGATGGAAACCTGCGTAACGGTCACCTGGATGAAGTTGTGCGATCAGCTCCTGCGGCTGACCGGCGACGTGCGGTATGCGGACGAAATGGAAAAAAATCTCTACAACGGCCTGCTTGGCGCGATGATGCCGGACGGAAACTGGTGGGCCTACTTCGACGGTTTGATGGGCGTGCGCGTGCCGAGTTATGTGCAGCACGCTGATGTCGGGCTAAGCTGTTGCGTGTGCAACGGCCCGCGCGGGCTGATGCTGACCCCGTTCTGGGCGTTCATGCAAAGCGCCGACGGTCCGGTCGTGAATCTCTACGCGCCCGCCGCGGCGCAAGTTGGCGATGTGAAACTGAAAATCACCGGCGATTATCCCTTGAGCGATCACGTCGAAATCCGGGTGGCGCCGGCCAGAACCGAAGAGTTCACGTTGACCTTGCGCATTCCGGCCTGGAGCGGGCACACGGTATTGACGGTGAACGGTGAGGCGCTGCCGGTCACGCCGGGCTATGCAAAGATTCGCCGGGATTGGCATCGAGGCGACCGGGTGAACATCACTTTCGACATGCACGGCCGGATGGTGGATTTGAACGGCCAGGTTGCGTTGTTGCGGGGACCGATGGTGTTGTCGCTGGACAACCGGCTCACGCCCGCCGCCACGGGCGAAGTAACTCTCGACCGGCAACTTCAATTGAAACCCGATCCAGCCGCAGCGAAAAAGATTGGCGCGTGGATGGCGGTTGATGTGGACGGGCTGACATTTTGCGATTACGCCTCGGCGGGCAACGCCTTCAGCGAACGGAACATGTTCCGCACGTGGCTGCCCCAGCCATTGAACCTGGCGACCGTGTATGAGACCGGCCAGACCTGGCAAACGCTTTCGCACGCGAATCATTGGACCGATCCGCCCAAGCCGCGCCCGCAAATAGAAGACCCGACACACGATCTGGCGCTGGCCGCGAACGGAGCGACGGCAACTTCGGACAGTGAATATGCCCAGGAACCGGGTTGCACGGCCAAGGTGATTGACGGGGTGATTGCCACGCCGGAAGATTTCTCGGACCGCTGGCACTCGTCGCTCGACACCCCCCACCCGCATTGGGTTGAAGTGCATCTGGCCAAACCCTCGAAGGTTGGCCGGGCGGTCATTCACTTTGCAGATCCGGCCGGTTATCCGGTCAGTTTCGAGGGCACGGTGCGGGTTCATGGACAGGAGCGTCAGATATTTGACGTGACCGATAACAAGGACGCGCGGGTTTACGAAGCGAAGTTTGCTGCCGTGACGATTGATTCCTTCCGGCTGACGATTCGCGCCTCGGCCAACCCGGCCTACCCGAACGCGGCGCAAATCAGCGAAATTGAACTTTATTCAAAATGAAACCCGAATCTATTCTATTCTCAGAATTAAGCGCGTAAAAACGGGAGTTCTGCTATATCCTAAAATACTAAAAGTCATTTTGACATGATCGGCATGGCTGACAGAAAGAAACGCATGAAAACCACCGGCAGTTGGTTGGGGTGGGCGATAACGGTTCTCGTGGCCGGCTATTTTGCGTTAAACGGATGCGCGGCCGATTTCACCAACCAGCAGTGGCGCGTCGTCGAAATCCCGCTGACCAGTTCGGTGAGTTACGCTGATCCCTTTAACGATGTGGATGTGACCGCGACGTTTACTGGCCCCGGCGGCGTGGTGATTGTGCGGCCGGGCTTTTGGGATGGCACAAACACCTGGCGGATTCGCTTTGCGCCCACGGTCACGGGCCAGTGGAGCATGATCACTTCCTGCACCGACCCGTCGAACAGCGGTTTGCAGGGAGTGACCCGCACCATTCAGTGCAATCCCTATACCGGGCCGTATGCGATCTATCAACACGGGTTTCTCAAGGTCTCGCCTAATGGACGTTACTTTGAATATGCCGATGGCACCCCATTCTTCTATTTGGGAGATACCCATTGGCTCTACATTCACGAGCGGTTTCAAACCTCAAACGTTCCGGGCGTGGCTTCAGAGTTCAAATATACCGTGGACAAACGGGTGGCCCAGGGTTTTACAGTCTTTCAATCGGAAGCCATCCATATTCCGCAAGGGGGCATACATACGAACGCTGATGAAGAACCCCATGCCGATTTGACGGACGGCTTGACGGCGGCGGATCTGCCCGGCTTCTGGAACATAGATCAAAAGTTTGCGTATATTGCCGACCACGGACTGGTTCACGCCAACGGCGAAATCACTTGGACTTTGGAGCCGTCACAATACGCGATCTACACCACGAACTACATGACCAAACTCGGCCGATACTGGGCGGCTCGTTACGGTGCCTACCCGGTGCTTTGGACCGTGGCCCAGGAAATTGACCCAAACGTGTATGGCGCTTACAACACGAACAACATCGGGCTTTGGTATGCGGGCGCGCAGGCGGTGTCCGCCAATGATGGCTATGGGCATCCGCTCGGCCCGCACATGCAATCCAATGGCAATGGCATCAATGGTCCGGGAGATTCGTGGTGGGGAAACAAGCCCTACGACAAGTTTTGGGCGATGCAGTTGCAACCCACACTAAACGCAAGCATGCTCCCTTACGTGGAAAGTTTTTGGACGAATGTGCCGACCAAGCCGATTGTGCTCTATGAAACGCCGTATGAAGACTTCTGGACGGACACCGCCGGAGCACGCGGTGACGCCTACAAGGGGTTCCAGTGGGGCATGTGCGGCTACGGATATGGCGCCAATGGTGTTTGGAACGATCTTTATGATTATGCGACCAGTGACTGGGGCACCGCGTATTGGATGCCGGGCAGCTACCTCAAATGGTATGACGGCGCGAATCTGCCGGGAGCCGTGCAGTTGACGTATCTAAAGAATTTTTACACCACCCTGGACTGGTGGAATCTCACGCCGCGCTTTAATAACCAGGTCTGGGGCAATTTTGCCAATCCAAATGACTCGTTCCTGTCTTCCGAAAGCAACACCACCTATGTCGTATATTTCGACGGCGCTGCCAACAGCACGAGCACGGGAACGCTGCTGGGGATGGCGACGGGAGTTCCCTATGACGCTTCATGGTTCAATCCGCGCACCGGCGTTTACACGGACCTCGGCGGTATCATGCCCACGGCCGGTCGGTGGACGATTCCAGCTCTACCGAGCACCAACGATTGTATCCTTCTGGTCAAACAGAACCCATCAGCGATATTTCCGTCCCCGGCGAATGGGAGCACGGTTTCCCTGCCGCTGTCCCAGGTTTCATGGGCGGGCAGCGGTTTGGCATCGAATCTTTCCTACACGGTTTATTTCGGCAGCGCGGCGGACTACAACCCGTCCCAACCATACGGCAGCCTGGCGTGCATTACTCCGGCTGGCGGCATCACCAATCACGTTGCCAAACTTCCTGGACCTTTGCAGCCGGGAACAACTTACGACTGGCTGCTGGCCGTAACGAATTCGACGACCGGAACAACCAACCTTTATTTCTGGTCTTTTACCATTGCCGCTTCGGCTGCTGGGGTTATTCCCATGAGTGACTCCGGTTTCGAAACGCCGGGACAGAATACCACTACTGGTTGGGCTTACATCAACAGCGTCTGGAATCCGAACGGACCGAACGGATATCAACAAAATGAATTGAATACTCCAGGCGCTCATTTTACCCATACCTGTCCCGGCGGGGGTGATTGGTATGCGCTGATGAATGGCAATACCGTTTCAATCAGCCAGGACTTGCAAACCACCGTGAATGCCGGGAACACCCTTTCGATGACCTTCTATGGCGGGCGAGGCCAAGCCAGTTCCTCGACGGCTGAAGGGGGTGTTTTTAACGCCGCCTTTCTGGTCGGCTCGACGCCTTACAGCATGTCCGTTGACACCACCGTTTTGGCAAACGATGCCTGGCAGAGTTACACGCTGACCAGAACCATTACCAACTCGGGCGATCTGAGTCTTCAATTCAGCGCGGTGAGCGGAGATCCCTGGCTGGATAACATCAGCATCAGCAATGCCAGCTTGGCGCCCGCTCCCGTTCTTTCAGCCACGGTAACCAACCCGGCCGACGGCCAGGCATTCCTGACCGGCTCTTCGATCACGGCGTCGGCCACGGTTGCGAATGGCACGGCGCCATATACTGTGACGTATTACACGAACGCCGTGGGCGGCACGCCGACGGTTGCTGGAGCGGCTTTCTCCGCGCCGTATGCGGTGAGCTTGGGCGCTCTGTCATCAGGAACCTATCAAATCTACGCGACCGTAACCGACAGCGCTTCGCCCCAGGCTAACGCGTCCACCTCTATTACCCACATCTTCACCGTTGCGCCGACCATAACCATTCCAGTGCAAAATGGAAGTTTCGAAGTGCCGGGTGTTCTTTCTGGTTCTTTAGGCTGGGCTTATATTAACAACGTCTGGAATCCGGATAACAATGATCCCAATTACAATCAATACCAAGAGAACGATTTGACTGATTTTCCAAATGAGCATTTTACCACCATCAGCCCCGGCGGGGGTGTTTGGTATGCGCTGATGAATGGCAACACCGTTTCAATCAGCCAGGACTTGCTTGCCAATGTGAATATCGGAGACACCCTTTCGCTGACCTTCTTTGGTGGTCGAAGCCGGGACGGATCGTCAACATCCGACGGCGGGGTTTTTAATGCCGCGTTCCTGGTGGGCTCGACTTCTTATGGAATGCAGGTGGACACCACCGCGTTGGCCGAAAATACCTGGCAAAGTTTCACGCTGACCGACCTTATTACCAACTCCGGCGATCTTAGTCTTCAATTCAGCGCGGTGAACGGAGACCCTTGGCTGGATAACATCGGCAATGTCGCCTTGACGCCCGCAACGCCTTACTCCCGTTGGATCGCCGGCATTCCCGGCGTGCCAGCCGGCCAAACCGGCTTCGCCGCCGATCCCAACAACGACGGCGTGGCCAACGGCATGGTGTGGATACTGGGCGGCAGCAATCCGCTCAACAACAATCGCGGTCTCCTGCCCGTTCCGACCGCCAATGCCGGCGGCACGCTGACCTTGACGTTTAACTGCCTGAAGCCGGCGGATTGGGGAACCGCGACTCTGCAAGTTCAATACAGCCACGATTTGAGCACTTGGGCATTCGCTACCATCCCTGGCAGCAGTGGAATGGTGAATGGTATTAGCTTTACCATCACGGGAACCGATCTCCTCCATGTGACGGCAACGATCTCCAACAATACCGATAACAAGCTATTCGCCCGCCTGCGGGTCACCACGCTTTGAACAAGGCCCTTTACTCTCGTTCTTCGAACTGCGACCAGACCGATCATCTATACGGATTCAAGCCGGTTCGCGCAGGAGATTCGCACGAAACCGGCTCTGTCTAAATGCCACGGTAAACGTGCATGGCCTGCACCTTATGCAAATTGATTTAAGGTGCGAGGGGAAGCTCTCAGTGAAATGGCTGAAGAAAATAATTTCCAATGAATAACGCTTTCAGATTGATGTTGGCTGTGGTTGTACTGATCACGACCTTCGCCGAAGCTGTAGATGGAGCGTCGGCGATGAAGAACTTCTTTCCTCGAAGTTACACGGGGACACGGACTGACTTCACCGGGAATATCGGTTACGAATTTATTCCTGTGACCAACCTCTTGGTCACGGCCCTCGGGCGTTCAGTCAGCGGTGGCCGCCTCCAGCAGAATCATGAGGTGACGATTTGGGACACGACTGTGGACAAGCGGCTGGCGACGGTAATTGTCGCGACTTCATCTAAAGTTGACGGGTTCGGTTTTGCCTGCGAGCGATTGAGCAAGCCCGTGTCTTTGGCGCAGGGCCGCAGTTATCGCATCACTTCCAGCGAGGTGGCGGGCGGCGACCCGATCATGGATATTGCAGACATCCAAAAACACGTTGGTGTCGCCACGGTGGGGTCGGGTGTTTTCGCGGCAGGCAACGTTTATCCCGCAAGTCACTATGGCGGTTCCGAGCAGGGATACGGTCTGCCGACATTCTATTTTGACACAACCGGACTTGCTCCAGCCCTGCTCAAAGTCTCTCAGCCGGCTCCCTTCATCCGCGACGTGACGACCGGCTATCTGCTGCAATGCTCTTTCATGTCACCAAAACCTTATTGCTGGACGGGTGCGGACTGCCTATTATCCGGATGGGAAGTGGACCGGAGCGGCGGACATTTTGAATTTCATCCGAACGGTCATTATCCGGAGGGCTTCGCGTTTAACATAGATTGGTTTGAGTTGGTGGACACGAGCCCCCACGGTGCGATCACGCTCAAGCACCAGATCGCCGAGCAGACGGCGGGACCGGTCACGTTGGAGTTTCGTTTCAATTTGCCGCAAAGGATGGACGGGGCGACC
>DASZAB010000201.1:0-14937 GCA_035945675.1 Verrucomicrobiia bacterium | reverse complement strand
AAAGACACCGGCGATAAGATTTCCGGCGACGACAAGGCCAAAATTGAAAAGGCCGTCGCGGAAGTGAAGGAGGCGTTGAAAGGCAGCGACGCGGCGGCGATTAAATCCGCCGCCGAGAAGCTGAACGAGGCGTGGCAGTCCGTGAGCGCGGAGCTTTACAAGGCCGCCGCCGCGAAGGCACAGGCCGAAAAAGCGCACGGCGCCGGCGCATCCGGCGGCGAGCCGAAGGGCGAAGCCAAGTCCGACGACAAAAAGAAGGATGAAGGCGTGATTGACGCGGAAGTCGTGGACGAGAAGAAGTAAAGCGAGCTAAGCCAATAATGACCGCCGCAGAAATCAATCGATTGAGCCACCGAAACGGCAGAGAGGTCGTTGTTCGTTTGAGAGATGGCTTTACCCAGAAAAACACATGGGTTGATTGGATTCTGAAACCGAAATGAAATTGGCGCAGGCAAATTTGTCCCGCAGGGACAGCGAGAGAATAGCCCGGCGTTTCAACGCCGGGACCAGTCGGGATTGTGCGTCACGCCCCGCAGGGACGGCCGAACCGGGCGCGCATTTTCAGCCGTCCCTCCGGGACTCGGTTCATTTTGTATCGCCACCCGGCGTTAAAACGCCGGGCGATTGCCGGTCGTCCCTCCGGGACAAAACAATGGCGCGAAGTTAGACAGATTTTCCCATCGCGGGTGCGGTGGGAGTTGATTACCATTAACAACTCAACAACAAACAAAGAACAAACTATGGCACTAAACGTTAAACCGATCGGCGACCGTATCCTGGTCGAGCCGGTCGAAGAGAAAGAGGTCAAGAAGGGCGGCATCATCATCCCCGATACCGCCAAGGAAAAGCCGCAGGAGGGCATCATCGTCGCCCTCGGCACCGGCAAAACCAACGACGACGGGAAGAAAATCCCGTTTGAAGTCAAAAAGGGCGACCGGGTTTTGGTCAGCAAATACGGCGGCACGGAAATCAAAATCGACAACAAGGAATACAAGATTTTGTCGTCGGACGACATCCTGGCCGTGCTCGACTAACTCACAATTCAAAACTTAAAATTCAAAACTGATTAAGATTATGGCAGCAAAACAATTGATATTTGACGAGCAGGCGCGGCAGGCGATTTTGCGCGGCGTCCAGAAGCTCTCCAAAGCGGTCGTCGCCACGCTCGGCCCCAAAGGCCGCAACGTGGTCATTGACAAGAAATTCGGCTCCCCGACCATCACCAAGGACGGTGTGACGGTGGCCAAGGAAATCGAGCTGGAAGATCCCTATGAAAACATGGGCGCGCAGATGGTCCGCGAAGTCGCCAGCAAAACCAGCGACACCGCCGGTGACGGCACGACCACGGCCACGGTGCTCGCGGAATCCATTTACCGCGAAGGCCTGAAGTTTGTCACGTCCGGCGGCAATCCCATCGGCATTCAGCGCGGCATCAACAAGGCCGTCGAGGCCGCCGTGGGCCAGCTCGACAAAATCACCAAGAAGGTGAAGGACAAGGATGAAATCCGCCAGGTGGCCGCGGTTTCCGCGAACTGGGATTTCGAAATTGCCGACAAAATCGCCGAGGCGATGGACAAGGTCGGCAAGGACGGCACCATCACTGTCGAGGAAGCCAAGTCCATTGAAACGACGCTCGAAGTCGTCGAAGGCATGCAGTTCGACAAGGGTTATCTGTCGCCTTACTTCGTCACCAGCGCCGAGACGATGGAAGCCAAGCTCGAAGACGCTTACATCCTCAATTACGAAAAGAAAATCAGCAGCTTGAAGGACCTGCTGCCGTTGCTCGAAAAGGCCGCGCGCTCAGGCAAGCCGCTGCTCATCATCGCCGAAGAAGTCGAAGGCGAAGCCCTCGCCACGCTGGTCGTGAACAAGCTGCGCGGCACGCTGAACGTCTGCGCCGTGAAGGCACCGGGCTTCGGCGACCGCCGCAAGGCCATGCTCGAAGACATCGCCGTCCTCACCGGCGGCAAGTTCATCAGCGAAGACCTCGGTATCAAGCTGGAGAGCATTGAATTGGCCGACCTTGGCCGCGCCAAGAGCATCGTGGTGGACAAGGAAAACACCACCATCGTCGAAGGTGGCGGCAAGTCGTCCGACATCCAGGGCCGCGTGAACCAGATCCGCCGCCAGATCGAGGAGACGACGAGCGATTACGACCGCGAGAAATTGCAGGAACGCCTCGCGAAACTCGCCGGTGGCGTAGCCGTCATCAACGTCGGCGCCGCGACCGAAACCGAAATGAAGGAAAAGAAGGCGCGCGTCGAAGACGCGTTGCACGCGACCCGCGCGGCGGTCGAGGAAGGCATTGTGGCCGGCGGCGGCGTGGCGCTGTTGCGCTGCCTGAGCGCCATTGAAACGGTCAAGGGCGCGAGCGAAGACGAAAAGATCGGCGTGGACATCGTGAGACGCGCCATTGAATCGCCGCTCCGTTCGCTCGCGGACAATGCGGGCGTGGAAGGCTCCGTCATCGTCGAGGAAGTCAAGAAGCGCAAGGGCAACGAAGGTTACAACGTCGCCACCAACGAGTATGAAGACCTCGTGAAGGCCGGCATTGTGGACCCGAAGAAAGTCACGCGGACCGCGCTGCAAAACGCGGCTTCGATTGCCGGGTTGTTGCTCACGACCGAATGCCTGATCACGGAAATTCCGGAGAAGGAAAAACCGGCCCCGATGCCTGGTGGCGGCGGCGGCATGGGCGGAATGGATTATTAATTCGGCAGGGACGACCTGCCGGTCGTCCGGTCGCGCAGTAGCGCGACTCTACCGCAGAATCAAGAGCGAGGCTGGAAGCGATTCCGGCCTCGCTTTTTGCGTTTTTGCGATTCGGCATCCAAGATGCTATGATAGCCGCAATTACATAAGCTCTAATGAAGATTTTCTCTCAAGGCGTGCTGTCCCTCCTTGTTTTGTTGAGCCTGACAGCTTTTGTGTGGGCAGGCCCAAACCATCTAGCCACCGAATACGTGGAAGGCGATGCCATCGTCACTTTCAAGTCATCGGTCTCTTTAACCGGGGCGCAACAAGTGCTGGCCGGGCATTCACTGACGTGGCGCCGACATTTCGCCGAATTTTCCCGGCTATGGGGGAAACAAACCGGTTTGGTACACGCCAACAACCGGACCACGACGCAACTGATTGCCGAATTAAGCCGGGATCCGGCGGTAGAAACCGCCGAACCGAATTACCTGCGCCGGGTAGTGACCGCGCCGCCGAGCGACACGTATTTCACGAACCTGTGGGCACTACAGAACACCGGCCAGTCCATCACCGGCCCAACGGGCACCACAGCAGGGACGGCGGGAGATGACATTCATTTTATTCCGGCCTGGGCGCTGTCCCAGCAACCCGGCACCAACCGGCCGGTGGTGGCGGTCATCGACAGCGGCGTGGATTACCGGCACCCGGATCTCGCCAGCAACATCTGGATCAACACCGCCGAGAACCCCACCAATGGTTTGGACAATGATGGCGACGGTTATACCAACGATTATTACGGTTACGATTTTGCGGACAATCTGCCTGACCCGATCGATTCCGGCTTTCACGGGACGCATGTGGCCGGAACCATTGCCGCCGTTGGCAATAACGCCATGGGCGTGATCGGAGTGGATTATCAGGCCAAAATCATGTGCTTGCGGGCGTCGAGCGACGGTCAAACATTACCTGATTCGGCTATCATTTCGGCCATTCAATACGCTACGATGATGAAGGGGCGGGGGGTCAATGTCGTTGCCATCAATGAATCCTTCGGCGGCACCGGGTCGAACAGCACCGAGCGCGCCGCCATGGTGTCCGCCGGCAACGCCGGTATCATCTTCTGCGTCGCCGCGGGAAACAGCAGCAGTGACAATGACACCACCCTGGAATATCCCGCCGATTACCGTTTGGGCAATATGATCGTCGTGGCCGCCACCGACCAGAATGATGCGCTGGCGTCTTTCTCGGACTACGGCACCAACACCGTGGACATCGGCGCGCCGGGCGTAAACATCCTGTCCTTGCTGCCCATTGCGCCGGCCATCCCGCCAGAGGGCGTCGTGCTGGCCTCGGTCCAGCAGGGTTCCACAAATTATAGCGCCAACGAATTGGCGTTCTCCGGCGTCACTACCGGCCTTACTGCCACCGTCTATAATTGCGGGCTGGGAAATCCCGCAGACTTTCCGGCGGCGGTAAACGGTAACATCGCGTTGATTGAGCGCGGCACGCTTACCTTTTCCAACAAGGTTCTAAACGCCACGGCGGCAGGCGCCAAGGCCGCCATTGTTTACAACAATGCCGCCGGGAATTTTAACGGCACTTTGGGAGGGACCGGCAACTGGATTCCCGCCGTCTCGCTTTCCCAGGCCGACGGGCTGGCGTTGCAAACCAATGCGCCCGCCACTGTCGTTCACGGGCTTTATGAATACCTGGACGGCACTTCGATGGCGACGCCGCACGTGGCCGGCGCGGTCGCGTTCGCCGCAATGAATTTCCCGAACGAAACCGTGACCCAACGGGTTCAACGTATCCTCACCAACGCGGATGCCATCGCGGGACTGCAAGGCCTGGTACACA
This sequence comes from Verrucomicrobiia bacterium, assembly GCA_035945675.1. Classification (GTDB taxonomy): domain Bacteria; phylum Verrucomicrobiota; class Verrucomicrobiia; order Limisphaerales; family UBA11358; genus UBA11358. Next base: position 10,383 of record DASZAB010000201.1, on the reverse strand, counting down.
ACAGCCGGCGGTTGAATCTGCAACGTATCGTGGATGCCGATGGTAATGGGCTGCCGGATTGGTGGGAACTGCAATATTTCGGCCACCTCACCGGCACCAACCCGAATGCCGATCCCGATCATGACGGCATGAACAATCTGGCGGAGTGGATTGCCGGAACGAACCCGACCAATGCCGCCTCCGTTTTGCGGCTGACGCTGGTGTCGGCCATCAACGCCAGCAACATCGTGGTAAACTGGTCGAGTGTAGCCGGAAAGAATTACTGGCTGGAACGCTCCACCAATCTGGCAACGGGCTTCAATGCCGTCGTTGCCACCAACATTGCCGCCACCGCACCGACCAACACCCTGACCGATTCGGCCGTTCTCCCCGGCAACACCCGTTTCTACCGGGTTGGTGTGGAACAATAAGACCGATAAAAGCTTGAACCGGAAGTCCTTGGGAGCAATTCCAGGCTGTGAAAGGGTCTGCCGTGGCGCATCAATAAAATGAAAGTTGACTTTTATTTTGTTTAGTTGTATAAAGTAAAAAGCAATTTGAATTTTATTAAAATGAGCGATCCGGCCAAAAAAAACTGGATGGATTTTCTTGAGGACGAGGACCTGGCTTTTATCAAACGATTTATCCTCTTTTCCGGCTCGCTGAAGGATTTGGCCGACGCTTACCGCGTGTCCTACCCGACGCTCCGGCTGCGCCTGGATAGGCTGATTGAAAAAGTCAAAATCCTCGACAGCCAGAAGATTGACGATGATTTCGAGCGCCAGCTTCGCGCGCACTTTGCCGATGGCAAACTGGAGTCGCAGGTTTTCAAAAAACTTCTGGCCGCCTACCAAAATCAAAAGAAAGGAACAAAATGACAAAGTTATTTCAAATCAGCTTGGTGTTCTGCCTGGCCGCCACCGCCGCCGCGCAAGAACAAGTATTGCCAAAGGTTTTGTGGATGTTCGACTGGAAAGATTTGTCAGCACAAATTCCCAACAGCCAAATTGTTTCAACGGACGGAGTGTCTGTTTTGAAGGTTCTGAAAACAAACGACACGCCATTGGAAATCTTACTTTTGACGATCACAAATTCATCATTGGTTCAAAAAGCAAATGCGATTGAGTGGGAAATGAAATACGAAAATGTTCACCTCTCTACCAATAAGGTTCTGATTGCCGGAAATGGCCCTCGTCTGGAATTTTATGAAACATTCCCACCGCGGGCGGTTGGCGGAGACAGTTCCACCAACCGTGAGGCAATCGACTTTTACGGGACGAAAAATTGGGACAAGTATGAGTTTCCTATTACACCCGCATATTATGACAATGAAACTCGTCCCAAAGTGCTAAGCTTTAAACTTTCTTGGCCATCCAGCGGAGCAATTTATCTCCGTCCGATAAAACTCCTCGGCCGGGCAAGCAGCCTTGGCGGTTGGTGGTCGCCGCAACAAGCCGGCTTGGTTGGCGGGATTGGTGGTTCGGTCATCGGCTGCCTCGGAGGCTTGCTTGGAGTGCTGGCCGGATTGGGTAAGGCGCGTCGTTTTGTGTTGGCCATGGCGAAAGTTTTTATCGCGCTGGGAATTTTACTGTTGATTGCCGGCGTGGTTGCCATTGCCGCCAAACAACCCTATGCCGTTTATTATCCGCCGCTACTAATGGGCTTCATCCTCACGCTGGTTTTTTCCATCAACCTGCCTTCTATACAGCGCCGTTACGACGAACTGGAAATCCGCCGGATGACTTCGATTGACGCAACAGGAGGTTGATAGTGGCTTGACCGCTGCGATAAATTGGCCGATTATATTTTGCCGAATGGGGGCGCACCGGTTTCGACCTGGGGAATGCGCCAGAGGCGGCATGCCGAGGACGATGCGTTGGCCTCGTTAATCATCGCATCAAACAAAACAGCTAACGAAGAATTAGCTCTCGCGGCCTAAAGTGCTGCGACGTTCGCCGGTGGACACCTGCTACGCCGGACGAACGCCATAGCAGGCATGGTTGACGGCGGAGACCGCGCGTTGTTGGCCGAGAAAATTCCATGCGGACTAGGCAGTGCGATTCGAGTCCGGACGCCATCGCACAGCAGAAAAACCTCTCCGGAATAAGCATGTAGTCGCGGCTGGTTTGTTTGCCAGGGACGCGGGTTCAACTCCCGCCGCCTCCACCAGTCTTCGCTCGGAGCAACGCGGAGAGCGAAGACTGCCTCGCCGAGGCGCAGCGAAGGCGGGCCATAGTAATGCCCATCTGCAAAAGGTCTCCGAGCTACAACTCGGCACGCCAGACTTGCCCCCTTCCCTGCGTGCGGCTTACCCTGCCTTGATGCGGTTGCTCGACCGATATTTATTGCGCGAATTGCTCATGCCACTGGTGTATTGCCTGGTCGGCATCCAGGCCTTTGTCACCTTCTTCATCCTGTTCACTGACCTGGACAAAATCCAGGAGAGCAAACTGCATTTCTTGGACACGATCGAGTATTCAACCTTGTCGGCGATGGGAAATCTGACAATCGTTCTGCCCATTTCCTTATTGCTGGCATTGCTTATCGCACTCACATATCACGCACGGCATAATGAAATTACGGCGATGCGGGCGGCGGGCATGAGCCTGTGGCGGTTGTGTGTGCCGTATGTTGTGGTGGGATTTGGCGCGAGCCTGGTCCTGTTCGCGCTGAATGAAATTGGCGTGCCCCGGAGCACCGCATGGGCGGAGCAGATTTTGAACCGTTATGTGCGCAAGGCGGACGACGCGCCAAATCAATTCCACGGCTTCGTCAACGCACACGCCAATCGCATCTGGATTTTCAATGAATATCGTCCCCGAACAGCCGAAATGTCCGGCTCGATCGTGGTAAACTGGACCTTGCCTGATGGGTCCATCCGGAAGTTGTACGCGGACCGGGCGATTTACTCGAAGCCGGGCTGGACGTTTTTCAATGCCAGGGAATTCGAACAGGCCGGCGAAACCGCCCCGGTGGTTCCCTTGCTTCAGACCAATGAACTGGCGATGCCGGATTTTGATGAGACGCCGGCCGGCATCGAAAACGAAATCAAAATGAGTGAATACGAGAGCCTGCACTCACGCAAACTCAACGTTCCCCTCTCGACCCTGTGGGAATATCTGCGGCGACATCCGAATTTGCCGCCGGCCGAGGCCGCCAATTGGTGGACCAAATTTTACGGGCGGCTGGCGGCGCCCTGGACCTGTCTCGTGGTCGTGCTCATCGCGATTCCCTTTGGCGTGGCCTCCGGCCGGCGAAACCTCTTCGTGGGTGTGGCCGGCAGCGTTTTCATCTGTTTCACTTTCTTTGTGCTGCAACAAGTCGGGCTGGCCCTGGGCACGGGCGGTTATTTGCCCGCCTGGCTGGCGGCCTGGCTGCCCAACTTGATTTTTGCCACGACCGGCTTGCTGCTGACCGCGCGCGTGCGATGATTTTGAAATCAAGACCCGTGAACGACGAGCTGGCAAAATTGACCTCGCGATACGAGCGGCTGAGGCTGCTTTATCAGGTGAGCAACGTCATCCACTCGACACTGGATTCGCAGGAGGCGTTGCAGTTGATCGTGAGCGAGGCGGTGCGACTCATGCACGCCTCCAGCGGTTCGGTCGTTTTGGTCAATCCCACCTCGAATTTTCTGGAGATTCACGCCGCGCAAGGCTTGCCCGCCAGCGCCCGGCGGCTGCAATTGCGGCTGGGCGAGGGCATCACCGGCTGGGTCGCACGCCAGGGCAAGCCCGCGCGCGTCGGTGACGTGTCCCAGGATGCGCGTTACGTCGCCGCCCGGTCCGGTGTGCGCTCGGAACTGGCGGTGCCGCTGGAAGTCAACGGCGAAACCCGCGGCGTGCTGAACGTGGATTCGGACCGCGTGGACGCCTTCGGGGTGGACGACCAGGAACTGTTGCAGGAACTGGCGGTACAGGCGGCCAAAGTGATTCAAAATACCTGGCTTTACGAACAATTGCGCCTGAAAGCGCGCTTGTTTGAATCGCTCGCCAGCGTGAGCCGCACCATCAATTCCACATTGAATCTCGATGAGGCGTTGCGGGTCATCACCCGCGAAGGGTGTGTGCTAATGCGAGCACGCATGTGTTCGTTGATGATGCTGGATGAAAGCCGCGAGTGGCTGGATTTGCGCGCCAACTATGGAGCGGGCAAGGCCTATCTCAAAAAACCGCGGTTGAGTGTCGAAGAGAGCGTTCTCGGTGTGGTCGTACGCCGCCAAAAACCGCTGCAATTGGAAAATGTCCAGACCTCGAGCCGTTATCAAAACGTCGAGGTCGCGCGGCGTGAGGGATTGATCTCACTGTTGAGCGTGCCGTTGCTGTTCGCCGGCCAGGCCATCGGCACGTTGAGCGTTTATACGGGCCGGCCCTATAACTTTTCCAACGAGGAAATCCGCATTCTGGGCGCGTTGGCGGAGTTGTCGGGGATCGCCATCGAAAAGGCGCGGCTGTACGAACGCATCGTGGACGTGGAGGAGCAATTGCGGCAAAACGAAAAACTGTCCGTGTTGGGTCTGCTCGCCGCCGAAGTCGCGCATGAAATTCGCAATCCGCTTACGGTGATGAAGTTGCTTTACCACTCGTTGAACCTGAAGTTTCCGGACGAGGATCCGCGCGCGAAAGACGCCCGGTTGATCGATGCGAAAATCGAGCACTTGAACAAAATCGTGGAGCGAATTCTGGCCTTTGCCCGGACAACCGAACCGCAACTGGCACCCGTGAATTTGAATGAATTGATTGACGAACTCGGCCTGCTCGTGCGTCATAAACTGTCGAATCAGAATGTCAAACTGGTCCGCACTCTGGCGCCGGATTTACCAATGGTCATGGCGGATGCACCGCAACTGGAACAGGCTTTCTTGAATCTGATTCTCAATGCCGCCGAAGCGATGCCGGCGGGCGGCTCACTCACCATAAAATCCCGGACGGTCCGCTCTCCGCGCACGAGTGAAAAGCCGACCCACGTCTCGGTGGAATTCAAAGACACGGGGAAGGGCATGAGCGCTGAATTGCAGGACCGTGCCTTCACTGCGGTACTCAACACGACGAAAGCCAAGGGTACCGGACTGGGCCTGGCCATCGTCGGCCGCATTATTGAGACGCACCGCGGCCACATTCGCATCAAATCCCGCCTCAAACACGGCACGAGCATCATTCTCACGCTGCCGCTCAAGTAAACTTCAACGGGATCCTCTTCACCCCGGCAGGCTTATTTTTGTCCGGCCTTGCCGTTCCGCCGGAAATGCTTCACGCAATTTTCTTGCAACCAACCGCCATCAAATTTATTCATTTACGTTGAAACAAATTTTATGAGTCATTCAAAATTGCAGGGGTGGGAGCGGTTCCAAAAATATTACACCGAATTTCCCGAAGTCGGCCTGGCGGTAGACTTGAGCCGGATGAGTGTATCCGACGAATTTTTCACCAGAATGGAGGCGCCTGTCCAGAAGGCGCTGGCTGACATGTCAGCGTTGGAAAGGGGGGCGATCGCAAATCCCGACGAAAATCGCATGGTCGGCCACTATTGGCTGCGAAACCCTGCACTCGCGCCAACGCCGGGCATCCGCCAGGAAATTGAGGAAACCATTGCCCGGATCAAGGACTTTGCCAGGGAAGTCCACGCCGGGAAAATTCGCGGAACTGCCGGGAAATTTGAGAAATTCTTGCTCATTGGGATCGGTGGCTCCGCACTTGGACCCCAATTTGTGGCTCATGCCTTGGGCGATCCGCGCACAGACAAGCTCAAGCCCTATTTCTTTGATAACACCGATCCCGACGGCATGAATCGGGTCTTAGCCACCATAGGCCGCGGTTTGGATCAAACGCTGTGCATCGTGATTTCCAAATCCGGGGGCACAAAGGAAACCCGCAATGGAATGCTCGTTGCCAAAGCAGCATATGAAGCGGCGGGCTTGGACTTTGGGTCGCACGCCGTCGCCACCACGATGGCGGGAAGCGATCTTGATGAATATGCAAATCAAAACAGATGGCTGGCACGGTTTCCAATGTGGGATTGGATTGGAGGGCGAACCAGTGAACTCTCCGCAGTCGGTCTGCTACCGGCAGCGTTGCAGGGCATAGAAATAACTGACTTATTGTCAGGAGCTTCCGAAATTGACCAAGTAACCAGAAATCAGAACGTCAAGGCGAACCCTGCATTACAATTAGCTTTGGCCTGGTTTGTATCCGGTAACGGTAAAGGAACAAAAAACATGGTCGTTTTGCCGTATAAAGACCGATTGGAACTGTTTTCCAAGTATCTCCAACAGCTCCTGATGGAATCGCTCGGCAAGGAGTCGGACCTGAATAAGAATGTTGTTAACCAGGGGATCACCGTTCTGGGCAACAAAGGCTCCACAGATCAACATTCTTATGTTCAACAGTTGAGAGACGGTTTGAACAACTTCTTCGTCACCTTTATAGAAGTGCTGGTTGACGGTCCATACTCGAGTTTAATGGTTGAGGCGAAGGTAACGTCCGGAGATTTCCTCCATGGCTTCTACCTGGGAACACGACAAGCTTTGGCGGACAAAGACCGCGAATCACTGACCATCACTGTGAACGAGGTTTCAGCAAATACAATTGGAATGTTGATAGCATTATTTGAGCGCGCTGTTGGTTTTTATGCGTCACTGATCAATATCAACGCCTATCATCAACCTGGCGTTGAAGCCGGCAAGAAAGCAGCCGGGCAGGTTATTGACATTCAAAGAAAGATTTTGGACTACCTTTCTAATAAACCAAATAAGTTATTCACAGTCGTTGAAATATCAAAAGCTATTGGAAAAGAAGATGATATAGAGACGGTGTTCAAGGTTATTCAACACTTAGCATCAAATTCACAACACCACATCACCAAATCCCAAGATCGTTCATCGCTCAATGCAAAATACGGTTTGAGTTGATTCTTTCATGTTCGTTTATCCAAAAGAATACGACGTAATTGTCATCGGAGCTGGACACGCCGGAGTAGAAGCCGCGTTGGCTGCTGCGCGCATGGGCTGCCAGACGCTCTTGCTGACGATGAATGTTGACACGATTGGCCAGATGTCCTGCAACCCAGCTATTGGTGGACTGGCCAAAGGACATTTGGCCCGTGAAATTGATGCGCTTGGTGGAGAGATGGGAAAGAACACGGACATGACTGGTCTTCAATTTCGGATGCTGAATACCAAAAAAGGGCCGGCTGTCTGGGCACCGCGGGCTCAGTGCGATAAGAAGGCTTATCAATTCAGGCTAAAATGGGTGTGTGAGAAAGAGCCAAACCTCGACTTGCGACAAGGTCAATCGGCCAAAATTCTTCACAAGGACGGTGAAGCAGTGGGTGTGGAAACAACCATGCAAGTACAATATCACGGGAAGGCTGTGGTCGTAACAACTGGTACTTTTTTGAGAGGTCTGATGCACATTGGATCCAATCAACAAACCGGTGGGCGTGCCGGCGATGTAGCCGCAATGAGCCTTTCGTCATCGCTTCAGGAGCTCGGACTTGAGCTTGGTCGATTTAAGACGGGGACCCCACCACGCTTGCTTCGACGTTCAATTGACTTTTCAAAGACCGAAGCTCAGCCTGGCGATGAACCGACCCCTTACTTTACGTACTGGAAGGACGATTTGTTCCATGTGGAACAAAACGACCAAGGCCAAGCGCCAACTCGATTGAATACCTGCAAATATCCACCTCGGTCGATCCTGGCGCGGTCAGATGGCCAGTTACCCTGTTATATCACCTATACGACGAAGAAAACCGCCGCACTGATTCTTGCGAATCTTCATAAATCTCCTTTGTATTCAGGTATTATTCAAGGAGTTGGGCCTAGATATTGCCCGTCAATTGAGGATAAAATAGTCAGATTTAGCCAAAAGGAGAGGCATCAGATCTTCCTTGAACCTGAGGGTGTAGAGACAGATGAAATCTACGTTAACGGATTTTCAACCAGTCTTCCATTTGAAGTACAGGTTGACTTGGTTCGAACAATCATCGGGTGTGAAAATGCCGAAATCATGCGTCCCGCCTATGCTGTCGAATACGATCTGGTTTATCCGACGCAACTCCTGCCAACGCTGGAAACAAAAGCGTGTCGCAACCTGTTTCTGGCCGGGCAAATAAATGGCACATCAGGTTATGAAGAAGCAGGAGCTCAAGGTCTTATTGCTGGAATCAATGCGGCAAGGCGCGTCAGCAAGCTTGATCCCATAGTTCTGAGACGCGATCAGGCGTACATTGGTGTTTTAATTGACGACTTGGTCACAAAGGGCACCACCGAGCCCTATCGCATGTTCACTTCGCGGGCAGAATATCGTCTCCTGCTGCGCCAAGATAATGCCGATTTGCGACTTTCGGAGCTTGGTCATGACATCGGCCTGTTACCTGAGCGCAATTACAGGAAATTCCGAGAGAAGCGAGAAGCGATTACATTAGAAATGGTTAGGATAAATACAACTCGTTGTGGTTCAGATACTTTAGTTAAACTTTTGACCCGGCCTGAAGTTACTTATAAAGATTTGCCTGGCAGAAATGAGGCCTTGTCGGATGAGGTTATTCAGCAAGTGGAAATTGCGGCTAAATACGCTGGATACATCGAACGCCAAGAGCTCGAGGTTGAAAAATTCAAAAGTTTGGAAGACAAAATCATTCCCGACACATTTGATTTTTCGAGCGTCCCGAGTCTTCGGCTGGAAGCTTCACAAAAACTTGCCCGGATTCGCCCCACCACTATTGGCCAAGCCGCGCGGATTTCCGGTGTATCGCCCGCCGATATCGGAATTCTGGTGGTCTGGTTGAAGCGCAGTGCGGTTGCCAACGGAAAAAATAATTCTTCATCGGATTTGTGTGCCAATGGTTCCGATGAAGCCGGGTTTGAAGAGTAACTACAGAATTGGCTGTCCGACTTGGATTCGAACCAAGAATAACGCCTCCAAAGGGCGCTGTGTTACCATTACACCATCGGACAAGGCGCACGAACACTACGCTTTTTGCGTCAGGCGCGCAAAGCGAAAATGGTTAAGCGACTGCTTACGCGAAAGAAAGTTTGCCCGCATCCGTCATTGCCGTCACATTATTACGGTTTGCAATGAGTGTTGACGTTACCATCACATCCGCACCGCCGGTTGCCGAGGCCACCTCGCCGACGGTGGGCCCACCGGATTCTTCCAGGCCGGCCGCACGGCCAAAGAAAGGCACGTTGAAACTCATTGGCGAAATCCTGAATCACGGCGGGCCAGGTTATCTTCAATTTGCCATCACCAACATTTGCAACGCTGACTGCGGTTTTTGCGGGTTTGCGCGCTCGAAATTTAATCCCCGGGCCCGGCGGAGCGTGACGTTGCCCGAAGCGTGCAATGCCATTGATATTGCAGTAAACAATCACATCGGCTACCTGCTCTTCGTGGGCGGTGAACCCATGGTCCATCGCGATTTACGCGCCATGACCCGCTACGCAACGGAGCGAGGCATTCACCCGATGATTTGCACCAATGGTGGTTTATGGACCGAAGAAAACATGCGCGGCTTGGCCAGCGATGGTTTAAGCAGCGTCATTATGTCCATTGACGCGCACGACGTGATCCGGCACGAAAAAAACCGCGGACTGCCGGACGTTTGCCAGAAAATCAAACGCGCGAATGAATTCTTTCATTCCGTTGGCGTTCAAACCACCGCCAGTATCACGGCCAGCCGATTAATTGACGATTATGATAAACTACCTGACTTTCTCGAATCACTCGGATTCAGGAGTTGCACATTCAGTTATCCGCTCACCTCACTGGCCAGCAGCTATTTGAGCTTCAGCGACAGCGGCTTGGTGAATTATTCGAAAGATGAACTGCTGCAAGTGTTTGAGAAAGTCAAGCGCCTGAAATGTCACAACCATTTTCCAGTCGTTAATCCCATGGAATCGCTTTCGGAAATGCAGCGGCATTTGCGAGGCGAGAAGGAAAAATTCGGCTGTCTGGGCGGGCACAAGTATTTTTACCTCGACTGGAACCTCGATCTGTATCGCTGCCATTTTTGGGAAAAACCAATGTGCAAGGTTTGGGAATGGGACGACTCGAAGCTCATCCGTGATGGGTGTACCCGTTGCATGATTGACTGCTACCGCGATCCGAGTGTACTGCAATTCGTGGCGGTCAACGCCAGCGACGCGTGGAACGCCTTGAAGGAAGGCAAGTTGGCCAAGGCCGCCGGGCACGTCTTTGATTCGCGCAATTTGACTTCACTCAAAGCCGTTTGGGAAGATCGCCAATGGATTAGCGGTGTGTAGGGCGCATCTCAGTTTTTGGACGGGGCAACTCGGCGATGGTGTGGGAAAAGCAGGTGCCAGCGATCATTGCGCCAGAACGTTTCCAGACAAAGCAGGGCTTCGTCTCCTTGCCGGCTCCAATATTGACCCGGTCGTTTGAA
>DASZAB010000200.1:0-25780 GCA_035945675.1 Verrucomicrobiia bacterium | reverse complement strand
GATTTGCAGACGAGGCCGACTTTTACGCCCGCCGCCGACGCTTCAATGGCCGCGCGCAGGCCCGCGCCGCCCGCGCCGATGACGAGGACGTCGTGTTCAAATGTTTCGTAATTGGTAGCCACGTTGAAAAATCCTTGGTTTAGCAGCTTAGAAAAATCTGAAATCGTGCCAGGTCCCCATGGCGCAGAGCCGGACATAAACATCGGTGAACCCGACCCAGAACAGACTCATCCACGCCCAGAGCATGTGGCGGCGGTTCAGGCAGCTCACGCAGGAATAGCCTTTGGCGCAGACCGGCGCCCGGGAGGGTGCATCCAGAAAACCGCCGATCAAATGCCGCAACGAATGACAGCCGAAGGTGTAACCCGCGAGCAGAACGACATTCACCACCAGGACCAGGGTTCCCACGCGGATGCCGAAATGCTCCACGCCCGTCGGGTCTTTGAACCACATGGCGTCCCAGGCGTCACGGGCCAGGATGAGAATAAAAACCACCGCCAGATACATGAAATAGCGGTGAACATTTTGCATGATGAGGGGAAACGAGCGTTCGCCAAGATAAACCTGGCGCGGCTCGCCGACGGCACAGTTCGGCGGGTCGGCCCAGAATGCCTTGTAATAGGCGCCGCGATAATAATAACAAGTCAGCCGAAACCCCGCCGGCGCCCACAATACCAGCAGAGCAGGGGAGAATAACAGCCAGGCCGGCCACCACCCCGGTTTGGGTCCGAACCAACTGTGCGGCGAGTCGCCGAAAATTTCCGGCGAGTAAAACGGGGAGATGTAGTTTGCGCCATTTGCGCCATACCAGTAATGCGCGCCTTGAAATGCCGCCCAGGTGGAATAAACGACGAAAATCGAAAGGCCGATAAATACTGCCACCGGTTGCACCCACCACGCATCCGGGCGGACCGTCTCCCCAAACCGGCGTTGCGGTATCGAAGCATCTGCGTAAGCCATAAAGGTGAACTTTAGCGAATTTGTCTTCGACCGGTCAATAGAAGGTAAGCAAATATAAGGGCTGCTTCGTATTAACTTCGTTTTAACTTATCGGTGGGCCGGCACGGAGCCGGTAATCATCCATTCATTCAGGCTGCGTTCGTCCTGGCTGGCCGGGGAGAGTCCCAGCAATTCCAGCGCCTCGCCGACGAGGTAAAGTGAGCCGGTGATGACCACAAAGTCGTCCTTTGCGATTTTTTCCAGCGCTTCGGCCAGGGAATGGCACGTGCCAATTTCAGCCGACGGGTTCGCGGCGCGGCACGCGGCCGCCAATTCATCTGGATGAGTGCTGCGTTCGCTGGAAACCGGGACGGTGAAAATCTGTGCGGCCAGCGGCGCAAGCATTTCGCAAATGTGCGGCCAGTCCTTGTCCTGGAGCACGCCCAGCACGAGTGTCCGTTTTGGTGCGGGGAAACATTTTTCCAGGACCCCGCGGAGGGCCTTCCCACCGGCGACATTGTGTGCCCCATCCAGCAGGAGACGCCGGCGGTTTGGCAAAGTGACCAGTTGCATGCGACCCGGCCAATCCACGTTTTGCAGACCGGCGCGAATTGCCTCACGATTCACCGGAATTTGTTTCTGCAAAATTTCCACCGTGGCCAGGGCGAGCGCGGCGTTGAGGTTTTGGTGTTCGCCCAGCAAGGGTGGGGCGAGTGTCCCCGCGAGCCGGTTCGTTTTTACAATTTCCAGTGGCGCATTTTGTTTTCGCGCGATTTCCTCAATTACCTTCAGCGCTTCCGGTTCATCCGTGGTCGTGATGACCGGCACGCCCGGCTTGATGATGCCCCCTTTTTCGGCGGCGATTTTTCCCAACGTGTTGCCCAGCCATTGCTGGTGATCGAACTGGATATTGGTGATGACGCTGGCCAGCGGTGTGACGATGTTCGTTGCGTCCAGCCGACCGCCCAGGCCGGTTTCCCAAATGACGAGGTCGCAATTTTGTTCGGCAAAAAACTTCAACGCCATCACGGTGACGACCTCAAAAAAAGTAGGGTGATGGCCGTCGGGAAATTGCTGAAACAACGGCTGCAATTCCCTGACCAACCGGACGACGTCGCCTTCCGAAATCAATTGGCGGTTGACCTGGATCCGTTCGCGGAACGAGACCAGATGCGGGGAAGTGAACAACCCGACGCGCAATCCGGCAGCGTGGTAAATGCTTTCGAGCATGGCGCAGGTCGAGCCTTTGCCGTTGGTGCCGGCGACGTGGATGAAACGAAGCCGGTCCTGGGGCTTGCCTGCGAGCGCAGCGAGTTGGAACGTGTTTTCCAGCCCGAACTTCGCGCCGAACAAACGCAAATCGTAGAGGAATTGGATGGCTTCGGAATAAGTCACGGCGCAAATGTTGAAGATTATCTCTCGACGGTGAAGGTGATATCGCAGGAGGCTTGGCAGCGTTACAATACAAATTCCGGCATCGCTTTCACGCTTTCAGTTTTCAATTGGCGCTCTTCTTAACTCGGTGGAAACAGCCGAACAGCTTTATCATTCGGCCAGACGACTTCGTCGAATGTCATTCCGGCCTTGGCGTGTTCCTGAAACCAGGCATGGCGTTGCCTTCCAATTTCAGTCGGTGGCACATATTCCGTAGTCATAACTTTCAAAGCGCCGTAGGCGCGACATATTTGTAGTCCCAAACCCATAACCCCACAAGCTCCGTCAGGAGTGTCATCATCTGATTGTTTCGCACCTGCGGCGCTGCAAAATGTTTCATCATTCTGCATTCTACCTTCTTCATTTTCCTAAATCGGTTTCTGATGGATGTGCGCGTGGGCGGCGGCGATGAAGCCTTTGAACAGCGGATGCGGCTGGTGCGGTTTGCTCAGAAATTCCGGATGGAACTGGCTGGCGATGAAGAAAGGATGGTTCGCCAGCTCGATGATTTCCACCAGCTTGCCGTCCGGCGACAGGCCGCTGAAGACGAAGCCCGCCTTCTCGAATTTGTCGCGGTAGGCATTGTTGAATTCGTACCGGTGCCGGTGGCGTTCGTTGACGACAAACGAGCCGTAGAGCTGCGCGGCCTTCGTGCCGAGGGCCAGCTGGCAGGGCTGCGCGCCCAGCCGCATCGTGCCACCCTTTTTCGTCACGCGCTTCTGTTCGTCCAGCATGGCGATGACCGGATGCGGCGTGTTCGGCTCGAACTCGGTCGAATGCGCTTTGGCCAGTTTCAGCACGTTCCGCGCGAATTCAATCGTGGCGATTTGCATGCCCAGGCAAAGGCCGAGGTAGGGGATTTTGTTTTCACGCGCGTATTGCGCGGCGAGGATTTTGCCTTCGATGCCGCGTTCGCCGAACCCGCCCGGCACGAGAATGCCACCCAGTCCCTTCAGCACTTTTTCCGCGCCGTGCTTTTCGATTTCCTCGGCGTCCACCTGGACGATTTCCACGCCGCAATCATTGCCGACGCCGCCATGAATGATGGCCTCGTACACCGATTTGTAGGCGTCCTGCAGGCCGATGTATTTGCCGACGACGCCAACGCGCACGCGATGTTGCGGCGCGATGAGTTTGCGGATGATTTCCTGCCAATGCGTCATGTTGGCGGGCGGCGCATCGAGATGCAACTGGCTGCAGACCAGGTCGTCGGCGCGCTCGCGCTGGAGCATCAGCGGCACCTCGTAAATGGAATGGTCCACGTCCTTTTCTTCGATGACCGCCTCGACCGGCACATTGCAGAACATGGAAATTTTCTGGCGCAGCTCCTTGTCCAGCGGTTTTTCACAACGGCAAACCAGCAGGTGCGGCGTAATACCGATTTCGCGCAGCTTGGCAACGGACTGCTGCGTGGGCTTGGTCTTCAACTCGCCAGCGGCCCGGATGAAGGGCACGTAGGTGACGTGCATGAAAGCCGCGTTGTGGAAACCGACTTCGAGCGCGAATTCGCGGATGGCCTCCAGAAACGGCAATCCCTCGATGTCGCCGGTCGTGCCGCCGATTTCCGTGATGATCACGTCCGCCTTGCTTTGCTCGGCCAGCAGGTGAATGCGATTTTTGATTTCATCGGTGACATGCGGAATCACCTGGACTGTTTTGCCGAGATACCGGCCCTCGCGTTCGTTGTTCAGGACCGTCTGATACACCTGGCCGCTCGTCAGGTTGTTCATCCGCGTAAGCTTGCAATTCGTGAACCGCTCGTAATGGCCGAGATCGAGGTCGGTCTCCGCGCCATCGTCGAGCACATAGACCTCGCCATGCTGATAGGGATTCATCGTGCCCGGATCCACGTTGAGGTAAGGGTCGAACTTTTGGAGCACGACCTTGAGGCCGCGGTTCTCGAGCAACGTGCCGAGCGCGGCGGCCGTCAGGCCCTTGCCCAACGAACTCACCACGCCGCCGGTGACAAATATGAATTTCATTTTGATTTTCTGTAGCTGCGAACGTAAGTTCGCGGCCATTTCAGCCAATTTTTTTACCGCGCTCTCACGAGGAGCGGCTACGATTTCAAAAGCTTTTCCACCCGTTTCACATCCTCCGGCGTGTCCACGCCCACGCTGTCGTAGTCCACTTTCACAACGGCAATCGGGATGCCGTTTTCCAGCGCCCGCAATTGCTCCAGCTTCTCCGCGTTTTCGAGTGGTGACACCGGAAATTTCACCAGCCGCAACAGCGTTTCGCGCCGGTAAGCGTAAATGCCGAGGTGCTTCAAAAAAGGAAACGCCGCCAACTGTCCCCGAACGTCTCCGGGGCTGGCGGCCTCGCGCAGATACGGAATCGTGCGCCGCGAAAAATATAACGCGCGGCCGGCAGCGTTGACAACGACTTTTACGACGTTGGGATTGTCGTATTCGGCCGGATTTTTGATTGGCGTGGCAGCGGTGGCCATCTCGTTCTGCGCCAGCGCACCGGCGACGGCGTCAATCACCGCCGGGTCAATCAACGGCTCATCGCCTTGAATATTCACCACGGCGTCGCAGGCGCAGCGCGCCGAGGCTTCCGCGATGCGGTCCGTGCCGCTGGGATGGTCCGCCCGCGTCATTTCCACGCGACAGAATTTTTTGGCGACCTCGGCGATGCGGGCATCGTCCGTGGCCACGATGACTGCACTGAGTGCCTTCGCCTTTTGGCATCGCTCGACCACATGCTGGATCAACGGCTTACCCGCGATGAGGGCGAGCGATTTGCCGGGGAACCGTGTCGAGGCGTACCGGGCGGGGATGATGCCAACAACTTTCACGGGCCTTGATTAAGCCATAACTTGCCACACCAACGCAAGCCGCGAAGGCGGCGAGGAGTTTAAATAGTTGGCGTTACGGGGTTGGATTGCGCTTTGTAACAATCAGCGAAGGTCGTGCCTTTTTGGATACTCTGGCTGCTGCGCGAGTATTTTCCGCTAATTTGCCTGGCAATCCGGCCGGCGGCGGACGAGTTCAAAGTTGCAGAGGCGCACTTCGGGTTTGCCGGTGGAATCCAATACCAGTTTTTGCCCCGGATCGAACGAAATCAACAGATGATCCGGCTTGAGATTAAGGTCCTCAAGACCGCATTGGGCCAGTTTGTTCGCCTTCGACCGCATCAATTCCTCCATCACTTTTTGAGAAATCAGGTTGTTGGCGCACGCGTACTTCGCGTTCATCGCGGTGTAATGACCATCGTCCTGTGCCGCCAGCAGTTCGTCGGGCCCGTTCCAGTAGCCCCAAATGGTGATGTAATTGCAGCCTTTCTGGAGGGCCGGCTCGCCTTCCGGCGTGAGGAGCTGCGCCAGCTCGGCAAAACGCCGTTCGTCGGCCGCCTGCTGGTCGGGTTCGCGTTTGCTGCCGGTCATGTAGATGGCGCGGGGATAAATTGTCTTCACGCCGCGCCGGCTCAATTCGAGCGCATAGGCAAATTCCTCAAACGGACTGTTGAACCCGTGTTCGCGGACCGCGTCCTGGTTGCTTTCGGGATGGGCCAGCCACGGCGGTTCACCCATGCGTGACACCCGCCAGACCAGGTTGATATTGTCCTTGGTGGAAGTCCGGAAAACCTGGTTGTGCGAGGAAAGTTTCTTCTTGGGCGTGCGGCGCCAGCGTTCGGGCAGGAAATAATTGAACAAGTCGGGGTCCTTGCCCACCACCCACAGCAGGCCGCCGGTGCTCTCGGCGCGGCCGAAAATGTAGTCCACGCCCATGACGTTGCTCGCGTGAAGATGGGCGGGCAGCGGCTTGGCCGTGTCCACCTCGAAACGCCGCGCCATGTGCTTGAGATAAATCTGGCGATTGGCGCTGCGTACCGATTGTTCATGCTCCGGCGTGCGTTCGAGCAACTCGTAATCCACCAGCGCGTAAACCAGTTGGCCGTTCCGGTCGCGCAACAGCGACTGGTCATGTCCCGACCGCAAAATGACGTGGGCGGGTTTCATGTCAATGACCCGATAACCCTTCTGCCACAACTCATGCGTGGCCAGACAGGTCACCCGGGCGAGGAACTCGTCGCGCTCCTGGTCGTGCAATTTGAGATACTCCGACGACTCCACCGCGTCCAGGCCCTTGACCCAGCCGTACAGCACGACGTATTGCCGGAGAATGTCAATTTCCACGCCCGGATGGCGGACGACCTTCGCCCGGATTTTATCCTCGGACCGCCCCGTTTGCCAGAGCTGCAGCCGTTCGGACGGCATGTAAATCGCCAACGGTTTTTGCGTCCGGATGCGGATGCCCGGCGGGCCGGCCTCGCCCTTGCGCAATTCCATGAGCAGCGAAAATTCCTCGAACGGGCTGTTGAACTCGGCGTGGATGAATTTGTTGAAGGTAAGCGTGTCGAGCGGCACGCCCTCGCCGACGCGCGACCACTTGACCACCAGCGAGAGGGTCACGCCATTCACCCGGCGCGTCGGCACCTTATAGACCGTGCTGGTGCCTTCCAGCCGTTTGCGCTTGGTTTCGAACCATTCCTGCGCGTACCAGTTCTCCGGCAGCAGATTCTGCCAGAACGGCAACCCCAGACGCGTCAGGTAAAGGTCGCCGCCGTCATTGGTTTTCATGTGCACGTAATCCACGCCCAGCAACGAAATGGCGCTGCCCGGAACGTCTGCGGGGACCGGGGGAACGGCAGGTGCAGCGGCGGCCGGATTTGAAGCTGCAGCTTCACTGGACATGGCATCAAGCTAATCTTTCTGCCAGCCGCCGCTAACCATGGCTTATCAAAAACGCACCGAAATTTGGCCTCGGATGATCATGGATTTTATGGAAAGAAAAACGTGCAATAACCAAGACAAACAAGTGGCTAAGCTCTTAGCCGAATTTGGCGGTTTGTCCACCTCGCCCGTTACTGCAAGCCAAAGCGTATCAAAAACCACGGTAACGAAACTGTCAATATCGGCGTCCCTCGCATTGCAGTCGGAAATCCTGGGCGCGCAAGGGGTTCAATCAACAGAAGTTCTTCAAATCCCGTTGTGGCATTTGAAATAATGCTGTCCTTCCTTGTCGGCTGTCCCAACGAGACATTCGACAATGGCCCGGCGTTTCAACGCCGGGAAAAACGTGGCGCAACATCAGTCTCGAAGAGACGGTTGAACGTGGGCGAATTTGCCGGCTCGTCGTTGCATTTGAAAATCAGCCGTCCCTGCGGGACTCGTTCATTTGACCCGTTACCCGGCGTTGAAACGCCGGGCTATTGTCAGCCGCCCCTCTGCGGCTCACTGCAAAACGTGGGCGGGTGTGGCGTTGGTGCCGAGTGAACACGTCGGTGGTTCATTAAGTCTTCCAATGACATATTTGCCGCCGGACGGGCATTGGGGGAGGTTCCCTTTGGAATCAAGTCGTAGGTAGGGCTTGATATCGTTTTCGGTGACGACAGTGTCTCCGTTGGTTTCTCCATTTTCCAATGCCCATTGCTGCTTTGCCCCATCAATCTGGCGGAGGTTATTGATACATGCGTTGGCGGGAGATGTGCACGGCTCACGGAGAAAATTTGGCGTTGCTGCCCAAGCAAGAAATCCAAGAATGCCAATCACGCAAACTAAGGTGATAATTTCGCGGCGTCCAAAGGCTGATTTTTTCTTTGAGTCGCCCATACCCTTAAATCAACACCGATGGGCCAATTCCGTTTCGAGAGCCTACCTTCTTCGTCTGGCCATGCCGAAATGGTAGCCGCCGTGGACGCGTGCGCCGCGGGCTTTGCCGGGAAAACCGCCTTTGGGCTGGCCGGGCTTTCCTTCCTCGAACAGCATCGTGTACTTGTAATCGAAATTCTCGAGCTTCACGCGCGGGATTTTCTGGCTGATAAAGCGCTCGATGGCGAACACGTGGCTGGCGTCCTCGGCGGTCATGATGGTGAAGGCGTCGCCGCTCGCTTCGGCGCGCCCGGTGCGCCCGATGCGATGGATGTAATCCTCCGGATGCTGCGGCACGTCGTAGTTGACGACGTGGCTCACGTCCGCGATGTCGAGTCCGCGCGCGGCGATGTCCGTGGCCACCAGCGCCTCAAATCGTCCGTCGCGAAAACCCTTGAGCGCCTGCTCGCGTTCGCGCTGGGTGCGGTTCGAGTGCAGCACGGCCACGGCGTGGTTGTTGCGCTTGAGCAGTCCGGCAATGCGGTCGGCGCCGTATTTCGTCCGGCAGAACACCAGCACCGAGTTGTAATTTACGCGCTTCAGCAGTTCCAGCAGCAGGTCGGACTTTTGCGAATCGGCCACGGGATAAATGACATGCTTCACCGTTTCGGCCGGAGTCCGGCGCGCGCCGATTTCAATCGTTTCCGGATTGCGCATGGCCCATTGAATGAGCGTTTCGATTTGCGGCGGAATCGTCGCGGAAAAGAGCGAGGTGTGCCGCTGGCGCGGGCAGCGTTCGACGATGCGGCGCACGTCGGGCAGAAAGCCCATGTCCAGCATCCGGTCGGCCTCGTCGAGCACGAGAAACTGGACTTTGTCGAGCCGCACTGTGCCGCGTTCGAGGTGATCCAGCAAACGGCCGGGCGTGGCGACAATGATGTCCGTGCCCGCTCGCAACGAGTCATTTTGGCGTCCATAACCAACGCCGCCAAAGACGACGGTAATATTCAAATTGGTGAACCGCGCGTAATCGCGGAAGGCCGTTTCCACCTGCGCGGCGAGTTCGCGCGTCGGTTCGAGGACGAGCGCGCGCGGGCCGGCGGAATTATGCTGGTCGAGTTTCGAGAGAATGGGCAGGGCGAAGGCGGCGGTCTTGCCGGTGCCGGTCTGGGCGCTGCCGATGACGTCGCGTCCGGCGATGACCAGCGGGATGGCTCGGAGCTGGATGGGGGTCGGGTCGATATAACCCGCGGCGCGCACGCCGTCGAGGGTTGTCGGGGCAAGGCCTAATTTACTGAAAGGCATAGGTGACATTAGCAGTACGTTAAATTAAAGGAAGCAAGGAATTTGTCCGGAGGGACGAGTTTCGCCAGTCCCCATTCTCAAGGTGAAAATTCGGGGTCTGGCATAACTCGACCCTCCGATAAATTGATCACGACGGTGATTCAACCGCTTCCTCGGTCGTTTCGTCGGGCGGCGTGACGGTGGGTTCGGCCGGAACCGATTCACTCGCAACCACGGATTCAGCGGCCGGAACCGGGGTTTCCGCCGGCGCTTGAATTTCCGTGGTCGTTCCGGGCAACGTTTGAGCCTCGGCAACCGGTGCCGCGGCGACTTCAGCCTGCGATACCGGTTCGGTCGTCGAAATGGTTTCGCCTTCCGTCACCGGTTTTTCCGCGACGGGCTTTTTCTCCGGCTTGGGCGGTCGCGGCGCGGGCTTCTTGGCAGTTTCCAGCCGGCCGTCCGCGAACTCAATGACGTGGCCCTGATGTACCAGCCAGTGTAAATCGGCGATGATGGCATTTTGCTCCGGCGTCGGTTCGGCCGTGGCACGGGCATCCTGCCCGTGAGTTTCGTCGGGTCGAACAGGCGAGGACGCCTGTGCCACTGCCGGCGGTGCTTCCGTTTCCAGCTTGATTTCAATCACCGCCGGCGGCGGCGGCGTGGGCGCGAGGGTTTCGACCAATTGCCGCCGGCTGCATTTGGGATGCGCGTTGATATGGGCGATGATGCGCTTGATGGTTTCCGACACCGGCGTGGTTTCGAGGTCGAGGAATTGCGGGCGCGCGACCGAAACATGAGTGAAGGTTTTGTTGACCTTGAAAAATTGCAGGCCGTGCGTGGCGAATTGCCGGCTGAGTTCGGTGGCGAGTTGCAAAGGGAAATGCCGCTGCTGCTCCCATTCGGTGCGCACGAGCCGCTGCAATTCGCGGTTGCGCAAATTGCGGCTCGGCACGCCGGCGATCCTGTGTGATTCCACCGGCTTGATGATCGTTTCCTTGTGCGTCGCGCGGAAATGTTTCTCCACCTCCTCAAGGTTCGGCAGCTTGAGCGGTTCGGGCACGTTCAGGACGACATATTCGGTCTTGAAACTTTGTTCCTCGACCCATTTTTTGACGACCGCTTCGTCTTTCACGATTTTCACGCGCGCCTTGAAAACATCGAAGGGCATCCGGGCGAACCGGTCGGCGTGCAATTTGCGCAGCCGGTTCTGATAATCGTGATGATTGGGCGGGCCGAGAATCACGCCGCTCATGCCGCATTGCGCGACGAACGTGTAGGTGCCCTTGGGCGGTTCGGTGGCCGTGCGCTCGGCCTGGTAGAAGGTGGCGAAATGATTTTTCAGAACATGCGCCATCGCCTCCTCTTCACTCAACCACGGCGTGTCGTCGAGCGCGCAAACTACCAGCCGTTGCGCGACAGCCCCGTCGGGCTTTTTCTTCACGGCCAGGAGGACCGCATAACGTTCCGGCTTTTCCAGAACGAGCTCCGCAATCTGGAAAAGCGGATAGGCCCGCCCGGTCATCTTGATCTGACGCGCCAGCGATTCAACACCCTTTTCGTCCGGCAGAAACGTGACAGTTATTTCCGGCAACGGCGCCGGCGGCTCGGCGCGTTCGCGTTCACGGCGGTCAAAGCCTCTTTTGCGGTCGCCGAATTTGCCACCCGAACGTGGCGGACGCGGGCTGCGCCGCTCGCCGAACGATTCGCCGCGCGACTGTTCCCGGCGGTCACCGCGCCGGCGTTCAGGCTTCACGCCTTCGCTGCCGGTAAACTTTTCATACCGGTTGGCCTCGGTCTTGCCCTGCGCCCACGCGGGCCGGAATAAATTCTCCAGATCCAAATCCATGTCGGGAATGCTGCTCATGGGAAAACGGCCTGGCCGCCGTCAGGCGGCCGCGCGCTGGGTGAGGATGGCGCTCACGATTTTCTGGGCGAGCGCGGGATTTTCGGCCAGCGCCTTTTGCGCCGCTTCCTTGCCTTGGCCGATCAATTCACCGTCGAATTGCAGCCACGCGCCTTTTTTGCCGACGATGTTGTTCTCAACGCCCACGTCCAGAATGCTGCCTTCCTTGTTAATGCCATGGTTATAGAGGATGTCGAACTCGGCCTCGGCGAACGGCGGCGCGACCTTGTTTTTGACAATCTTGACCCGGACGTGGTTGCCGATGGCGTTGCCGGCAGCGTCCTTGAGCGTTTCCTTGCGCCGGATGTCAATGCGCACGCTGGCGTAAAATTTCAGGGCCTTGCCACCGGGCGTCGTTTCAGGATTGCCGAACATGACGCCGACTTTCTCGCGCAATTGGTTGGTAAAAATGCAGGTGGTCTTGGATTTTGCGAGGATGGCAGTGAGCTTGCGGAGCGCCTGGCTCATCAGCCGCGCCTGCATCCCCATGGTCGCCATGCCCATCTCGCCTTCGAGTTCGGCCTTGGGCACCAGCGCGGCCACGGAGTCAATCACGATGACGTCCAACGCGTTTGAACGGGCGAGCGTTTCGCAAATCGTCAGCGCCTCCTCGCCGGAATCGGGTTGGGACACCAGCAAGTCGTCGAGATTCACGCCGAGCTTTTTGGCGTAGCCGGGATCGAGCGCGTGTTCGGCGTCGATAAACGCGGCCAGCCCGCCGGCCTTTTGGGCGTTGGCGATGACGTGAAGCATGAGCGTGGTTTTACCGGAGGATTCCGGTCCGAAGATTTCCACGACCCGTCCGCGCGGGATGCCGCCCACCCCGAGCGCCAAGTCCATGGCGAGCGAACCGGTCGGGATGACATCAATCTTGACCTGCGCCCGGGCGTCACCCAGGCGCATGATGCTGCCTTCGCCGTAGCTTTTGGTGATGGTGGCGATGGCGGCGTCCAGCTCGCGCGAGCGCGACGCGGCGGCTTTCGGTTCGGGGGCGGCTTTCTCAGCGGCTTTTGCAGGCATAAATTCGGGGTGATCTCGTTGTTGGTCGTCCAAACCAAAACCTTAGTAAATTGGCATGGAATAGTCAAACCCTGGATAAAAGAAACCGCGCGCAGTTTGGTTGAAAACCGTGCTGGATTCCGGCAGTTTACCGGCATGCAAGCGATGAAATGGCTTCCTTTGGTTCTGGCGGCGGCCCTGGCGGCCGGCTGCAAAAAGGCCCAGACCCCGGTAGCGCCACTGGATCCAGAGAGCCAATTGCCCACCCGGGCGCAGCCGACATTGCCCACGCTGAAAATCTATCTGGGTGCGGAAACCCTGGATGTCGAACTGGCGACCACTCCGCGCGAGGTGCAAACGGGCATGATGTTCCGTACCAACGTCACCGACCAAAGCGCGATGCTGTTCATTTTTTCCCGGCCATTCCAGGCTGCCTTCTGGATGAAAAACTGCCCGGACTCGCTCTCCGCCGCCTATATCAGTCCCGACGGCGTGATTCAGGAAATCCATCATCTCGAAAAATACGACACCAACTCGGTGGTGGCGGCCAGGCCGGATGTTCAGTATGTCCTGGAGGTCAACGACGGCTGGTTCCAACGGCACAACGTCACCACCGGCATGCTGGTTCGCACCGAACTCGGGTCGTTGCAGGACACGTTTTTCCGAAACCGGCAATGATGAAAACGGTTATTGAGGAACAACCCGGTAAAATCGGCGAGCGCTGGCCGGATTAATATCCTGAAAGACCCAATCACTGCCGTCGTTTGTTACGGAGAAAATTGTGACCCAATCCGTGAGATTGGTGGACGTTTGAAACAAGGAAACCGAGCCGACTGAATTTGTCAGCGACCAATCGAAGTATTTTTGAAACTCGTTTGGAGCACTGCCCTTTGCCAGCTGCATCCGAATCGTAAATTGGTCCGTCCCGGTTTGAGTTATCGGATAAGCGATCGGAGCATTTGTGGAGCCGTCAAAAGTACCCCAATGAATCGGACGATCAGTGGCCGATTCGTCATTAACATTCACGAGGTCGTGCCCGAGTTTGTTAAACACGATTTTTATTTGCGGCTGAATGACACCTGGTCCACCATCATCCGGATTTCCATTCAAGGCCGAATTGTTGATCCAATTCGTTGTTCCAGTCCGCTCAAAGAACGGAACCGCCAGCACGCCGCTCTTCACACCCGCTGCGCAAAAAAGAAAATCTGGTTGCGTAGTGACTCGTTGAAGCGGCTGGTGCATTAAAATGCCGTTTGTGATGTAGGTATCGGTGAATTGATTTGTCATCAGCAAAAATTGACCGACCATATCATCGAATGGCTGCGGGACAAAGGTGATCTTGTCAATGCCCGGACGCCAGGCGCCATTCACATAGGAGTCCGTGTTCGTGCCAATACCAAGAGTACCGGGCAACAAAGTCTCGTAGGCAATATTGTTTGTCGAAAGCAGGTAACGGAGCCCGCCGACGTCGTCACGAGTCAGTCCATTCCAAAACGTTCCCGCATTTAGCGCCGAAAGTATATCAGCAGCTGCAAGTCCGTTTGCTAACGGATCCGTGGGAACTGAGAGCGGAATGGCATATTCAAGGGTTTGATCCGACGAAGCAAAAACATACAGATAACCGCTATAGAGTGAATCATTGATGTAAGTGGTCGGGCCGAGGGTTTCGGGATCAAAATTGCGCAGGACTATCTGATTGGAAATGGCGCCGCCCGGCCCCCAGAATTGGGAGATAAGGAAAGGGCTGTTCGGATACATAACCGTCGGATCGATTTGCCTTACTACGTAAATGAAACGCGTTGGTTGGGCCAATCCCATTTGTTCCAACAAAAGAGCCAGCGTCATGGACTTCAAATCATAAAGATTTTCTGCTTGTGCACTGTAATTTATTTGCGGTCCGCCTTGAGCTGTGTAGTTGGTCAGGACAACTTTGGAAGCTGGCGGCAGATCGTTGAGGGTTTGGATCGCGTTTTCTATTGCGGATACGCCGTTTGTGCCGAAATAATCGAGAAACGATTGGTCAAACCCGTAGGTTACCACCGGAATGTTCCAGCGATAACCCTTGCCAATATCCATCGGTCCACCGATATCACTGAAGAAATAAACCGGGTTTGACGGGCCAAAACCGTTGGTCGCGGTCATCCACGGCCGAAATGGTCCAAGCAGCGAAAATGCCTCAGTTCGGATTACGAACAGACCTAGAAGGCAAAGTGTTCCAAAAACCAAAACGGGAATTCGTTTCATAGGCAGATCTCCATTTTTGATTCTTCTGTAGAGTATCAGTGGCCAAAATGCAGTCAAGCAGACGTTATTCGGCTTTGTCTCGTCGAGCTTTCGCTGCTAATTTACCGGCCATGATTCGCAGTGAATCGGAAAAATTATTTGCCGAAGCCCTGAAATTCATTCCCGGCGGGGTGAATTCGCCCGTGCGCGCGTTTCGCGCCATCGGCGGCCAGCCGTTCTTCGTCAACCGGGCCAAAGGCGCGCGCGTCCGGGACGTGGACGGCAACGAATACATCGATTACGTCTGCACCTGGGGGCCGGCGATACTCGGTCACGCGCATCCGAAAATCATTGCTGCCGTCAAGGCCGCCGCCGACCACGGCACCAGCTTTGGCATTCCCAATCCGTTTGAAGTCACGATGGCAAAGCTGATTTGTTCGCTCGTGCCGAGCGTGCAAAAGGTGCGCATGACCAACTCCGGCACCGAGGCGTGCATGAGCGCCATCCGCCTCGCACGCGGGTTCACCCGGCGCGACAAAATCATCAAATTCGACGGTTGCTACCACGGCCATGCAGATTCGCTGCTCGTCAAGGCGGGCAGCGGCGCGCTCACGTTCGGCAATCCGGACAGCGCGGGCGTGCCGGCGGCATTCACGCAGCATACCATCGTTCTGCCGTTCAATGACGTTGACGCCGTCAAAGCCGCATTCGAGGCGAACAAAAACCAAATCGCCGGCATCATCGTCGAGCCGGTGCCGGGCAATGCCGGAGTTTATCTGCCAAAACCGGGCTATCTGGAATTTCTGCGCGAAATCACGAAGGCCAACGGCGCGCTGCTGATTTTCGACGAAGTGATGACGGGTTTCCGCCTCGCGCCCGGCGGCGCGCAGGAACGTTTCCACATTGCGCCGGACTTGAGTTGTTTCGGTAAAATCATCGGCGGCGGGCTGCCGGTCGGCGCGTTCGGTGGCCGGGCGGACATCATGGATTTGCTGGCGCCGCTGGGACCGGTTTACCAGGCCGGCACGCTGAGCGGCAATCCGCTGGCGATGGCGGCCGGGATCGCCGCGTTGGAAGAATTAAGTAGGAGCCGACGTGAGGAGGCTCATTCCAGTTCACGCCTCACGCCTCACGCCTCACGCCTCAAACGAAATCAAAGACTCCTTACGTCGTCTCCTACAAAAAACAGGTCGGCGGACGCCTATTCACACCTTGAGCAGCTTGGTTCACAACTGGAAACCGGCCTGAAAGCCGCCGCGAAAGCCGCGAAGGTCCCGGTGCAATTCAACCGCTGCGGCTCGATGTTCTGCGCCTACTTCACCGGCGAGCCGGTCCACAATCTGGCCGATGCGATGAAAAGCGACCGCGCGCGGTTCGCCAAATTTTTCCACAGCCTATTGGAGGCGGGCATTTACCTCGCGCCATCACAGTTCGAAGCGGGCTTTATTTCCACCGCACACACCACCGCGGACGTTGACCAGACGATAAAAGCGGCAGCCAAAGGGTTACGCGCGATTGCCTGACAACCAAGGGGCGACCGGCCGCCGGCTGGTTCAAATCGGTCCCGAAAGGCGAACGTCCGCGCTACGGATGCTCCAACCGGAAAAATAAATTCCCGGTTGGCGGCGTGATGTCCAGGTGATTCGTGCCGCTGGAGGTTGTCACGCCACTACTGAGCGACCAGCCGGCAGGCACGGTCAGATTATTGTTCTGCTGCAAGGTCCAGCCGGACACGTCCTGCCAAAACACGGTCACCGTGCTGCCGGATTGGCGGATGTAGAGCGTGGGCGCGCCCGGTGTTTGCAGGACGGAAATCAGCGCCCAGAACCCGCCGGTGAGTTGGTAGCCGCCGCCGGTCATCGGCCCGCCGGCGTCGTGCTGACCGATGGTGCCGCTGACGGAATAAACGCCGCCGGTGGCATTCATTCCGCCGCCGCCGGAGATTTTATACCAGTTAATGGAATAACTTTGCGCGCTGGCCGCGACTGGAATCAAAAGCGCCGCGATGACCGGAAGCAACTTGAGGTGGTTTTTCATGAAAGGTCTCTTTGGTTCACGGGTCGTTGAATTTTACGGGATCACTGGCCAATCGTGGACGGGCCATAGACGGAAATAATGGTCATGGGTGTTGAGATGGTGTAGGGCACGGATTCATGCCCGATGCTCGGCTGGGAGCCGGCATCTATCGCGATGGTTCCCCCGCTGGCCACAGCTGCAACGCCCTGGTGTAAAGTGGGGTATGGGTATATGAACGAGCCAAACTGGAAAAGGATGTTGTAATTGACGAAATCCACCCAGACGGGTCCGTAAAATGTAACTGGATTCGACGCAATCCCATTGGCGACTACCTGCATGGAGTAGGTTCCCGGGCCGTCGAAAACGGTCGCGGGCACCGCACATTCCGTGGTTACAACTGCACCGCCGGTCTGCACACTGGTGCTGCTCCAATTGTAGGTGCGGCCATAATAGACGTTGCCGCTGCCGTCAGTGAAGCGCACGAGCGGGTAATTGCTGTCCATCTGGGCGTCGTCACCATAGGCGGCGCCTTGCGAGATGCCGTTGAACAAGGTGCCGGTTATGTGCAAGCTGCCATCGGTATTCCATGAGACGCCGTAGATGGTTGGCTGGCCGGAAGCCAAGGGTGACCCGTCCGGCTGGTAAACGTAAAGCTGGTTGCCACCGTCGGTGAAGAGGACTGTGCCGTCCGGCAGATCGAGCATCCGGTCGTTGTAGGTGACTTCGTTTCTGGAATAACCACCGCCCGGAGCGTGGATCTCTGTAAAGGCGCCGACGGATCCAACCGTGTAATCATATTCGAAGAAGTAGCTGGGGGTCGTGAAGACATTGCTTGAGCTGTACGGCGTCGGCGACAGTGCGCAAAGAATCTTGCCATTATCCATCATCGCGGCGGGCGCGTCCGGTGCTCCGAGGCTACCCAGGCTTGGGCCGGCCACCCACGTACCCGGGTTGTTGTTGCCGCTGGGGGTGTAAATGGCGGTATTGGGAGCGCTGCCAATGAAAAAGGCCTTCCCGTTGGGCAAAAGAAATGCCGGCCCTTGTTCGGTGCCGTAAGAATCATATAGCGCTACCGGCGCCGTCGCATCATTGATCCAGGAGTTCGAAGCAGGAATGTATCGCTCCGAGGTGGTGCTGCCGCTGTCAACGACGAGGATGCTGTCATCCGGCAGCTTGACCATGCATGCTTCGTCCTCGTTTCCGCCCGTTTGGAGATACGCCGATGCCCAACTGTTTGCCACTGGATCGTAGGTAACGGTTTCTCCATAATTGGCCGGCCCCACCGGCAGGATAAGCACCTTGCCATTATTGAGGACCACGCTGCCCGAGTCTATGAAGCCTTCGGTGTTGTTTCCGTAAGTCGGGTTTATTGAGTTGTTCTCGTCAATGATACCGGCGGGGATGGGAACAACGTTCCACGAGCTGCCATTGTAAATCTCCGCATTGGTGGTTCCATTTCCATACTCGGCCCCCGCCACAAATACGCGGCCATCTCTCAGCACATCCGAGGAATAGTATAACCTGGAGTAGTTCATGGACGAAAGCGTCGTCCAGGTTCCGTTAACATAGTGGCCGCTGCCATCGGGCGTCAGCTTGTACCAGCCCGTTTCGCCACCTTTCTGCGCCATGACTGTGCCGTCGGACAGCAACAGCATCGTCTTGACGCCGCCGGGTGCGGTATTGGCCAATGCGGTCCAGGTTCCTTCCGCAGAGGCACGCCCGGGCAGCCCGATCGCGCCTGCCACCAGCATCCCTGCAACAACTATTTCTGTTTTCATTGCTAACCTCACAAATCAAATTTGATCTCCGAGTGTTTGCGTCAATGAAACGCCAATGGTCACTGCAAAGTGACGAGCACCAGCACCATGCCTCGGCCGTTCCTCAAACCCGTCATGGCCTTGCCCAGAATCGCGCCCTCGGCTTTAGCATGGTCCGTCACCTTCATCGCATAGCCGGGTGTCGTGGAAGTTGTGAGAAAATCACCCGGACGGATCGCGCCGTAGGAGGCATCGGCCCGCACATAGACCCGACCGGTGAGCGCGACGTTTTTGCCTCCTTCAAGGATTCCTTGTTGCTGCATTTGAATGCCCGGGCTGATCCCGTTGGCGCCGCTGACCACACCCGCAACACGGGTGTCGTAAGCCTCATCGCACTCTTTCAAATGACCCGGATTCTCATCGTCAATCACCACCACCGCGCCTTGCGGGACTTCCTCATTCCTCGATGTAATTTTGAAAGGCTCCGCCAGGTCTGCGCCGCCTTCGATGGTGATGGAACTGCAATAAAAGTGCATGTAGGCATTGTCGGCCGCATTGTAGGCGGCCAAGGCGGTGATGCCGGACTTTAGGCTGCCGATTTGGACGTCGTTGCCCACGCCGTCATCGCCGATATAACACTGAACAGGAGTTAGGCCCGGGACGACGAAGAACTCCTGGGGCCCGCGGATGGTCAGGGACGCGACGGATAGATTGTTGCTGATCCATACGTTGCCCGAGTAATCCCACGTCAAGTTAACCTCATCCGGCGCCACGGTTCCCAAAGCTCCGCCGTCAAAACCCCAGAGAAACGGGCCGTCACCGCCGGGGCCGAGGGTTACCCCCGCAACCGAGTTGCGGTGTCCCAAGCCAGAGTCGCTACTCAGCAAGTTCAGATCGTTGTTGAACAGGACGGTGCCGCTTTGGGCAATGGACATCCGGTCGCTAAAGCTGGTGTAGAAATCCAGCCCATACTGGTTGCCGCCCGCCGTGCGCTTGGAGGCGATGCCTTCACCGCTCCCGATTCCAAAGGTGAGGCCGACGCCGTTGGTGGTTCCGTTGTTGAGCACTCCGTTGTTGTAGTTCTGCTGATCAATCGCCACCCCGCCGTACTTATCAATCATCACTTGTTTCGCAATGGGGTAACCGGTGCCTTGTTTGGTATAGAAGGTCAGGAATCCATAACCATCATTATAGGAAGACATGATCGCGCCTTCCCCGGTCGGAGTGTAATACTGCAAGCCGATTCCGGTGAAAGGAGTGGTCATGATCGGGCCCGTGTTGACGATGAAACTCTCGCCGGGGCCAGAGAAGGTATCAACACCCGTGAAGATTTGATTCGCATTGAGCAACGCCACGTTCGCGGGCAACACCGCGCCAGGGAGCGTGCCGGTCAAATTCGCCGCGTTCAAGTCGGTCAACCCGTTGCCGTTGCCGTCGAAGACGTTGCCGGGATTGCTCAGCGTAAGGGGATTGCCGTACGTGCCGCTGAGGTCTCCAGTTGGAATCGTACCCGCCAGCCCCGCCGCGTTGGCACCTTCGGCGTAGATGGCATACGGCGTGGGCGTTAGTTGCTGGCGCCCGGACAAGGCGGTATATGAAGCGGCCCCGTTGGTCCGCACACCAATTTGCAGCCAGTAAGGCGTGCTGTTGCTGAAGACGGCGCCAAAATCAACCAGCACGGTGAACAGGCCGTTGGTAACGAAAACACCATTGGTGGTCACGGGCCCGTACAAGGCGCTGCCACCGCTGCTGGCGCCGTAGAGCGAGAATTCCAGGTCATAGAGACCGTGGGCCGGGCCATTAGTGGCAAGCAGCTGGCCTTGATAGGTGAACGCCGTGCCAATTTGCGCGAAGGCGGAATCAATGCGGGTGAAGCTGCAAACGAGTACCAGGGTCAATACGGCAATTTTGATTTTCATGTTTTTTCCTTCCTCATGGCCAACCGGGTTAATCAGCCGCAAAAAAAAACATCTCCCCTCGATTGGCGCCGATGGCCTCTGAACGGTAACCAATCGGGTAATGACAATCGGACGATCGGACGAACCGTCCGACCAGCACATTTACTCCCACGGTTCCTGGCTTGTCAAGCAATATTTATGGAAATAATTAGAAATTGTAGTTCAGGCCCTGGTGTGGCCTGGTCTGATCGCACGGGAACGGTCCGGCAAGCGGTCCCGCCCGCGGTCATCGTCGCGAATATCCTGCACAGGTTGTAACCTTTGTTTTGTTCCTCCGTCTCACAGGCTATGACGCTGCGTCATGCTGGCGCGGCACAGAACAAACAAAACTAACGAAAGATAAAGCTTATGAAAGCCACCAGGATGACACTGATTGCGGCGTTGGCGGTGGGGAGTTTGCTGACGCTGAGTCCGGCCTTGCGTGCGGATGATGCCACCAACACTCCGCCGTCCACACCGCCAGCCGGCGGTCCACCCCCGGGCGACCGTGGACCGGGCATGCGAGGCCGGGGGCCGAACATCGACATGATTGCGCAACGACTTAACCTGACCGACGACCAAAAACCGAAGGTCAAAGAGATCCTCGAAGGCCAGCGGCAACAAATGCGCGCTGTGTGGCAGCAGGGCCAGGACCTGTCGCGTGAAGATCGCATGGCGAAAATGAAGTCCATTCGCGAGGATACCAACGCCAAACTGAAGGCCGTGCTGACGGCGGATCAGTTTGAGCAATGGCAAAAAATGGAATCCAGAATGCGCGGCCCGCGTAATCGGCCTCCGGGTGGTCCACCCCCGGGTGAAGGCGGCACCAACGCGCCGGCCGGTGCGCCGCCGCAAACCTGATTTGTGGGGACAGACGTTGACAAAGGGACGGCCTCCAGCCGTCCCTTTCGCTTTGACTGTAACATTTGCAGGGCCGTTTCCGTATTAAAATCAGTATGAAAACGAACAAATGGATTGCCCTCACCGTGGCCACCGTGCTGAGTCTGGTTGGACCGATGACGACCGCTTCACCGGCCGCGGATGCCCACGCGCCGGCGCACGGACGGTTTCTTCAACGCATCGCGCAAAGGCTGAACCTGACCGAAGACCAGAAGACGCAGATCAAAATCATTCTGTGGTCGGAGAAAGACACCTTAAAACCGCTGCTCGGCCAACTGCGCTCGACGCGGGAAAATCTGCGCGCCGCCATTCAGGCCAGTGACGCCAACGAAACCACCGTGCGCGCCGCGGCGGCCAGGGTCGCCGCCGTCGAGGCCGATTTGGCGGTTGAACGCATGAAAATTTTCGCCAAAATCGCGCCCATCCTGACCGATGAACAACGCCAGCAACTCAGCGAGTTCGAGCAGCGCGCCGGCGATTTTGCGGACCGGGCCGTCGCCCGCGCCAGGAATCAGTTGGGCGATTAGATCGTGAGCGACGATGCCGAATTGCTGGAACGCATCCGGAACGGCGTCACGGACGAGTTCGCCGGACTCGTCCGGCGGCATCAGTCGCGCGTGTTCGCCATTTTGCACCGATATGAACGCGACGCCCACCAGGTCGAAGACCTCGCCCAGGAAGTTTTTGTCAAGGCCTGGCGCGCGCTGGGGCAATTTGACGGCCGGGCGCCTTTTGCACACTGGCTTTCCAGCATCACCACGCGGGTGGCGCTGGACCACTTGAGAAAAGAAAAACGCCGGCAGAATGAAATCGGCCTGCCCGAACTCGGTGACGACGCGCTCGACTGGTTGCGCAGCAACGACGAAAAAAGCGAACTGGACGCGCACAGCGCGGCGGAGTTGCTCGAGCTGGCCATGCGCGAATTGTCGCCCGCCGACCGCGTGGTCATCACCCTGCAGGAACTGGAAGGCCGCAGCGTGAAGGAAATCGCCGCGGCCACCGGTGCCTCCGGCGTGGCCGTGCGGGTGCGGGCCATGCGGGCGCGATCAAAACTGAAGCGGGCGCTGGAAAAAATTGCGAAAGGAAAATTATGAATCATTGGAAACTGAAAAGGCTGTTTGCATCGGCGCGCCGGGAAGCCGCGCCCGCGCCGCCGGCGGATTTTGCCGCGGACGTGCTGCGGGCCATTCGTCGCGAGCCGCCGGTGGCCGCGCCGGAAACCCTTTCGATTTTTGACCAGTTGAACCTGTGGTTTCCGCGCCTGGCGCTGGCAGCCTCGGCCGTCATTGTGTTGTGCGTGGCGGCGGATTATGGGCTGACGGCGGCGGGGGTGCCGAGTTTGAGCGACGGCGCGGCGCAGCTTTCCGCGCAGTGGCTTTTGACCCCGACCGGACTTTGATTATGAAGGCGTTTAAACTGTCGCTGCTGATCGCGCTGGTGTTTCTGGCCGGCGTGGCCGCCGGCGTGGTCGGCACGCGCATGGCCATCCGCCATTGGGTCAACACGGCGATTCAACGGCCGCAAAACTTTCAGTTGCTGCTCGAGCGCAACCTGCGCTGGCGGCTCCGTCTCAACGCGCACCAGCGGGTGGAGGTGCACCGGATCCTGACCGACACGCGCGTCCAGTTGCGGGATTTGCGGCAGGTATACCGTCCGCAGGTCGTTGCCGTTCTCACCAACACCGAGGCGCAAATTTCCGCCCTCCTGACGCCGGAACAGGAGGCGCGCTTTGAACAAATGCAACGGGAAAACCGGCGGTTCTTTCCGCCGCCGGAACCGGAGCGGTAGCCCGCTGGAGCTTTTTCAAAAAATGTGTAGCCGTCGACGTCAGTCGGCGCAAATCAAATAAAGGACAACTATCTGGCGCGAACTGACGTTCGCGGCTACGAGATTGATTAAATTGCTCTAATCGTTGGCAAAGCGCTGGTTGACGCACTGCATGGTTTTCTCCTTCTCCTCCTTCGAGGAGGAGAAGGTTGGGAAGAGGAAGTCAAAATAATTCTGAACTCAAATCCCCTGGCCCCCAGCCCTCTCCCCGCCTGGGCGGGGCGAGGGAGTTATCTCCCATGAATGCGTGTGCCAGACATTGCTGCAGATTCCATTTGAGCAAAGCCGTCCGGGGCGGTAAGGTGGGCGTTGCCTTGCGCGCGTAGCTCAATTGGATAGAGCGTCGGCCTCCGGAGCCGAAGGTTGTGGGTTCAACCCCCGCCGCGCGTACCAGTCTTCGCTCTCGCTGACGACACATGTTGATTTCCTATGGAATGGAAAGAGGCGAAAAGAGGCGAAATGAAGCGCAATAGCAACGACTTACACCGAAATCCGCAGGAAATCAACGGCAATTGAGCAGAAACGTTGACTATCAATTGGTTGCGGAGCCATTCCATAGGAAATCAACGTGTGTTGCGTTAAGATTAACGGGATTTTACGAGTCCCCAAAAATGCCGCTGCAAGCGGATTGCAGCGGCGTGGCAGGGTGTCGGCCAGCGCGGGCCAGCCGGCGCGGTTGGCAGGTTAATTTCGACCGTGCGAACACCCCCAGAAAACCGCAAGTGCTTCACCAGGACCCGCCTTGAGATCATTGGGAAGCTCGCCAGATGGATCCTGCGCCCAACCCGCCAGAAATACAGACAAAGCGCGGCGGCGCTCCGGCGAAAGGCGACGGGCCAGCCGGCTTACAAAAAGAATGAATTCTGGTTCTGTCATATGGATGGGGGCGAGATCGAGAAAGTTAGGCAAAGACTGCGCCTCAGGAAAATTGTCGCAGAACGCTTTGTTTGGGTCATCTTTAGAGACTGCAATCGCGAATATAAAACGCGCGAGATTTAAACGCTGGTCATCGGTCAACATTTCTATCGTAGTTCCGATGGAGGTTAAGAACCCTCCAACTGAAAAACCATCGATGGCAGCATGGTGAGTCTTTTTATTTTTCATTGTGCATTTCCTCCGTGGGTTGAGTTTAGTTACCGCTCTTGCTGCTCGACCCAGCGAAGCATTCGGAGCGTGATTTCGCCACCCGGCTCCTGTTTGCCGGACAGCCAATCCGTCACACTCTGCCGATGAACACCCAGCCACTTTGCCAAATCGGATTTCTTTCCGCGTTCAGCCGTGGCTCGTTTAAGGCGCTCAATCAGTTTGGGCAGGACGGGTTGCATCTCGGCACTTGTAAGCGAATCCACTTTATTTGTCAATAGGATATTTTTACTGGAATCGGCAGGGCTACCAATCCTCCATCCAATCAGCGGCCATACTTTGCGGAACGGAGTTTTACTGCTCGCCTTGATGAAATTCTCAATTTTAGCCAACACGTCCGCTTCAATTCCCGGAAACACGTTCGCGTAGTTGCTATTTCCTGCTGCGCATATCCAGCCTGGATGACAGTCAAACTCTATACAGAATTTCCACCCCAAACCAGCAGTTAGAGGGGTTCTACCCGATTCAATACTTGCCAAGTGTCCTCTGCTGATGCCGAGTTGTTGGGCAATCACTTCTTGTCGCTGGCCTGTCTCTCTTGCACGAATAAATGCCAACGTCGCGCCGATCTTCCGGTCCCAAACTGCATCCGATTCACTTCTGTGTTTTGGCCCGCGCATCGCGTGAATAAGTATGGTGATAACTTTGTAAAAAACAAGTTGACAGTATAGGGGTAATGCGTATAACGTGCTACAAAATGAGTGTTATAGACGCAATGGTTCAACCGAGGCGCGGACCAAAACCTCGTTTTCCAGGCTTAACCGAAGACGCTGCCGCGTTGGGCGTTTCGCGCTGGTTTTTATATTCAGTTTTGCGTGGCTGGGCCACGTCAAAACCTTTGCTTGCTCGGTACAAGAAATTGAAAAAACCTCAAAACCCGAAATCTTATGATCGTTGACGCCGCCCTGATGCTGAGTGGAAATCTCCCCGCCGCCGGCGCGAACACTACCTTGGTGTCTCTGGACCTAGCCGGCGACGCGACGCCGTTTTCTGAGGTTTGGCGGCTTGGTTTTCTGCAAATCTTTTGGCCCGCGCTCCCGAATTGCGTGGCGGGCACAGTCACGATTGCACTCGTGGACAGCGCGGACAACGGCGCGACCTATCAGGCCGGCGGCACAGGCACCGCCGCGTTGCGTCCTTTAATTCAACTGACCCTCACCGGCGGCGCCGGTGGCGTTGCGGCCGGTTCGGCGGACATGCCTTTTCCGCCCGGCCTTCGCGGACCCTGCGGCCTGCTGCTCACGGCCAGCGCGAATGCGGGCGACAACACGGCTGCGGTTTTGCAGGCCGGCTTTGACACCCAAGCAAGTTGAATGACAAAAGCTAACTATTAAAAAAATATATGTCAGAATCGTTTTTCGACCAAGCCAAGGACGCCGTTCTTAAAAAGTTTCTAAAAAACCGCCAGCGCGAACTGGATGATTTTATCGCTCGCGAGCTGGCGGACGATCAAATCACGGCGCGATTTCGCCGGCTGAAGGATGCTGTCGCCCGTCAAGAGGCTCTGCTTTCGGGACTCCGCCAGTCGTGCGAGCTTTATCAGGGGGTTAGCATCGCGACGACGATCTACGAGGCGGCCAAACGAAATGCCGACGGCCCCGCAAAGCTGAGCAATATAGCTTCGGAAATCCTTCCGGCCCTGGTCCTAAACGAGCACGCCGCTGAGATCATCGGTCTCGCGGAAAAAGAGTTTCGCGCCATTTCCGATGACCTTGAAGTGTTCAAACGCTCCAATGCCGGCACGCTGAAACGACTAGCCCTGCTTTAAGGAAAAGTCTGGTGCATGAACTCCTCATTTGAAAAAAATTTAGGCCAGATTGAC
>DASZAB010000199.1:0-6370 GCA_035945675.1 Verrucomicrobiia bacterium | reverse complement strand
TCAAATCGCTGCTATTCGCCCCCAAGCCGCCGATCCACCAGTTGTAATGGTTGGGCAACGATGGACATTGAATCGTGTGATTGACGCTCCGGCAGTTGTAAAACACGCTGAAACCCGCGCCCCAGCCATTGCCGCCACCGGTGGTAATCACGTCATGGATGTTGTTGACCGTGCCGTATTCGTTGTCGGTCAACAGACTCGTTGCCCATAGCCGATGCGGTCCGCTGTCAAAATTCGTCCCGGTGGTATGGCAATACAAAAACACACAGCCACTGCCTTCATCGCGCGTCTGCAGGAAATGCTCAAATCCGTTAACGCCGACCACACGCTGAATCAAAGACAACTGCGCGTTGTAAAACTCAAACGCTCCCGGCCGCGCGCTGCCGTTATCCGGTCCGTTGGCAAATGTGCAGTCCTGGACGGTGTTCCATTTGCCACCGCAGGATACCGCTCCGCCGTAACCGTTGAACGCAATGTTGCGCGCCCAGCAATTTTCTGCGTTGCCAAGACTGATGGCCAAAATCCCTCCATTCGGGGCGGTGTTTGTGAGTCCAAAATTTGAGGCCACGGTCATGTTTTCCACGCCGCATTTTTGCAGCCGGCCGTCAGTGTATTGCCATGCATTGGCGTGGTTGTTGCCGTTCCAGGTCGTCCATTGCGATTCAATCGGCGTGGGCAAGGGAATATTCACCGTCACCTGGTTTCCGTTGATGGCTGTGATCGATCGCTCCGACTCAGTGTAATAGGTAATCTTGTTGGTGCCCCAAAGACTGGCCATGCCGATGGCCGAGATCCATGGCGGGGTGAAGGGCCGTTCGACCGAAATCTGCGTTCCTACCGCCCATCCGCTCGTGCTATCCACGTCAAAATTCGTTGCGCCCAGCGGAACGTAACTGTCGGTGATGTAGTGAGTGCTGCCGCTGACATGGTTCACTCCGCCGCCAGAAAGAGCGATGGACGTGCCGCTGGTGCCGTAGAACACCAGCGTAGTGTTGTTGGTCCCCGAACCGCGCAGGATGACGCCGTTGTTGCTGTTGAACGTCAGCGTGCCATCCATTTCATAGGTGCCCGGACTCAGCAATACCACACCACGAAAACCGTTTGTATCGGGCGTCAGGCCACCAACATAATTGATGGCGTTCTGGATGTTGGCCGTGTTGTCACCGCGAGCCGCGTTGACGGTTTGTTGCACTGGAATATTGGTCGGAATCGCCACTCCGCCGCCTTCGTAGCCGGCGTAGGAGTAATCAATGAGATGATTGCCCAGATTGTCGTTGGAATAAACCAGTGTCTGGCCCGTGCTATCAAAATGAACCCAGTCCGCCTGAGCGAAATCCATGCCGGACGCGGTAAGCAAAAAAACAAGTGAAGGAATCAAGCGGTTCATTATAACTTCAAGCGGATTGAACCTTGAAAGCGCCATTAACCATTGAGAAAATCAATTGGGCGGCTGGCCTTCCGGCACGCTGGTCGCGCTCCACAGGAGAGTCCAGAGATTGAAAAGTTTGACATTCTCCGCGTGGCCGTCGGCAAAGCCGATGTTAATCGCGCCGGGCAGCGGACTGGCTGCGGCGCCACGCCCGCCGACGAGCCGAACCGCCCGCGGTGCACTCGCGGGAGCGGAGGCACCATGCCGTGCAATAAGAAAACGCCGGATGCTGGGAGCGGAATAATCTCCGGTGTATAAATTTACCACGCCGCTGCCGCCGGGGGAGGCAGTGTCTGTGAGGGTTGGATTATTTTGGGGCCAACTATCCGCGAAAACCGCGTCTCCGAATACGGGCGTGAGCGTCGTGCGTCTGATCCTCGAAAATTTCCCCCAGTAAGAACCCGGCGGCGTATCCGTTTGATATTTCGCGGGCGGCGAAGGACTGTTCGGGTCATACAGCCAGCCGTTGATGGCGTAACTGCCCCAGTTGGTTGGATCGGTGGTGTGCCATTCGTAACAATATGCGGCGGTCGCTATGCCATTGGCCGCCGGGGTCCCCGCCGCCGGGCAAAGCCGCACCTTGTAGTTTTTGCCAAGGTCCTGGGCCAGCGTTTGAAACCATACGGTGGTGTCTCCGCCATAGGTGATGGCGCCGGCGTCATCTTGTTGATACATCAGCGCGGCTATTGTCAATTGCCTGAGATTGTTGACGCAGGCAATACTTTGCCCCCGCAGTTTGGCCGCCGACAAAGCCGGCAACAGCATCGCCGCCAAAATGGCGATGATGGCAATCACCACCAACAATTCGATCAGCGTGAATCCAACATGTTCTCGTCTTCTTTTCTTCTCTATTTTCACAAGTTTATTATTTAACGGCTGTTTATTTGCAGGTAAATTAACCTGATCCTGTTCACCTTAGCTAACCGGCCGCCGGGCGAATCTTCCCGCGCGGCGGCCAGTCCCGGATGATGCCTATCATTCTTTCCTGGTTTATTCCGACAGGATGAAGAACGCCCGCGGGTTGTTGGGATTGACGATGTTCGTGGACAGGTTCAAGTTGCCGCTCCCGTCAAATGTGTTGGTCAACACCGGCACCCAGTTCGTCAGCGGCGTCGCCACGTTCGTGCTTTCCAACAGCACGTAGGTCCCGTTCGCCGCGCCGTTCGTGGCCGTGATCGTCAGTGTCGTCCCGCTCACGCCGATGCCCGTGAAGCGCGGCGTGGGCGGCGTAGAAACCACCAGGTACAATTCACCGCTGTTGATTTGCAGTGAAGCCGTTGCGCCGGCAGCGATGCCCCCGCCATTCACGGAGACCGACGATGGCGCAGTTCCGGCCACCGAACCCGCAGTTGCGGCGGAAATGATCTTATAACTGCCTGACGCCAGAGCCGGACCCGTGTTGTTGATCTTGAACACGCTGGTGGAGGCCAGCGTCAGCGTGCCGTTGGCGACGGTCAATGATGGCGTTCCTGAAACGGAGGTCAACGAAACCGTTCCGACGCTCGCATCGGCGCTGCCGTTGAGCACCGCTGTGGAGGTGCTGTTGCTCAAGGTCTGTCCTGACGCCAGTGCAAAGATGGTTGTCAAACCAGACACGTCGAACGTCGCGCCGCCGGCAATGCTAATGACGGAGCTGTTGAGTGAAGCCGAACCGCTCAAGGCCAGGGTCCCCACGTTGATGGTGGTATTGCCTGTATAGGTGTTTACGCCCGAAAGCTGCATCGTGCCGGCGCCGGTCTTGGTCAGGCTGCCGGGGGCGGTTGAAAAGTCGCCGGATTGATTCTGCAATCCTGTGTTCACGAACAAATCCGGGTTCGAATCACCAGTGACATCCGTTACGTCAAAGACGGTGTTGCTCCCCAAATGATCGTTGACGCCATTCTCGCTGGTAATGGTAGAATACGAGGAACCGCCGACCGTGACACTACCAAGGAATTGGTAACCCTGATAAGTGCCCGTGGCGCTCACGTCTTGAGTCAGGTTGGCGCCATTATTTAAGGTGACGTTGCCAAGGGTGGTGTACTTCGTTAAGTCGCTCACCGTGCCGCCGTTGATGACAATCGAAGGCAGGCTGGCGTTTACGACGCTCGCGCCGCCAAAGGTGTTTTGCGCCAGAATCAACGTAGCCCCGGAAGCGACGGTAATCGCGCGTCCGGCAGTCGCTGCCCCCAATCCGCCGGCGCTGCCGTCGCTGGCGCCCACTTTGCCGTCGGTGAGCGTCCCGCTGCTGACCAGAATGTTGCCGGCAAATGTATTGGCGCCGGAAAGCGTGACGTTGTTCAGATTCGTGACGATCAGCTCGCCAGTCGAACCGCCGCTGATCACGTTGGTAACGGAGAAGGCGTCCGTGCGATTAAACACCAGGTTGCCGTTCAGGGTCGTTGTGCCGGTCGGCAGGGCGCCATACGTGTCACTGACGCCCACCTGCGCGGTGGCGCCGCTGCCAATCAGCGCGTTGCCGGAAATCGCGCCGAATTGGTCGAGCACCGCACTGCCGTTCGTAACCGTCAACCCGCCCGCAATCGCCACGGAGCTGTTAAGCGCGTTGGAAAGAATCAACGTACCGCCGCCGATTATGATGCCACCGCTGAAACTGTCAGAGCCTTCCGCCATGGTCAGCTTGCCTGAGCCCAGTTTGACCACACCGGCTGAACCGGAAATCAGTCCGCTTGGGGAGGTGGTGGTGGAGAAGATGTAATCGCGGGAATTGTTCGTCACCAGGATGGCGGCCGGTTGCAGGGTTCCCACCAGAGTCACCAGCGTATTGGTGGAAAAATCATTAAACGTAACCTCGTCGCCGTCGCTATACCCAGCCGGGTTGGCGCCGTTCAACCAGTTGGAGCTGGTCGTATCCCAGTTGTTGGCCGCACCGTCGCCAACCCACGTCAAGTTGGTCACACCGGACAACGGGGCGATGACCAAGTTGATTGCATGGTTGCTATCCACAATGCTGGCCGTCTGGGTTCCGGCGGTGAAGCCGGTAACGGTCCATGTGCCGCCCGGCGTTTCCGAGCCGTAAGTGATCAACGGATAAGTTCCATTCTGAAGGGAAACGAATCCGCTGAGCGAAATCGTGTTTGCGCCGCTGTCATTCAGGTTGCCGGCAACCGCGATTTTGCTGTTGGCGCCGTTGGTCGTGCCGGACAAAACAAAATCGAGCGTCGCGCCGCCGCCGAGAGTCAGGCCGCTTTCAAAAGTTAACGTGCTGCCGCCATAGTACCCCGCGTTAACGATGCTGGAAGCCGCCGTCACGCCGCCCGTGACCGCGCCATTGCCGCCCAGGGTTTGGCCGGCCGCCAGAGCGAACGGGCTGCTCAACCCCGAAACGTCAAACGTCGCGCCATTGGTGACGTAAATTGGCGAGGCAATCGAACCGGAGCCGGTCAACGCGAGCACACCCTGATTAACCAACGTGACGGCACCGCCACCGTAGGTGTTCGTGCCCGACAAGGCCAGCGTGCCGGCGCCGATTTTGGTGGTTCCGTTGTGGCCGCTGGTGTAAAGCAACGGGGATGAAACCAGCATATCCACTCCTGGAGTTGGCCCGCCGGTCACAGTGCCGGCCGCGATGTCGAATGTGACTTTTCTCTGAGTGATGATTCCATTGGCACTGATGGTTGCGGTCGAGCTTGCAGGAAGGGTCGTGACGGTACAGACCGTGTTGTTGCCGTTAAAGGAATAAGTGTGTCCCGAAACACCGGGATTGCCCGGGTCACTGGTCAATGTGCCGCCAGTGAACGTCAAGTTTGGAAGCGTGATGTTATTGGTGGCAGTTCCGAGGTCGGTCACAGTTCCGCCATTGATAAGGATTGTAGCCGGGTTGTTGTGCGAAGGATAGCCAAACGCATCGGCGCTGGTTCCAACCAAAGTCCCGCCGGAATTGACGGTGGTGTTGCCCTTGCCCAAGGCGCTGTTGCCACCGCTGCCGGCAACCTGAAGCGTGCCGTTGTTGATCGTCACCCCACCGGTGAGCGGGTTGTTGACACTGCTCAAAGTCACCATGCCGCTGCCAGCGTTGGTCAGGCCAAAGCTGCCGCTGATGGCGCCGCCCAGCGTCGTTCCCCCGCCTCCGTCGTTGAGAGTAACATTTGCATTCAAAGTGATGGCGAGATTGTTCGTTTGGGTGCTGCCGGAACTATTGGTAATGCCGCCGGTGAGGGCGATGGTGTTGCCGTTAAACAGGAAGGCACTGGCCCCGCTGTTGTAGGTGAGGCCCGCGAACGATGTGCCGGCAGTGATATCATTGGTCAGGCTCGTTCCACTGGTCCCGGCAGTTCCAAAAAACAAGCTGTCGCCCGCCACCGGCGCAGTGCCGGCGAGCCAGTTGGCAGCCGTGTTCCAATTGACATCGGTGTTGCCCACCCATGTGTCGTTGTTCTGCGCCGTGGCCACACTTCCGGCAAATCCGCCAAAGGCAAAGATTGCGGCTGCGAACAGGCGCGAGAAGGAACTTGCAATTTTTGCACCGGGCGTATTTAACATCACAGGTTTCAAGTAGGGAATGAAGGTTTTCATATGGTTTTCACAACTGTATTGTGTCAACATTGGGTAATTTCACGCATAAGTATAAAATGCTTTAGCCCCGGCTCGCTATTGTGAGTTTTCACAGGTGGATCTCGATATTGCCGTCTCGGTATTGGTTTCCTGGGTTCAAACCGCAAAGTGCTGGCTTATTGGTGTGCCAAAGCTTTTTGATAACTCTCAGTACCTTCCAATTCGGTGAGTGCGTGTTCACGCAGCGGCGTATCAGGAAAACCTGCAACCCAGCCGGCAGCCGCCACTAGATTTTGTTCCGCCCATTGATGGAGAACCATCATCACCGCCTCATTCTGCGCCGATCCGGGCGGAATTTGGTTGACCACCAGACTCGCGGCATCCGCGGTATCACTCTGGGATAAAACGATGGCGACGCGCGTTATTAAGGAGTCACGCGCGTCGCCC
>DASZAB010000198.1:0-93396 GCA_035945675.1 Verrucomicrobiia bacterium | reverse complement strand
CCTGCACTCGTGGCGAATATCCCGCCGTCTCCTCCAAGCCCAAGGCCGTGTCCGCCGGAAACCGCCATTTGCGGCACCGCGTGCAATAACCGCGACAGCGTTTGATGGTCAGACTGCCGAATTTGCATTCGAAACTGCGCGTGTGGCCGAATACGGCCGCATCGTCCTGGATGGAGGGAAATCCCGCAAGCGGCGGAAGCGGGCAAAAACAGCGCCGGCGACAAATGCGCCGGTCACGCCAGCAAGTGTGCCAGTCGTGCCCACAAAACTTGTGCCGGCCTCAACAGCGCCGACGGGTGATGTCTCATCGCCACCAACCGAAACTGATTCGTATAAATCGCGGGGGCCGCGCATTGCGCGGATACGAATGGCGGATGGCAGTATTCTCGGTGAAAAAAGCCCCGGCCAGACGCCGTAGAAACTTCCCTGCCGTGACCAACGCTTGCGCAGCCGCGTCTGCGCGTTCGTCACGGCGGCCCCGTTGCTTCCGTCTGGCATTGGCAGCGCCGCTCCGGCGTGCGACTCCACTCATGCCGTTTCGCGCATCGCCTACCGCTTTCCGCCGCCAATGCCAGACCGAAGCATATTCATCACATCCGTTATTTGGCGAATAGCCAATCATGGCGCAATGGCATTTAATTGTTTACCAGCGACCGTGACACTTCCAGCGTGAATTCCTAATCGCCATCGGTCTTTGGCGAAGCGAGCATCGTCAAGGTGGAAGCCGAAGGGTGACAGGGCGGAACGACCTTGACGACGCGCAGCGAGCCATACAATGGGACGGCGATTCACGC
Source organism: Verrucomicrobiia bacterium (assembly GCA_035945675.1). Lineage (GTDB taxonomy): Bacteria > Verrucomicrobiota > Verrucomicrobiia > Limisphaerales > UBA11358 > UBA11358. Next base: position 92,602 of record DASZAB010000198.1, on the reverse strand, counting down.
GGAGTTAGCAAATGGTTAGCGTCGTGGTTAGCAATGGCGAAGCAGCAGGGTTAGCAACAGGTGGCGAACACACGAAGCAACGCTGGAAGCACCACCATCGGCAACACGCGAAGCAACACCCGAAGCAACAAAGTTCGCAACGCGGTTAGCAACACGGTGAGATCGCTGGGTTAATATCCGACGCAACATTGCGGTTATGCGATTTCCGTTCACAAGGCCCAGGGCAGTGAGTTCGAGCGCACTTATGTCATCGTGCCAAAGCAAAAAACGGCACTACTGTCGCCGGAACTTTTTTATACAGCCATCACCCGAGCGAAACGCCATTGCACTTTGCTGGTGGAGCAGGACGTTTCCGCGCTCATCAATATGCGCCGCCGGGAGAAATCCCACTTGCTCCAGATCAATTCATCGCTATTCGAGTTCCGCCCCGTTCCCGAACCCTTGCTGAATCTCGGTTCATGGTATGAGGAAGGCAAAATTCACGAGACGCTCGTCGGCTGCATGGTTCGCTCCAAATCCGAGGTCATCGTCGCCAACCTGCTTGCCGCAGCGAAAATTCCATTCCGCTACGAGATACCATTGTTCGCGCGAGATGGCAGTTTCTATCTGCCCGACTTTACCATCGAATGGCGCGGTCAGAAATACTTTTGGGAGCACTTGGGGATGCTGGACAAGCCGGAATACAAAGCGAAGTGGGAAGTGAAAAAGGCATGGTATGCCGAACATTTCCCGGATGCCTTACTCATCACCGAGGAATCACCTCATTTGAGCAAAGCGGCGCAAGCCATCATTGAAAATACGTTCAAATAAATTTTAATGTGTGTGTGGCCACGCATTGTAATCTTAAAGCGCGAAATCAGGCAAAATTCAGCTTGTTTTTGTCAGAAAAACAGCATATTTTTTCTGACAATAATATTTGGGCAAGCACGCAAAATCCATTGACAGCCAAATCCTCCAGCAGGTGAAAGCCGGCGGCAGGGGTTGGGTATTCACGCCCAGGGATTTTTTGCACCTCGGCAGCCGCGATGCCGTGGACAAGGCTCTTTCCCGTCATGCGCAAAGTGGCGCCATCCGAAAACTGGCGCGTGGCCTTTACGATTATCCACGCCAAGACCCGCAACTCGGCCTGCTTTCGCCTTCCATAGATGCCATCGCCCAAGCCTTGCAGGGGCGCGATGCCGTCCGCCTGCAACCCTCCGGCGCTTATGCCGCCAATCTTCTCGGCCTCTCGGATCAAGTGCCGATGAGAGTCGTTTTTCTGACCGACGGTTCCCCGCGCTGGATTCAACTCGGCAAACTTCAGATTATCCTCAAACGCACCACGCCGCGCAATATGGCAACCGCCGGGAAAATTAGTGGCTTGGTGATTCAGGCATTGCGTCACTTAGGCCAGCGCCACGTGGACGGCAACGTGTCGGCTACCCTTCGCCAGCGCCTCAAGCTTGCCGACAAACGACAACTGCTAAAAGATGCCCGCTACGCTCCGGCGTGGATTTCCCGATTTATGCAGCAGGTCGCCGAAACTTCAAAAAAATGAGCCATGCCATCATTCGACCAACTTCCGCCTGACCAGCGCCGTCGCCTCTGCGACGAGGCACAAGCAAAACTCGGTCTTCACGCCGTCAGCGTGGAGAAAGATTTTTGGGTCTGCTGGACGCTGCGTGAATTGTTTCAACTGCCGGAATGGGGAGCGCATTTCACATTCAAAGGCGGCACGTCGCTTGCTAAATGTTGGAAACTCATCGAACGATTTTCGGAGGACATTGACGTTGTTATTGAGCGCGATTTTCTCGGCTTCGGCGGCGACCGTGGACCGGAACACGCGCCGAGCAAGAAACAGCAACGTGCGCGGTTGGACGCGCTCAAGGCCGAATGTCAAAAGCGCATCCGACATTCTCTGCTGCCAGCCCTCACTGCCCGATTCAAATCGCTGCTGCCGCCGGACGCGCGTTGGAAATTGCAGGAAGACACCGCCGATCCCGACGGGCAATCGCTGTCATTCTATTATCCGGCGGTGATTGAAACCGCCGCTTACGTCCAGCCGGTGGTGAAGATTGAGCTCGGTGCGCGTTCGGACACCGAGCCTTCAGAGGCACCGCAGATTCAGTCATATCTCGCTGAAGCGTTTCCACAGATTCTCGGCCCGGACACATTTCCCGTCCGTGCGGTCGCGCCCCGCCGCACATTTTGGGAAAAGGCAATGCTCCTCCACGAAGAAACCTTTCGTCCGGCGGACAAACCGCGCAAGGTGCGTCTCGCCCGGCACTACTACGACCTCTGGTGTCTCATCAACAAAGGCGTAGCTGCTCAAGCGATAGCTGATCCCGGCCTGTTCAAGCGAGTCGCCGCGCACCGCGAAATTTTCTTCCGCTGGTCGTGGGTGGATTACACGACCTTGCGCCCCGGTTCGCTCCGCCTGGTTCCGCCAGCCGACCAACTGGCCCCTTGGCGGCAGGATTATCAAACCATGCGGAGTGAAATGTTTTTTGGCGACGTGCCGAAATTTGACGAAATCCTCCGCGTCGTCGGCGAATTTGAAAAACGGTTTAATCAATCGCTGACGGCATGAACTGGCAACAGAGCTGATTCTTCAAAATTCCAAGTGCCGGAGGGAATAAATCGGGTAGGTTTTCTCTTGCCATGAAAATCTCCGCCGATCTTTTCGAGGCATTCTTGAAATGCCCCACCAAATGCTGGTTCCGTGCTACCGGCGAAACGGGTTCAGGCAACGCCTACGCTGAATGGGTGAAATCGCAAACGGCGTCATATCAAGCGATAGAAGCCGAACGGCTCGTTTCAGGACTTCCAATAGATGAATTTGTTGTTTCACCGCCGGTCGAAAGTCTGAAACTTGGCCACTGGCGGATGGCGTTGGATGTGGAAGCAATGGCGTCTTCGCCCGCAGGTGCCGACAGTATCCGGCAACCCGGACAAATTCCCGGCGAGATGCCAGCCAAATCCACACCCGAATCGCGACAAACTTTTCACATTTCTGAACTACGATGGAGTTCCATGGAACAACAATAACGCAGAACATGCAATCAAGGCGTTTGCACGTGTCCGTGATGTGATTGGTGGGGCTTCAACGGAAAAAGGCCATGAGGAATATCTGACGCTACTGAGCGTCTGCCAAACCTGCAAATACATGGGCGTGGATTTTCTGGATTTTCTACGTTCGGGGGAAAAGGACATTCATGCTTTTGCGGATAGCCAGCGCAGGCGGAAACGACGCTCCGGCGCAGACCACACTGCCGCAGTCAAATCCACCGGCGCCAATGTGTCCCGGCTGGCCCTGGCAAATAGCCGAACATGAGCTCCATGTTGGCCTCGAAGGTGGATTCCGGTTCGGCCTCCTGGCAACACTGGTGGTAAAGTTCACAAGTGTGTCGGCGCAATTCCTTGACTTGCACCGCGCCCGAGCCGACGCGGGTGAATGTTTCGATCAGCGTGTCCAGCAAAGGCAGAAATTCCGAATCATCCAGCGGATGTTGTTGGTTGTGCGCGAACAGGGCTTCAATCTGAATTCTACCGAGACGTGCCAAGACTGCCTGTGTATCGGCAGGTTGTTGACCTTCAGGGCGACGCGCTGGCGCTGAAATTTCTGCCCTCGCGACGACGCCCATCAGAGGCGGCAGATTTTCAGGCGGCAGATGGAGCCGGATGCTTCGCGCTTCTCCGGGCACACGTGAGATCAGCCCGCGCCGCTCCAAGGTCAGGATCATCTGATGCACGCTCGGCGGCGTGACATGGAAAAACTGCACCATCTCCGCTTCGGCAGGCGCGCGTCCATGCAATGTGGCGTATTGATGAATGAAAGCCAAAAATTGGCCTTGTCGGGCGGTGTAGGGCGATTTCATTCCGGTTCGTCCTCCAAGGCCTCGACGGTGAACATGAACCGGACAATTTCCAAAATCTTCGTCCGACTGGGGCCGTTCAGCCCGTTGCCATACCGTGAATCGTAATTCTGGCAATAATCCGCTGCCAATTTGTAGCCGTCGGTCGGCGAATCAGTGTGCCAGAGATAAATTGCCAGCGCATGTTCGATCAGCATGAGATTCCAGTTGTGAACGATTCGTACTGGCCCCCATCGTTGATTCTGATATTCGTTTTGAAAATTCCGCAATCGGTTGTGCAAGGTTTCAGCGACTTTCCGGTCCAATGTGGGACGGCATTTGTCCGCGTCTGCCAGCAATGTTTTTGCCTCGCGAAAAAGTTCCGCCGCCGCGCCGGCGGTCTTGCCCTTGCGCGAAGTGGCGCGCGTCGCGATCCAAACCGCAAAACCCGAAAGTCGCTCCAGTTTTTCAAACCAGTTCTTCAAAACGACCAACCTGGTCAGGTTGGCGCTGCCGTACGCCTCAATGTCATCAGCGATTTTCAGCAGTTTTTCGGGAATGTTTGTGCGCATGATTTGTAGAGATAATCCTGACGTCTGAGATTTCAGTTGTCGTCGCTGGCCAGTTCGTTTTCAAGTTGATATACTTGATCCCGCAGGGCGTCGCCATAGCCCCAGCCGATGCCATCCGCGCGGGTGGCCAGCCGCTGGGCCCGCTCTCGGAATTTGGGATAAAACTCCCTGCCTTCGGCCATCAGCAGTTGCGCCATTTCGTTCAACACCGATTCGAGGCTGTTGTAAAAGGACTCGTTGATGTCGCCAAATTCCTGTGTGAACTCCGTCCCGTTTTCCACGTAGGTCAGCATCAGGTCAATCGTGCCTTCCAGATTGCCGGTGGCTTTGCGGTAGTCGCGGATGGCTTTGCGTGCCTCGCCAAGTTTGAGCTTTCCATCGTCGCGCGGCGGGAAAAATTGCTCCACAATTTTGCGCCGGTATTTTTCGAGAGCTGCGCCGGGGCTTTCATCCGCCTGAAAGCGGGCGTGGAGAAAATCGCGGTTGTCCGGTGATACTTCGTAAAGGTCCTTCACCAGCGCGATCAGCGCCGGTTTCGACCAGTCATTCAATCGCTGGCGGATGCTCTGCCAGTCGGCGGATTTATTCTGGTTCATGTGAAACCTCAAAAATCTTCGGTATCGTAGATTTGGTATCCAACTGCCTCGTAGCCGCGCACGCGCTTGGCATACATGGCTGACAAAACCGGCACCGCGCCGTCCACATAATCATAAACGATGACTTCCCGTTTGTTGTCGTGCAGGCGGTGGAGCCGGCCAACGTATTGCTGCAACGTGCCGCGCCAGGAAATCGGCATGGCCAGAAATAGCGTGTCCAAACGCGCATCGTCAAACCCCTCGCCGATGTAACGGCCAGTCGCCAGCAAAACCCGCTCTTCGCTGGCAGGAATTGCCGCCAACTGTTCTGCGACGGCGCGACGCTGTTTTGCGCCCATGCCACCTTTTAGCACGACAACATGCTTGACCAGTCCGGCAAGTCGTCTGGCGAATTCATCTACATGGCTGGTGCGTTCAGTCAGAAGAATAGGCGAACGCCCAGCCTTGACTGCGCGCACAAGATCAACCGTGATCAAATCGTTGCGGCTTTTATCCGTGGCCAATGCCGCGTAAAGGGCGTGTATTTCCGGTTTTTCAATCGCAGGCGGCAAGCGGAAATTTGTCGGGCGCGGAACCACGATGTGTTTGAATGGTCGCGCCAGCGCCTGCTCCTTTGCGTTCACACGATAACGAATCGGCCCGCACTGCATGACGATTATCGGATGATGTCCGTCTTTGCGCTGCGGCGTCGCGGTCAGGCCGGTGATGAAACGCGCCTTCACTTGCCGCAACACTTGTTCAAAACTTACTGCTGACAAATGATGGCATTCGTCCACTACGACATGGCCATAGTTGGCAACCACATCGTCCACGACCTGTTTGCGGTTTAGACTTTGAATGACGGCAACATCAATGATTCCCGTGGCGCGCTTCCGTCCACCGCCAATCTGACCGATGCTCTTGATTGGCAGGTTCAGAAACGCCGCCAGCCGTTCGCGCCACTGGTCTAAAAGTTGACGACGATGAACCAGCACCATCGTATTGACCTTCCTTGCGGCAATCAGCCAGGCCGCTACAACGGTTTTTCCAAAAGCGGTTGTCGCGCACAGAATACCGTTGTCAAAATCGCGCATAGCACCGGCGGCGGCTTGTTGCTCTGGGCGAAGCTGGCCGTGAAATGATAGGTCAATCAGCTGACCGGCAAATCGTTGGTCATCCATTTCAACCTTAATATTGTGTAATTTGAAAAGTGAGGCGATTTCGTCAAGACAACCGCGTGGCAAGGCAACGTGCCGAGGGAATTCCTCCGCACATCGGATGACGCGCGGTTTGCCAAACGTGGAAAGCCGCATCGCCTGCGCGCGGTAAAATTCAGGGTTTTGAAAAGCCGCCAGCCGGTGCAGCCGATTCAACATCGCCGATGGCAAACCCTCCTTTTCGACATAGTCGAGATTGCTGCGGACGATTCGCACTTTTTCAGGCAGCGGGCCGACAATGGGTTTGTCCCTTTTCTTCCGCGATGGCGGCAACGTCCACGGGTCTTCGGTCGAATCTTCATCGGTAACACTGCATCGAACGCCGATGATTTCGCCGCTGCGTTCGGCCTCGCGCACTATGCTTTCCACTTCTGTGAATGTCATTCGCCGGACGCTCGACAGGAATGCCCACTGATCCAGGTATGGATTGAATCCGTTGTCGAGAAAAACGCTGTTGCCGTGGCTGCGCGGCAAGCCTTGCAGCGGCAACGCGATGAGATTCCCAAAGCCGCCCTTTGGCATCGTGTCTTGGCTCGGAAATAAACGGTCGTATGAGTCGAGACCAAGTTGATGCCGGCGCTCCATCGTCCGGGTGAGAATGGCCGCGCCGAATTTTCGCGCAAGACCAGCGGGCAACGGCGCGTCAAAGAAAATCCAGACATGGCCGCCGCACCCCGAACGTGACCGTTCGAGGGCGGCAGGAATTTTCCAATCGGCACAGGTCTGAAGAAACGCACGCACATCATCCTGCCAGGTTGCTTTGTCGAAATCGGCGGCGAGAAACCAGCACGTTTCATCATTCAGCAACGGATAAACGCCAGCCGTTAGTTTGCCGGTGAGATGGTCGTGAATGACTTGATCCGTCAGCGGAAAGTATTCCTTTGGCTCGTCCGGTCGTTTTTGAAATGGGCTGCTCGAGATTTTCCGATAAGCCGGTGAATAGCCCGTTTTGCCATTTCGCCCCTCCCAGCGCACCGCATAAACGTCCTCACGCCCGCGAAACAGACTGCGAAACAGCTTCACTTTTTCTTCCGGGCTGGATTTGGAGTGTATTTTGGAAACAGCGGCAGGAATCGTCGGCACGATGACCGAAACAGTCGCCTCATTTTCAGAAAGCCCAAGCCGATGCCGCAAATCGCAGTTTTCCGTGCGCAACCGCTCACACTCAGCAAGTGCGGCAGCCAGTTTTTGTTCAATTGGCATCGAATCCACGCCGTTAATCATGTCCGATTGGAAATTTTGAAGCGATGTAAATTCCCATTTTAGCTGCCCGCAATCGCGTAGGTGGGTGCGAATCGCCTGGTGTTTGTTCATGCACGGTATCAAGTTTTTGCTTTGCATCCGCAAGAACTGACCCGGCGCGCTCGCCTTGTCCCATTGTATGTCGCGCCCGCGCCCGTCAAGGTCGTCCGAGAAATCAGAAGGCGCTTCGCGCCGTTTTTCTTTTGGCGACTCCACCTTGACCGGCGCTGGCGCGACATGGACTTGGCTCTTAAGATTTGCGCGCGGGGATTGTTCAGCCGGAGTTTTTAGTAATCAGGTTCGACCGTGATCTACGCGCGAGATGACGGCGAGCCATCAGTGGGAAATTCATGAAACCATCGCAAGATTTGTGGTTGACACGTGTATCCATTGTGCTACTCTGGTGAAAGAATATGCCATTCATTCAGTTTCCGTTTATCGAGGTGCCGAAGGAATTGCGCGACATCGTCGGCGAGCCGACGCCCGGCACTCGCGCTTACCGACGTGAAGGCACGTTCAAGGAATGTGGAGAGTGGTTGGAAAAACTCGGTGAATACTACAAGGGAGACGTGGGGCTTTCGACCAACAGCGTTGTTCTGTTCGTTCCCGCCTCCCGCGCCAGTGTCTATAAACGCATCCGCGAAGGGAAGCTGACGGCGTTCTTCTTCTACGTCACCCATCAGGAAACACGATTGTTTGGCGCAAAGCGCAAGGCCAAGGAACGCCCCTTCATTGTTGTGTCCATCAGCGAGTGCAAAGCTTGGGCGGAGGAAATGAAACGCCGAGTCGGATTTGTGGATGATCCGAATGAAAGTCTTTTCAAGGAAAGCGAACGCCTGCTCCAGGCTACAGGCGGAGAGGAGCCGACGGAGAAGGAAACGAGGGAAGCCACGGAGTTTGCCGAACGCGACCCGAAGGACAAAGGCAACCGGAAGGTGCGGTATCAAAAGGAACGGAGCACCATCTACGACGATTACAAGCAGCAGGACATGTTTTATTTGATGACCGAACTGAAGGCGGCGATGGTGTCTCCTGAAAAGGCCGCTGCCCTGCGGAGGCGGTTGCGAAAGGGGATGGCGTGGGACAAGGAGAACAAAACTTGGAAATTGAAGGAGTGATGTCGTATGCCAACCGAGCCTCAATTTAATGACCGTTTGATTCGATTCCCGGAATTGGAGAAGATTTTTGGCGTGTGCAAGCGGACGGTAAGACGCAGAGCGGAAAGCGGCGAGTTGCCGCCGTTGCGAAGAATTGGCCGCGCCGTGGGAATGCTCGAAAGCCAGGTCAAAGCATATTTTCAAAAATTGAGTCAACCGAGTTAAGCGAAAGGACAATATGATCGCATACATTTATCGCCATAAACGGCAACGCAACGGCAAAACGGTTTTCAGTCGAATTTGGCGGGCGCGGCTGAAATTGAATGGCGACCCAAAACCTCGTGACATTTCCCTGGGCGTTGCCGACAAACAAGTGGCCGAGCAAAAATTACGGGACATCACCCGCGACCATGAACGGGTATCCGTCGGTTTGCTGGCGCTGGCAGCGCAACGCGAGGCGTTTGAAAACCCAATGGAAAAACTGGTGGACGGCTATGTGGCTGATTTGAAGGCGTTGGGACGTTCTGCCGATCACGTCCGGCATGTGGACAAGCGGTTGCGGCGGCTCATGCGGGAATGCAACTGGCAAAGCCTGCGCGATGCCACGGCGGATTCGTTCCTGCGCTGGCGGGCCAAACAGTCGCAGGCACCCAAAACCATCAATGAATATCACGCTGTCCTGTCAGCGTTGTTCACTTGGTTGCGCAAACAAAATCGCGTTGTGGCCAACCCGTTTGAAATTATCAGCAAAGTGGATTCGCGCGGCAGGGAACGCATCCACCGGCGGGCATTGAGTGACGATGAAGCAAAGCGATTGCTGGCAGGACCGCGCAAGCTGCTTTATCTGCTGGCGATGCACACCGGTATGCGGCGCGGTGAGATCAACGCCTTGCATGGAGGTGATTTTCATTTGGATACGGCCAACCCGTATTGGATGCTGCCTGCCCAATTCGTCAAGAATCGTAAAGAGCAGCCCTGCCCGCTACATCCTGAACTGGTCGAGGAATTGCAGAAGTTGAAAGCCGCTGGAAAATTGAAGCCGGAAAATTTGGTTTTTTCAGACGGAGTTCCGCCCATGAAAGTGATCCGCGCGGACTTCACGGCGGCTGGTATTCCCCTGAAGGGCGAACGCGGGCATCGCGTGGACTTCCATGCATTGCGGACGACCTACATTACCCGCCTACAACGCGCCGGCGTTTCTCCTCGTGAAGCGATGGAACTGGCCCGGCACAGTGACATGCGGCTGACGATGAAGACCTATACGGACGTGGCGCAGTTGCCCTTGGCAGCGACCGTCCGCCGATTGCCTTCGATTGGAGACACACAAATAGACACACAAACTTTAGTCGCTGACCGTCCTGCTGTGTCACCGACTGTCCTCGGCGTGAAACCGCTCAAGGTAGGTAAAACCATTGGAAACATTGACGAAAATCATCGCTCGTCACTGGCTGTCACCAACGGTCACAAAAATCAAACTGGCGGAGAGAGGGGGATTCGAACCCCCGATACGGCTTTTGACCGTATAACGGTTTAGCAAACCGCCGCCTTCAGCCACTCGGCCATCTCTCCCGTGCCACCAATGAAACCTGCCCGCGCCCGGCACTCAAGCTTATTCTTGCCGCGATTTCAAGCTTGCGTTTTTGAGGCCCACACGAAAGATTGCTCGTTCGTTATGCAATCTCAAGACGCCGCAGCACTCTATTTGTTTAAAACCTGGTCGTGGGTTGAGGCCAACGCCAAACGCATTGCCATTGGCGCCGGCATTGCCGTGGTCGCCGTCATTTTCGTTTCCTATTATTTTTGGCGGCAAAATCAGGCGGAAATTTCGGCGGGAGAGGCGCTGACTCAGTTGATCGTTTCCGCTCCGCCCAATTCCGATGCCAGCCAGCTGGCCGCCGCTTATTTGAAAATTGCCGGAGATTATCCCGGCAGCCTGGCCGGAGAGCGGGCGCTGATGCTCGGGGCCGCGGCCCTGTTCACGAGCGGCCAGTACGCCCCGGCCCAGGCCCAGTTCCAGAAATATCTCGACACGCAACCGGGAGGGGCTTTTTCCGCACAAGCCGCGCTCGGGGTGGCGGCCAGTCTTGATGCCCAAGGAAAAACGGATCCGGCGGCCGCGGCTTACCAGCGGGTCCTCAGCGCTTTTTCGTCCGATGCCAACGCCGTGAATGCCGCAAAATTTGCGCTGGCAACAATCGACGAACAACGGGGCAAACTCAACGAAGCGGGAACTCTTTATCAGGAAGTGGCCCGTGCCAATCCCAATAATGTCCTCGGTTCGGAAGCCGCGTTTCGCGCCATGCAGTTGAGGACAAAACTGCCGGTGGCCAAACCATCGGGCAATTCGCCGACTTCGTTCAATCTGAGCACCAAGCCATGAGATTGACGATTATCGGGACCGGCTACGTTGGGTTGGTTACCGGTGCCTGCTTCGCCGAAGTCGGCCATCAGGTCGTTTGTGTGGATAATGACACAGCCAAGATTAAGCTGCTTAAGTCAGGCGGCATCCCCATCTTCGAACCGGGTCTCGATGAGCTCGTAAAAAAGAACGTCGCGGCGGCGCGGCTGTCTTTCAGCACCAACATCGCCGAAGGTGTTCAAAAATCCGAAGTCATCTTTATCGCGGTGCCGACGCCGCCGCAACCGGATGGCTCGGTGGATTCGACCTTTATTGAAAGGGTCGCCCGGGACATTGCCGCCGCCCTGACGGGCTACCGGGTGATTGTGGATAAAAGCACTGTCCCGGTCAAAACCGGCGAGAAAGTGGCCGAAACCATCAAGCGCTATTGCCCGGCCAAGGTGGACTTTGATGTAGTGAGCAACCCGGAATTCCTGCGTGAAGGTTTCGCCGTCACTGATTTAATGAAGCCCGACCGGGTTGTCATCGGCACGCGCTCACCGCGCCCGGTTGAGGCGATGAAAAACATTTACGCGCCTTTTAACGCGCCGATGGTCGTGACGGACATCAATTCCGCGGAGCTGATCAAGCACGCCTCCAATTCATTTCTCGCCCTGAAAATTTCCTATATCAACGCCGTTGCCGCCATTTGCGAAATCACCGGCGCGAATGTGCAGGAAGTGGCCGCGGGGATGGGCCTGGACGAACGGATCGGCCGGCGGTTTCTCAACGCGGGCATTGGTTTCGGCGGCAGTTGCTTCCCCAAAGACCTGAGCGCCTTCATTAAAATCGCCGAGGAGATCGGATACGACTTTCGCCTGCTCAAGGAAGTGCAGCGCATCAACAGCGGGCAGATGGACCGCTTCGTAAAGAAGATCACCGACACCCTCTGGGTGCTCAAAGACAAGACCATCGGCGTGCTCGGCCTGGCTTTCAAACAAAACACCGATGATGTACGCACCTCGCCGGCCATCGAGCTGTGCCTGCGCCTGCAAAAGGAAGGCGCGCTATTGCGCGTCCACGACCCTAAAGCCATGACCAAAGCCCGGGCGATTTTGAAAGACGTGATCTACGTCGATGACATGAACGCCGTGGCCGAAGGTTGCGACGCGCTGGTCGTGGCCACTGAATGGGACGAGTTTAATAAGCTGGACCTCGAACGCGCGCGCAAGTCATTGTCGCATCCCATCATGTTTGACGGGCGTAACCTTTTTGACCGCAGCGAAATGGAACGCCTCGGTTGGGTTTATAAAAGTGTCGGCCGCTAAAAAACCTGTGGACGTGGCCGCGGCGCTGGTTTTTCGAAATGGCAAGGTGCTTATCACCCGGCGCCCGGCGGACACGCATTTGGGCGGGCTTTGGGAATTCCCCGGCGGCAAGCGGAAACCGGGCGAGACATTCGAGCAATGCCTGGCCCGTGAACTGCAGGAGGAACTGGGCGTCCAGATCTCGGTCGGTGAACTGTTTGAAACAGTCTCCCATCCTTACGCGGAAAAAACCGTACTCCTGAAATTTTTTGTCTGCCGTCTGCCCGACGGCGAGCCGCAACCGCTGGGTTGCGCGGCCATCCGCTGGGTCGGCAAAAACGAGCTGGATAATTTTGAATTTCCCGCCGCCGACGCGCGTTTGCTGAACAAATTGCGCGCTTACAACTTCCCGTAAATTTCCTCGATCACACGCCGGAAATTATTTTCGCCGGGATTGACGATCTTCATTTCACGTCGGGCGTTTTCAACGGAATCGCTGGCGTGCGCGGCATTGATGGTGATGTTCGAACCGAATTCGCGGCGAATTGAACCGGGCGGCGCCTTGGAGGGATCCGTGGGGCCGAGCACGTCACGGATTTTTCGAACGGCATTCACACCTTCGTACACCAGGGCGATGCATTTTTGCGTGCCGGGCAACTGGCGTTCCGCCTCCGTCGTGCGTTCGGATGGCGTGAATCCGGTCATAAACCGCATGATGTTTTCAAACTGGTTGTCGCCGTGCAGCGGGCCGAGCACATCGCCCAGCGCCTGCTGCTCGGCCGGCGGAATTTTAAATCCCAGTTCCTTTTCGAGAATATTTTTGGCGCGTTCCGCAATACCATCCTTGAGTTTCGTGCGCAGGACTTCATGGACCGGGCCATAAAATTCCAGCGCCTGCGCCAGGCTCATGTGCAGCACCTTGACGCCGACGATATAAAGTCCCGTCCGCGAAAAGAAATCGATCACGTTGCCGGGCCGGCCGGTGGGAAATTTGAAATTATCCGGCTTGATGAGCACCAGCGTGCGTTCCCCCACCTGCCCCGGCGGATAGGCAATGACATTCTCCAACACCCCGCCATCCGTGTCCGAATACCGCGCCCACAATTTCAACTTTGTTTCCGCTTCCTCCTCGTTCGGGGAGGCCAGCACGGCGGGCTCGAAGTAACGGACCCCTCTGTCGTCGTCTATAATCAAATCGCTGTAGGTGTCCCGGATGGTTTCACCCCCGCGCCGGTCGGGGCTTAAATTGCCGACGACGGAACGGACCTTGCGCACGGCTTCGTCGCCTTGAAACAGCATCATCAACACCCGCCGCCGCCGGCCGGTTTTAGGGTCCGGCGAGAGGTTTTGGAGAACGTATTCCCGGAGCAGTTCCTGGATTTTCCGGTCCTGCGGATCCTGTGCCGACACGATGGTTTCGGCGTATTCTTTCGCCAGTTCGGGACCGGGCGCAAACATCCGCATGGCTGCCAGGTCCAGGCCTGTGCGGGAAATCAACCGGCTAAGAATTCCACCCGTGCGCGATTTGTAGAGCGAATAAGGGGTGACGATGACATAGGCGAGCTGTTGCGACATATCAGCTCGTGGCCGGTGGGGTGACCGTTGACGCACTGGCCGGAGCCGCTTTGCCGCCCAAAATCTTGAACATAACCGTGCCGCAAGTCGGGCATTTGCCCTTGATCGCCTTGCGCCCGTTCTTCATGACTTCTTCAACGCCATTAGCGATTTCCTTCTTGGCCTTGCATTTAACGCAATATCCTTCAGCCATAAGATTGTTACCATCCGGCACACCATGCGCCGTGCAGTCGTATAAGCTTACTGTCGTTAATCCACCCACGTCAACCCGGAAAAGGCTGAGCCGTAATATGTTTGTTTACAACTTGTTATCTAACAGAAAACTTCAGCTGAGGGGATACTGTCGCAGGGTGGTCTTGAGGATTTTGCCAGTCGTGTTCCGGGGCAGGACAGGCATGAATATCACGCGTTTGGGCACTTTATAATCCGCCAGTTTGCCGCGAACGAACTGCAATAATGCCCGTTCATCCAGGGTTTGGCCTTCGATTGGTGCTACGAACGCCACCGGCAGCTCGCCTCTGCGCGGGTCCGGCATTCCGACCACCGCCGCCTCTTTCACACCGGGAAATTGATAAATAATCTCCTCAATCTCACGCGGATACACATTGATGCCGTTGACCAACAACATGTCCTTTTTGCGGTCAGTGATGAAATAATAGCCGTCGGCGTCGCGACAGCCCACGTCGCCCGTGTACAGCCAGCCGTCGCGTAAAACCCTGGCTGTATCTTCCGGCTGATTCCAATAGCCGCGCATGACGTTGCCGCCGCGGATGCAAATCTCGCCGGTGGCGCCGGCGGGCAATTCATTACCGGCCTCGTCACGGATGCTCAGTTCCACATTCGGGATCGGTTTGCCAATGGAGCCGGGTTTGTTAATGCCGTATATCGGATTCACCGTGGCCACCGGGCTGCTCTCCGTCGGGCCGTAGCCTTCACGCAACGGGAAAGGAAATTTCCGCGTGAACTCGTTGAAAACCTCCACCGGCAAGGGCGCGCCGCCGCTGATGCACAGGCGCAACGGTAACCTGCCGAACTCCGGTACCGCCAGCACCGCGCGATAAAATGACGGCACCGCTGGCAGGATCGTCCCCCGATGCCGCACAATGTCCTCCAGCACCTGCTTGAAAGGATGGAGTGTTTTCAGGAGTAAAATCCCGCCGCCGCACAGCATCGGCAACAATGTGCCCACCGTAAACATGAAGCTGTGAAATTGCGGCAATGCCACAATGACCCGTTCGTCCTCCTGCACCTTGAGCGCCTCGACGCAACTCCCCACATTGTGCAAAAAATTACCGTGCGTAAGCATGGCGCCCTTCGGATGGCCGGTCGTGCCGGACGTGTAGAGCAGCGCCGCGAGGTCGGACTCGGTGCGTGAATCGTGAATCGTGAATCGTGAATCGGTTGCGCTACCCGCAGTGAATTGTTCGACGTGCAACATTTTGAGCGATGGCCGCGCGGCTTTCAAAGTTTCAAAATGCACCGCCAGTTCCGCGTCGGTGACGAGCACGTTCGCGCCGGAATCGTTCAGGATGTAACTGACCTCGGCGGGCTTCAGGAAATTGTTGATTGGCACGACCACGCCGCCGGCCGACAGTATGCCGAACACCCCCGGCACAAATTCCGGACAATTTTTCATCCACAGCGCCACGCGGTCGCCGGGCTTGACGCCCAATTTGCCGGTCAGCTCTGCCACCACGGTGCACACCTGCCCGAAGATTGCCGCGTAGCTGAATTCCTTTTCGCCCCAATAAATGGCAATTTTCTCACGCCGTTTTTCCACCGAAGCGGCGAAGGCACTGGCTAAATTCATTCCGGAAGGTTAGGAAAAACGGAAGTTGGATGGCAAGAAACGATCTTGGAAACACATTTTGACACGAATTCCACAAATTCACACGAATTGGAAATCTGATTCGCGATAATTCGCGTCAACTCAGGTTCAATGGTGAGAGCGGGCGTCCAAACAAAATTCATTCCGCCAATCGTCCATCCCAAACTGAATTAGGGAAAGAGTTCGTTGCCCCTGCAGGATTTGGAAGGCGGAATGCGGAGTGCGCGACTGGTTCGCCATTGGTTCACGACCTCCCTCATCCCGGCCTTCTCCCCAAGGAGAAGGAGAATCGTCCGTCATCCGCTTGAAACTCTGAGCGCCGGGAGCTGCCAGACCAGCCGTCCGCCAAACCAAGACCAGCCGACAGCTATTTCCTCTCCTGGGGGAGAAGGTCAGGATGGGGCGGGCGTAAAAAACAAAATTACCGATGCAGCAATTGGTTCAACAGATTTCCCACCGGTGACGGATTCCCGTTTGACGGTTTGATCAAACTATTTCCCACGGATTGTACCGTAAGGCCGATCAGCGCGAGTTTGTTGATCTCGGCCTTCGGATCGCCCAGCGTCCGCGTCATCGTGAGGAATTGTGGCAACGGCACGTACGCACCGGCCGAAGTGTTGGCGGCCGCCAGATTAAGCTGACCGGCAATGGAGCGGCTGAGTAAAATCGTCACCGGTATGTTGATGGTGGAGTTGGTCAAGACGTGCGCCAGGGCGATGGTGCCGGTGGCGTCGGCTTCAAAGGCGGCACTTTGGACGACGCCTAATTGCAGGTTGATTTGGCCGTTACCCGCCCCGCCCTGCACGGTAATCGTTTCAATCGGCGACTGCTGAAGCTGGTTCATTAATCCGCCTTTGCTTAATCCGGTCGCCCGGGTCAGCAAGGAGACGATGGCCGTTTCGGGACTGCTCAAAAGTTGCGGGACGGTCGCAACCACGTTGATCAGCGTTTTGAGGATAGGGCTCCGGACATTGACTACGGACAGGTTCAAATTGGTCGCATCCACTTCAAACTGGCCGGTGAGGTTCTGCTTCAAATTCATGCCGGTGATACCCGCACCGGCGATTTGCGAGTGGGTGGTCAGGGTCCCGCCCAACTGGCCCTGCCGATCCGGCGCGAACGTATCCACCAGCGGCGCCAGCGGAACCTGGGCGGCATTGAACGCGAGTTTGTATTTATAGCCCGGCACACTCAGGTCCAGATCTGCTGTGGCGTCCACCGGCGCGCCATTGAGGCCAAGCGCAAACGGTTTTACCAGCACGTGACCGCCATCCATTTTTATCGTGGTTTGAAAATTGGTGACGGCGATTTCGTGCAGATAAAGTCGCCCGATATCGGCTGCCAACATGAAATTGCGCAGCGGCAGGTTGATGGGTGCCGGTTCCTCATTGGCCGGGGCTGAAGCCGGGCTGGCGGACGAGGTTGCCGGAACGGTTTTCCCGGCTGCCTTCGCGCCACCGGCGAATAAATCGTAATAGGGCGTCAGGTCAAGCCCGTCAGACGAAAGCTTCAGGTTCCCCTGGGCGGCCTTCGGTTTTGAAAAATCAACCTGTCCCTGCAATTGGATACGGTTCTGAGCGCGGTCAGTGGGTGTCAGGCCGATTTGGAATTGATGGATGTCGGCGGATTGCTTTTGCAATGACGTATCAATCTGCAACCGGGCTTCCAACGGTGTCGCCGGAAACTGTCCCTGGGGATCATGAACGACGAGGTTGGTCACCTGCAGATCGGCTTTGATGGCGGAACTGCTGTTCGGCGCGTACTGGACGGAGGCATTGCCATTGACGGCAATGGAAACCAGTTGCTTGCCGGCCAGCATAGGTTCAAGGAAGGGACGCAGCCCGTCCTGATTGAAACCCGAGAGTTTGGCGCTCAATTGCACCATCTGGTCGGCAGGTTCAAAAGCGCCGGTCAGGGCAAAATCTCCTCTGGCGCTCCCGTTTTGCGTAAGGGCGCCGTTAAGTTTTTGAATTTGGATCCTTTCCGGCGTGCGGCTGACACCCACGTCCATCGTGCTGCCGAAGTCGCGGAAGGAATTT
Organism: Verrucomicrobiia bacterium; assembly: GCA_035945675.1. Lineage (GTDB taxonomy): Bacteria > Verrucomicrobiota > Verrucomicrobiia > Limisphaerales > UBA11358 > UBA11358. Next base: position 74,979 of record DASZAB010000198.1, on the reverse strand, counting down.
TTCCCGATCTCCCCGGTCAAATCCGCCAGCGCCAGTTGGCCGGTGACGGTCTGTGTGTTTTGCTTCTGACTGACGCGGCCGTTCAGCTTGAGGGTCCCGGACGATATTTTGGTGTCCGGCTGCGGAAAGGCGTCGCCCAACCCGGGCAGCGATGCCTCCAGCGCGACTTGCGCTTCCGCGCTCGCGTCGGCCAGATTGTAAGCACCGGAGCCCGAGGAGGTGAGGAGCGGCTGGTTTTGCCGGGTGATTTGCAACCGGTAGGCGGTCAGGCTGAACTGCTTGAAATCCCCTGCCCCGCCCTTTGCGGTCAAATTCACCGTTGCCTGGAAGGTCTGATTACTGCCAATCCGGGCCGCCAGATCGTTGATTTGCGAGTTCAGGTCAAACCCCAGTTGTTTGCCGCCCTGCTGGGAAGATAATTCCAATTGCAGATTCACGTCGCCGGCGGACACGGCGTTGCCCAGGAAAGGCCGCCAATCGGCAAGATTCAAATTGGTCAGGCCCAGGTTGAGCGCGGAATCGCCGACGCCACCGGCACTGTTCCCCCACGCCAGACTCATCGGCTGCGACAAGCTGGCGTCCAGCAGCGGACGACCATCCTGCGTGCCGGATAACGTCAGCTTGTGCAGCAGGGCCGTCTGCGCCGCAGTGTCCAGCGTGACAGCGTAATCGGCGTTAAAATTTAAAGCCGGTGTGGATTGCCCCGCCCGCGTCACCTGGAATTTGTCCGCGACGAACCGGCCCGTTGCCGCGATGGTCTTTCCGGAATTCGTCAACGTAATTTCGTTCGTGGAGCTGATGGCCGTGGAGCCGAAATCAATGCCGCGTGCGGCACCGGCCAGATTCAACAGCCGCCGGTCAATACCCTGCAGTCCCACCTGCAACCTTCCCTCCATGGTGGCCAAATCCAGCGGGCCGCTGACGGCCAGTTCGCCCAGCGGCGCGCCTGCGTTCTGAAAATGCAAATCCAGCTGCTTGATTTCCGCAGGCGTTGCGTCACAGTCCAGTCCGGCAGCGAATTTGGAGAAATCGCCAAATGCGCCGCCGGCGTCGGAAACCGACAATTGCGCCTTGCCGGAGGCCGAGGCGGGTTTCAAGTCCGGCGTCAGGCCAAAATTGAAAGTCCCGTTTATGGTCGCCGCCAGGAATCCATTGGTGCCTCCGGGCGGATTTTGGTCAACGCGCAAAGTCGCCGACACCTGAAGTGCGGCGGACTGTCCGTTCTTCAGGTTGGAAAGGGTGAGGTCCAGATTTGTCAACGCCAGCACGTTGCTCCGGCCGCCGCCGTAATTTTTGATTTCCACCAGGCTCACGTTGCGCAAGGTCAGCTTGCCCATGTCAATCTGCGGCGCTTTCGATGACGCCGATTTGGGTTTGGCGGCTTTGGTGGGTTTGCCCCGCAACGCCTTCAGCAGGGGATCCAGGTTGCTGCTGCCATCCGGGTTTTGAATCAGTTCCACCGTCGGCGAGTCGAGCGCGATTTCATCCACGTGAATATTGCCGCGAAGAATGTCCCAGAGATGGTAACGGACGTTCACTTCCGAGGCGGTGAAGACCGGCGCCTGTCCGATCGGCTGCACCTTCAAGTCGCGCAGCACAATCTGTTTGAAGGGGTTGAAAGACAGGCTGCTGACCGTGATATCCGCGTTCATCGCCGCACCCGCGCGGGGCAGCACCACGCTTATGATAAAGGCCGGATTCGTCACGACAAAACACACCACCACGATCAAGATGACCACCACCACCGCCAGGGCTGCAAAAAATCGCAGCCAGCGCCGCCGCTTTTTTTGCGGTGGCGCAACAATAAACATTGGCTCGTTCATAAACGTTAATTCATTCGGCGCGCCCTCCCGTGGGCGACGATTGGCGCCAGGCGCCACTTTGCAAGATAAGTTACATTTAATGGACAGGGGGATTGCCCGAAACATTCAATTCCATTTTGATGGAATCAGGCTGTAAAATCTGAACCCGGCGGAACGCAAGACTGGTTCCCGCCGGCAGCAGTGCAATTTGAATATTTTGCGGGGCGAATGTCCGCGCGAGCCGCCGTCGCTTCGCTTTGGCGCGCCAAGGCCAGCCCGCCGGCAGCATTACCCCGCCAAATCATCCCAGCAGAATGCAGTTTCGTCTTTTGATTGGTCGCATCATAAATATATTTCTGGCGTGATTAACACCGATGCAAAGCTGGCAACCCTTCTGCCGACCATTCGATCCGCTCCCTGGCTGGCCCTCGACACTGAAGCCGACAGCCTGCACGCCTATCCTGAGAAGGTCTGCCTCATCCAAATCAGCACCGCCGCCGGCGATACCCTGATTGACCCGCTCGCCGGCATCAATCTCGACCCGCTGTTGGACGTGCTCAATGCGCACGAGTTAATCATGCACGGCGCGGATTATGATCTGCGCCTGCTGCGCAAGCACCATGAATTTGTTCCGTCGGCCATTTTTGACACCCTGCCAGCCGCCCGGCTTGTGGGGGAACGCCAGTTCGGGTTGAGTGCGCTGGTTGAACAATTTCTTGGCGTGAAGCTGGACAAAGGCTCGCAAAAGGCCGATTGGGCACGACGCCCGCTCACCGAACGGATGGAAAAATACGCGCGCAACGATACGCATTATCTCAAACCGCTGGCGGACAGACTGAAGCTTGAACTCCAACGGAAAGGCCGTCTGGCCTGGCACCAGGAATCGTGCGCCCGGCTCATTGCGGAAAGCTCAAAGCCGCCCACCACCAATGTGGATGCCGTCTGGCGCATCAAGGGCAGCCATGCGTTGAATCGCCGCGCGCTGGCCGTTCTGCGTGGATTATGGGAATGGCGAGAAAGGGAAGCCATTGCCGCCAATTGCCCTCCCTTTTTCATTCTCAACCACGAAAAGCTCGTGAACATCGCCGCAACCGCTGCCGCCCACAAACCGGTGGATCACCTGATGCCTCCCCGCCTGTCGCCGCGTCGCCACGCCGCCTTGAGCCAGGCCGTCAAGGCAGCGCTTGCCTTGCCACCGGGGAGCCAGCCCGAGCCATTGCGGCATAAGTTTTACCGCCCGACCGAAGCCGAGATGCGCCGCTACCATGACCTGGAAAATCGTCGGGACCGGCACGCGCATGAATTGGGCATCGACCCCACCGTGATCGCCAGCCGGGCGACGCTGAGCGAACTCGCCCGCCACTGGGACCAATACGCGTCCGAATTGATGAATTGGCAGCGGGAACTGCTGCGAGTTTGACTTAACCGTTTCTCATTGACTTTCAGGAAGGCGAATGGATAGGATTGCTCCATTCCCGGGAATGGCAGCCATGAAATTGCGTTATTGGTTGGTTGCACTCATTTTTCTGACACTTCTGAGCTTTGAAATTTCAGCGGCGACCCTCTACGTGAGCCTGAGCAGCACCAATCCCGTACCGCCTTATGCCAATTGGCTTACGGCCGCGACGAATATTCAGGATGCCATAGATGCCTCCACGAACGGTGATCTGATTCTGGTGACAAATGGCGTTTACCAGACCGGCGGGCGGGCCGTGAACGGTTACGCGCTCACAAACCGCCTGGCCGTCACAAACGCTGTAACCGTGCAAAGTGTCAACGGTCCGGCGGCAACGATCATTCAGGGCCATCAGGTGTCCGGGACGATTACGGGAGATGGAGCGGTCCGCTGTGTTTATTTGGCCACCTCCGCCGTGCTCTCCGGATTCACCCTGACGAACGGCGCGACGCGCGGCGCAGCCGGCGACCCCAAGGGAGAACAGGTGGGTGGCGGGGCCTATTGCAGCACTGCCAATTCGGTGATTTCAAATTGTGTCCTGACCGGCAATGCGGCCTATTTTTGGGGCGGTGGCGCCATTTACGGATCGCTCAATAAATGTGTCATCGAGAACAATACCGCCGGTTCCGGTGGCGGCACATACCTCGCCAAACTTTACAACTGTGTCGTGGTCGGCAATGCGGCATCCGGATCCGGTGGTGGTGCCACCCGGGGCACACTGAACAATTGCACTGTCTGCAGCAATTCTGCCGTCAGCTATGGCGGCGGATTCGACGGGAGCAGCGACGGCACTTTGAACAACTGCATCGTCTATTTCAACAGCGCCCCAACCAACGCCAATTATTTTCGCGGCACCTTCAATCCCAATGGTTCCATCAATTACTGCTGCACCATTCCCTATTCGACAAACGGCCCCGGCAACATCACGAACGATCCAGCCTTCGTGAATGCGGCGGCCGGCGATTTTCACCTTCAATCCAACTCGCCCTGCCTCAATGCCGGCAATAACGGTTATGTCACCGGCGCCTCCGACCTGGATGGCAACGCACGCATTGTCAACGGCGTGGTGGACATGGGCGCCTATGAGTTTCAAGGCAATGTACGCTACGCGAGCCTGACCAGCACCAACCCCATCGTTCCCTATTCCGATTGGAGCATCGCCGCGACGAATATCCAGGACGCTGTTGACGCAGCGAGCGACGGCGATTTGGTTCTAGTAACCAACGGCATCTATTCTGTTGGCGGACGCCCGGTCAATGGTAACGCTCTCACGAACCGTGTGGCATTAACCAGACCATTGTCGGTCCAAAGCGTCAACGGCCCGGCGGTCACTGTAATTCAAGGTTATCAAATGCCCGGGACGACCAACGGCGACAGCGCAGTGCGGTGCGTGTATATGACAAATGGAACGTCGTTGTTTGGATTCACGTTAACGGGTGGGGCCACGCGCGCTATAAGTAACGGAACAGCGGACGGCAACGGAGGCGGAATCTGGTGCGAATCGTTGAGTGCATTTGTGACCAATTGCGCGATTATCAGGAACACCTCTGGATACGGAGGAGGCGGAGCTTTTGCCGGAACCATGGCAAACTGCATTTTAAGTAATAATGCAGTTTTAGGTGGACGCGATTGGGGTGGTGGAGCTTGGAGCAGCGTGATGACTCGATGCATCATCGTGAACAACAGGGCTGGTATGGGCGGGGGTGCTTTTCAGAGCCAACTGAACGACTGTCTCGTACTGAGTAATGCAGCGATTTACGGTGGTGGGGTAAATTCTTGCGGTTTGGTCAATTGCACTGTGGTTGGCAACACCGCCAGTTACGGCGGCGGCGGAATTGAGGGAGGCAGTATTGGTCCGTTCGCAACAAATTCCATCATCTATTACAATAATTCACCGACCGGCCCCAACTGGAGCAGCGGCGTCGGCTACAACGACGTCAATTGCTGTAGTTATCCAATCCTCGGGGGGCCTGGCAACATCACCAACGCACCGATGTTTGTGAGCCTGACTGATGGAGATTTTCATCTGCAATCCAACTCGCCTTGCATCAATTCCGGCAATGTTTACGTTACCGGCGCTACCGACTTGGACGGCAACCCACGCATTGTCGGTGGCACCGTGGACATCGGGGCTTACGAATACCAAACACCCGCTTCGGTCATCTCCTACGCCTGGCTACAGCTATATGGCTTGCCGACTGACGGCTCGGTGGATTACGTGGATTTGGATGGCACCGGATTTAATGCCTATCAGGATTGGATTGCGGGTCTGAACCCTACCAATGCCTTATCCGTCCTGGCCATGTTGCCTCCTGCGCCAACCAACAATCCGGCGGGTCTGGTCGTAAGCTGGGAAAGCGTGAGCAACCGGACCTATTTCCTGCTAAGCAGCACGAATCTGGGAACACAACCGGCGTTTTCCACCATCCGGAGCAACATCGTCGGCCAAGCCGGCACAACGAGTTACATGGATACCAATGCCGTCGGCAACGGCCCGTTTTTCTATCGCGTCGGCGTGCAGCAATGAGTAGGAGCCGACGTGAGGAGGCTCAATATTTTCATTCCGAATTTGAAATGAGCCGCCTTACGTCGGCTGCTACGAAATTACCTGACAAGCTCAAACGCAAAACCTTTCAGATATTCCGTTTCCGGAATCATCGGGATGACGGGGTGGTCCGGGCTCTGCGAATAGATTGCGACACGGCGCAAAATTCTCCGGGTGTCATAAGCGGCCGACAGAATCACATCCTGAAAGGTCGTCGCGTCCACGTGGTGCGAGCAGCAGAACGTCGCCAACGTGCCGCCGGGCTTCAGCAATTTCAATGCGCGCAAATGAATTTCCTTGTAACCTCGCAGGGCGTCCGGCACCGAGGCGCGATTGCGCGTGAACGACGGCGGGTCGAGCACGATTAAATCGAATCGTGGAATGACTTTTTCATGCGGCTGGACGGCGGTTTGTGCCTTGAGCCAGTCGAAAACGTTCACGGCCCCGAACGAGCACCTCTCCGCCAGCCCGTTGGCGGCTGCGTTTCGTTGGGAGGCCGCTATCGCCTCCGCGCTTTGGTCGAGCAAGTGCACGTGGGCCGCACCTGCGCGCGCCGCGTGCAAACCGAAGCCGCCGAGAAAGCTGAAACAATCCAAAACCTGCGCGCCCTTGGCAAACTGCGCCACCGCCTGATAATTGGCCTGTTGGTCGAGATACAAACCCGTCTTGTGCCCGCCGACGAGGTCGGTCTCAAACGTCAGCCCGTTCAGCTTTACTGAAACCGGCCCGCTCAATTCGCCAACCAGGATTCCCCCCGCTTCTTCCAATCCCTCAAATTTGCGCGACGCCATATCGCTGCGTTCAAGAATGGCGCGCGGCGAAAAGATTTTTTGCAGCACGGCGATAATCTGTGCTTTCCGCTGGTCCATCCCCAACGAGGAAATTTGGACAACCAGCACATCCTCATATTTGTCAACGATGAGGCCGCTCAGAAAATCACTCTCGGCATTGACGACCCGGAAGGAGGTGGCCGTTGGCAAATGTCTTTGCCGGACATCGAGCGCGGCGCGGATGCGCCCTTCAAAAAATGGCTCGCTTATCTCGACCCGCTCCGGGGAAAGGACCCGGACATTGATTTTGGACCGGGCATTGAAGAAGCCAATGCCGAGAAATCGCTGGCGGTGATCCTTGACCTGAACGAGTTCGCCATCAGCCGGTTGCCGGCTCAGCCGGAGGATTTCACCGTGATAAATCCATGGGTGGCCGGCGATAATGCGGTCGGCCTCACCCGGTTTTAGTAGAACAGTTGGCAATGAGTCCATGATTTGTAAACAGTTGCCGGTCAAGCCGGATTCACAGGATACCGGACCGGAGCGTGCGAAAGAAGAAAGTTTTTGATGCACCCGCCGTTGGCTCCCGTTAATTTAAGCGGACAATTTGGACATGTCATTTTTACTCGTTTTCCTCGGGAGCGGCACCTCACAAGGCGTGCCGGTGATCGGCAGGGAATATCCGCCGGAATTTTTGGCGAACCCGAAGAACCACCGCACCCGGCCTTCGATTTATGTCGCCAGCGACCGGACAAAACTGGTTGTGGACACCACGCCGGAATTTCGTGTGCAAATGCTGCGCGAAAACATCCTCTGGCTGGATGCGGTGATTTTCACCCATCCCCATGCCGATCATGTCATGGGCCTGGACGATTGCCGGCGTTTTTGCGATGTCCGGGGCGGTCCGCTGCCGATTTACGCGAATGAGGAAACGATGGCTTCGCTCAAACGTGTTTTTATTTACGCCTTTGACGGCCGGCCGATTCCCAAAGGTTATTTTCATCCTGAACCACATGTGATTCATGGAACGTTCACGCTGGGGGACCTTGAAATCACTCCCCTGCCCTTGCCGCACGGTTCCACCATGACCAATGGCTATCTCTTTGTGCAAAACGGCAGGAAGCGGCTCGCGTACCTGAGCGATTGCAAGGAAGTCCCGCCGGCGGTCGTGGAAAAGGTCCGCGACGTTGAAATCGCCGTGCTCGACGCGCTCCGGCCTAAACCGCATCCGACGCACATGAGCCTTGACGAAGCGTTGACCGCCGCGCGGCGCATTGGCGCAGCCAGGACATTCTTCACACACTTGACGCACGATTACGATCACGACAAGGCGCAAGCCGAACTGCCGGATGGCGTTGCCCTTGCGTACGACGGCCTTAGAATCGAGGACACTCTGTGAATTTTAGAATGTTTTGTTCCGTTCGAGGTCTAATGACCAGCCTATGAGATTTTTCCCACTCCGGCTTGCGATTTTGTCGGCGGTACTGGCGCCACTGCTGGCCTGGGCCGGCGGCGATGAAGTCGTGCTCATTTACAACAAGCGCGTGCCGGAGTCCAAATCCGTGGCCGAGTATTATGCCAAGGCACGACAGGTTCCCAGGAAACAGATTTACGGTTTTGCCATGACGACCAATGAGGTGATGTCGCGGGAGGAATTTCGCGATACCCTGCAATTGCCGCTGGCCCGCCGGTTGGATTCCGACCATCTTTGGCGATTCGGCTTTGTGACGACCGGTGCGACCAACGACGGACCGGCGAGTATGCAATACCGCGTGGTCGCGTCCAAAATCCGCTATGCCGTTTTGTGTTATGGTGTTCCGCTGAAAATCGCGCCTGATCCGAGTTTGAATGAATCCCTTACCAACGGTATCAAGCCCGAATTACAGCGGAACGAAGCCGCCGTGGATTCCGAACTCGCCTGGCTGCCGATGGTAAAAACGGGTGTTTCGCTGGTGGGACCGCTGCAAAACTGGGTCTATGGGGCCACTAATACCGCACTTTTGAATCCGACCAACGGCATTTTAATGGTGGCGCGGCTTGACGGACCAAGCGCCGCCATTGCGAAAGGCCTCGTGGACAAGGCGCTCGAGGCCGGGCGTGATGGCTTGTGGGGGCGCGCTTACTTCGACGCGCGCGGATTGCCCAAAACGAACAGCTATTATCTGGGCGACGAATGGATCCAGGAAGGGGCGGAAATCTGCAGTGAACTGGGATTCGAGACCACCCTGGATGACAAACCGGAGTTATTTCCCGCAAGTTTTCCCATGAGTCAGATTGCCGTTTACTGCGGGTGGTATGACGGGAACGTTTCCGGCCCATTTGCGCAGCCGAAGGTGGAATTCATGCCCGGCGCATTCGCTTATCATTTGCATTCATTCAGCGCCGACACCCTCCGGTCCGAAGATCGAAACTGGTGCGGCCCGTTATTGGCCAAAGGGGTGACCTGCACGATGGGCTGTGTGTATGAACCTTACCTCTCCGGCACGCCAAACATTGCCGCCTTTCTGGCGCGTTGGATGGCCAACGGCTTTACCTTCGGCGAGGCTGCCTGGGCGGCACAACCGGTCCTGTCCTGGCAGACAACCGTTATTGGCGACCCGCTTTACCGTCCGTTTGGCAAACCGCTGCAACTGCTCTATGCCCAACTCGAGCGCCGTCACAGCCCGCTGAGCGAATGGGCGTGCCTGCGGGTCGTTGACCTGGCGCTCGCCCACGGCGCCTCCATCTTCCGGATGGCGATTTATCTTGAAAACCTCAACGCGACCACCCACAGCGCCGTGCTGACGGAAAAGCTGGCCGACCTTTATGAAAGGGAAGGCAAACCGTCTTCGGCCATTGATATGTATGAACTGGCTCTAAAACGCGGCCCGTCGCCGGAGCAGCGCATCGAACTCCGGCTCACCCTCGGTGGCAAGTTGGAAGACCAAAGCCAGAACCAGGCAGCCTACGATGACTATCAACAACTGCTCCAGGAATCCCCTGATTATCCCGGAAAAATGATTATTTACCAAAAGCTGTTGGCATTGGCGAAGAAACTCAACAAACCTGACGAAGTGGCCAGATACGAGGCGCTGACCAAATAACCGGCAAATTGGCATGGCGACGTTTTACGATACCCACGCACATCTCGATTATCCCGATTACGCGAATGACTTGCCCGAGGTCATCGCTCGTGCCCAGGCCACCGGCATCACCCGGATCATTTCCATCGGGACCAGCCTCAGCAGCAGCGAACGCGCCCTCCGCCTGGCTGAAACATTTCCAGCTGTTTATGCCGCCGTCGGCTGGCATCCCACCGAGGCCCTGAAAGCGCCATCCGACCTCCGCCCGGCTTTGCGCGAATACGCCAAACATCCCAAGGTCGTCGCCATCGGTGAAATCGGTCTGGATTATCATCATCTGCCAAGCTCGCAAAATGGCCGCGCCGAAGACGACCAACGTTACCAGCAACGGCAAGCCGACGTTTTCCAGCAACAAATCGAAGTCGCCATTGAAGCCGGGCTGAACTGTATCATCCACCAACGCGATGCCTTTGACGACACGCTGGCGCAACTCAAACCGTTCGCCGGGAAAGTTCGTGGTGTGTTCCATTGTTTCGGTGAGAACGCCGATCGGGTGCGGCGCGTATTGGAAATCGGTTCGCTCGTCAGTTTCACCGGTATTGTGACCTTCAAAAACGGCCAGAATGTCCGCGATACCGTCGCCGCCACGCCGCTGGACAAGCTTATGTTGGAAACGGATTGTCCGTATCTCGCGCCCGTGCCCTATCGCGGCAAACGCTGTGAACCGGCTTACGTGAAGGAAATTTCCGAAGTCGTCGCCCGAGTCAAAGGCTGTTCGCTCGAAGAATTAAGCATTGCCACCTGCATGACGGCGGCGGATTTATTTCCAAAACTGCAAAAGCAGGAGCCGACGTGAGGAAGCTCAAAATCCCGATTCGCGATGTACGAATTATGTGAGCCGGGAAATTTGTGAAAGGACTCGTAAATCGCCGGCCGTAAATCGTAAATTCTGTCAGAGCCTCGTTGCCTCGGCTCCTCCAAAATGGCCGAAGAACTGCAATTGCGCATATACGGCGATGCTTCACTGCCATCGCTGATCTATCTGCCCGGCTTGCATGGCGACTGGACACTCATCGGCGGTTTCCGCCATGCCCTCGGCGACAGGGTACGCTTTGTTGAACTCACTTATCCGCGCACACTCACCTGGTCACTGGATGATTACGCGGCAGCGGTAGAAACTGCGCTGGCAAAGCAAGGCATCACCCGCGGCTGGCTGCTCGGTGAATCCTTTTCCTCGCAGGTGGTCTGGGCCATGGTGGCGCGCGGAACATTCGCGGCGCAGGGCGTGATTCTCGCCGGCGGTTTCGTCAAATACCCCAATCCAGCGCTTTGGTTCATGAAAAAAATCTCCGATCGTGCTTCAATGAGGTTGCTGGTTTGGATCATCTTTGGTTACGCCAGGGTGGCGCGTTTTCGCTATTGCCGTTCGCCACCAGCCCTGGCAACGATTGACGATTTCCTTGCGCGCCGCACGGAACTGGACCGCCAGGCGGCGCAACATCGCCTGCGTCTGGTCGCCGAAAACGATCCGCGGCCCGTAGTCCGGCAGCTTGGACTGCCCGTATTCGCGTTAACCGGGGGTTTTGATCCCGTCGTGCCCTGGCCGCTGGTCCGGCGCTGGCTCCGGAAAAACTGTGCGGCTTTGTGCGATTACAAAGTCATCCTGCGCGCCGATCACAACGTGCTGAACACCGCACCCCAGGCAGCGGCGAAGCAGGTGCTGTGCTGGATAAATGATTTATAATTTGCGATTTATGATGGGAGTGCCACATTTTGACAAAATCATAAATCATCCATCGTAACTCATAAACGATATGACGCGACAGCAGATCCTCGACCTTTACTTCCTCGATGCGCGGCACAAATTGATTGAAATCGCCGCTTTTCTCGACCGCGCTGAACGCGCCACGGGCAGGGATGATTTTCGATTAAAGGCCTTCCGAATTGCGCTGGGCAAATTGAGCGGCCGGCAAAATGAGAAAGCCCGGCGGGTTTTACTGGCCTTCAGTGATCCGACAACGGAGCCGATGGCCAAAGCGGAAAGCAAAGGCGCCACTGGCGCCTGGTCAGGCAAAAGAGTCTGACTCTCAACATTCAACCCTTAACTCTCAACCAATTTCATGCGCTACATCGAGCCGCACGCCCACATGGTCAGCCGGGTTACGGATGATTACGAACGCATGGCCGTCGCCGGCTGCGAGGTGGTTTGCGAACCGGCATTCTGGGCGGGCTTCGATCGCAGTTCCGCCGCCGGCTTTTACGATTATTTCTGTCAGCTCACCGAGCACGAGCCGAAACGCGCGGCGAAATTCGGCCTGAAACATTTCTGCTGGCTTTGCATCAACCCCAAGGAAGCAGAGAATGTGACGCTCGCAGAGGAAGTTTTGGCTATGATTCCACGATTTCTTGACCGGCCCAGTGTACTCGGCATCGGCGAGATCGGGCTTAACAAGAATTCGCGAAACGAACTGAAGGTATTGGAAATGCACGTGGACCTCGCGGCGCGGTATAACCAGCTCATTCTTGTTCACACACCGCATCTGGAGGACAAGCTGAAAGGCACGCGGCTGATACTGGACGTTTTGAAGAGCAACCAGCGCATCCGTCCGGAACGGGTCGTCATAGACCATGTCGAGGAGCATACCGTCAAATTGGTCCTGAACGCGGGCTTTTGGGCGGGCATGACGCTTTACCCGGAAACCAAGTGTTCGCCGGCGCGCGCCATCGACATCCTCGAAACCTGCGGCCAGGAACGCCTCTGGCTGAATAGCGCCTGCGACTGGGGCGTCAGTGATCCCCTGGCGGTACCGAAAACGGCGATGGAAATGAAGAAACGCGATTATCCTGCCGCGACCATTGACAAAATCTTCTATCTGAATCCGAAGAAATTCCTCGGTCAATGTCCGAAATTCAAAGTCCGCTGAAGGCGCTGAAGCGCGAAGCGTTAAAAGTTAAAAGTTTTGCCCCCCTGCATATTCAGGCGCCGCTTGTATCCTTCAACGCTTTAGCATTTTAACAGGAAATCAGTACGCCCAAAGAGTTCCCGCGAAGCTGACGGGCATGAACTGGTTGTTACCGATATATTGCAGCTCGACCGCCGAGCCCTGGCTGCCGATAAGGTAACCGCCGGTCCCCACTGTGGTCACAGTTTGTGGAGAAGCCTGTGAAACAAAAATCCCGCCGGTCGTAGCGCTGTTGATAACGACGGCCAGTTTGGTGCCATCGGCCGATGAGGCAACGGAACTCCAGCCTCTTACGGGTGCATTGGTTTGTTGCACCCAGGTAACGCCATAATTGCTTGAAATGTAAATGCTGCCGCCGCTCACCACCGCCACCAGTTTGCTGCCATCTGACGACGAGTCAATGGAACTCCAACTTGCGCTGGGTGCGCTGGATTGCTGTGCCCAACTCGCGCCACCGTTGGAGGAAGTATAAATACCTCCGCCACTGATTGTCGCCGCCAGCCTGTTGCCGTCAGCAGACGAAGTAACCGAACTCCAGTTTGCACCGGGCGCGCCGGAACCGCCGGAAGCCTGGATCCCGCCACCGGCAACGGCCGCCGCGAATTTGGTGCCGTCCGCCGAGCATGCCACCGAAACCCAATTTGCATTTCCAGTGACTGCCGACCACGACGCGCCTGAATTGCTGGATTTATAAACCGCGCCACCACTCACCGCCGCATACAACGTGCTGCCACTTGCTGAAGAAGCCACGGAAACCCAGTTCGCAGGGCTCGGCGCGCTGGAACCGACTATTGCCCAACTCGTGCCTGAATTCGTATAAACTCCGCCACCGTAAACGCCTGCCACCAATTTGCTCCCATCAGCCGATGAGGCAATCGAACGCCATTGTGCCGAGGGCACGCTGACGGCAGTCCAGGTAATTCCCGAATCGACCGAAGTGTAAATCCCATTGACGCTCGCCACGGCTGCCAGGCGGCTGCCGTCCGCTGATGACGCGATGCCGTACCACGTGCTTGGCGTATCGACCATCGTCCACGGCGAATTGGCAAAACTGGAAAAATTCCCGATGATGGATTGGCCGGCATTCTGCGAGATCCGCCAGCCGCTTGCCCCCGCTCCCGAGATGCGGACGATGTCACCCGGATTGGCCGACGCCGGCAAGGTCACCGTCACCAATTGCGGGCTGGTCAACAAATAGCCGTGGTCGATGGCCGCTTGAATTGCCGCGCCGTTGGTGGGGACCCACCCGACCAGGCCATTGCCAAAAAAACTGCCCTGGAAACTATTGTTGAAATTGGTAAAAATGTTCGCGCCGCTGAAAGTCTGGTTGCTGTTCACAAACGCAGTATTGGCCGGCAACTGATTGTCGGCGAGAACGCCGGTCAGCTTGGCCACATTCACATTCGTCACCCCGTCGCCGTTCCCGAAGAAAGCGCCGTTGAAAATGCCGCTGAAGAGGCCACTGAAAGTTCCGGCAAACAGGTTCCCACCGTTGGTCAAGGCCACGGTGTTGGTGTAACCCACAAAAGCGCTGCCCGGCAGGGGGCCGGCCAACTGCGACGCCGGCAACGACCCGGAAAGATTGCTCGCGGTATTGGCAAAGATGGCATAGGGCGTCGGCGTCAGTTGCTGGCGCGGGCTCAGCGTGGTGAAATCGGAGGCGCCGTTGGTGCGGACGCCGATCTGGAGCCAGCGCGGCGTGCCGTCGAACCGGTTGCTGAAATCCAGCGTCACCGTGAACAGGCCGTTGCTGACCGTCGTGGCGCTGTTGGTAAGGGCGCCGGTCAGGGCGGTGCCGGTAACGTTGGTGTTAAACAGCGCGAAGGTCAGATCGTAGCTGCCGTTGGCCGCGCTGCCGCCGTCATTCAAACGTCCCTGATAGGTGAACGCCGTGCCTTGGGCGAAAAGCAGTCCCGCCGGGCTAAATCCCAGAAACATGCAGAACAGAAAAAGCCCGACTTTGGATTTCACAACCTCACTATTCTAAGCTAACACCTGAAACATTTCAATCCGGAAACCGTCATAATTTCAGGTTAACCACCAAGAATCTGCCCGGCCGATCTGCGCACCGCGTCAATGAGTTCCTTGGGACGAATAACCTTTGCGTCCCCGCCCCAACTGAGAATCCAGCGTTCAATTTCCACCAAACTTGACAGCTTCAGCCGCAATTCCACTCCCCCGCCCTTCAGATCGCGTAATTGCTGCGATTCATGCCATTTCTTTTCACGAATATAATCGGCAACCCGGGCGTTGAAGCGGATGACAACATCGTATTCACCTTCGCCGGAGTGGACCCCAAAGCTGTCACGCAGGCGTTCTTCCAGCGAGAATTTCTGCGAACGTTCGAACGTCTCACCGGTCCGATGAGCAGACCGGATTCGCGCCGGGACAAAGGTGCGGATGTCGTTGCGGGCGTGGTCGTAGGCGAACAGAAACCATTCGCCGTTGATGTTCGCCAGATGATACGGGTCAATAATACGTTTCTCCGGCTTTCGCTGGCCGGGTTTGCGGTAGGCCAGCTCGAGTTGTTGGTGTCGTGAAACGGCTCTGGCGAGGACCTCGAAGATTTCCAAGTCCAGTACCGGCTCGGCCCGCGTGCGAAAGGAAATGGTCTGTTCGATGTCCGCGAGGTTAAGCGAAATGGTGTCCGGCAACGCCTGCTCCATCTTTTTGATGGCGCTCAGGAGCGGCTTCTCAAAACTCGTGCCGCGATATTGCTGGAGTGCTTTCTCGGCAACCACCAGCGCAAAGAGTTCGCCCTCGGTGATCTGCATCGTCGGAAAGGCGCTGACTTCCTCGGTGTAATCATAGCCGTTTTGGCGCGGATTGAATTCAATCGGCAGGCCCAGCCGGTCACGCATGAACTCGATGTCACGGTGGATCGTTTTGGTGGCGACCTCAATTTCGCGCGCCAGCGTGGAAGCGTTGGGAAACCTGCCGGACGAGACCGCCTGATGGATGCGCAACATCCGCTCCAATGGCGGGCGGGAATGGAGGTCCCCGGTTGTCGGCATGACCGGCCGGGCCTGAATGTTAGGTCGGAGTTTCATCTTTAACCGGCTCGGCCGGAGTATAAAGCATGGGATCCTGTTTGTAGAATTTCCTCAACTCGGCGTACAAGGCGGGATGTCGTTCCCGCAGCCGGCCGGGTTTCTCGAAAAAACATTCCGTGGCCACGGCGAAAAACTCCGCCGGGTTTTGGGCGCCATACGTATCGAGAACCGTCTCCCGGCCATCTTCCGCCGCCCGGCGAAGTTGCTGAAATTCCGTATTCAGAACCCTGGCCCAGGTCTGGTAGCGATGGTGTATCTGCCGAAGGTTTGGCCCGCTCAAAAGCGGAGCGCCATCAGCCCGGCCGTCTTCCTCATCCAGTTGGTGGGCAAATTCATGCAGAACCAGATTCCTCTGCTTGTCCAACTCCACGGCTCCGGCAAACGCACCGTCCCAGGCCAGCACCACCGTTCCGTGCGCCCACGATTCGCCTCCCCGCACCTGGTAACCTTCGGCAATCGTCCTCCCGTCCTTTTCCAGGTGCCAGGTCGGGGCAACATAACTCGAAGGATATACCAGGATGCTGTGCAAACGGGGATAACAGTCTGTCTCCCGATGGAGCAACAACAGGCACGCCTGCGCCGCAATCAATACCCTGACTTCGTCGGTGATCTCCTGTCCGCCACAGCCTTCAAAATGTTTCTCGGCAAGAAAAACCTGGATGTGGCCTTCCAATTCCCGGCGGTCTGCCGGGGGCAGACGGGAATACATGGGATAACGGCGCAGGAGCAAGTCGCGCCATTCGGATGGGAACGGTTGGTTTCGGATCCGATCGTGGCGGCGTTTTTTGAGAAATCCGAACATGCCGTGCCGGCCGCCCGCCGCGCTCCGGCTTAACTGCCTTTTTCGAGCTTGGCGAGCAGTTCGTCGTTGGTCTTGTGCTTCTTGAGCGCGGCCACCAGTGTTTCCATGGCCTCAACCGGATTCAAGTCCACCATCATCCGGCGAAGTTTGCGCACCGCTTCAATTTGTTTGGGCGGGAACAGCTTCTCCTCCTTGCGCGTGCCGCTCTTGGGAATGTCAATCGCCGGAAACAGGCGCCGATCCGAAAGTTTCCGGTCGAGGATCAACTCCATGTTGCCTGTCCCTTTGAATTCCTGAAAGATGAGTTCATCCATGCGCGATCCGGTGTCGATGAGCGCCGTGGCCAGAATCGTCAAGGAACCGCCATTCTCGATCTTACGCGCCGAGGCGAACATCTTGCGCGGGATTTCCAGGGCGCGCGCGTCCACGCCGCCGGTCATCGTGCGGCCGCTGCCGCCATGAACACTGTTGTAGGCGCGGGCAATGCGCGTGAGCGAATCCATCAGCACAAAAACGTCCTTGCCGCTCTCGACAATCCGCCGGCAACGCTCAACCATGAAGCGCGAGAGGCGCACATGCGTTTCCAGGTCCTGGTCGTTCGACGACGCCACGACCTCGGCCTTGACCGACCGTTGGAAATCCGTGACTTCTTCCGGCCGTTCGTCGATCAGCAGAACCATGGCCTGGACGTCGGGATGATTGGTGGTCACCGCGTTGCAAATCTGCTTCAGGATGGTCGTCTTGCCGGTGCGCGGTGGCGCCACGATCAGGCCGCGGGTGCCCTTCCCGATCGGTGTGACGAGGTCAATCACCCGCGTCTCAATCAAATCGGGGTCCGTTTCCAGCTTGAACTTTTCAATCGGGTCGATGGTGGTGAGATTTTCGAAGCGGACGGCCTTGACATAGTCGTCAAACGGCATGTCGTTGACCTTTTCGACAGCCTTGAGTTGCGGGCTGGTGCCGCGATGCGGCGGTTGGGTCGGACCGACGATATGGCTGCCTTCGCGCAGAAAGCTGCGCCGGATGGTGTCAGGTGTGACAAAAATGTCAGTCGGCTTCGGATGATAATGGTTTTGCGCGGTGCGCAGGAAACCAAAGCCCTTTTCCGAAATCTCCAGAAAACCGGAGCCGTAATCCGATGATTTCTCACCGTTGTTTTTCGTGTCGCTCATAAATGTGTTTTGTGTTCGAAGGCCAAAAGTTATCCCGAAAACCGGTATTGAATTGTGAATTTTGGGAAATTAACCGGCGGCTTTCTGTCCTGAAAAGCTGCCATGCACAGACATCAAACCTTCGACACCTGATTAATACGAGTAATACCTGACCCGCGCAACACTTTTTTTAGGCAAAATCAGGCGTTCATTTCTGACTTTTTGGCGCTCAACCACCCACCGCCGCACGCGCCTCCGCCGCCAACGGCGTGCTCAGATAACGCTCGCCGGTGGACGGGGCAATGGTCACGATCAGTTTGCCCTTGTTTTCAGGGCGTTTGGCCACCTGAATGGCTGCCCAGACGTTGGCGCCGGACGAAATACCGCACAAAATGCCCTCTTCCTTCGCCAACCGCCGCGCCATCTCGAAGGCGTCATCGTTGGAAACTTCAATGGACTCCGCTATTTGCGGATGGCCGCTGGCATCCTTCAAATGAAGATTTTTCGGAATAAACCCGGCACCCAATCCCTGGATTTTGTGGGGACCCGGCTTCAATGGCTGGCCGGCCAGGGTTTGAGCAATCACCGGTGAATCCTTGGGATCAACCGTAATCGCGATAAACGACGGTTTGCGCGGCTTGATGACTTCCACGCAGCCGGTGATGGTACCGCCCGTCCCGACCCCCGCAACCAGGATGTCCACCTTGCCATCGGTATCGGCCCAGATCTCCTCCGCCGTCGTCTTGCGATGAATTTCCACATTGGCCGGATTCTCAAACTGCTGCGGAATCCATGAATTCGGCGTTTCCTTGGCCAGTTGCTCGGCCTTGGCGATGGCCCCTTTCATGCCTTCCGCGCCCGGCGTCAATACGAGCTTCGCCCCCAGCATCGCCAGTAATGTGCGGCGCTCAATCGACATGGTTTCGGGCATGGTCAGGATAAGCTTGTAGCCTTTTGCCGCGCAGACAAACGCGAGCGCAATCCCGGTGTTGCCGCTGGTCGGCTCAATCACCACCGTGTCCTTCTTGAGCACGCCGCGTTTTTCGGCGTCCTCAATCATGGACATGCCGATGCGGTCCTTGACGCTGCTGAGCGGGTTGAAAAACTCGCACTTGAGCAGAATGGTGGCGGGCAAACCCGCGGTGACTTTGTTCAATTTGACCAGTGGCGTGCGCCCCACGGTTTCGACGATATTGTTGTAAATGCGTCCCATAAACTTTTTTCACGGTTAAGGTAAAGGCAATTTGTGCCGGACGCCGACAACGGGCAAGACTTTTTTTCGAAATCTTGGTTTTCCGACCAGTGTGTCTGTCCAGACAGCGGAGCTCCTGCACTTATGCTTGTCCGGCGATGCACTCTCGACAATTCACCCGTCCCAACCACCGGTCACCTTCGCAGCCGGCTCATCCACGCGTGACCGTTGTCCCGGATGCACCTGTTTTCTTCAAACCCAAAGACGCAGCCCGATCAGGCCCCAATAACCCATGTAAAGGGCGACGACTGCCACTGCCGCTGCGACCAGGACTGAGTGCCAATAGGCCAGGCGATTCATGGCCGCCTGCCGTTCCCGATACACAAAATAGAGACTCGCGGCCGCCGCGAGCGCAAAGATGATACTTGAAAACATGATGCCGACCGTGACCCAGGAGCAAACCCCCAATGTCCATGCATCGCCCTGATTGACATAAAAGAGGCCAAGGAAGCCCCCCAACGCAAGCGTGCCGAGCAACGGCATGGCCCGCACTGACAACGGGCCGGCATTGCGCAGTTTGCCCAGCAACTTTCTCGTGCCCCAAACCAGCGCGTACAGCGGTGAACTCAGCATGAGCAGGGAAATCACTCCTGTGCCGAGGCGCTGTCCCCAAACTCGTAACGCGGGCACTTGCTTGTAGGTGCCATGAGCGGTTTGGATCAATATCTGCCCGTCGGCATCCGGCACCAGGGCAAGGGTCGCCACTGACTGATTTTCCCTGCGAAACAACCGTTCCGTCACGGGTACCCACCGATCGTGATGGAGGTTATAGGTCGTTACGATGAGCCCCTTGGTGGAGAAAACAAGCCGTCCGAAGTTGATCAGGCGTTCCACCGCATAAAACATCTGCATGCGCGGGCTGATTCCCTGATAATATCCGGCATAGTGCTGCTGAATTTCGGCGGGAACCGACGCCGCCGGCGGCAAGGGCGGCGGAGTCAGATCTCGAATCGGATATTGCCGGACCAATTTCCCGATTTCGTTCAGTGCCTGACCACTCCCCGAATTGATCATAACGGCGTAGCCACGGCCGTAGTCAGGGAGATAAGCCATCTCGGTCAGCCCCCCCCATCACCCCGCCGTTGTGCCCATGAAATACAAAGGCCCCGTCCGGCGTCGCATAATTATAAAGCCCGTATCCGGCGAACTTGCCCAATTTTGCCGCCGGCAGACTCTCCGTGGTTTCCATGCGCTCGATGGACGCGGCCCGGACCAGTTGCGTTCCATCCAGACTGCCCCGCTGGAGATAGAACCGCACATAATTGGCCATGTCTCGGGCCGAGGCATTGATCGAGCCGGCGGGCCGGTAGGAAATGTGCCAGTAAGGATACGGCGTGACACCGTCGGCACGATACAATTTCGTCAACCGCTGCTGCACGGCCGGCGTATAAAAATAACTGGCGCTGTCCATGTGCAACGGATTGAAAAAATGCTCCTGCACATGATCTTCGAAACGCTCGCCGGAAACCTTTTCAACGACGGCCGCGAGAACGGCGGGACCGGAATTGCAGTACGCCATCCGGGAACCGGGCGGCCAGCGGCAGACACGCGAAGACGTGCCATAAGCCAGGGCATCCTTCAACGTGATGGGCGTTGGATCATCCAGCGCATACTCCCGCAGGTGAATGTCGTCAAAACCCGAGGTGTGCTCCATTAAATGGACCAGGCGCACCGGATCGGTTGCCTCCCAGGGATTGACGAAAGCCACGTCAGGCACCCATCGTCGCACCGTGTCCTTCAGCTTGAGTTTGCCTTCCTCCTGCAATTGCAGCGCCGCCAGAGCCGCGAACCCTTTCGAAGTTGAGCCGATGCGAAACAGGGTGTTCGCGGTGACCGGTTTGTTGGCGGCAACGTCGGCTTTCCCGAGGCCCGCCACCCAGTCCGCCTTGTCGCGAGAGACGATGGCGATGGCGGCGCCCGGAGTCCGGGTTACCTTCAAAATGGATTCTATCGCCGCCTGCAGCTCCGGAATGGATTCGGGTCTGCTCGGGCTTTCCGCCGCCGTGGCCGCCAAGAAACAGGATGAAATCAACAGCGAAACCGGCAGGTACAGGAGCCTTTTCATGTTCGCTTTTTCCAGGCCGCCTTCGCTTGTCCGTAGGGTGGAGGAATGTTTTCGTTGGCGCAAAAATTCGTCACGAACTGTTCTACCCGGGCAAGGACAACGTAAAACCGGATCAGGTGGCAAACCTCTGAGAAGGTTGCTGGCACGGAAATGATTGTGCACTCGAAGTCGCCCGCCGTCAATGGACGCAATTTGCGCCAATTCTCACAAATTCGGGGCTGCCAGCGTCAAAAGATGTCACAGCCACTGGCGGTGATTCGTTGGATGTTGAGTGTTGGATGTTTGATGTTTTCCTGTCCTGAAAACATTAAGTCCCCGCCTGACCTTTCGGCCAGGCAGGGACAAATGGGGGATGGGAGTTCGCCAATCTCTCTTTCCCGGACCAGCATTAGGCGCGCACCCTCACGGGGGCTGCCGGTTTCCCGACGCCATTCTCCACGGCAAGCGGAGTTTTCGGCCTCGTAGCAGGGCCGTCCGGCGCCTTGCGGTCGCCGAATTTCGAGTGAGGCTTTTCAGCCCACTTCGGCGGGTGGTTGCGCCACCTGCCTGTGAACCAGGTCAAGACACGCCTGTGATCAACATTTCGCGTCTTGACCGCTTAGCGCCGGGTCAGCCGCCGCTTTTGGCGGCGCGTTCGCCCGGTGCCACGGGTCTCGCCTCTTCACTCTCAGGTTGCTTTTGGCTCACAGCCCAGCGACGCCGTTTTTAACATCGCCAGCTTGGAAAGGTTTTCACGTGACCTGCCCAGTCTTCGTGTCCTTCCCGGCGCCTGCGCTCCTTTTGTCCGCCTTTCAGCGGGTTTCATTGGGCGGGTTCATCGTTTAAATGAATCCGCCAGAGTCGCCGACACCGTGCCGGTGCACAGTAACAACCGTTTACCCTCTGGGTAACTGCGATTCGCTCAGGCTCGAAACCGGCCTGAACTACTTGACCCGGCTCGGAACGGTTTCTCAATCGCTCCTGGCCGCCAAGTCCCTCATTCGCTTTTGGCATTTGCGAACATGCCAGAGGAACTGGTGAATGCTGCCTCCCCGCCGGACCTTTCGATCCAACTTCAGAGGGACCGGACCAACCAGCCTGACCCGATCTTTCCCCAGTCGCCTGGGATTATCCTGGAAACAAACACGGCAATCTTTCAACCGCCGCTGCCTGCTTCGTTCTTTCAATGAACTGGTGACATCATAGCCGAATTTCGGGAACCGACAACGAATTGATATGCACAGCTTGTTCACCGGGACACGCTTGTGAACCGCACACGCACAACGCAGAATCAGTGGTCAAACTAATGTTTTTCTATTTCGCCTGTCCGAATTATTCACTGTTTTTGGAAACCACCACGGGCGCGGTGAACAAGTTTGTTTTCCTGAAACAGCAAATTCCTCCGCCTCCGGAGCCCCCGGGTCAGCCCTGAAAAAGGAAAGCCGCCGGTGAGGCGGCTCCGAATGGCGAATGACGGTCGCCGGCATCAAACTCTACGATGCGGCTTTTACGGGTGCGGCCTTTTTGGCTTTGGCCGCCTGCTTTTTTCGTTTGAGATAGCGCTTTCGACGACTCCGGTTTTCGACTTTGTTGGATTGTTTGCTCATACAAGTGTCTTTACATCGGCCACGTAATCCGATTTTGTGTTGGCACTATGGAAGCTTGGTCTCGACAATTCAACATCTATTTGGCGCTGGCGGCAACTGTGGCGTTGCTGTGCGGCTGTGAAACCAACAAACCCCACGGACCTATTGCCGCCCTGCGCGTTCATATTGAAGCCAGCCCCAGCTCCGCGGGCATGACCCAAACCATCTCCGTGGTGCGCGCCGATCCCGTCCTGGTCACCATCATGCAACAGCCCGTTCTGACCGAGGCAAACCTTGTGGCGGCAAGGATTATTGATACGCCGGGTGGATTCGCCCTCGAGGTTCGTTTTGATGAAACCGGCACCTGGATGCTGGAACAATATTCCGCGGCCAATACCGGCCTCCACTTTGCCATCTACGGCCAGTGGGGCAAGAATCTGCTCGATGGCCGTTGGCTGGCGGCACCGCTCATCACCCATCGCATCGCCAATGGAGTGCTTGCTTTTACCCCGGACATGTCGCGTCCGGAAGCCGATCAGTATGCGCTGGGACTCAGCAACGTTGTCCGATTTTACAATAAACAACGATCCAAATGATTTTCCCCTCCGTTCGCCGCGCCCGCCTGTTCACCGCGAGTCTTCTGCTGGCGTTGCCAGCCATTCTCCTCGCCCAGGAACCGTTTCAATTTCCGACGGCCAATCACTTTTTGTATGAGCCGGGAAAGGAACTGCAGTTTTTCGCCCCCACCGCGCCGGACAAGCCGTGGACGAGCGGCAGCTTCGGCTGCGTGCGCAACAACGGCACGCGTTTTCACGAAGGCCTTGATATTCGGCACCTGCAAACCGACAAACGCGGCGAGCCGACCGACCCGGTCATGGCCACCGCCGACGGCACCGTGGTTTATTTCAGTACCCGGCCGGCGCTCTCGAATTACGGCCGATACATCGTCATCCGCCACGTAGTGCAGGGCATTGAAATTTATTCGCTCTACGCGCATCTGAGCATCATCCGGCCCGGCCTGAAGATCGGCGACGCCGTCAAAGCCGGCGAGGTCATTGCCACCATGGGGCGGACTTCAAACGCGGAAACGATTTTGAAGGAGCGCGCGCACGTCCATTTTGAACTGAACCTCCTGGTCAACGACAATTTTGCATCCTGGTTCAGGAAAGCCTCGCCCCGCGAACGCAATGACCACGGCGAATGGAATGGCCTGAATCTGAACGGCCTCGACCCGCGCCGGATTTTGCTCGCGGAACACAATCCGGCCAAAAAATTTGATTTGCTGGAATTTATTCGCGGGCAGACGGAGTTTTGCCGCGTGCTGGTGCGCGCGACCCATTTTCCCTATTTGCGGCGTTATCCAATGCTCATTCTGAAAAATCCCGTTGCCGAAAAGGAAGGCGTGGCCGGCTATGAAATCGCCTTCAACTACAACGGTGTGGCGTTCGCCCTGATGCCGCGTGCGGCATCCGAAATCAAAAGTCCCGCCCGGATCCAGTTGCTCTCCGTGAATGAGGCCGAGCAAAAGGCCAATCCCTGCCGACACCTCGTGGTCCGGCGCCGGGGACATTGGGAACTGGGGAATGAAGGATTGCGGGAAGTGCAATTGTTGATTTACTAGCCGTGCCGACTGACATCAAATCCCACAGCCGCGACGAACTCGAGGCGCAATTTAGAAGCTGGAATGAACCGGTTTATCGCGTCACCCAATTGCTCGATTGGCTTTATCCCCGCCGCGCCGCCCGTTGGGACGCCATGACCAATTTACCCGGGGTATTGCGTGAGAAACTGGCTGGCACCTTTTCCCTGCAAACGCTTGAACTCGTCCGCAAACAAGGCGCCCATGATACCACCCAAAAATTTCTCTGGCGGCTGCGCGACCATGCCTTGATTGAAAGCGTATTGATCCCCGCCAATCCCGCGCTTTACGGTGAGGCCAGTGACCGGCATACGTTGTGCATTTCCACCCAGGTCGGCTGCGCCTATGGCTGCAAATTCTGCGCCAGCGGCCTCGATGGCTGGAAACGCAACCTGACGCCGGACGAAATCGTCGAGCAGGTGCTGGCGGTGGAAAGGGAAGTGACAAGTGACAAGTGGCACGTGACAGGAAAGCCGGTCTTGTCACATGTCACGCGTCACGTGTCACGTGCCGTGGACAACATTGTCGTCATGGGCATGGGCGAACCACTAGCGAATTACGAAAACCTCGTGAAAGCGCTGCGGATTCTGAACGCGCCGTGGGGCGGCGGCATCGGCGCGCGCAAAATCACCATCTCCACCAGCGGCCTCGCGCCGCAGATTCGCCGGCTGGGCGGCGAGCCGGAGCAATTCCGCCTCGCCATTTCCTTGCACGGCGCGACCGACGAAGTTCGTAATAAAATCATGCCCGTGAACCGCAAGTATCCACTCAAGGAACTGGTCGCCGCCTGCGCGGATTACCAGGGCCAAAAGGGCCGGATGCTCACGTTTGAATACATCTTAATCGCCGGCGTCAACGATTCAATTGAACAGGCCAGACCGCTCGCCGCGCTTGCCAAAAGACTCTTCGCGAAGGTCAATTTGATTCCTTACAACCAGGTTGAAGGCCTGTCGTGGGAACGTCCGGAAGAAAAGGTTTGTGAAGCATTCCTGGCCGTGCTGCAGAAGCAAAAGGTTCCCGCCACCCTTCGCCGCGAAAAAGGCGGCGACATTGACGCCGCCTGCGGCCAATTGCGACTTAAGACTGAGCGCGAGCTGGCCTCAGCCGCATCCCGTTCGTAGGACCACAGCCAAACCAACGGGAAATCTCTGTCAAACTGGAGCGCGAGCACCAGAAACGTGTTTCGAAAGAGGTTGACTGGTCGTGTCGTGGGAGCATTATGCCCGCAAAGCTAGGATAGCGGGAAGGGACAAGGCATTCGAATTTTGTCGTTTTCCGGTAAAAGACATGAAATGACAAAGTGAGTTTGCCCTAATAATATTGTCCGACGAAGAAGTTATCCCGATGAAGAAACCTGTTACGCTGCGCGATTTTCTGACCGTAGACAACCCGAAGCTGAAAGAGAAAGAGCCGGATTATTGCGCACACTTCCGAGCCACTCTCCGAATAGCTGGCAAAGGCTTGGACTTCGATGAAATTTCCCGGACACTCGGGCTCACACCGACTGCCACGTGTCGGAAGGGGACGGCGCCCGGTTCGCGCAAGCCGCCACGGAAGCACGATTTATGGCTTTACACGGCTCCGGTTCCCAGGGATCGCCCGCTCGATGAACATATTATGACAATATGGAGAGCAGTTAAGCCGCGGATGGCATATTTGCGACGGTTGAAGCAAAAGTACAATGTGGACATGTTTTGTGGATTTCAGACGAATAGTTGTACCGGCGGCTTTGTAGTGGACCAGCGGTGTCTGGGATTCTTTTCCAAGCTAGATATTCCCTTTGGTGTCTCGGTGATAATCGTATGAATCGGAAAACACCGAACAAGATCACTGCACAACGCCGGATGGCGCTGCCAGTTCCGCTGTCGCGTTTCACGTCGTTGGCCCGGCGTGTGTAAGTTCCATCGTTAGAACTTGCAGTTACTTTTCTGCCGCGAGCAATTCGTTGACCTTGGTCATCACTTTGAAAGCATCGGCCACGTAAAGCACGTCAGCCTTGCCGCGCGCCCAGCCACAGTTCGGATCAAGATTGATGGCGCGGCGCTCGGCAATGAAACGCCAGCCGACGGTGTGCGGCTCTTCTCCATGGCAACAGGTGGAAAGTCCCTTGGGATGCCGCGGCGTCGCTCCGGTCTGACCGACCTGATTCAGGTGCGACAAAAACGACAGTATCGCCTGCCCTTCCCCGCTCTGGTCCACCAGCGATTTGCTGCTGCCGAGCGAGGCGCGACTGAGCTGGAGAAATCCGCGAATCAACTTTTCTGCCTCCGGCACGTGCGGCTGGCCGTCGGCCTGCTTCTTTGTCCAGCCGGCGCCGGTGACGAACAACAACTGCGCATCCGGCCGGATGGTCTGTGCATCCGCCGCCGGTTCACGCACGCCGATGACGGTTGTACGTTGGCAGACGTCAGAAAGCTGGACGGCGACATTTTCGACCGAGGCCGTTCCACTTCCACACTGGCACGCCGGCTGGCTGCCGGGATCAATGAGTATGAACCACGGTCGTTGCTTCCGGCTCAACAGGGCTTCCATGCGCTGGCGGTAATACCAGCGGCTTACCCCGACACCCAATGTCGGGGTTGATGAAACACCTGTAACATGCGCATCAACGCGCCCGCCGAGCCGTTGCGCCACGCCCGCCAGACAACGGTTGAATCGTAAAGTTGCCGGAGCAACCACCAAGGTCGCTCGAGCCGCTTTGCTAATGGCCTCGGCGGCGGCCGCGTCAGTGGCGTAGCGCGACTGACTGAAATCCTTGCCGGTGACGCCGAAATATTTTGTGGCTGGACAGGCGGCAATGGAATCGGCCGCTGGCTGAACATTTTCACCGATTAAACCGACGACAAGCTGTGAACCCGCGAGTGATTTGTGCAAGGTGGCCGCAACATGCAATGCTTCGCGGGCGGAGTTGGCAAGCGAGCCGTCCGCTTCTGTGGTTGCCAGCAACAAGATAGTTTCCATAAATTGATTCAGCCGCAAAAAGGCACAAAATTAAACTGGATCAGAGAATACGTATCCCTTACTTCCATTTCCCCGAGTTATTCCACTGGAAATAGAGTTCACGCTCGCCCTCACCCCGGCCCTCTCCCCCGGGGAGAGGGAGAGCAACGTCACGGCGCCGGATAATTTCAGTGTTCTTCGCCACCATCTCAGATTCTGTGTCATTGGTCTTGAGAGACACAACAATCCAGCGTGTGGGCATTGATCAAAACGCGGCAAATAATTCTCCCTCTCCTCGGGGAGAGGGCCGGGGTGAGGGCGGAGGTCGCCATAAAATGCAGGCTCACAGAGTTTGGAAGAATGCTTCCTCAGTTTCATATCTTTTGCGCCTTTTTGCGGCGATTGTTATTTTTTAATCCAGTCGACGATTTCTTTCGCGATGTCGTCCGGCGATTTGTCCTTCACAATCCTGGTTTCGCGGAGTTGTTTCGGCAGCGCCACGTTGGCAAAGCTCAGGCCGTCCCCGGCGAACTTCACCGGTTTCGCTTTCTGCAATGCCGGCATCACGGTGCGCATGTTCACCATGCCGACCTGCGGATTGTTCTTCGGTTCCGGCAAATTCCCCGTCGCCCAGCCGAGCAAGGCGGGCGGGCCGGCGCATTTCGAGATCTGATGTTTGCCGCCTTCGATGCGTTCCAAAATTTCGAGCGAGCCGTCGGCCGCGACTTTCAATTCATCCACGCCTTGAAATTGATCCACGATGCCCAGTCGTTCGCCGACCATTTGCATCGTCGCCCCCGCGCCGCGTGACGCGGATTCCCAGCCGCCAAAGACAAGCAACTTCGATTTGTCGAGACCGGGTATGGCCTGGATGGCTTCGGCCAGTATCGTTGACACTTCAGCGACCTCGGTAAACCCGCTCACCGGACCATCGAGCGCCACGAATTCAAACGGCACCTTTTGCGCGACCGTCATCATGACCTGCTGCAGCTTGGCCTTGGGCCCGAGGCTGACGAGCCAGACTTTGCTGCCCGGCGTGTTCTTCGCCAGATGGGCGGCCTCATAAAGCGCGTGGCTGGCCCACGGATCGAGAACGGCGGGCAGCAGCATCTCATTTTTCAACGCCGGCCCGCTGGGCGACGTGACCGGTTCCAGCGTCTGCAGCGGGTCCGGCACGATGCCGGCACAAACGACGATTTGGTATGAGGTACTCATAAAGTTTTGATCAATTCTCCGCCGAGTGCAGGCCGCCGGTCCCGGCGCGGAACGCAATATTCCCGCGCTCGGAGTCATACGCCAGCGGTTGCGCGCAGTTCCACAGGCAGGCGCCGCAGTGGACGCATTTTTCGCGGTCGAAATTGGGCACGTGGTTCTCGCCCCGGGTAATGGCCTGGCCGCTGCACATTTCAATACAAATTTTCGTACCGCATTTCTGACAGAGCTCCGGGTAAAGGAAGACAACATGGTCGGCAAAACCCGGGGGCGCCTGCACCTTGCCGCCCATAAGCAGTGCGTCCTGGTGCGACACGAGTAATCGGCCGTCGAAGGGAACAGCCGGCCAGCCAATTTTGTCCATCACCATGTCATGGAGTGAAACACCTTTCGCTGCGCATTCGGCGTGCAACTCTGCAATTTCATTGGGCGTGATGCGGCCATGATAATATCCCTCGAGCGACGGGATTCTTTTCCATGGTTGAAGCGGTTCGCGGCCCAGCCTGAGTTTTCCATTGGTCAAACCCACGAGTGCCATGCCTATCAGGCCGCGCACGACGCCCCGCTGAAATCCGTCACGTGATTTTTCGGCCACCAACGCCTCCCTTTCCACCCAGCTTGCCCGGCGGCGTTTGACATAAGTCTCGTCAAGGTTTTGACGGGTGAACGGCTTCTTCGCTTTGAGCAAATCAAGCACGGCCTCGGCCAGTTGCGTGCCGGTGGCCCAGGCTTCGTCCACACCGGAGCCGGTGAGGACGTTCGTGCTGCCGCTGCCTTCGCCAATGCGCGCGTAGCCGTCGCCGACGAGATGCGGTTCGCCGCGACGGCCGGATTCGCCGAGCGTTTTCGCGCCCCACGAACGAAGTTTGCCGCCTTGCAGGTAACGCCAGAGATACGGATGCAACATCCAATGCTGGAGATAGCGGTAGGCGGTGCGCGCCGGGCTGTCGAACCACGACGGCACAAAAATGCCGAGCGACGCGACGCGGTCGGGATGAACATAGAGAAAACCGAAAATCTCCGGTTCGGGGTAACCCAAGGTATGCAGCACCGTGCCGGGTTTGAGCATGGTGTTTTCGGGCAAATCCACCACGAATTTCATGCCTACCGCCCAATCGCGTTTATGGTGGCTGTGCGGCAGGTCAAAATGGGCATCGAGCTGCTGGCCGATGGAGCCCACCGGTCCATCGCCGACGACCGTGAGCGCCGCGCGGATGTCCATGCCGGGCGTAAAACCTCCCGAAGGATTCCCCTTTTTATCCACGCCCTGGTCGAGCAAGCGGACACCGACGACCCTGGAGCGGTTCGTCAGCGTAGCGCAGTCCGTCCCGGCTGCGGGTTGGGGCAGCGTCCCGCTGCCAATGGAAACACCCGGCGAGGCGCCGGCTGAACCCGCAGGCGAGGACGCCTGGGCTACGTTCGAATTATCCTCCTCAAGCAATACTGTCGCGATGGGCGTGCCGGGCCAGATTTGGACCGTGCCCGTGCTTTGCACCTGCGCGCCGACCCACTGCATGAACTGGCCCAGGGAAAGGACCATGCCGCCGTGTTTGTGCAAAAAGGCGGGTGTCCACGGCAATTTCAGCGCGTGCTCCTCGAATGGTAACATCCAATTGAAAGTTCGAATCAACCTGTCGGCCAAGCGCAGCGCCACCGAACGCCGGCTGGCACCATGAGGATCGAGCAGATAAAGCACTTTTTCCTCGACGACCGGTGCCGCCATGGGAATCTGCGCCCGGTCGAGCTCGGGAAAGGTGGCGCGCAATGCCCGCGCCTTCGTGACCACACCGGACACACCAAAGCCAATGTCATCCGCGCGCTCGTAACAGAGCACCTGCGGCGGCACCCCGGGCATGACAGTGCTTTCGACGGCGGGCGTGCCGTCGGCATTGACGAGTTGTTTTGACAATGTGGCCAGGAACCCCGCCGTCGCCGGGCCGAACCCGACGCAGACGATGTCAGCGTCCAGGCGCTGGCGCCGGACGCCGGCGTTGGCCCCGGTCAAAGTTTCAGTAACTTCCATGGTCTTGACTTACAGGCCACGGAGGATTCGCATCGCCCGGCTTGCGTCGGCTTCCGTGTCCAGGGCAACATGGCAAACGAATTTGTTGCCGATGGCCGCCGCAGACAGTCCGCGCAAATTCAGGCCGCCATCGGACAAGGCTTGGACGAGCCGCGCGCCCTGGCCGCGTTTGTTCACCCCTTCAAGCCTGACCGCGTGCAAGCTCCGGGTTTTTTTGAACCCGACCGCGGCCGCCGCGCGCGATTGTTTGGGGCCCTTGATGGGGGTGACGAATACGACGCCGGTTCCAGGTTTGTCGGGTGCGCGCCGCGCAATGACGAACTCGAGGTTCACGCCGCCCGCCGATAACGTCTTGAGTTTGGCCGCCAGCGATCCGGGTTTGTCTTTGATCGCCGCTGCCCAGGTATCCACTCGTTTCGCTTTCATGACTGATTCCTTTCGTTGAGTTTGGTTCGTTCAATGTGTCAATGGCTCAGGCCGGGTAATCCAACGCCTCGCGCGTCATCACCCGGGTCAGCGCCTCGGCGGCGCGGTCCTTGGCCAGGCGGCAGCCGGTGAGACAGCCATCCAGTCTGGCGCGGAAACGGACAAAGGCTTCCAGCCCGGCGAATCTCACGCACGGACCGGCCTTCAGGGGATGCGATTCGCCGCTTTCATAGACGTCCGAATAAGCGCGCGCCGAGCCGTCAATACCGGGGATGAGACCTTCGAGCGTTTCCAGTTCGCTGGCGTAATAGCAGGCATGGCAACTGGTTTCGTTCCAACCCGGGTGCCGGTTGTAACCGTGGACGATTTCGGCACAAATGCGGCCAGTCTCGCCAGCCGCCCGCGCCGTTTGCACATGACAAAGGTCGGTGAAGAACGAAACAGTGCCGACCAGATTTTCGGCCAGCGCGGGATTTTCCGCTCCTTGGGTTTCCAACTCGATGATATCGAGGATGAATTGCCGCGCAGCGAGCAGCCAACAAAGCGCATCCGCCAGCGGAAACGTCACGCCCTGGCGCGATTTGTGATAAAGTTTTGACCCGTCCGCATCGGTTGCCGTCTGAACATGCTTGAGTGTCCAAAGCCATAGTTGCATGGCCGTGGCCAGGGTGCAGGCCCCGGTGCCGGGCCGGTCGGAGGCGATGCGCCGCATCCCCGCAATCCAACTTTCGAACTGCGCCAGGAATAATTCGTTGGTCATGGTGATGGAAAGCTGCAATCGTTGCACCGCTTCCGGTCCTTCGTACGTGGCTTCGAGCTGGGCATCCATCCACTTCTGGCCCAGGAACCCGGGACAATCTTCGGTGATCCCGTAACCGCCCATGAGGCTGACCGCCTCACGCATCATGTTCGCGCCGTGGCCGGTGTTCCAAAGCTTGCACGCCGGACACAAGACGTTGGCGAGCGAATCGAGGAGGGAACATTTCACCAGCGGGTCGGCCTGCAATTCCTCTTCCCGTTTGTGATCGCGTTCGCCGACCGGCCGGGACGTGATCCGTAACAGTTCCAAAGCCGCCTGTTGCTTCTTCGCTAATTCCTTGAAGGCGGCGCGACCGGTCAATTTGTTCACCGCCAGCCACTGGTCTTTTTGCTTTTCCAGCGGATCCAGTTCGTCAAACAACCGCGCGGCGGCAAATCCCAGTGAAGCGCTGGCTTCGCCGGTAGCCCAAATGTCCACCAACCGGTGCAAGGCATCCTCCTTTTGCTGAATGCCCAGTTCAAACCGGGGCGTGCCCGGCGCGCCTTCGCCGCCGCGAAATCGCCGGCGCTGATAAAGAATCACCGGCTCAATCGCGGAAAGCAGTTTGGCACTCGTCATCAAACCAACGGTTACCCGTGTCCGGCGGAAAACGGACTCAATGATTTCACCGTGCGAGTAATTCGGAATGATGACCCCATCCTTCACGGTATAGCCACCGACAATGCGACTCGCCGGCACTTTCAGGTTGAAAACCGGATCGTTGGTCGAGGAGAGCTGATGAACCAGTTTTTTGGTCGGTGTGCCCCGGTCCCAGACGCCGGGATCGCCTTCCTCCAGAATCACCATGCAACTGCCCTTGATGCGCGCGTCGTCGGAATCCACCGCAGCGGTCACCACGTTGGCAAAGCCCATGTTGGTGATGAACCGTCCGCGCTTTTCCACTTGCAGCATGGGTTCGCAACCCTCTTTCCAGTCGGCAACACGAACCTTGCCGGCCAGCATGCCGGTCTCGACGCCGACGAACGGGATGGGTTCGGTGAGCGCGAAAGCCGCGCGGACTTGCTTGCGCTGTTCGCCCGGTTTCACCGGCGCGGCCGCGGGGATGTATTTCTCGCGTTGTTCCGGCGTGCCCCGTTCATGGATGGGCGCGAGGCCGAGATTGCCGGCCAGACTGCAGGTCGCGGCACCTGCGTCCACCCAGGCCAGTTCAAAGGCGATCAGCGCCAGCGCCATATTCTTCGGGCCGGCGACAAAGCCGCCCTGTTCGGGGTCGAGGAAAGCCGCGGTGATGCCGCTTTCATCAAAGTGCGGGAGCAACGCAGCCTTCTCCGCCGTCCACTCGTGCGAATTACGCCCGCCGTTGGCGACGAGCCGCGCGACCGGCCCGCGGGCCACATTGCGCGCGGCCTGCACGAGCATCTGCAATTCATAGCGACCGGCAAAGCGCCACATGAGCTGGCGGACATCATCGGTGGGCAGGGTTGGGAGGGACGCATACGATTTGGTCTCGGCAAGTGCTTCCATAAATCGCCTTTGTTCAGTGTGATGGTTTCATCGCCGAACCCCATAACTCGCGTATTTAAACGAGGTCCCGGCAATCAAACGCCAATCTGGTTTTTCAATAAGAAGTATTGGTTTACCGCGACACTAACTTCTAACCACTTAATGCTAATTATGTGAACAAAATTGTACTGGTCCATCTCCCGGTTGCCAGCGGGTGCCACAAGGCATAACCTAGGTTCGTGATTAGCTTGCTTGACTATGGCTCCGGCAACCTGCGCAGCGTCCATAAGGCGCTGCTGCAGGTCGGCGCCGACGTGCGCATCGTGCAAGCGCCGGACCAAATTGGTGATGCGCGGGCCATGGTGTTGCCCGGTGTCGGCGCGTTCGATGATTGCATCAATGCGCTGCGCAAACAGGAGTTGCTTGAAGCGGCGCGCGACTTCATCCAAACCGGCAGGCCATTTCTCGGCATCTGCGTGGGCTACCAGGCGCTGTTTGAGAAAAGTGAAGAGTTCAACTCCTGCGCCGCCGGCCTTGGTGTTTTTAAAGGCCGCGTCATCCGCTTCCCGGAAAAGAACGGTTTGAAAATACCACAAATCGGCTGGAATCAGGTCCAAATCACGAAGCCGGATTGTCCGTTGTTTCGCGGTGTGGCCGACGGCAGCTACGTCTATTTCGTCCACAGCTTTTATCCGCAACCGGCGGACACCGGCATCGTGGCCACGTACACGGAATATGGTGAGACGTTTGCGTCATCAGTCTGGCGTGACAACATTTTTGCCACGCAATTCCACCCGGAAAAGAGCCAGCGGGTCGGCCTGCGGCTGCTGAAAAATTTTGTTGAGCTGACGGAACGCTGAAACAGTCAGCCACAGGGTCAGACGATGAAACGTATCACCAAACATACCGGGACCAGCTACCACGGCAAAGCCCGCAAGTATGCCAAAACGGTGGACACTAAACCGTGGAACGCCTGCTATGAACGGCCTGCCGTCATTTCCATGTTACCACCTTTGACGAATGCCAAAGTGCTGGATGCCGGTTGCGCTTCCGGTTGGTATGCCGAATACCTGATCCATCAGGGAGCTATTGTCACCGCTCTCGATTTCAACAGGGAATTTGTGTCACTCACGCGGGCGCGCGTAGGCGGGCGCGCCAGGGTATTTCGGGCTGACTTGGCGGAACCGTTGGATTTTCTTGAGAATAGCGAGTTTGACACAGTGGTTTGCCCATTGGTCATGCATTACCTCAAAGACTGGCTCCCGACGTTCCGCGAATTCCACCGTATTTTAAGACCGCAAGGTGTACTGGTCCTTTCCACCCATCACCCTTTCATGGATTGGAAATTTTTCAACCGGCGAGATTATTTTGCAGTGGAATTGCTGGAGGACGAATGGGAAATTGGCACGGTGACATTTTATTGCCGTCCCCTCACCGCCATGAGCCGGGCCTTGGAGTCCGGCGGTTTTTTCGTCGAGCGGTTGCTGGAACCCCAACCGACCGAGGATTTTCGACGGTTGGATCCAAAGGGATACGAACGCCACATCAAAAATCCGTTGTTTCTGGTTGTTCGCGCCCGAAAGAAAGTCCGTAATTCCGTCGAGCTGGCAGAACATTGAATGCATATCCACTTCCTTAAGAAACAGATCTGCTGCTTTTTTGCAGCTATCTTCTGCATCGGTCTGGCCGGATGTACGACCCCGCCCAAGGTTCAGCCCTTGAGCGGCGGTTATGAAGAGATTATCCACCCGGCCAAATCCATGGACCCTGCCGACGCGCGGGTTTCACTCGATTATCGGGGGCCGGATGGCAGGACCATTTTGATCTGGCCTTCCTTGTACGGAACCGATGTGGTCATCAAGGGTGACATAATATTGTTTATGGGTGACAAAGCCTACGTGTCATCGGATCCAGATGATCCCCGCGGCACGAAACCCCGCCTGTTCGCAGCGCAGCCACCCGGCCTGCCGCTGGACATTACCGATGAGGTACTGTGGTACTGGTCGAAAGCATCCGGAAAAGATTTCACGAAAGCCGTGCACTTGTTGAACCTGGCAACACCGGTGGCAACCGACAACCATTTGGAAGTGCAACTGGAGTTTTGGGTGAATGAGAACGGCTGGCCGGACAATTCCACGCTTCAACTGGATTGGAACCAGGTATCGGAAATCATGCGCACGGTGAAGACGAACGGCAAGGTGCACAAGGATTTGCGGTGGGGCACGCCTTTCATCGAGAATTAATCATCGTCAATGGACGCACGGTTAAATCGGTTGCCGACGCACTGGCAAAAATTTACCGGACAGTCCCGGATGCCAAACTGGAAAGTTTCGCCGGTGATTTGTCCGACGATGCCGTCACCGCCGCGCTGGTCAAACAGTTTCCCACCGTGGACATTCTGGTGAACAATCTCGGCATCTTCGAGCCGAAACCGTTTGAACAAATCCCCGATGATGATTGGCGGCGGTTCTTTGACGTGAACGTGCTGAGCGGCGTCCGGCTGAGCCGCGCCTATCTGCCGGGCATGAAGCAGAAAAACTGGGGCCGCATCGTGTTTATCAGCAGCGAGAGCGGTATTCAGATTCCCGCTGAAATGATCCATTACGGCATGACCAAGACGACGCAACTGGCTGTTTCACGCGGCCTCGCCGAGACCTGTGCCGGCACGGGCGTGACCGTCAACGCCGTCCTGCCCGGCCCGACGCGATCCGACGGCGTAGACGAATTCATCAAGCAGTTGAGCGGGGGCAAACCGTTTGCTGAATTTGAAGAGGAATTTTTTGAGAGGGTCCGGCCCAGTTCGCTGATCAAACGTTTTGCCAGCACGGAAGAAGTTGCCAATCTGGTGGTTTACGTTTGCAGCCCGTTGTCGTCGGCCACCAACGGTGCGGCCCTGCGCGTGGACGGCGGCGTGGTGCGGGCTTGCATTTAAATGAAAAGTGACGCACTTTGCGGCTCAGGAATTAATAAATCGAAAAGAAAGGATTAAAAACTATGGCACATGAACTACCTGCCCTGCCCTATCCCAAGGAAGCGTTGGAACCGCACATTGACACGCTGACGATGGAAATCCATCACGACCGCCATCACAAGGCTTACGTGGACAATCTCAACAAGGCCATTGCCGGCAACGCCACGCTCGAAGGTAAATCGCTCGATGCGCTCATCGGCGGCCTCGCGTCCGTGCCGGACAACATCCGCGGTCCGGTCCGCAACAACGGCGGCGGCCATTGGAACCATTCATTCTTCTGGAAGATTCTCGCGCCCAAGGCCGGTGGCGCCCCTTCCGGCAAGCTCGGCGACGCCATCAAGGCCGCGTTCGGCTCGTTTGCTGATTTTCAGGCGAAGTTCGAAGCGGCGGGGCTAGGCCGCTTCGGCAGCGGCTGGGTCTGGCTCCTCGCGAATGGCGGCAAACTGGAAATCGCCTCCACCGCCAACCAGGACAATCCGCTTATGGGCAAATCCGTAGCCGGTTGCGAAGGCAAACCCATCCTCGGCGTGGACGTCTGGGAACACGCTTACTACCTGAAATACCAGAACAAGCGCGCGGATTATTTGAAGGCAGTCTGGAACGTGATTGATTGGAATGCCGTCGCGAAGAACTTCTGAACCGCGAAATTTGTTTTATCTGCAAGCGCGCCGGTCGAAAGACCGGCGCGCTTTTCTTTATCCACGAATGGCGCGAAAGAACAGCAATTTTAACACCACCCAAGTGGAACAAGCAGGATGTCGGTCCCATGCCGGAATTACGGTTCCGAAAATGATTCGTGGAAATTTGCGAAATTCGCGGATCAGATCCCGCGTTTGGCGACAATCTTGTTGCCCTTGCCCAACACGATCACGCACGGCTTCCACTTGTCCGCCTTTTTTTTGCTGAGGGCGGCGAAGCTCATGATGGTCAGTAAATCGCCTTTTTTGCCGAGGTGAGCGGCGGCGCCGTTGAGCACAATCTCGCCGGAACCCGGTTTTCCGGTGATGACATAGGTTTCAAACCGGTTGCCGTTGGCCGTGTTGCTGCACAGGATGCGCTCGTAAGGACGCAATCCGGCGGCCTTCATCAAATCGGCGGCGATGGTGAGGCTCCCCTCGTAATCCACATTGCCGTCGGTCACCGTGGCGCGATGAATTTTCGATTTTAGCAAAAATACTTGCATGAGCCATTGAGTATAGCGCACGGCGCGGCTACTTCAACTTGAGAAAATTCCGCATAATTTGCCGGCCGCTTTCCGTTAAAATGCTTTCCGGGTGAAATTGCACGCCCCAAATCGGCAGCTCCTTGTGCCGCACGCCCATGATCTCCCCTTCATCGCTCTCGGCCGTAACTTCGAGGCAGGCGGGCAGGCTGTCGCGCTTGATAACGAGCGAGTGATAGCGTGTCGCGAGGAAAGGGTTCGGCATCCCTTCAAATAAATCCCGGCCGTTGTGCTTAATCGGCGAGGTCTTCCCGTGCATCATCCGGTAATTCACGACCACCTCCGCGCCGAACACATGGCCAATGCACTGGTGGCCGAGGCAGACCCCGAAGACCGGAATGCGCTGGTTGCCAAACTGGCGGATGACTTCGTTGGAGAGGCCGGATTCGCGCGGCGAGCACGGGCCGGGCGACACCAGAATACGCTCCGGCTTCAGCTCGCGAATGGCCTCGAGCGTTATCTCGTCATTTCGCCGCACCTGCATCTCGACCTTCAGCTCCCCGAGATATTGCACAAGGTTGTAGGTAAACGAATCGTAATTGTCTATGACCAGCACCATTGCGGGTAAAATAGCATACCGGCGGAGTTTGAAAATCAGAATCGTCCGATTTGCTTTGGTCGACGCGCGGCCAGGCCGGCCAGCGGCAGACCAGGCAACAACCCGTCGGACCCGAAAACGATTTGATTGTCACGCCCGCAGTCGGGGCGCTGGTGCGATCACGCCTTTCCATCCCAGGCTAAAGGGGGCCGCCCGTCTTTATGTAAAATAATAGTTGACCGGTTGGACAACCTGCTTTATTCTGCCACGGTTGGTGCAATTAACAGCCAGCCATGCTGGCCGGTTTGAGACCGATTATATGGGTAGAATCAGCGATGCGAGAGAGAAGCTGCTGCAGGTGGCGTTTGATCTCATTTACGACCACAGCTACGGCACGGTGAGCGTGGACCACATCTGCAAACGCGCCCGGGTGAACAAGGGGAGTTTTTACTATTTTTTCCGCACCAAAACGGAGCTGGTCATCGAGGCTTATGAGGAACACTGGCGGCTGAAACGGCCGGATTATGACCGCATCTTTTCCACCCAGGTCCCGCCGCTGAAACGCCTGGAAATGTGGTGCGATTATATCTGCGAAGTGCAGCGTAAACGCTTTGAAAAGTACGAGCACGTCTGCGGCTGTCCTTACACCAGCGTGGGCAGCGAGCTGGCCACCTGTGACGAAAAAGTCCGGCTCAAGGCGATGGACCTGATTGAGCGGACGGTCAAATATGTTGAAAGTGCCATCGTCGATGCCAAGCGCGAGGGTCTGGTTCAGGTGGATAATGCCACGATTACCGCGCAACAAATCCACGCTTACATCCAGGGGCTCTTGTTGCGGGCCAAAATATACAACGACTTGAAGATTTTACGGCAGGCGAAGCCGACCGTGCAAATGATGGCCGGTGCCAGGACCGTCTCTGCCTGAGGAGGATTTTCCGCGGACCAATTTAATTACGGGGGAAACTTTCTCCCGTTTAGTTAACCGGTTGGACAATAAATGGAGACAATAAATACCAAAAATGCGGATTCGTAGCGTGGTGCGACCACGTTAATATTCTATGTGGATTGTACGTCTAGCCTTGCGCCGGCCCTACACGTTTGTCGTGGCCGCGCTGCTGCTTGTCATCCTGACGCCGTTCATCCTGTTGCGCACACCGACAGATATCTTTCCAGCCATCAATATTCCGGTGGTCAGCATCATCTGGCAATACACCGGCCTGGATGCCAAACAGTTCGAGCAGCGTATTACCTATACGCACGAGCGCATCCTCACCGTCACGGTCAACAATATCCAGCACATCGAATCCACCTCTTACAACGGCATCAGTGTCGTGAAGGTCTTCCTGCAACCCGGCGCCGATGTCAACGCCGCTGTAGCACAAATCACAGCCTCCGCCCAGACCGTTCTGCGGCTGATGCCACCGGGAATGCAGCCGCCGTTGATCATTCAATACAATGCTTCCACGGTGCCGATCCTCCAATACTGCTTCAGCAGTTCGAAAATGTCGGAGCAGCAACTTTTCGACGTGACCGCCAATCAGGTCCGCGTCGGCCTGGCCAGTGTCCGGGGCGCCATGATTCCATGGCCTTATGGCGGCAAGACCCGCGTGGTTTCCGTGGATTTAAGCCTGCCGGCGCTCAAGGCTAAAAACCTGCGGCCGGAGGACGTGGTCAACGCCATCAACGCCCAAAACCTCATTCTGCCCAGCGGCACGGCCAAGATCGGCCCGACGGAATACGATGTGGCCGTGGACTCCAACCCGCGCGCGATTGACGAACTGAACCACCTGCCGGTCCGGGTGGTTCACGGCGCGACAATTTATTTGAGCGATGTGGCCTTCGTCCATGACGGCTACACACCCCAGCAAAATGCGGTGCGACAGGACGGCGTGCGTGGCGCGTTGCTTACGATTATGAAAGCCGGCAACGCCTCGACGCTGGATGTGGTCCGCAACATCAAAGCCGCCCTGCCCCGCGTGATGGCCACCGTATCACCGGATTTACACGTCGGTGAATTTGCCGATCAATCGCTGTTCGTGCGGGCCGCCATCAACAGCGTGTTACGCGAAGGCGTCATCGCCGCGGCGCTGACAGCGCTGATGATCCTGCTCTTTCTCGGCTCATGGCGCAGCACGTTCATCATCGCGCTGTCCATTCCCCTCTCGGTGCTTTGCTCCATCGCCATCCTGAGTGCGCTGGGCGAGACCATCAACCTGATGACGCTCGGCGGCCTGGCGCTGGCGGTGGGCATTCTGGTGGACGACGCCACGGTCGCCATCGAAAACATCCACCGGCACATGGCCGCCGGCCAGCCGCTGGAGGACGCCATCCTCATCGGTTCACAGGAAATCGCCCTGCCGGCCTTTGTCTCGACGCTTTGCATCTGCATCGTGTTCGTGCCGATGTTTTTCCTGACCGGCGTGGCGCGTCACCTGTTCGTGCCACTGGCCGAAGCCGTCGTGTTCGCGATGCTGGCGAGCTACGTCATTTCGCGGACGCTGGTCCCGACGCTGGTCATGTGGTTCTACCGCCACGTCCGGTTGCACGGCGAGCACATTGACGAATCCAACGTTCCGCCGTGGTCGCTTCCGTTCGTCCGTTTCCAGCGCGGCTTTGAAATCGGCTTCGACCGTCTCCGCCAGGGTTATCGCGCGTTGCTGACGGCTTGTTTTGAGCACCGGAAGCCGTTCGCCCTGGTCTTTCTCGGTTTTTGCATTGCGTCCTGGTTGCTGACGCAGGCGCTCGGCCGGGACTTTTTTCCGGCGGTGGACACCGGACATTTTCTCCTCCATCTCCGCGCCCGTACCGGCACGCGCATCGAGGAAACCGAAAAGCTCACCGACCAGGTCAATCAAGTCATCCACCGGCAAATTCCTCCCGCGGAACTGGGCGGTATCCTCGACAATATCGGCATCCCGAATTCGTACATCAACCTGAGCTACAATACCAGCGGCGTCATCGGACCGGGTGACGCGGACATTTTGGTTTCGCTCAAGCCCGACCATCGGCCGACGGAAGATTACGTCCGGCAGTTGCGCGAGCGATTGAACCGTGAATTTCCCGGCACGCTGTTTTATTTCCTGCCGGCGGACATCGTGAGCCAGACCTTGAATTTTGGCCTGCCCGCACCGTTTGACGTGCAAATTGTCGGACGCGACCAGGCTGCCAACCGCGCCATCGCCGTGCAGCTTGCCGCTCGAATCAAACAAATCCCCGGGGCCGCCGACGTGCGAATCAATCAGCCGGACAACTGGGCGCAATTCCTCATCTCGGTGGACCGTTCCAAGGCCGCGGAACTGGGTCTGACCGAACAGGACGTGGCCAATTCCGTCCTGCTCGACCTCAGCGGCAGCAGCCAGGTGCAACCGGCTTATTGGCTCGACCCGCGCGTCGGCATCCAATACCTCATTAACGTTCGCGCCCCGGAGTACGTGATGGATTCGGTTCAGCAAATCCGGGCCATGCCTGTCAACGCCACTTCGCAGGGCGGCGGTGCCGTTCAGATTCTCGACAACCTGGCCACCATCAAACGCGTGAATGTTCCACCGGTCGTTTCTCACTATGACGTCATGCCGGTGATTGACATTTATGGCAACGTGGACGGCCGCGATCTCGGCGGTGTTCTGAGCGACCTCCAGCCCCTGGTGGATAAAGTCAAAAAAGACCTGCCGCGCGGCAGCAGTATCGTGGTGCGCGGCCAGGCGGAAACCATGCGTTCCAGTTATTTCGGCCTGGGCATCGGGCTGGCCGGCGCCATCGTGCTGATTTATTTCCTGCTGGTGATTAATTTCCAAAGCTGGCTCGACCCGTTCATCATCATCACCGCCCTGCCCGGTGCGCTGGCCGGCGTTGTCTGGGGATTATTCCTGTCGCAAACCACGCTGAGCGTCCCGGCGTTGATGGGCGCCATCATGGCGATGGGCGTGGCCACCGCCAATTCGGTGCTCGTGGTGACGTTTGCCCGGGAAAATCTGCTGCGTGGATTGGATCCGATCAGCGCCGCGCTGGAAGCCGGCGTCGGGCGCATCCGGCCCGTGCTGATGACCGCGCTGGCCATGGTCATCGGCATGTTGCCTATGAGCCTGGGACTTGGTGAAGGCAGCGAACAGAACGCGCCACTGGGTCGTGCCGTGATTGGCGGGCTTGTGTTCGCCACCATAGCCACGCTGTTTTTTGTACCCGTTGTTTTCAGTTTCATGCACCGGCACCGAACGCCGGGCCAACCATCCTCGACACCATGAACCCAAGTGTTCCTTCATCCACACCGCCCCCGCCGGTCCGCCTGAGCCGGATCGCGCAGGCAGTTGCCATCCTCGTCGTCGCCGGCCTGCTGATCGGATATGTGCCGCGTTGGATCTCGCGACACCGTTTGCTGGCAGAAGCGCGCGTGGATTCGGCCACCGTGGTTGACACCGTTTTGCCTGCGGTTTCGAAACCTGGCCTGGGCACGCCGTTGCCGGCGGAGGTTGAAGCATTCATCCAGGCTTCGATCCACGCTCGCGCCAGCGGTTATCTGAAAAATTGGTTTGTGGACATCGGCGCGCATGTAACCAACGGCCAGGTGCTCGCCGAAATTGACACACCCGAATTGGGTGAACAGCTGGCGCAGGCGAAGGCCGAACTGGCCGAGGACCAGGCCGCGCTGAATCTGGCGAAAATTACCGCTGACCGTTGGACGGGATTGCTGAAAACCGCCAGCGTCAGCGAACAGGAAACCGCGGAGAAACAGGCGGACTACGAATTGAAAAAGGCCACGGTGGACGCGGCGCAGGCCAACCTCGAACGCCTGCAGGACTTGAAGAGTTTTGATCAGGTCACCGCGCCGTTCGACGGAACCATCACGCTCCGCAATACCGATATCGGCCAGCTCATCAGCGCCGGAAGCGGACCGGAACTGTTCCGCGAAGCGCAGACGGATCCATTGCGTGTTTATGTCCAGGTGCCCCAGCCGATGGTTCATACGATCGCGCCGGGCCAGAAAGTCGAACTGACGTTTCTGGAAATGCCCGGACGCATTTTCCCGGCCACCGTCACCCGCACCGCCGGCGCGGTGGACCCGGCCTCACGCACGTTGCAGGTGGAATTGCAGGTGCCCAATCCCCGCGGCGAAATCCTCGCCGGCAGTTATGGCCAGGCGCGATTCACTGAAGCCGGCGACGGGCACGTGCTGACGTTGCCGGACACGGCGTTGGTTTTCCGTGCCCAAGGCATGCAGGTCGCCGTGGTGGGCAACGATGGCAAGGTGCAATTGCGCTCGATCCGGCTTGGCCGTGACTTCGGCAACATCGTCGAGGTGCTGAACGGCATCAAGGCCAACGACCGCGTCATCATTAATCCACCCGACGCCGTCAGCAACGGCATGACGGTGCAAGTGGCGCAGCCGGAGGAAAATAATTTGCTCAAATGAGAACTGCACTGGCCAGCTTAGCCCTCGCTTTGGCGGTGATTTTGACCGGTTGCGCCGTCGGGCCGAATTATCGGCTGCCAGCGGCCTTGCCGGGCCAGCCCTTGCCGAAGACCTTTACCGGCACCATGACAAATGGCACAGTTTGGAAGACCGCCGAGCCAGCCGCAAACCTGCCGCGTGGCGAGTGGTGGCATTTATTTAACGATCCGGAATTAAACCGGCTGGAAGCACAGGCCGCAACGAACAACCAGAATCTGGCCGGCGCCGCCGCCCAATTTGAGCAAGCCCGCCAACTCGCGGCGGAAGCGCGCGCCAATTTTGTCCCGCAACTCACGGCCGGCGGCACGCCCAACGGAGACATCACGCGCCAGCGCACCAGCTTCAACTCGCCCGTGTTTGGTCATGCGGCCGGCCAATCTTCCACCTACGGCACGTTCACCGCCCCCATCTACCTGGGTTGGGAGTTGGACCTTTGGGGCCGCGTCCGGCGTGAATCGGAAGCCGCTCGTGCCCGGTTCATAGCCTCCGCCGACGACCTGGAATCCGCCAAATTGGCTCTGGCCGCCGAAATAGCCGATGACTATTTCACGCTGCGCGCCCTGGACAACGAGGACACGCTGGTCGCCATCACAATTGAAGCCTATCGCCGCTCATTGGCACTGACGGAGAACCGGCGTCATGGCGGCATCGTTTCCGACCTCGACGTCGCGCAAGCTGCCACGCAATTGCACAGCGCCGAGGCGCAGTTGCCGGTTATCGAACTGGACCGCGCGCAACTGCAGCACGCACTGGCCACGCTTTGCGGACAATCGGCGGTGGATTTTGTCGTGCCAACCAATGCCGTTGCGCTCACTGTCGTCCCAACCATCCCTCCCGGTCTGCCGGCGGAATTACTGGAACGCCGGCCGGACGTCGCCGCCGCCGAGCGCCGCATGGCGGCCGCCAATGCCGCCGTTGGCGTCGCCACCGCCGCTTTCTTCCCGACCGTCCGGTTCAATGGCCTGGCCGGCTTACAATCTGTGGATGCCAGTACCTGGTTTGACTGGCCCAGCCGTTTCTGGGCCGTCGGCCCGTCCATCGAGTTGCCGTTGTTTACCGGCGGTTACAACCGCGCGCAACTGGCGGCCACCCGCGCTG
Organism: Verrucomicrobiia bacterium; assembly: GCA_035945675.1. GTDB lineage: Bacteria > Verrucomicrobiota > Verrucomicrobiia > Limisphaerales > UBA11358 > UBA11358. The sequence continues at coordinate 30,715 of DASZAB010000198.1, read as the reverse complement.
CCTACAATGAAACCGTGGCCAATTACCGTCAAACGGTTTTGAACGCCTTTGGCGAGGTGGAAGACGCACTGGCGGCGCAACAGCTGCTCGCCGAGGAATGGGAGGCAGAAAACAACGCGTTGACCTCCGCCCGGCACGCACTGGAAATTGCCAACAACCGCTACAGGGCCGGATTGGTGACATATCTTGACGTGGCAACCGCTCAGACCGTCGTCCTTACCCACGAACAAACCGTGGTACAACTCGAAGGCAGCCGTCTCGTCACCTCGATCAATCTTATTAAAGCCATCGGCGGCGGGTGGCAGCCGCCTGACAGCAAACGGCAGATGTCGGAGAAAAAATAATCACGGCAGAACCGCGGCAATCACAGACCCGCGCGGCAGTTGTTTTGCGAGTCAGGGATCCAGCGCCTCCCGAATATAGACCTCCGGCACCCGCCGGCCCCACACAACCTTTCCGATCCGTTTGGCAAGCACAAACCGGGCTTCGCCGGCGCGCACTTTTTTATCGAGGCGCATGGCGGAGAATAATTTCCGCCGTTGCACGGAATTCAGGCGGATTTGTGTCGGCAGGCCGGCGCGTTTGAACAAACCGATAATGCGGTCGGCATCACGCCTCGACAAACCCGTGGCGCGGCAGGAAATGTTCACCGAAATCACCTGGCCGATGGAAATGGCCTCGCCATGTAAAAACTTGCCGTAGCCACAGATGGCTTCAATGGCGTGGCCAATGGTGTGACCAAAATTCAGAATCGCGCGCAATCCGCTCTCGGTTTCATCCTGGCCGACCACTTCGGCTTTGATTTCGCAACAGCGGGCGACCACCGCCTCGAGGGTTTGATGGTCGCGGCGCAGCAGCGCGGAGAAATCGCGTTCCAATTGCGCAAATAATCCGGCGTCGTAGATAATGCCGTATTTGATGATCTCGGCCAGGCCGGCGCGATATTCACGCTCCGGCAGCGTCTGGAGCGTATCGAGATCGCACAATACCAGCCGTGGCTGATAAAATGCACCCACCAGATTCTTGCCCGCCTTCAAGTTGACGCCGACTTTGCCGCCCACGGAGCTGTCCACGTGCGCCAGCAACGTCGTTGGCACCTGCACGAACGCGATGCCGCGCAAATAGGTTGCCGCGACAAATCCCGCCAGGTCGCCAACCACGCCACCGCCCAGCGCGACAATGAATGATTTTCTTTCCAGCCGGTGCACGGCAAGCTGGTCATAACAACTCTGGACGTATTTCAAACTTTTTGCGGCTTCACCCGGTGGAACGACAATCAACGCAGGAAAAAAGCCCGCCCGGGCCAACGAATTGAATGCCGGTTTGGCGAACCTTTTACCGACGTTGGTGTCGGTAATGATGGCAGAGCGCGGGCCGAGTTTCAGGCGCGCACATTTGGCGCCCAGGGTTGTGAGCAAGCCGCCACCGAGTGTGATTTTATAACTTCGATTGCCGAGCGGTACATTTACGGTGCGCACGCGCCTAGAATAAGGACTGTTTCGTACATGTCAAAGATTTGCGTCCATGGTGGTGTCCCAACCGCTTGCGACAGCCACCGTATGGTCAGGCATTCCAAAACGCGCGAACACCATTTCCAGGGGACAATGCCTGTATCATCAAGCCCAGGGCGGCGGCCCATAGCTGGTATGCCTTCTGCTTGGGCTGAAGGGTGCATCTTGAAACCCCAACTAAGAAGCTGGTGCAGACCCTGTTTTTATTCTCGGCCTGTTCGCTGGCTGCGATTGTCCTCTTCGTTGCGGCAACGACCCGACACCATGCCTCGGCACCGTATTCTGCGAATTTCCAGGTTTATACCTATCAGAATCCGTTCCACCAGCCGGCCGGCACTTCTTCCACCGCAGTTTCACAAACGAATGCGGGCGGTCCGTTGACAAAACTGCTTTCCGTCAGGTGGTTTGCGGGCTTATCCGGCCTCGGAGCACTTTGGTTGGGGGCAAGTTATTTCCTTTATGGCGGACATCGGAAAAGAAAACGAATTCGCCATAATGTCGAATATACCATGGATCCTCCGGCGAGAATGAACCCGCTGGCGGTGATTCCGCCCAAGCCAGTCTTGCTTGTCGCAGAACAAGGCAAAGTGTCTTTCCCGGTCTTGACAGTCCGTGGTAAGACAAAAACACGGGGTTGTTTTGTCCACCGGACCACCACCGCACCCTGTCAATCACGTTTTCGCCCCACCACCCTGGTTTCCAGCCAGACCCGCTTTGGGCGTCTGAAGTAACCGGTAAAAAAACTTTACGGTATCGCGGCAAATCACTTGCGAGACCGAGTCCACTTCAAGATGCCCTGATGAGGTTGACGGAGGGGGCCTGAATGCTCACCCAACCGGCGTAAAATCTTCCGTTGGGATTTGGCAGGATGCAAAGCCGACAGATTTTTCCGACCGGCATCACATCGTCCCACGTTTTGGCGTGGAACCTGAAATTGGTTGCGGGGCCAGGATTTGAACCTGGGACCTTCAGGTTATGAGCCTGACGAGCTACCGGGCTGCTCCACCCCGCGCTAAGGTTGTTCAGTTTGACTGATGTCCGGACCCACCGCAAGAATTTTCAGCGTAAATCAGAAAGGCGAAACCCCATAGCACATCCAGTAACCGAGCAGTTTAAAATACTCCAGATAGATGCGATGCGCGAGTTTGTTTTGTGCCCAGTCGGCACGGGCATAGCCGACATAGGAAGGACGTGAATAAAACTCCAGCTCCGGCCCGTAATGCTCGAAGCAAGCCAGCGCGCGGCGCGAATGATACCACGAGGTGACGATAATGACGTGGCGGGCGCGCTGGGCGCGCAGCAGTTTGACAGTAAAAATGGCATTCTCCCTTGACGTGTGCGACTGATCCTCCATTTGAATCGCGCGGGAGGGCACACCCGCCTCCAACAGGGCACGCCGGTAGATTTTGCAGTCGCCCAAACCGCTGACCAGAATCCGCGGGGCAGCGTGTTCCCGGAAAAGTTCCGCCGCGCGTTCGGGCCGATCATGCGAACCGCCCCCCAAAACCACCACCACATCGGCCTTCACCGGACCGTCATCCACACACAAAAATCTCTGTGGAAAAAGAAGTGCGGCGACACCCAGCAGGACAAAAAGGGTGAAAAAGCCAAAGGCCATCCGCAAAGACCATTTTCGCATTCCAGCCACGGCGGTTGAACATTGCAAATTTCAGGCCAAATCGCAATGGTGGCGGACGCGAAATCCAGTACTGGCCAAACCCTGTGCCGGTTTGATATTTTGCACCCGGTAATGATGTTTTCCGCCAAACAGCGCGTGATCGAATCCCTGGCCGGTTTGGGGCGGCTTACCTTGCTGGCCAAAGAAGCCGCTACTTCCCTGATTACCTTCAAAGTTGCCTGGCGCGATCTGCTCTACCAGATTTATTTTATTGGCGTGAAATCGCAGGCGGTGGTGCTTATCACCGGCGCGTTCACCGGCATGGTGCTCGCCGCGCAAACGTATTACCAGTTTCACAAGGTCAAAATGGACACGGCCACGCTCGCGGTCGTCGGCGTTTCCCTGTGCGACGAACTCGGCCCGGTGCTGACGGCATTGATGGTCGCCGGCCGCGTCGGCGCGGCCATCGCAGCCGAAATCGGCACGATGCGCGTGACGGAACAGATTGACGCCCTGCGGACGCTGGCGACGCATCCGGTGGATTATCTGGTCGTACCACGGATTGCCGCCGGACATATTGCCCTGCCGCTGCTCACCATCGAATCCATTTGCGTCGGCATCGGCGCGAGCTACCTCGTCAGCGTTTACCTGCTTGGTATTGACGCGACGTATTTGTGGGTCAACATGCTGAGATACACGCACGACGTTGACGTGATGATCGGGCTGATCAAGGCGTTCGTTTACGGCGGCATTATCGCCCTCATCAGTTGTTACAAGGGCCTCACGTGCCGGCTGGGTGCGGAAGGCGTCGGGCGCGCGACGACGGAAGCGGTGGTGTATTCATCCATCACCATCCTCATCACGAACTTTTTCCTGACGCTGGTGCTGGGCAAAATCGCGAGCCTGTTATGATCGAGGCGCGGAATTTGATGAAACATTTCGGCACGCAGCCGGTGCTCGACGGCGTCAGCTTTCGGATTGAAAATGGTGAATCGGTCGCCATCATTGGACGCAGCGGCTGCGGCAAAAGCGTTTTGCTCAAGCATCTCATCGGCCTGCTGCAGCCGGACGCGGGCGAGGTGCTGATTGACCGCGAAAACATCGTGCCGATGAATGAACGCCAGTTGCTGCGCGTACGCCGGAAATTCGGCATGGTGTTCCAGGGCTCGGCATTGTTCGATTCGATGACGGTTGCGGAAAATGTGGCGTTCGGGTTGCGCCGCCATGAACATCTGACCGAGGCGGAAATTGCCCGGCGCGTGGCCGAAACGCTGGAAATGGTGGATTTGCCGGGCACGGAATCCAAAAACCCGGCGGAACTGTCCGGCGGCATGCGCAAGCGTGTCGGTCTGGCGCGCGCGATTGTCTATGAACCGCAAATCGTGCTTTACGATGAGCCGACGACCGGGCTGGACCCGATTGTGTCGGACAGCATTGACCAATTGATGTTGCGCGTGCGCGACCGGCTGAAGGTGACGACGGTTGTGGTCACGCACGACATGCGGACGGCGCGGCGCGTCGGCCAGCGCGTGTTGATGATGCACGATAAAAAGATTTACGCGAGCGGCGCGCCGGATGAATTTTTTGCGTCGCAGGACCCGGTGGTTCGGCAATTCATTGACGGCGTCGCCGATCCGAAGGAAACTCCGTTTTGAATCATGGATAAATCGCGTCTGGAAACCAAAGTCGGCCTGTTCGTGATTGTCGGACTGGTGCTGCTGGCGGTGTTGCTGATCCAATTCAGCAAGGGCACGAGCATTTTTCGCGGTACCTACGAATTGCGCCTGCACGCGGACAACGTCGGCGGCCTCAAACAACGCGCCTCGGTGTTGCTCGCCGGCGTGCAAGTCGGCGGTGTTTCCGACATTCAGCTTGCCGAAGACGGCAAGAGCGTGACCATCCTCCTGAAAATTTACAAAGGCTGCAAAATTTATCACGACGCGCGGTTTGTCATCCAACAATCCGGCTTTTTGGGCGACCAGTATATCGCGATCATTCCCACGGCCAACCAGCCGCCGGTGTGGACCAACGGCGCGGACGTTGAGTGTGAGGCACCATTCAATTTGCAGGAAACGGCCCGGTCCGCCGCCGGTTTCATCCAACGGATTGACGAAACGGCGAAAAAGCTCGACGCCGCCGTCACGGATGTGCGCCGTCTGGTGTTGAATGACCAGACATTGACCAATTTTGCCGACACCATCAACAACCTGCGCACGATCTCAGCACAGGCCACGGGGACGGTGGCCAACCTCAACGAGATGGTAACGGCCAACGGCGCGCAGATTGATCTGGCGGTCAGCAACCTGGTTTTCTTCTCGCAGGACCTCATCCATCTTTCCGATGACGCCCATGGATTGATCTCGACCAACGGCCCGGAAATTTCCGCTGCGGTGAAAAACATTGAATCCTCAACTGAGACTTTGAAGAAATTGACAGATGATTTGCAGTCCGGCAATGGTCTGGCGGGAACCTTGCTGAAAAATGAACAACTCTCAACCAACGTGCAGGCGGTCGCAGCCAACCTGGCGGTAGCCACCAGCAATTTGAACCGGCTCGGGTTATGGCACTTTCTCTGGCACCACGAACTGCCAGCCACCAACACACCGCCCCGCGGCACCAGCAAAAAGCCATGACGCCGCTTTGGACCATTCGCCTTTTGTTTTTGAGCCTGTGTACCGCAGCGGGTTACGCCATCAGCCAGGTCCGTCCGGAGTTTACCACCATCAACCACGTCGAGGTGTTCGGCATGCTCATGGGATTCGGTTTTGGCGGTTTCATGATCGCCGTGGATGAGATGCTCAAGGGCTTTTCCCTTCGCGCATTTTCCGCTACAACCTTTGGGTTGCTGCTAGGCATCCTGGTTGCATTACTGATTGGCCACTCCCCCCTCATGGATAATGCCGACGGGAAGGTTCAATGGTTCGTCCGTCTCGGGTTGTTTCTAAGCTTCAGTTACATTGGCATCATCCTCGCCATGCGCAGCAACAAAGAGGATTTCTCACTCATCATCCCGTATGTCCGCTTTCGACCGCAAAACCAGCCGGACAACCTGTTGCTGCTGGATACCAGTGTCATCATTGACGGTCGCATCGCGGATTTGATTGAAGCCCGTTTTCTGGAAGGCCTGATCGTCGTGCCGCGGTTTGTGCTCAGGGAAATTCAGCAGATCGCCGATTCCAGCGATCCGATCAAGCGCGCCCGGGGCCGGCGTGGACTTGAAATGCTAAATCGCATTCAACGCAGCACGGGCATTGAGGTCCGGATTCATGACGGTGATTTCCCCGAAGAAAAGGACGTGGACTCCAAACTTGTCCGGCTGGCGCGCAATCTCAACGCCCGGCTTTTCACCAATGATTACAACCTGGCCAAGGTCGCTGAGCTGCAAAAAATCCATTATGTCAACCTGCATGAGGTCGCCAAATGCCTCAAAGTGATCCTGCTCCCCGGCGAAATTCTGCGTCTGAAAATCGTGCGCGAAGGCAAGGACAAGGGACAGGGCGTCGGCTACATGCCTGACGGCACGATGGTGGTGGTCAACAACGGCCAGCCACATGTTGGCCAACAGGTCGAAGTGGAAGTCCAAAGCCTGCTCCAGACCGGTGCCGGCATTATTGTTTTTGCCGATATGCAGAAATTGCAGGCAACTTGACCCGCGCGCGGGATGCCGCACAAAAAGACAACATGGAACTCATCACTATTTTCACCGCCTTCAGCCCGATTGAAGCTCAACTCACCCGTTCCCGGCTCGAAGCCGCAAATTTTCATCCGTTTGTCGCCGACGAACTTTCCGCGCTGAGCATTGAAGGTTACTCACTGGCCGCCGGCGGTATCCGCGTCCAAGTGCCCGAAACCGAGGCCGCTGCGGCCCGGGAATTTCTCAACCCGCCCGCTGAATGACCGCCGCGATATTAAAATCCCTTCGCCGGCTTCAGACCACCCTGCCGGCCGGTGAATTTGTTTTGAAGCCGCAGGTGCTTAAACACTACGCCGGCGACAAATGGTTCGCGGCCCAGCAGCCCGATGCCGTTGCCCTGCCCCGCTCCACTCAATCCGTTTCCACAATTCTGCGCTTTGCCAACCAGCACAAAATCCCCGTCACCGCGCGCGGGGCCGGTCACGGCTATGTCGGCGGTTGTGTGCCGGTGTATGGCGGCATTGTGCTTTCCCTGGAACGCATGAACCGGATCAAGGAAATCAAGGCCGCCGATTTCGTCGCTGTCGTTGAACCGGGCGTAGTCACGCAAAAACTCCAGGAGGCCGTCGAAAAACGCGGCCTGTTCTACCCGCCCGACCCCGCCAGCCGCGCGAATAATTTCATCGGCGGCAACATTGCCACCAACGCCGGCGGACCGCGTTGTTTGAAGTATGGTGTCACTCGCGACTACGTCCTGGGCCTCGAAGTGGTGCTGGCCGGAGGTACCGTCGTCCGCGTCGGCGGCCGCACGCATAAAAACAAAACCGGATTCGACCTGACGCGCCTGTTTGTCGGTTCGGAAGGTTTGCTCGGCGTGGTTACCGAGGTGACCCTGAAATTGATTCCGTTGCCACCCTTCCGCGCGTGCCTGGCCGTCGGGTTCGATTCAATGAAAAACGCCGTCCGGGCATTGCAGGCGATTTTGTCGGTTGGTTTCCTGCCCTGCGCGCTAGAACTCGCGGATGAATTCACGCTCGCCGCCGCCTATCAGCGCACCCGCAGTGAACGGTTGCGCGGTTGCCGCGCCCATTTGATCGTTGAACTCGATGGACAAAAAAAGTCCGTCCAGCACGAATTACCGGATTTGGAACAAATCATCCGCCGCCAGAAACCGTTGTTTGTCGAACGCGGTCTCGGCGCCGCTCCGTGCGAAGAAATCTGGAAAATTCGCCGCGAGTTTTCTTACGCCTTGCGAGACACCGGCCTGACGAAGCTTAATGAGGATGTGGTCGTGCCCCGCAGCCGACTGGAAGACCTTTTTCGATTTGCGGCCCGACTCCAAAAAAAACACGGCCTGTCGGTTGCGTGCTTCGGCCATGCCGGCGACGGCAACATCCACACCAACGTGATGGTGGACTTTAATCAAGCGGGAGCCGCCCGACGAGCCGAGGCGGCGCTGGACGAACTTTTTGCCCGGATTATCGCCTGGGGCGGCGCCATCAGCGGCGAACATGGCATCGGCCTTGCCAAAAAGCGCTGGTGGCCTCGAGCTGTATCCAAAGAAGCCCGTGAATTGCATCGCACTGTGAAAAGGGCGCTCGACCCGAAGGGCATCTTGAATCCAGGCAAGTTTGTCTAGCCGACGGTTGCTTGAGACCAGTTACCCTCCACCCTTGCCGGCACGGCAAAACAGTGAAATTTGTTGCTTTTGTTTTTCTATTTTGTCTCTATCCTAGGCGCGCATGAAAGAATTACTAAATCTTTCGGTTGCCAAGCTTAAACGCCTGGCTGCCTTAAAAACGAAAATCGAACGCCTCCAATCTCAACTCGAGGCAGTGGTGGCAAACGTCTCGTCGTCGTCTGCCACAGCGGGCCGCAAACGCCGCAAGATGAGCGCCGCCGCCCGCCGGAAAATTTCCCTTGCGGCCAAGGCCCGCTGGGCAAAGGTCAGAGCCGGCAAATCGAAATAAGGTGCGGCTGGTCGTTCACCCAACGGGACCGACCAGAACCACAAATTCGCCTTTCCGGGGGCGCTTTTGAATAAACGCCAATAATTCCGCCGGTGTGCCGCGCAGAAATTCCTCGAATTTCTTGGTCAGCTCGCGAGCGAGGACAACTACACGCCCGGGAAAAACTTCATTCAACTCGACCAATAGTTTCTCAACCCGGAACGGGGATTCGTAAAATATCAGCGTGCCGGGAATTGCTTTAAGCGACTCCAGTCTGTTCCGCCGCTGGCCGGACTTGTGCGGCAAAAAACCGGCGAAGTGAAATTCATCCGTCGGCAGTCCGCTGGCGGTGATCGCGGCAACCAACGCACACGATCCCGGCACGGACTCGACGCGACGACCTGCGGCAATGGCGGCTTGGACAACCCGTTCACCCGGGTCGCTGATACCGGGACTCCCTGCGTCCGTAACCAGCGCGATTTTGTCACCGCGTCGGAGACGTTCGATGATTTCCTCACTGCGGCGGGCTTCGTTGAACTGGAAATAACTTAACAGCGGTCGAACGATATTAAAGTGTTTGAGCAACTGCCCTGTGCGGCGGGTGTCTTCGGCGGCGACCACGTCACACTCACGTAACACGCGCAAGGCGCGCAACGTGATGTCTTCAAGATTACCAATCGGGGTGGCAACCAGATACAGTGTGCCGGCCGTGAGTGGTGGCAAATGAGCGTCCATGCCTTGACTTAAACAGAAAACAATGCCGAAATAAATCTGATTCAACGAATTGGAAATATTCCGGCACGCCCTTGTTAGTTCTTGCATCAAGCCCCGGTATGGTACAGGTTAAGCTTGACAGGTGACTGCATGTCAGAAATAAACCAGAAACCAAATCCTCCGGTTGCGTCGCGTGAGTCGAAGTCTGACCTGCCGTTCTCCGAGACCTGCCGGGCCAGGTCTCTGTGGAGCATCAATGAATCTGCAGAATGCCTTGTCCCGCCGCCGCATCATTGCGAGTATGTCCTCAGTTACGGCAGCCATTTCTATTGCCACCATCCACGCCGGGAGGAGATTGTTATACGCACGCTCAAAATGAACCAAGGCTGACCGTATAAATGCGCAGCCGTAATGCTCAGTTGGAGAACGAAAAGAGGTGCTTTAAAGCACCCGGCTTTCCGGCGCCTCGGCGCTCCTGATAATCGAGAATGAAATCCACCTCAACATTCGCCGTCGTTTTGGTGACGGTGCCGGACCTGAAAACCGCCCGTGTGCTCGCCCGGGCCGCGTTGCGGACGCGATTGATTGCCTGTGCGAATCTTCTCCCAAAAATCGAGTCACACTACCGGTGGCGGGGTAAAATTGAATCGGGTTCGGAGGTTCTGCTGATTTTAAAAACACAAAAATCGAGGCTCCCGGCCCTGGAAAAATTGATTCTCGCCAGGCATCCGTACGATACTCCGGAATTCCTCGTGCTGCCCCTGTTCGCTGGCAATCAGCGTTACTTTGAATGGCTGAACCTGAACACGCGGCGCCAGAGTGTTTCTCGAACCTGAAACTTCCCTTCCCAGCCTTCCCGGCAGGTAAAATTACAAACCTTGGGAATAACTTATGAACGCGGCGGCCAAGTTTTTGAGCATGAATGGAATCCACCAGTATTTACCCATTCTAACAATGTTAATAACTATAGCTTGTAATCGACTTTCTGCTGGGGTTAAATTGGCGATAAGCACCTGAAAGCTGCGGTGCAGGCCATCGCAGGGTTGCGTAGCAACGGAGAGTGGCTTTCACCACGATCACTCAGAACGGTGGACGTTAAACTGATTGGAAATTTGTTTCCCAAAAAGTTGACGGTGCCGGCGGTGCGAAATCAAAAACCAAAAAGAAAGAAAGGAAGCTACCATGAAACCATCAACCAAAACCCTGTTGGTCATCGGCTGCGCGTACACGATTGCAGCCGCTTCGTCGCTGGCCCAGATCTACACCTTCGACGAGTTTGGCAATTCAACAGCCGCACCCTCAACCGCACCCCCAATGTCACCGGGGATACTGCAAGCAGATCCCTCGGGCGGATTAACCGTTCCAGTCCTGGTTTACACTGTGCCACTTTTGCTCGTCAGCGGAGATGTCGTGCTGATTGAGCCGGGCAACTCAACCGGCGGCCAATATTCCGATGTCGTCCGGTTCTGGGATCCAGCGGGCGCCAACCTGACCCAAATTATCTTCTATTCTGACTTTTCAACAACGGATCCGGCCGACGCTCCTGCGGACACTGGACTTCCAATAAACTTAATAAACCCTGTCTTCATCAACGAGGTCGGCCCGGAGGGTAATAATGGCGCCAGCTATATCCCGCCCGCAGGCGGGCCTGGCTACACCGTGGAAGGATTGGCACTCCAATACAACATCATCAGCGATGTCCCTGAACCCAGCCCAATAACATTGGCAAGCTTGGGTGGCGGATTGCTGCTGCTCACGTTGAAACGGCGGCACGCAACCACCGTCTGACGATCCGCCGGATAAACTGAAAAATCGGCGGGTGACGGGATGTCGCCCCGCTGAATCTTGATCAAATCCAAAAAGAGAAAGAAAATTACCATGAAACCTTCAATCAAAATTCTGTTTGTCCTCGGTTGCGCATACACAATTGCGGCAGCCTCGTCGTTTGCACAGATCTATACCTTTGACGAGTTCGGGAATTCCTCCGGACTCGACATTTCGCAAGGGATTCTGCAAATGGATCCTTCGGGAGCAATTGGATTGCCTGTCCCGGTCCTGGTTTATAATCTGTCGTTTTCGGTTATACCCGGAGACGTGGTGATGATCGAGCCGGCAAATCCGGCGGGAACCCAACAAGACTCCGATATAGTCCGATTCTGGAATCCGACCGGCGGCGGTCCGAGCCAGATCATCTTCTACTCGGATTTTTCGGCAGCCGATCCGGCTGACTCTCCTGCGGATACGGGCTTGCCGCCGGGTTTAATGCCCCTGGTCGTCACTATTCCCGAGGTAGGTCCGGAGGGAAACAATGGTGCGGCTTATACTCCCACACCGAATCAGCCTGGTTTTATTTTAAGTACTTCTCTGCCGCCAGCAACATACAACATCATCAGCGATGTTCCTGAACCGAACGCCTTCGCACTGGCAGCCCTTAGCAGCGGGCTGCTGCTGGTCTCACTAAAACGGCGACGCCCCGCCAGCATTAACCGATACCTCTGACACACAAATAGTCCGGCGGGCGGCGAATGTCGCCTGCCGGCTTTCTTTCACTGATAGCGACACCGAATTTGCATGTCATTGCTTGGCATGCTCCTGACAAATAATGTTTGAACGTCCGCCCAGCGGGCGTAAATTCGCTTTGTGAACCCGGTCGATACGGTTCCGTTGATGCTGCTGGCGTTGCACCTGCTGGCCTTGGGCGTGGGAACGGTCATGTTTCTGGGGATGATCATCCTGCATCGCCGCGCGCGAGCGTTGTCGCATCCGGCCCAGGCCGGCCGCAGGCTGTTTTCAGCAAACGCACGGTCGGTTCCTCCTCCGGCCGTTTGGCTGGCCATCCAGTCCTCCAATCCCAAAGCCGTGCAGGCCGCCTTGGGCCTCGTTGACTCCACACCCTGCCCCTGGACGGAAGGCATCGCCGGCGAACACGAATTTTTCATCGGCGCACCGGTGAATGACTGGATCATCGTCACCGGTTCCGGGTTGCCCCATCCAGGTCATGACGTGGACCGCTGCTTTCATTTTCTGATTCGGCTGAGCCGCACGCTGGGGTACGTCCAGTTCTTTATGGCAAACCCCCTTCTGCATCATCATGCCTGGGCGCGCGTGGAAAATGGCGTCGTGGCGCGCGCCTATGCCTGGGCGAATGAAACGGTGTGGAATCAAGGGGGCAAAAGCCTGGCTGAAATCGAATTAAATATGAAATGTTATCGCTACGGCGAAGACGCAGAAACAGACGACGCAGCCGGGGAAGAATCCGCCGCAGCCAACGTTGGAAAGGTGCCCTTATTGGCGGCGCGATGGAGTTTTAATCCGATGAACTTCAACGGGAATTTGCATAGTCCCGCCGACGGCATCGCCGGCCAGTCGTCGCGGCTCTGACAAGATAAGGTTGCGGACGGGCGGCATTTGCCGCAAAGTGCCAGGCAAATAGAAAGGGCATCCATGTCATTTAGCATCGAACTTGAACTGCAAAAGTTTCCCAAAGTCGTCACGCTCAAGGACGGTAAGAAGGCGACATTGCGTCCGCTGCGCCGTGACGATGAAAAGGATTTTCATAAACTCTTCCTCGGCATCCCCGAACCGGAACGGATGTTTATCAAACATCGTGTCACCGACCTTGAGGTAATCCGCGACTGGTGCCGGAACATTGATTACGGCCGCAACCTGCCGCTCGTCGCGCTGATCGGCGGCAAGATCATCGGCGACGCGACTTTGCACCAACAGCTTGGCGGATGGAGACGGCATATTGGCCGTGTCAGCGTGCTGGTCCATCCGGAATTTCGCGGGCGCGGCCTGGCGCGGGCGCTGGTGGGTGAAATCATTGAGATCGCGCGGGGCGCCGGCCTGGAACGGGTTGAGGCCGAATTCATCGGCGAACAGGAAACGGCCATCAAAATGTTCGCCATGCTCGGTTTCAGCCAGCTTCTGCGCCTGGAGGACTACGTCAAGGACATGCAGGCCATCTCCCACGACTACATTCTGATGGGATTGGAATTGAAAACCGACGAAGAATACGCCAGCGCCAGCGGTTAATTTATGATTTACGATTGATGATTGATGATTTGAGAACAGGCAACGACTTATTTTTCTCTGCCAAGCACAAATCGTAAATCAAAAATCATAAATGCCCCCGGATGTTTGCCCCCATTGCGGCGCGGAAATTCCGCCCGGCGCCAAAGCCTGCCCGGAATGCGGCTCGGATGAAAAAACCGGCTGGTCCGAGAGGGCGCGTTACGACAACCTTGACCTGCCCGAAGAGAATTTTGACTACCAGGATTATCTAAAACGCGAGTTTGGCAGGGAACGAATTGTCCCGCGCGGCGTTCATTGGTTCTGGTGGATTGTGACGATTCTGGTCGTTGTCGGCCTGGTTTGTTTGTGGCTGCTGTGACTTTGCCGTTGGGCAAAAAAAACCCGCTCGGGTGAGCGGGCTGCAAATGTTGGCCAACTTATTTCTTCTCGGACTTCGTTTCGGTCGGCTTGTCGTCGGCCGGTTTTGTTTCCGCCGGTTTGGCCTCTCCAGCAGCCGCCTCCGGGGGCACCGGAGCTGCCGGGGTATAATCCACCCATTCCAGAATCGCCCGCAGGGCAGCGTCACCTGTCCGCTGATCCATCTTGACGATCCGCGTGTAACCGCCGTTGCGTTCTTTGAACGCCGGCGCGATCTCCTCAAAAAGGATTCGCAAGACGTCCTCGTTTTGACGCCATTTACGGCGTTCATCCTTGGTCAGTTGGACCGCCGGGCCGCGCGTGTGCAATCGCGCCGCGACCAGGCGGCGCGCTTGAATGGTGCCCCGCTTGCCAAGCGTAACGATTTTTTCGGCCACGGGCCGCGCGGCCTTAGCCTTCGCAAGCGTCGTGGTTACGCGTTTGTGTTTGATGAGGCTGGAAACCAGATTTGCCAGCATCGCATTGCGGTGCTCGGACGTGCGACCCAGTTTCGCCGTGCGTTTTAAGTGTCGCATAGAAATGCTCAGTTAATTTCCGGGGCTTCCTTGGGCGGGGTGTCGAGCAGGCCGGCTTCAAAATTCATGCCCAGCGACAGCCCCAACGCCTGGAGCTTGTCTTTGATTTCGTTCAATGATTTCTTGCCGAAGTTGCGGTACTTGAGCATTTCCTGCTCGGTCTTCATTGCCAACTGGCCGACGGTGGTGATGTTCGCATTGTTCAGGCAATTCGCCGCCCGCACACTCAACTCGATTTCATTGACACTCATGTTGAGCAGCTTCTTGAGCTTGGCCTTCTCGTCGTCCTGCTTCGATTCCGCTTCTTCAAATTCCACGGCGTTCTTGTCATAACCCACAAACACGTCGAGGTGATGGGCCAGAATCGCCGAAGCCTGCGTCAAGGCGTCATCGGGTGAAATGCGCCCGTCCGTCCAAATTTCCAGGATTAACCGGTCATAATCCGTGCGGTTGCCAACGCGCGCAGCTTCCACGGCGTAACGCACCCTGGTCACCGGCGAAAACAGCGAATCAATGGCAATCACCCCGATGGGCTGGCCGGGTTTCTTGTTCTCGTCACTCGGGCAAAAGCCGCGTCCGATTTTGAGTTCCAGCTCCATCTCAAACTTTTTCTTTTTGTCGAGCGTGCAGATATGCTGGTCGGGGTTCACCAGTTCAACGTTCTGGTTGAGCTGGATATCCGCGGCGGTCACCGCGCCCTCCTTGTTCACGGACAGCAGCAACGTCTGCGGATCGCGGGTGTGGGCCTTGAATTTGATCTTCTTCAGATTCAGCACGATGTCGGTCACATCTTCCACCACCCCGTCAATCGTGGCAAATTCGTGCATGGCGCCGTCCACCTTCATCGAGGTGATGGCCGCCCCTTCGAGCGAGGACAGCAACACGCGGCGCAACGAGTTGCCGACGGTGTGGCCATACCCGGTTTCAAACGGGTCGGCGACGAATTTGGCGTAGGTTTCCGTGACGGTTGCGTCGTCCTTCTGCAACCGTTTGGGCATTTCAAAACGTCCGAGACGTACTGGCATATTTTCCTTTCAACAATTTTAATCTGACTTGGCCGGCTGTTTATTCCCACGGCCGGCCAAGCCCATATAATTGTTCAACGTGGTTACTGTTTAGCGGGAATAAAATTCGACAACCGCCTGCTCATTGGCAATCGGCTGGATCTCGTCACGCGTTGGAATCCGCATGACGGCACCTTTAAACTCTTCCTTGCTCAAAGACAACCAATCCGGCACCGCGCGGCTGGTCGCCATCTCCAGATTCTTCGTCGCCAACTGGCGCGACACGTTTGAGTTTTTCACTTCAACCGCGTCGTTTACCTTGAGGCTGTAGGACGGCACATTCACCTTGCGACCATTCACCAAAACGTGGCCGTGCGAGACCATCTGGCGCGCCGCAGCGCGGGTGTTCGCAAAACCGAGGTGAAAGACCACGTTGTCCAGGCGCGTCTCCAAAATCTGCAACATCTGCTCGCCCGTCACACCGCGGCGCCTCAGGGCCTTCTCATAAACTCCGCGAAACTGACGTTCCATCAGCCCATAGTAATAACGCAGCTTTTGTTTCTCGATCAGGCCCAGGCCGTAATCGGTGTGCTTGCGCCGCGACTTCGGACCGTGAACGCCGGGACCATAATTACGGCGCTCCAGATATTTCGACGGGCCGAAAATCGGCGTCCCGAAACGGCGGCTGATGCGAACGCGAGGACCTGTATAGCGAGCCATAGAGAATTGATGATTTGCGATTTTTAATTGACTGCTTTATACGCGACGCTTCTTACGAGGACGGCAGCCGTTGTGCGGAACCGGAGTAACATCTTTTATGGCGCTGATTTCCAGGCCGATGGCCTGCAGGGCGCGAATTGCCGATTCACGGCCGGAGCCCGGGCCTTTGACGCGAACTTCAATTTCCTTCATGCCATGCGCCATGGCCTGGCGGGCGGCGTCTTGCGCAACTTGCTGCGCGGCGTAAGCCGTGCTTTTGCGCGACCCCTTGAAACCGACGCGACCGGCACTCGACCAGCCGATCAGATTGCCGTGCAGGTCGGTAATGGTGACTTGCGTGTTGTTGAACGTGGCCAGAATATTGGCAACGCCGGTGACAATGTTCTTGGCGTGCTTGGCCTTGATGATTTTCTTGGCCGCTGCATCCTCACCCAAAAGCTCGGCGGCGCTTGGCGCCGTCCCGGCCACCGGGGCCGCTGCGGCGGCGCCGGTCGCTTCTGCCGGCGCCGGAGCGCCAGCCGCGGGCGCGGCTTTCCGGGCGGACTTCTCTTCCGCCGGTTTTGCGGTCTTCTCAGCCGGAGCCATTTCGTTTGCCGCCGCTTTTTCCCCCTCGGGTTTTGCCTCTTTTTCCTTCTTCGGGCCAGCCGGTTTCTTTTTTGTTTCGTCAGCCATAGGATTCAAATCGTCATTTGGAAATCGCAAATGATCAGTGGATGCCTGTCTTGGCGTTCGGGTTGCGCTGCACGCCGACGGTTTTGCGCGGGCCTTTGCGCGTGCGGGCGTTGGTCTGGGTACGCTGACCGCGGACGGGCAATCCACGCATGTGCCGGACGCCGCGGTAACACTTGATGCCCTGCAGCCGCTTGAGGTTCATGCCGATTTCCCGGCGCAGGTCGCCTTCGATGACGTACCTGCCCTCCTGAATGGCATGGACGATCTGAGAGAGCTGTTGCTCGGTCAGATCCTTCGCCCGGATGCCCGGATCGATATTGGCATGCTCCAGAATCTCCTTCGAGTTAGACGGCCCAATGCCATAAATGTAGCGCAGCGCGATGTCTATGCGCTTGTTCGGCGGAACTTCCACACCAATGATGCGTGCCATAAATCAACCTTGCCGTTGTTTGTGCCGTTTGTTCGAGCAAATCACGCGAATGACACCGCGACGCCGCACTATTTTGCAGTGCTCGCACAATTTTTTAACTGACGCACGAACTTTCATGTTTCCATTGTTCTCGTTTCAACCAACACCCGCCCCACCGACAAATCGTAGGGCGTCAACTGCAACTTCACTTTGTCGCCGGGGTTCAGTCCGGCAAAATTCCGCTTCGCCCGCCCCGCCACAAACGCCGTCAGCCGGTGCCCATTGGCCAGCTCCACACGATACGTTCCGTTCGCCAGGGCTTCTCTCACCCGACCTTCAACCTGGAAGGCTTCTTTTCCGGGCATGTCAAAATCTCCGGTTCACCCTCGGTAATCAGGACCGTATGCTCAAAATGAGCAGACAGTAAACCATCTTGCGTCACGACTGTCCAGCCGTCTTTCAAGATTTTTACGCCGGCCTGACCCGCATTGACCATCGGTTCAATGGCCAGCGTCATGCCTGGCCGGAGCTTCTGATTGCTCTTGGGCTCCACAAAATTCGGCACCTGCGGCTCCTCATGCATCGAGCGCCCGACGCCATGCCCCACAAATTCGCGGACCACGCTGAAACCATTGCTCTCGACGTAGGTCTGCACGGCGCGGGAAATGTCCGTTACGCGATTCCCGGCAACCGCCGCCGCAATCCCTTCGTAAAGGGCGTGCTCCGTCACATCCATGAGCCGCTGCGCCGCCACGCTGCAGCCGCCGACCGCCACCGTCCGCGCCGTGTCGCCGACAAATCCCTTGTAAAAAACCCCCACATCCACGCTCACGATGTCGCCAAAGTGCAATTCCCGGTCACCCGCCAGCCCGTGCACCACTTCGTCGTTCACCGAGAGGCACGTGTGGCACGGATATTTGCGGTAACCCAAAAACGCGCTTTTCGCGCCGTGCTGCTTTATCCGCTTGGCCGCAAATTCATCCACCTGACGCGTGGTCACCCCGGGCTTGACGAACGCGGCAATTTCCTCCAGCACCGTGCCCGCCACCGCGCAGGCCGGCCGCATGGAATCCAAATCCCGCTCACTTTTCAAAATAATCATTTCTAGAACCGCCCGCGCAAGCGGCCCTTCCGCAAAAATCCGTCATAATGGCGCATCATCAAATGCGATTCGACCTGCCGCATGGTGTCCAGCAAAACGCCGACGGTGATTAAAATGCTCGTGCCGCCGAAAAACTGGGACACATCGTAGGGAATGCTCATGGCGTTACGCATCAGGATGGGAATGACGGCGATGATGGTGAGGAAAATCGCGCCGGCCAGCGTGATCCGGCTCATCGCTTTGTGCAGATAATCGCTCGTCCCCTGACCCGGGCGCACGCCGGGAATATAACCGCCATTCTTCTTTAAGTCGTCGGCAATCTGCAATTCGTTGAACTGCGTCGCCACCCAGAAATAGGAAAAGAACAAAATCATGAAACCGTAAATCGTGAGGTACACACCGGAACCGTAGCCCAACTCGCGTTCAATTCCATGGAAGAACTCCTGCAAAAACGGAACATTCTTAAAGGCCACGTCGGCCAGCCATTGGCAAACCGGTCCCGGAAACATCAGGATGGACTGGGCAAAGATGATCGGCATGACACCGGAATAGTTCACGCGCAAGGGCATATAATTGGTGCCGCCCTGGTACATTTTACGGCCAACCGCGCGCGCCGCATATTGCACCGGTATTTTCCGCTGCGCCTGGGTAATCGCAATCACCCCGCCGATCACCATGGCCAGCAACAAGACCAGCATCACCCCCGTGCCCATCAAATGATAATTCGATTCGATGCCACCGGCCGGCATAAACATGTCTTTCAATGCCACAAAAGCCCGCGGCAACCGCGCCACAATGCCGATGGTGATGACCAGCGAAACGCCGTTGCCCACGCCGCGATCGGTGATTTGTTCACCCAGCCACATGAGCAACATCGTGCCGGTCGTCATGATCAGCGTCGTTTGGATGAGATACCAAATGGGATTGCCAATCAGTACCAACTGGCCTTGAAATCCACTGAAGATGGTCTGCGGGTGTTCCCAGCCGTGGGCAAAATATAATCCTTGCCCCAGGCAAATCAACACCGTCAGATAGCGGCCGTATTTGATGATTTGTGCGCGACCGCCTTCTTCGCGCGCCAGTTTGCTGAGCTTGGGCCAGACGGCCGTCAGCAATTGGATAATGATGGTGGCGCTGATGTACGGCATGATGCCCAGCGCCCCGATCGCACAATTTCCAAAGGCGCCACCGGCGAACATATTGTACATGCCGAGGATGCCGCCGTTGCTCTGTTCGTTTTCCAGGAAATACTTCGACAGCGCTGTTCCATCCAGACCCGGAATGACGATGTAGGCCGTCAAGCGGCAGACTCCCAACAGGGCCAGCGTGAACAAAATCCGGGACTTCAGCTCCGGAATTTTGAAGCAGTTGGCAAAGGTGTTGAAGATGTTACGGAACATGGGTCAGTCCCGCTCAGGCCTTCGGAGGTTCGGCGGCTTTACGCCCTTCAACTTCGCAGGTGCCGCCTTTGGCCTCGATTTTCGCCTTCGCAGAGGCGCTGAACGCATGTGCGCTCACCGTGAGCTTTTTAGACAATTCGCCGTCGCCGAGGATCTTGATGCCGCTCGCACGCCCATTGGCCAGGCCGACCGCACGCAAGGCCGTTTCGTCCACGCGCGCTCCGTCGTCAAATTGATTCAGCTCGCCGACGTTCACCGCAATGAACTGTTTCGCAAAGCGCGTGTTGTTGAACCCGCGCTTGGGAATGCGCCGGATGAGCGGCATTTGACCACCCTCGAAACCAATGCGGATGGAACTGCCCGAACGTGCCGTCTGGCCTTTGCCGCCGCGGCCGCTGGTTTTGCCGTGGCCGCTGGATTCGCCCTGGCCAAGCCGCTTGCGCCGGTGTTTGGCGCCGGGACGGGGTTTTAAATCGTGTAATCGCATAAACTAGTCAGTTGTCAGTAGCCAGTAGTTAGCAGCGGGCCTCCGTAGCGGAATGCTATGGACCACTGACGACTAACTACTGACAAAATCAAATTCATCAAACAGCCGCCGCACTTGCCTCGGGAGCCTTAGGTGCTTCCACTTTCCTAATCTCCAACCCGCGGCCCCGATAAATGTCCTCGCGCAAGCGCAGGCTGAGGAGCGCTTTCATGGTCGCCTTTACCACATTGGCCGCGTTCTTGGAGCCGAGTGATTTGCTCAAGATATCCTTCACTCCGGCGGACTCCAAAACCGCCCGCACCGTCTTGCCCGCAATGATGCCCGTCCCCGGCGATGCCGGACGCAGCAGGATTCTCGCGCCGTCAAATTCGGAAAAAACCTCATGCGGGATGGTCGCGTCCTTGAGGGAAACAGAAACCATCTGGTTGCGGGCCAGTTCCCCGCCGCGACGGATGGCGTCCGCGACCTCGCCCGCCTTGCCGAGGGCAACCCCGACGCGCCCTCTTTTGTCGCCCACCACCACGAGCGCGCTGAAGTTGAACCGGCGTCCGCCCTTGACGACCTTCGCGGAGCGATTGATATAAACAACCTTTTCCATCAGCTCTTCCGCAGCCCCGCCCTGGGCCAGGAGTTCGGATGCTTCGGACGCCGACCTGGCGCGGCGGCCTCGCCCGCGCGGGCCACGCTGTTCTTCGCCTTCGGTTTTAATGATTTCAGCCACGGTAATCTTCTTTGGTTACAGGTTAAAATTTCAGTCCCGCGGCGCGTGCCGCCTCGGCCAGCGTCGCCAGCTTCCCGAGCGCCAGAACCGGCTTGCCGTCCTTGCCCTTGCTCTCGCTGCGATGATAACGCGCGTCACCCCGGTCAAAAACAACGGCCTTGATTCCTTTGGCCAGGGCGGTTTCCGCCGCCAGTCGGCCGACCACTCTGGCACTGGCCACATTGGCCGCCAGCTTGTCGCGCTCGGGGGTGGCTTTGCTGGTGGTTGAAACGGCCGCCAGCGTCATGCCGGCATTATCGTCAATGAACTGGACATGAATGTTCTCGTTGGTGAAGCAGACACTCATGCGCGGACGTTCCCGGGTGCCGGAGACTTTTCGGCGCACCCGCCAATGCCGGAGTTGTGCCAAGCGTTGTTTCTTTTCCGTTCTCATTTCAGTGCGTCACGGATTTTGCCGTGACTTAAATTTTATTGGACCGTCTTGCCTTCCTTGCGCTGGACGTGTTCGCCCACGTAGCGCACCCCCTTGCCTTTGTATGGTTCCGGCGGATAAAAACCGCGGATTTCGGCGGCGACCTGGCCGACCACCCGCCGGTCCGGTCCTTCAATCGTCAGTTTTGTGTTTTCTTCGACCGTCACTTTAATCTGGTCGGGAATGGCATAATTAATCGGATGCGAATAACCGAGGTTCAGGTTTACATTCTTGCCCTGGACGGCGGCCTTGAACCCGACGCCCTGAATTTCGAGCTTTTTAACAAAACCTTCCGCCACGCCCTTGACCATGTTGTTGACCAGGGCACGGCTGAGGCCGTGCAAGGCTTTTGCCTGCGCGTCTTCACCTTCACGGCTCACCACGATCTTGCCGTCCTGAACCTTCAGGCTCGTGCGGCGTGGCAACTCCCAGTCGAGCTTCCCCTTCGGGCCTTCGACCAGCACCTTCTGCCCTTTGACCTCCACTTTGACCTTGGGAGGTATGACAATCGGCTGTTTTCCAATTCGCGACATAAAATCCTTACCAGATGTAACAAAGCAATTCACCGCCCAGATTTTTCTTGCGGGCCTGCACATCCGTCATCACACCTTCCGGCGTCGAAATCACCGCCACGCCCAGGCCGCCGCGCACCCGCGGAATCTTCGTCGCCCCGACATAATGGCGCAATCCCGGCCGGCTGATGCGGCGCAAACCTTCAATCACGGCTTTTTTGCCCTGATATTTCAGCTTGATGTTGATGGTCTTGGGTAATTTCCCCTCGACGGCCACCTCGGCGACATAGCCTTCCTTTTTCAAAATGGCAGCGATGTTTTCCTTCAGCCGGGAATGCGGCACGGCGACCGTCGGCAACAACGCGCGGCCGGCATTGCGGATGCGGGTCAACATATCGGAAATCGGATCAGTCATATCAAATCTCTGGCTTAATCTTAATCACCAACTGGCTTTCACCACACCGGGAATCAGCCCGTTCAACGCGGCCTCACGAAACGTAAGGCGCGAAACACCGAATTTGCGCAGATAACCATGGCGGCGGCCGCTGTACGCGCAGCGATTCACCAGCCGCGTCGGGCTGGCATCGCGTGGCAACTTGGCGAGGCCGGCGTAATCCCGCTTGGCCTTTAATTCCGCGCGGATCGCGGCGTATTTTTTCACCGTTTCAGCTTTGCGCTTGTTGCGCTCAAACCATGCTCTCTTGGCCATAATTGTTTTTACTTTTCGGCAAGCGGGAAGCCCATCAACTTCAGCAAATCCAGCGCCGCGCCGTCATTCGTAGCGGTCGTCACGATCGTGATGTCCATGCCCTGCTGCCTTTTGATTTTATCCAGTTCAATCTCCGGAAATATCGTCTGGTCGGCGACCCCGAACGTGTAATTGCCCCGGCCATCAAACTTGCGCGGCGACAATCCGCGAAAGTCACGTATCCGCGGCAGCGCCGTCGCCACCAGCCGGTCAAAAAATTCGTACATCGCGTCACGACGCAGCGTCACCCGGCAGCCGATGGGCTGCCCTTCGCGCAATTTGAAATTCGCGATGCTGTGCCGCGACTTGCTGATGACCGGTTTGCGGCCGGTGATCTGCGCCAGGTCCTTGGCGGCATCGTCGATGGCGTTTTTCTCCAACGACGCGCTCACGCCCATGTTCACCACGATTTTCATCATCCGTGGAATCTGGTGGACGTTGGCGAATTTGTGCCTTTCCTTCAGGGCCGGCACCACTTCGTTCACGTATTTGTTGTAAAGTCTGGCTTTCATTTTTTGGTCACGGATTTTGCCGTAACTTCATTCTTCATTTGCATTGCAGCCTCAAGCCGGAGCCGGCTCCGCCTTCCCCTGTTTGGCCGTCCGCGCGTCGAATTGGTCAACCTTCATCAAATTCGAAAGGTGAATCGTGCCTTCCCGCTCCACAATCGCCCCCTGCGGATGGTCCTGGCTTTTGCGCGTATGGCGCTTGATCATCTTCAGGCCCTCAACAATCGCCCGGTTCTTTTTGGGACTGACGGCAATGATTTTGCCGCGCTTTCCCCTCTCGGCACCCGCCAGCACCACCACTTCATCGCCCTTTTTAACATGAAATTTTGACATAGGTTCAAATCACCTCCGGCGCCAGTGAAATAATTTTCATGAATTTTTTGTCGCGCAGCTCGCGCGCCACCGGCCCGAAAATGCGCGTGCCCTTCGGGTTCAGCTCCGGGTCAATGATCACCACCGCGTTGCTGTCAAAGCGCAGATAGGAGCCGTCGCTGCGGCGGATCGGCTGCCGGGTGCGGACGATCACGGCGTTATGGACCTCGCCCTTCTTCACCTGGCCATCCGGGGCGGCGTCTTTGATGTGCACTTTGATGACGTCGCCCACGTGGGCATAACGCTGGTTGCGGCCCAACACGCCGATGGCCCAGGCCACCTTGGCACCCGTGTTGTCCGCGACATCCAAATGGGAACGAATTTGCAACATAAAGTCCGGTCAGGCTGCAGCCACGGGGGTTTCCGCCTCGCTCCGCACCACAACGGCAATGAGCCGCCAGCGCTTGGTTTTCGACAACGGCCGCGTTTCCTCAATCCGCACGCGGTCACCCGGCTTCGCCTCGCCCTTTTCGTCGTGGGCGTAAAGTTTCTTGTAGGCGGTCACGACTTTGCGAAACCGCGGATGCGGGAACCGGCGCTCGACACGCACCACGATGGTCTTGGCCATCTTGTTGGAGATGACTTCGCCTTCGCGTTGTTTGCGATGGCCGCGTGCCGTTGCCGTTGCCGTTGCCGTTGGATTTGCCGTTTCAGCCATACAATTACAATTAAAATTAAGCCGCTTTGTTGCGCAGTTGCGAGATGCGCGTTTCCAGGCGCGCGATGTCCTTGCGCAGGATGCGCAGGCGCGCCGGTTTTTCCAGTTGCGCACTCGCCTGCTGCAACCGCAAGTTAAACATTTCATGTCGCAGGTCGCGGCTCTTGGCCGCCAGCTCCACCAGGGTCATGTCTTTGATTTCAGAAAATTTCATAGCCGTCTAAATCGCCCGCCGGTGCCGGGCGATAAATTTCGTTTTGATGGGCAGTTTCGTCGCCGCCAGCCGCAGCGACTCGCGCGCCTCCACTTCCGTGATCCCATCCACTTCAAATAATATGTTCGCCGGGCGGATGACCGCCACCCAGCCTTCCAAAGGCGCTTTGCCCTTGCCCATCCGGGTTTCAAGCGGCTTTTTCGTAAACGATTTCTGCGGGAAGACGCGAAGCCACATCTTGCCGCGCCGTTTCATATTGCGGGCAATCGCCACGCGGGCTGCTTCGAGCTGTTTGGAGTCCATCCAGCAGCGTTCAAGCGCCATCAACCCGTATTCACCAAACGCCACCGCATTGCCGCGGGACGCCAGGCCGGCACGGCTGCCGCGGTGCATCTTGCGAAATTTTACTCTTTCTGGCTGCAACGGCATAGGTTCGTCAAATGGTTAAATGGTTCAATGACCCGTCACTTCACCGGCACCGGCTCGGCCGCCGGCTGCGGCTGTTCCTTTTTCTGCGGCTTGTTCTCGCCCCGGCAAATCCAGCATTTAATGCCGAGCTTGCCATAAACGGTGAGCGCCTCGGCAAATCCGTAATCAATGTTCGCGCGCAGCGTATGCAACGGCACGCGGCCCCAGTGATATTGCTCGACGCGCGCGAGTTCCGCGCCACCCAGCCGGCCCGCGCAGCGAATTTTGATGCCTTCCGCGCCGAAATCCTTCGCCGTCTGCAAGGCCTTCTTCATCGCGCGCCGGAACGACACACGGCGCTCCAGTTGCAGCGCCACGTTTTCGGCCACCAGTTGCGCGTCCAGCTCCGGGGTCTTCACCTCGACGATGTCCACATAAACTTCCTTGCCCGTCATGCGGCTCAACTCTTCCTTGAGCTTGTCAATTTCCGAACCTTTGCGACCGATGACCACGCCCGGGCGGGCGGTCAAAATCGTCACCCGGCAACGGTTGGTGGCGCGTTCGATTAAAATTCTCGGCACCGACGCCGTTTCCAGTTTCTTCTTCAGCAGCGTGCGGATCTGCCGGTCTTCGTTGAGCAGCAGGCCGAATTCCTTCTTGCCGGCAAACCACTTCGAGCGCCAGTCCTTGTTGACGCCGACACGCAGACCGATTGGATTTGTTTTTTGGCCCATAGGCTATTCGTCTGACAGGGTGATTTTGATGTGACAACGGCGTTTGAGGATTGGACCGGCGGAACCGCGGGCTTTGGGGGTAAAACGTTTGATTATCATGGCCGTGCCGGCTACGGCTTCCTTGATGCGCAAACTTTCCGGCTTGAGTTTGTTGTTGTTTTCCGCGTTGGCGATGGCCGATCGAAGTGTCTTGGCGACCAGCCGCGCACCCTTGCGCGGAACCACCTGCAGCACCGCCTGCGCCTGCAGGGCCGGCAGCCCCTGAATCTGCCGCACGACTTCCCGCATCTTTTGCGCGGACATCGGCACGTTTTTCATGATGGCATGAACTTCCATGTTATTTCGCCTCCGCCTTGGCCGTGTGCGCGCCGTGTTTTTTGAAAATGCGCGTCAGGGAAAACTCGCCGAGCCGGTGGCCGACCATGTTTTCCGTCACAAACACCGGGTTGAAAACCTTGCCGTTGTGGACGCTGAACGTCAGGCCGACGAAATCCGGCGTAATCATCGAACGCCGCGACCAGGTCTTGATCGGCGTCTTGGACTTGGCGTCCTTCGCCTTCTGGATCTTGTCCAGCAGGTGAAGATCCACAAACGGTCCTTTTTTAATCGAGCGTCCCATATAATTACTTGAGCTTCATCGGCCGACCGTTGCGGCGCACAATAATGAAACGGTTTGAATATTTGTATTTCTGGCGCGTCTTGCCGCCCTTGGCAATCCGGCCCCACGGCGACATCAACTGCTGCCAGCCGCCACCCGACTTCGACTTGCCGGCGCCGCCGCCGTTCGGATGGTCCACCGGATTGCGCGTCACACCACGGTTGATGCCGCGATGACCACGATGCCGCGTGCGCCCCGCCTTGCCTAAAATCACATTCTCATGCTCCGCATTGCCGACCTGGCCGATGGTCGCGTAGCAGTTTTCGTTCACCTTGCGGATTTCACCCGACGGCAGCCGGATCTGCGCGTAACCCTCATCGCGCGACATCAACGTCGCCGCGCCGCCCGCGGAACGTACCACCTGCCCGCCGCGACCGGGAGTCAGTTCGATGTTATGAATGGAAAGGCCGACTGGAATTGCCTTGAGGGGCAGCGCATTGCCGACTTCCGGGGGAGCCGCCGGGCCGCTGGAAATGGCGACGCCGACCTTGATGCCCGCCGGAGCGATGATGTAAGCCTTTTCACCGTCTTTATATTGCAGCAACGCCAGGCGCGCCGAACGCATCGGATCGTATTCGATGGCCGCGACCGTCGCCTCCACGCCATGCTTCTGGCGCTTGAAATCCACCAGGCGGATTTTCTGCTTGTGGCCGCCGCCAATACCGCGCGCGGTCACGCGACCGTAGGCATTGCGGCCACCGGTTTTCTTCCGCGTCACGACCAGCCCCTTTTCGGGCTTCGTCTTCGTAATGTCGCTGTAATCCGCGTACGTAACGTAGCGCAGAGACGGCGTTAGCGGTCTAAAAGTTTTAACTGGCATAAAAACAAAAGTTTTAGCAGCAACTTTGAAGTTGGCAGGCCATCATTCCTGTCCCGGCAGGGAGTCAGTTATCGGTCTGCAAACATGCTGTCCATTTGCCCGATACGGCCAACCGCTGTGACGCAGCGAGGGACTGTCTTCCGAGCGAAACGGAGCGAAGAAAATATCAGAAGCCCATTTTGACGCAAGCGCTTTTTTAAAGAATTTTGGAGGCCCAAACCATCCGTGAACACCTGATGAAACCTTGATGTTTGACCACCGAAGCCTGGAATGCCAGTTGAAACCATGCTTTTATGCTCCAGGGTAATCTCTCCGCGAATACGACTCAAGATTGCCGGCATTCCGCGGCCCGCCCCACCCTGTTAATTCACAGTTTCGTCAGCCAATATTTCGTCATCTGATCGCTCATGAGCATGATGAAGACAATAATGCCCGAAATGATCAGACCCACCACCAGAGACGCAAGCAAAAGGCGCAGTTGGTGACGCCGCTGATCCTCCGGCATGTGCGGAAACAATAATTTGCCCAAACTCAGTTTCATAGCACCGGAAATTCGACACGCCTCCCGGCTGCGCGTTCGAGATTTGGCTAGCCGGGTGGAGCAGGCTTTCCAGCCTCCTGGTTCAGGCGACTTTCCAGTCGCCAGGTTTTGGAACACGGGACAGAAATGTCCCGTGAACCGGCAGGCAGGATTGACTGCCCTGCTTTGCTGGCTGCATCGGCATTCCAGCACAAAAAAAACGGCGCGGAATGATTTCCGCGCCATTCATGATTTTAAATCTCGTTTACGTCAAAACGATCTTGTCACCGTCTTTCAGCGTCACGATGGCCTTTTTCCAATCAGGCGCCTTGCCGGCCTGGGTGGTCCGCAGGCGGCGCGGTTTGCCACGCACATTCAACGTGTTGACCTTGGTCACCTTGACCTTGAATAATTCCTGCACGGCCTGGCGGATTTCCGTTTTGTTCGCCCGCCGGTCGGCCACGACGGTGTATTGATTGAACTTCTCGCCCTGGCGCGTGCCCTTTTCCGTCAGGCGGACGGTCTTGATGACTTCAAAAGCGTTCATGGTTCGTTAAATCGTTAATCAGTTCAATGAGTCATTGGTCAAATGAGAGGTTGGTCAAAGAGGTTCCGCAACTTATTTAACTCATTTAACCGGTTACGAATTACTCTTTCGTCAGCCGCGCCTCAATCTTCTCAAACGCGCTCTTCGTGAAGAGCAATTTGTCGGGCCGCAAAATGTCGTACGTGTTCAACGAATCACTTGTCGTCAACGCCACGTCCGGCAGGTTGCGTGAAGCCAGAGCCAGGTTCTTGTCGGCGCCGGTCGAAACCACCAGCGTGGTGCCTTTCAATTCCAGGGCCGAAATCATCCCGACCAATTCCTTGGTTTTCGGCGAGGCGAGCTTCAAATCGTCCACCACCACCACGTCACCGGCCTTGAGCCGTTCGCTCAGGGCCTTGCGCAACGCCAGCGAGCGGGTTTTTTTGGAAATTTTCTTTGCAAAATCGCGGGGTCTCGGCCCAAAAACCACACCACCACCGACCCACAACGGCGATTGGAAGGAACCGGCGCGGGCGCGGCCGGTGCCCTTCTGCCGCCACGGCTTCTTGTTCGTGCCGGACACTTCACCGACATTCTTGGTGTTGGCGGTGCCGCTGCGCTGCGCTGCCTGATAGGCAACGACCGTATCATGGACGGCCTGCGTGCCCCTTCCGTCTTCAACCAGCGGGAACTTCACCTGAAGTTCACCCTGATTTTTTCCTGCAATATTCTTGATGGCAATTTTCATGTTCTCTTCGGTAGGGCGCGTCACTCCGTGCGCGCCGCAAATTGTACCCTCGCAAACGGCGGGCAGAGGACTGCCCGCCCTACCTCAAATTATTTTTTAGCTTCAGCCGGTTTCTTCTCGGCGGCGCCTTTCTTCTTCATGGGCGCCAGGCTCACCGGCGGCTTCCAGCCCTTGGGCCGTTTCTTGGATTCACGAATGACGATGTAATCGCCTTCCGCGCCGGGAATGGCGCCTTTGATAAGCAAAAGGTTTTCCGCCTCGCGCACCTGGATGACTTCGAGATTCTGTGTGGTGCGCTTGACCTGGCCCATGTGGCCGGGCATTTTGAAGCCGCGCAAGACCGTGCCGGGAAACAGGCGCTGGCCAATCGCACCGACGCGGCGATGCCAGCCCTTATGACCGTGCGTCGAAGGGCCACCACCAAAACCGTGACGCTTCATAACCCCTTCAAAGCCGCGCCCTTTGGTAACACCAATCGCATCCACAAAGTCACCCGGCGCAAATAACGCCGGCCCGACGACGTCGCCGGGCTTCACTTCCTTGGAAAAATTGCGGAACTCCTTGATGCGTTTTACCGCCACGCCATTCTGTTTTTTGATGTGGCCGAGCAACGGCTTCGTCACGCGCTGTTCCTTTTGATCATCAAAACCGAGTTGCACGGCGTTGTAGCCGTCCTTGCCCGCCTGCGTTTTGACTTGCAACACGCGATTGGGGCCGGCCAGTACGACCGTGACCGGTGTCATGATGCCGTGCGTATCGTAAACGCGCGTGCTGCCGAGTTTCTTTCCTAAAAGTCCGAGGGGCATGGGTTCGTAATTGGTTAAATTGGCGATTGGTTAAATCAGTCTCGCGGGCGTTTCCTCATTTACTTGTTTAACGAGTGACTCATTTAACTTCTAAATCTTAATTGTGATGTCCACGCCCGCGGGGAGATTGAGCTTCTTCAATTCATCCACCGTCTTGGCGGTCGGATCCAGGATGTCAATCAGCCGCTTGTGCGTGCGTTGCTCGAAAGTTTCCTGCGACTTCTTGTCCGCGTGCGGCGAGCGTTGGACGGTGAAGCGCTCGATGCGGGTCGGGAGCGGGATGGGTCCGGCGACACGCGCGCCGGTGCGTTTGACCGTGTCGGCAATTTCGCGCGCCGACTGGTCTATGACACGGTGGTCATAGGCCTTAAGTCGAATTCGAATGCGTTGGGCAGCCATACAAAGAACAATTGTCTGTTAATGGTTTCAATAGTTTGCCGCTTCAATCTTTGAAAGCGGACACAAAATTTATCAATAAAACGGTTCCGTGCAACACATTTTTTGAAGAATTTTGGGTTGTCAACCGCTTCAATGTTCGATCCCGGCTGCTTGGCATAAGGCCGGGTAGTTCCATAGTTGGAACTTTGGCGGCTCCGGCTTTCCCCCCACTTTCGGAAGAAAAGCCGTTGCCACTAATGTTGTTCGACTTGGCGTCAATTCCAAACGCCACAATGGCCAACGAAAAGGCGGAACCAACAAATCACCCACGCGTCTTTCTCGGACATTGTAAAAGCGGATTTTGCCCTCTAATCCCGTGAACAGTATGCGCTCTTTTTTTGCATCCAAAGGCACTGCATAAATCAGTTGGTGGTCGGGCATCCCATCGTCCCTTTCTAAAGGTTCGGCCTTGGCGAATGCAACAGGCCGAATGGAAGTCATATCTTGCGTGGCGAGAATCTGGTCCCAACTCAGGATGCAAACGCCCGCTGTGGTGCCGCAAATCAGATGCTTTCCGGAAACGCTAAATTTCAGGCTGCGAATATTTTGTTTCGGCAAAAAATGTCGGGCACTACGCGCTCTGTGCTCGGCCATCTGATCAGCAGATAAGTGTCCGGCCAATTTTTTCTCGAATTCCTCAGAAATTTGCGCGCCTCTTTGTTCG
>DASZAB010000197.1:0-25623 GCA_035945675.1 Verrucomicrobiia bacterium | reverse complement strand
ATCCGATGATACGCTTTCGTCTTTCCACAACGGAGAGCATGGCAAGGCAATCCAGTGCATGGCTGCAACAACGCCTGCTAATCCAAATCCTGCAATTCAGGGCACGGCCGGCTCATGCCTTTGCAGTCTGAACTCTCAAATTTCACGGTCCAACCATTTTGCCCGTTCGTTCCTGCACGGGCCAGGGCGGTATTAAGCTTCATACAACTCCCGAACCGAATCACGGATAAGAACGACGATGGTGAATACGCCCAGCACCGTTCCCAGCGGGACGTGCAGGCAGTTGATGCCGCCGACAACCAGTGAAAAGGTCCGATGCTTTCTGGCCCGGAGACAAAAACCCGAAATCACATTCAAAACTCCCGACGCCAGGAACCACGCGCCGAACACCAGATAGAACCACTTGAAGATCGCGAACAATTCCGCCGGCGGCGGCGTCTGCTTTTGGTCCTGCCAAAATTTCGGGTTCGCAAAGAAAGCATGCATCATGGCGTAATGGGCCAGCAAAAACAGGATGCCCAACAGCGCCAGACCGGCCCCGACGAAATGAAAAATCGAGAGGATGTCCAGGTGGTTTGCATCAAGCTTGCGCTGGTCTCTGGGCAGTGGAGGCAGTTCACTCATGATCGGATTCCGGCCTGACGTTTCAACTGAGCCACGCCGGGGCGGCGATGTCAATTCTGAATCGTCGGGCACGACATCCGGTTTACCTCAAAGCAGTCTATTTTCCGAGAAACTTTTAACGTGGACAAAGGCCTTGGCAATCACGGCCAGATAAATGGCTGCCAGGATGGAAATGATGGCGAAGACGCGCAACAGCTCCATCATTGTCATTCCAAAAATCCGGCGTTTCCGCATCATGAAATCGGTTGGCTGCCGTTGGCAGCAACGCTTGATTCGCTGATCATCCGCTGCGCTCCGGGCTTCAGGCCCAGGTATAATCCCAGCCCTAATACGGCGATCGCCAGCATCTGGATCAGGTGAAACACGCCATTGTGGTCGAAGGAAACGCATATCCTAACCGACAGGCTGCTGGCCTGAACTGCCGCCGCCGCCAGATTCATAACGATTGCCGCGGCCACGATCCCCGCTCCCCTCAACCGATGGGTCACCGCCAGAAAGGAGTAGATGGCCAGCGCGCCAGCCATCGCCACCGCCTCGTACACCAGAAAGATGACAAACCCTCCGTCGAGAAATTCAGTCAGCCCGAAAAAAACAGCTCCCGCTCCGAGGCTGCACGGAACGAGACGCCCGGCGACGATACGGCCCCGCCAGTCAAAAAATGCGCCGACCAGGAACAGGGCAACCAGAAGTCCCAGGCTCAAGTAGAGCGGTTTCCAGAGCGCCACACGCAAGGAATGCGGTATCTCCAGCCCATGTGCCACGGACCCCAGAACCGATACCAGCGCCAGCAAGCCGAAGACCCAACACCATACCCCGATCCTCCAACGATCGCCGGTCGGAGTCCGCCACAGACACACCAGAACGACCACACACTCAATGGCGAGCACGGTATCGGTTACGCTGGTCGTAATTTCAGTCGGTGAAACAACTAAATGCATGGTTGGGCGTGTTGATGCAGCAGACAGTTTAAGTCGGGTTTATATCGGACGCATTTCAAGCGTTACCGAATCACCTTATTACCCACTTCCAGCCCTGTCTATGAGTTTCTGTAACAGGTGTTGGTCTTCCCGCTCGCGCTGCGCCATGCTCGAAGAGCGAGGTCAACCCGGTTTGTCGGGAAATGAAGCCAAAGGCGGATCAGGATATCGTTCCGTCGTTGCCCGGCAAAATCGTAGCGCGGGCGTCTCCACCTGCGGGTTTGGGCGGCGTCCCGCCGCGCGAACCCAACTCAACGTGAAATTCCCGCAGCGAGTCGCTGCGGGAACCCGCCGCCGGGACGGCTGCGCTACGAGAGAGAGCAACTCGAACCGCCTCTCAGGGCCTGGCCTCGTCCCGCATCTTGCGGGCGATGATGTCCAATGCGCCGGCCAGCCGTTCATGGGCGCAGACGAAGCGCCATAACATTCTTAAAATGAAGATGGCAACGGCAATGAGGCAGGCGAGATAGGCCAGCGCAAATAATCCTCCAAGTGCTGTCATAATTTGTGGTTGCATGATTTAGTGTCGGGTTGGTTTGTGGTTGATGTTCGATTTTATCGAAAATCCAAATCCCGCAATGAGGATGCGGCCAATTCATACTTTGCCGATTCGGATCCTTTAGATCTCATTTGAGCGCAGCCTGGAGAAGTTCGCGTGCGTAGGCGGATGGACTGGCAACCTTTTCCTGAGCGTTCGTCCCCGTCTGCGCCGGTTCGCCTGAAAACCGGAAAGCCCCGATCCTTTCCGCCAGTCCGCGGCCGGGCTTCAGACCCGCGAGGAAGGCATCCCATGCATCGCCGTCCCGCGAGTCCTGACTGCCGCGCCAGAGGCAATAACGCGTCAACCTGTCGCCGGTCAAAATCATCCGTCCAAAATGTTTCTTCTGGAACCTGCCATCGGCTTGCGCCCAACTCGCGTAACAGAAAAACGGGAAATGAGTCGCATTTGTTCTGCCTTCAATGTCCGATTCCCAGATCACGTGCTTATGCGCCTTGTCCCACCGGCCGTTGCTGTGAAGCGGAGGTCCCGGGAGCGACAACTGTACGGTCAGATGATCCGGTTGACCGAACAGATCAAATTCCAGCAAATTCCCGATCGGCTCGTTCAGCACCTCGGAGGGCTCGGGCTGCTTGAGGTCGGGTTTCTGTTTTTTGTCCTCCGCCCACTGTTTAAGTTTGGCGCGATAGAGGTCGGTGCCGGCGAGATATTTGTCAAACGATTTTTCCATCGTTGTCTCATTGGCAAGGAAGGCGAGCGAGACCGGCACGGGTTCAGTGTCCGGCACGCCCATTTTGTGCGCCACGAGCCTTTGAATCCGGTGCCACAACGCCGGCGGGTCATCCCCATACACCTCCCGAAAAATGGCGGGCACGTCTTCCATGGTCAAATAGCCGTGTTCGACGAGATATTGGCCGAACCGAACCATAAATTCCTCGCTGGCGTTGGTGCTGTAGCTGCCGGTCAGCTCGCCTTCCCATACATACGCGCCGAGGTTTTTGAGGTCACGCCGGAAATCCACGCCCAGAAATTGGCGCAGCTTGTCGTAGCCGGGTTCGCGTCCCAACTCCATCCGGCTCCAGCCGACCAACAGGTCGGCCAATTGATCGGCCGCCTGGAAACGCCGTTCGGTCATGCCGGCCAGGTTGTCATTGCCGCGGAATCGCTCCACGTAAAAACCCGCCTCGCCCAGGTTGTTGGTCAAATACAGATAGGACCCCGCGCCCCCGACATCGGCCGGCAGTTCATTGGTGAATTCACCGCGGCCCACATACCGCAGGCCGTCGTTGGTCAGGCCATGCGGCGGGTACAAAGCAGTAATCGTCGCCAGTTCACCTGCATCAAAGGACTGGTAATTGGGCATGCCGGTATTGGTGTTCACTCCATCCTCGCAGTAAAAGACCAGCGTCCGCTCCATCACTTTGCCGTTTGGTTTGAGTTCGAGGAAGTACTGATTATGCGGACAACCCGTAACCACCAGGGTCATCGCGACCAGGGCAAGAGGCAGGCACCTGGAAAATGAAAGCTTTTCCCGCAGGAGAATTCCCGTTCGTTTCATAATCGTTTTTCCGTTACGGTCCGGATTGAAATTGGGCCAACTGGAATTCGTGATCCGCACTGAGCCACGGCGGGCCGGCAATGTCAATCCGTTTTGTCGGGAAATGAAACCAAAGGCGGATCAGGATATCGTTCCGTCGTTGCCCGGCAAAATCGTAGCGCAGCGTCTCCGCCTGCGGGTTTGGGCGGCGTCCCGCCGCGCGAACCCAACTCAACGTGAAATTCCCGCAGCGAGTCGCTGCGGGAGCCCGCGGCCGGGACGGCTGCGCTACGTTGCACCTGTTTGCGGCACCGCCTCGGGCCCGGTCAACATCACGGGGCCTGTTCCGCGGATGGGAAAAACAAAAAGCGGGCGTAGCCATAAGCAATCATCTCATCCAGCACCGACCGGACGCCCTGGCTGGATTTCCACCACTGATGCGAGTTGTAATCACGATCGGCAACGTTGATGATTCCCACCCGGCTGCCGCGGCCGAACGCTTCTTCGAACATCAACCGGGAACGCCGGGCGTGAGCACCCATCGAGATGAGATTAACCGCTTTGGGGACGCCGCCGTGCTGGCGGAACCAGTCCCGCAAGGCTGCGGCCGCGGCATAAGTGCGATCCTTGCGCACATAGGGGGCCGGCACAGCCTGAACGGTGTCGTGGCTCATGCCCATCTGTCGCAGTGTCGCAGCACCAAGTTCGGCATAGGTTTTGTATTCAGAAAGCGGCGCGCCCTGCTCCAGCGGCCCGCCGATGACGTAAAGCTTATGATAGGGGTTCCGCTGAGCTTCCGACCTGGCGATTCCCAGCGCGTAATCGGGCGACCAGCCTTCCACCACGAGCACACCATCCGGCACGGGATCGTTGACCGCCAGGAACGCATCCGCATTCCGGAACCCGAAAATCAACAAAGGACCGAGGACGAGGAGCAACAGCAGCCAGCCGCGCAGGGTCGGCAGCCAACAGGTCCGTCGACGCAGCAAACCCCAGAATTGCGGTGAAACGGTAGAACTCATGGCTCGATTTTGGCGAGTGTACCGCAATGTGGCCTGGCATTCCAGCCCCGTGTCAGGCCCAGGGCTTATGGTCACTCCCCGTAAAAGTGCCGGGCGGCATTGAGTTCAGCAATGCGATGGACTGAATCATGGCAGTCCAGTGGACTGACAATCCAAAATTGGGCCACGAGGCCAGAGAACAACAGCCTTGAAATCGAGCGTGAGCCACACTCCATGGCGACTCCTCTCGTTTAGCCACGAAGATTTGTCGTTAAAGAATTTCTGTGAGCAAGCGTTATCACAAAGACATCCGACACTAATGTGTCGTGGCTTGCTTCATGCTAAAACGCCGGTATGGCAAGGTTGTATTACTGTCATGATGTATTTCAGTTGTTTTCAACGACGCGTACAGCGGTTGTGGTTGTAATAACCTCAAAAATACCTGCGGTATTCTTATTTCATCACCCAAATCTGTCCTCCCGGACCATTTCATGAAAACGAAATCCAAATCCTCTCTTTGGGCCACGGTTTGTGCTTTTGGCAGAGCGATCTGGGCCGGAGCCGGCCTGTTCATTGCCTCGAGTGTACAGGGGCAAAATCTGTTTGTATCGATCTATCAGTATAATGTGCCTTTCACTTCTTCGAGCACCATCGTTGAAATTACGCCGGGCGGAGCGCAAAGCACCTTTGCCGCGGGGTTGGGTGAGCCCTTCGGACCGGTCTTTAACAGCGCGGGCGACCTGTTTGCGGCGGATTATTACAGCGGCAACATCTATGAATTCACCCCGGGCGGCATGCAAACCACTTTTGCCTCCGGGTTGAATGTTCCGATTGCTCTGGCGTTTGACAGTACCGGTAATTTATTCGAAGCGGATTACTACAGCGGTAACATTTATGAATTCACGCCGGGCGGAGCGCAAAGCCCCTTCGCCTCCGGGCTAAACGCTCCCGTAGGACTGGCCTTTAGCAGCGCAGGTGATCTGTTCGTCGGAGACACCGGCAGCGGCAGCATTTTCGAATTCACGCCGGGCGGAGTCAAAAGCACGTTCGCCTCCGGATTAAGCAGCCCCTATGCGCTGGCCTTTGACAGCGCGGGTAACCTGTTTGAAGCGGATCAAGGTACCGGTAACATCTATGAATTTACATCGGGCGGAACGAAAAGCACCTTTGCCTCCGGGTTGAACAACCCGAATGCTCTCGCCTTCGACAATACCGGCAATCTGTTTGTGTCGGACATCAGCGGCAACATTTATCAATTTACGCCGGAGGGAGTCCAAAGCACTTTTGCCACCGTACTGGGCGTTCCCGAAGGACTGGCCTTCGATCCCCCGTCCGTGCCCGAACCCTCGGTTTTGGGATTAGGAGTCGTCGGTGCTGCTGCTCTGCTGATGTGCCGCCGAAGCCGGAATCAAGGGTGATTGAGCGTGCGGTTGGTTGCGTCCGGACTGTTTCCGAAGGGGGACGCAATCGCATTTGAATTTCCATTGGCGATGGAACCACCCGTTCCCCCTGGAGGCGGCAGCGTTTGAAACGTTAGAATGACTCCATCCAGCCGGCTCGAATCTTTGCCGCTCGACAAATTGCCGGCAGCCGGATTCAGCGTCCCCGCAGGCGTTGTCGGAGCGGACTGGTCGCCGTGGGGATTCGGTCTTCCTCCCACCAGCATCAGAGCCAAGCTCGAAGCAACGACCAGCAAGACGAGCTTTCCCCGAAATTTTCCAAAGACACTTCTGGCCGGCCTCCGTCTGCCGGTCGCATAAGGTAATTGGCTTCTCCGTCGTTTGCGCATGACGCGGGCGCGCTTCCAGTCCTTCCATGCTTCCCACATCAGAACCAGTACGAACCCACAACCCGCCAAACCAACTCCATCGAATATCAGGTCGCCCAATAACGGTTGTATCAATAGCAATGTGTCCCCCTTGTCCGATTGCCGGTCATCGGCAGTCGGTGACAGGATATTAGGAGACCAAGGAACAAATATTCAACCTGTTATTTGCAACAATCGGGTGAAGATTGCCCGGCGGCTATTTTTTCTTTGGCTTAAAATCAAGATACGCCAGATTCATATTCCCTTCAGTGACGATGTGAAGCGTCAAAACCGACAGCCCTTTGGGCGGCTCCACTTCGGCAACGTTGGTCAGGATGTTCCAAAGATGCCACCGACGCCAGGCCAAGGGCTCCTGATCCGTGCGGGTTGAAAAAAACCGACGGCGAGCATCAAGCCTGCCGCAGAATAAATCGAAACTTTGTTTTCATGTCGGAATTGCCGGTGAGTCCAATTTGATGGTGAGAATGCCAGGAACAACCCGTAAAGGAATCCAATTTCGCTGGCTTGCCGGGCCGTAGCCCGCCGTCACCATCCCGCACCGGCCCGCCTCCTTGCCAGGCACTTCGGCGCGGCAGCCTTCATCCTTGCGCTGCTCCGAATCTGGGAAAAACCGGCTTGCCGAGTCGCAGCTCGGAGCACTTATGAAAATGGACGTTACGGTGGCCCGCCTTCGTTTCACTTCGGCGCGCCAGCCCCGAAAGCTTTCGGGGCTGGTGGAGCCGAGGGGAGTCGAACCCCTGACCTTCTCATTGCGAACGAGACGCTCTACCAACTGAGCTACGACCCCAGCCTTGCCGTTCGGACAACCATAGCTTTGGCACAAAAAAACACGTCGCGCAATTCTTAAGTAATTCCCGCCGGCGAACCGCTCCGCCGGCCCCCCACCGGGAGCGCCGGCATCTTGCCGGCCCTGCGGCAATCAAAACCCTCAGCTCGCCGGCAGGATGCCGGCGCGCCCGGTACGGTTCAATTGCCGGTTGGCAATTGTTGTCGCACTTGCTACCTTCCCCGCGCATGTCCGACGCGGCTGCGGCAGCCCAAACGCCTTCCAAGGCACAAGTGTTTCTCCGCCGGTTGATCACCACGGTGATTCTCTGGACGGTGATTCTGGCCGGCCTGTTCTCCAGTAACGCACTGATTTCCAACGGGCTCTTTTTACTCATCATCTTCCTGCTCGCCCTGGCCGGCCTGGCTGAATTTTACGCCCTGGCCGAAAAACGAGGCCTCGCTTGCTTCAAGTGGTGCGGCCTGGCCGGGGGCGCCCTGCTCATGGTCGGGACCTTTTTGAATCTGACCGGCCACATCGGCACGTCCGGCTCACCGGCGCGCGTGAACGACTTTGAAACCGGCTTCCTTATTTTGTTTGTATTGGGCTTGTGTCTGCGGCAACTGGTCTCACGCAACGGCGCGGCGGGCATGATCGCCATTGCCACGACGCTCTTCGGCCTGATGTACGTGCCATGGCTGCTGAATTTCATTCAGAAAATCAACTTCTTCCCCCGCGTGGAGGGCACATACTTCCTGCTCTATTTCGTGCTGATTACAAAGTTCAGTGACTCCGGCGCATACGTGGTCGGCTCGCTCATCGGCCGGCATAAAATGATTCCGCGCATCAGTCCCGGCAAGACCTGGGAAGGTTTCGGCGGCGCAATTGTGCTTTCGACGGCGGCGAGCCTGGTTTTTGTGCATTTCTTCGGCAACCGGATGGCGGGGATGAACTGGTTTCATGCCGTGGTGCTCGGAGTGGTGCTGAGTGTAACGGCGGTCATCGGCGATTTGATCGAATCACTGTTCAAGCGTGAGGCGGGCGTGAAGGATTCGGGTCGGCTCTTCCCCGGCATCGGCGGCATTTTGGATTTGCTCGACAGCCTTTTGTTCAACGCGCCGATCATGTATCTCTATCTCCGGCACATTCTCACCTACCGGTGAGATTTACGATCTATGAATTATGATTTACGATTTCAACGGCGTGCTTGCATCCCTGGCAAATCATAAATCATAAATCATAAATGAAAAACGTCGTCCTTTTGGGCAGCACCGGCTCCATCGGCACCAGCACCGTCAAGGTGGCCGAGGATTTGCCGGACCGCATCCGCCTGCTCGGCCTGGCGGCGGGCAACAACGCCGGCCTGTTGCTGGAACAGACGCGCAAGCACCGACCGGAAGTCATTTCGATTTCCGATCCGGTCAAAGCCGCAGAACTGGGCGATGCGCTCGGCGTTTCCACCCGGGTTTATTCCGGTGCGGACGGCCTGCTGAAACTCGCCACCCTGCCGGGCGCGGACATTGTTTTGATTGCCATTGTCGGGACCGCCGGACTCAAACCCGCACTGGCGGCGATTCGCGCGGGCAAGGACATCGCCATCGCGTCCAAGGAAATCCTGGTCATGGCCGGCGAAATCGTCATGGCCGAAGCGCGCAAACACGGCGTGCGGGTGCTGGCGGTGGACAGCGAACATTCGGCCATTTTCCAGTGTCTCGACGGCAAACCGCCCCAATCCATCCGCAAACTCTGGTTGACTGCCAGTGGCGGGCCGTTCCGCAAGACGCCGAAGGAGGATTTCCCCAACATCACCGTCGAGCGGGCGTTGAAACACCCGTCGTGGGTCATGGGCCGCAAAATCACGATCGACTCGGCCACGCTCTTCAACAAGGGACTGGAAATGATCGAGGCCCGGTGGTTGTTCGACATTGGCATCGAGCGCGTCGGCGTGCTGGTGCATCCGCAAAGCATTGTGCATTCTATGGTCGAGTTCGTGGACGGCTCGATGCTGGCGCAGCTATCCACGCCGGACATGTGCCTGCCGATACAGTATGCGCTCATCTATCCCGACCGAGCCCCGAGCGGGCGCGTGCAAACGAATTTCGCCAAGCTCGGCAGCCTGACCTTTGAGGAACCGGACACGGAGAAATTTCCGGCGTTGAACCTGGCCCACCGCGCCGGCCAAACCGGCGGCACCCTGCCGGCGGTGCTGAACGCGGCCAATGAAATCGCCGTCGAAGCTTTTGTGAACCATAAAATAAATTTTCCACAAATCACGGAAACCGTTCAACGCACGATGGCCGCGCACAAAGTTGTGCCGCATCCCACTTTGGACCAGATTTTGGAGGCGGATGCCTGGGCGCGCCGGCACGCCGCAGCCATTTGAACCCTCAGCGCAAGGATTGCGGGCAGGCTTTTTGCTGTTATAATCATCCTGTCCCGTTATTGGGGCTGCTATTTACATGATAATATTGACCACAATTTATGTTGTTGCCGCCGTACTGGCGTTGTTTGGCGCGGCAATTTTTATTCACGAGTTCGGCCATTTCTGGGTCGCGCGCAAGCTCGGCATGAAGGTCGAGGAATTCGCCATCGGGTTCGGCCCGAAAGCTTACAGTTGGAAGCGCGACGGCATCGAATACTCATTGCGCTGGATTCCCGCCGGTGGTTTTGTGAAGTTGCCGCAAATGGTCACCTCCGAGGCGCTGGAAGGCCAGAGCACCGGGAACGTGCCGCCCGCGCCGCCGTTTCACAAAATTCTCGTGGCCTTCGCCGGACCGTTCATGAACATGGTCTTCGCCTTCGCCATCGCCATAGTTATTTATTTCGTCGGCCTGCCGGTGCCCGTGAATCCACCCATCATCGGTTACGTCGAACCCGGTTCGGCGGAGGCCAAACTGGGAATTCAGGAAGGCGACGTCATCAAGGCGGTGGACGGGAAGAAAATCAATTCCTGGCAGGACGTGGTCATGGACACAGTGGTGGCACGCACCACCACGCTGCCGGTGATCATCGAACGCGACGGCAAGGAACATTCCTACAACCTGCAAGCGACCACCGACAATGCCATTGGCCTTAAAATGCTGAATCTCGACCCGCGCGATCATCCGCAAGTGATGGAGGTGATGCCTCACACTCCGGCGGACAAGGCCGGGCTCCAGCCAAAGGACATCATCCTTTCATTCGCCGGTGTGCCGGTCGCCAGCCGCGAACAGTTGATCGATTTGATTCACAAACGCGGCGGGCAGCCTACGGAAATGCATATTCAACGCGGCGCGGATAAAATCACCTTGAACATCACGCCGACGCAGGATCCGGAAACGAAGATCGGCCAGATCGGCGTCATGCTCGGCACGGATTCCACGCAGGTTTACATCGTCCAAAAACCAGGACCCGCCCCCTTGGGATACGTGTACGGAAAACTGGACCAGACTTTCATGGTCATCAGCGCGCTCATCCATTCCCATCAAACCGGCGTGGGAGCCAAGGATCTGACCGGGCCCATCGGCATTCTGACCATGCTCGCCGTCTGGGTGAAAACCGACTACCGCCTCGCCCTCGATTTCATGGTCCTGTTGAATGTGAACCTCGCCATCATCAACCTCCTGCCCATTCCCATTCTGGACGGCGGCCACATCCTGATGGCGGTGGTGGAAAAAATCCGCCGCCGGCCCTTGAGCTTGAAATTTGTCGAATACACCACGACCGGTGTCTTCGTGTTGCTGATTTCATTCTATCTTTACATAACATTTTTCGACATCAAACGGCTGTCCTTTTTCCGCGCCATGTTCAACACCAGCGCACAGATTGAGCAAACGACCGCGCCCGCCGCGTCCCCGCCGACGCCGGCCAAATAATCCATGCGCTACTGCGAATCACCGTATTTTAATCAGCGGCGAAAAACGCGCGAGGTCATCATTGGCGACCCGAAAGATGGCGGTGTCATCATCGGCGGCCATCATCCGGTCGTCATGCAGTCCATGCTCACCTGCGACACCATGGACACTGCCGAGTGCGTCAGGCAGACACTCGAGCTGGTCGCCGTCGGCTGCCAGCTCGTCCGCATTACCGCGCCGACCGTGAAGGACGCTGCCAATCTCCGGAACATTGTGGCGGAATTGCGCCGGAAGCATTGCACCGTGCCGATTGTCGCCGACATTCATTTCAAACCCGAAGCGGCCATGGAGGCAGTCAAATGGGTCGAGGTCGTCCGGGTCAATCCCGGCAACTATGCCGATAAAAAGAAATTTGCTGTCAAGGAATACACGGATGACGAATACGCCGCCGAATTGAAACGCATCGAGGAGGCGTTCACGCCGCTGGTGCTGGAATGCGTCCGGCTGAAACGCGCCCTCCGCATCGGCACCAACCACGGCTCGCTGAGCGACCGCATCATGAACCGCTACGGTGACACGCCGCTGGGCATGGTGGAGAGCGCGCTGGAGTTCGCCCGCATCTGCCGCCAGCACAACTTCCACAACTTCAAGTTTTCAATGAAGTCGTCCAATCCCAAGGTAATGATGGAATGCTATCGCCTGCTGGTGGCGCGGTTGGCCCTGGAGGGCGCGGATTGGAATTATCCCATTCATCTGGGTGTCACCGAAGCGGGCGAAGGCGAGGACGGCCGCATCAAATCCGCCATTGGCATTGGTTCGCTCTTGTGCGACGGTCTCGGCGACACCATTCGCGTTTCACTCACGGAAGATTCGCCGCGGGAAATCGAGGTCTGCCGTGATTTGCTGGCACAGATTCCATCGCTGACCGAAACTGCCGGGAGCGCCTGCTTCCAGCCGGCGAGTTCTCCAACAAACGAACAGCACCACGCCGGCAAGATGCCGGCGCTCCCGGTTACAGGCTTCAACGAACAGTGGCCTTTCGACCCATTTCACTTCGAGCGCCGTGCAACGCCGGAAATTGAACTGGCTGACGGCTTGAACTGTGGCGGTGAACAACTCATTCGTGTCGTGGTCACCCGGGCGACCTGGGACAAGGTTGCGCACCAAATTCGACCGAAAGATGATGTGAAGCCGGAGGCAGTTTACGAGGAGCTGAACATCGCCGAGATTGACCCCACAAAAAACTTTGAAATCAATTGCGAGACGCAGTTGGTCACGGTGAAGGATGGCGTGAAGTTGCCGGCCATTGCGGCGTTTCGTCTGCTCGCCGCGAAACTCAGGCGCCTGGGGCGGAACAATCCAATCTTGCTCAAGGATACCCTGTGCTCCAACGGTAGCCGCCGAGGTAACGAGGCGGACCTGTCCGTTTCAAAGAATCCGCCTCCTCACGTCGGCGGCTACGATGTGCTGGAACCGAAGATTGCCCTGCTCCGCGCGTCCGTCGTCATCGGCTCGTTGCTGGCGGACGGCATCGGCGACGCCGTTTTGATTCGGGGCGAAGCCGGCGGCGGCCAGTCACTGCGGCTGGCCTACAATATTTTACAGGCGGCGGGTTGCCGCTCGTTCAAGACCGATTACGTCGCGTGCCCGTCATGCGGACGGACGCTGTTCAATCTCCAGACCGTCACGGCGCGCATCAAGGCGCGGACCGAGCATCTGAAGGGTGTGAAGATTGCCATCATGGGCTGCATCGTGAACGGTCCCGGCGAAATGGCGGATGCGGACTTCGGCTATGTGGGTGGCGCGCCCGGCAAGATCAACCTCTATGTCGGCAAACAGGCCATCAAGTTCAACATCCCCGAAACCGAAGCCGTGGAACGCCTCGTGGA
Organism: Verrucomicrobiia bacterium; assembly: GCA_035945675.1. Classification (GTDB taxonomy): domain Bacteria; phylum Verrucomicrobiota; class Verrucomicrobiia; order Limisphaerales; family UBA11358; genus UBA11358. Next base: position 12,669 of record DASZAB010000197.1, on the reverse strand, counting down.
CCTCATCAAGGAACACGGCAAATGGGTGGAGCCGGAAAGCAAGGAGCAAAAGGTTGTCCAACCAATTTGATTTTGAGATAATTTCTCATGGTCAAAGTTGCCGCCAATATTCCTTTGGAGAAAGAAGGAATCAGATTTGTCGGCTACATTTTATTTGTAGTTTTAGCTGTTTTTCTTGCTTTTGGCTGTTCTAAAAAATCCTTTTATCATTGGGATGCGTACACCTTACCGGAATTGTGTTTTACAAATGCCGCAATTATTGACGTTGTTTCGGCGGTAAACACGGCTGTTGCCAAAGCCAGCAACGGCTCGGTCACCCAAGCCGTGTTCCTGGATAGAACCCCGGCAACGATTGTAGCTTACCCTTCGGATTCCCCCTACAAAACAGATATGGAAAAACTGATCGAGGAATATCGAAGAGACGAGACGAATTGGGTGAATCGCGGGGCATGCGGTTTTGAGACATTTCGATACACTGGCACCATTGAATGCTCTCTGGAGTGCGATTTCCAAATGTTGGCAGAATGGGCACAATTGAATTATCAAGAAACAGAACAAGGTATTTATCTTTCCCGGAAACCAGCCCATCTTGAATGTCGCGCTTATAAAATCAGCGACGGCCTCAAACAAATGGCGGAAGATTTGAAAAAGAAAAATCAAATCCGGGTTGGCTTTGATCCCGTGGCCTCTGCTTTTACTGACATAACGAAAGTAAATTTGTGGAGCATAGAAGTCCCGACAGGGCCAAGCGAATTGACAGGCGAATTTCGCGACGCGAGTGTATTTAAATATATTCCTGACAAATCTATTTTGTTGGTCATTGAGACTCCTGAGGCACATGAGGCGGCTGTCCAAGCTCTCAAAGCAAAAGGGTTATGGGAATGACTTTGAGTTTTGGGGCCGGACAATTCCATTAGAATCCCCTTCCCCGGCGGGCGGCATACTCCAAAGTTTGTTCCACGCTCTCCCTCACCCTGCCCCTCTCCCCAAGGAGAGGGAACAGCCAGCGGATGATCTCTGTTTGCGCGATGTCCTTCCGGCCCATTCCGTCGCACCATACGCCAAAACGGCGGCGAATGATACTCCTTCTCCTGGGGGAGAAGGCCGGGATGAGGGCGGACGTTAAGACATTCTTTCAAGTGCCAAAGTATAAATTTCCATGAAGCCTCAAACGCGCGGACTCAGCGGTCGGCGCTCCGGGCGGATCTCGATGGTTTGGGCGCCAGGCCATTGGCACTGCCGCCAGGCCATTGTGGTGTCAGAGGAACGCCGGTCACCGATCCGGCGTGTTGCCAGATACCGTGTCCCTGCCCGCCGGGCCGGAGGCCGGCGCTCCGTTGGCGTGCCCGGTTGCGCCGCCTTCCCAAATTCCAACCGATAACGCTTGCCCAAAAGCGCGCGCTTGCATACAGTGAGCGACCACTTTCGGAATATGCACATGAATCATTTGAATGAAATTCTGGCACAGGCCGCAACGCCTGCAGGCCAGACGTCGCCAGCCGGTCCTCAATCACTCTTCGGCAGCCCGCTCGTTTTCATCGTCCTGATGGTGATCATGATGTATTTTATCCTGTTCCGCCCGCAGCAGCAGCAGCGCAAGCGGCAGGAGAAAATGTTGCAGGCGCTCAAGTCGGGCGACAAGGTGGTCACGTCCAGCGGCATCATCGGCCAGGTCATCACGGTCAAGGACAAGACCGTTTCCCTGCGATCGGCGGATGCCAAAATGGAAGTCACCAAGTCGTCGGTGGCCGAAATCCTCGAAGCCAGCAGCCCGTCCGATTCCTAGGCCGTCCATGAAAAACAACGATTTCTGGAAATTCGTCCTGGTGGCCTTCATCATCTGCTGGTCGCTGTATGAAACTTACCCGCCGACCAGCCAGGATTTGGTCAAGCAATTTGAAACGCGCGCCCAGCACAAGGATGCGACGTTTGCAGGCATTGAGGCGCGACTCGAACCGCTGCAAAAGGCCCGGCCCGACCACGAGTTCGCCAATCTGGAGGAGGCCATCGGCACCAACGACATCCAGAATTATTTCAATATCAATGCCAAGGCCCAGTTGCATCCGACCACCTTTATTTTGAACCGCCTTCAGCAGGATGCGTCCGGCAAAATCAAACTCGGCCTCGATCTCCAGGGCGGCACGTCCTTTCTGGTCCAAATGGACACCAGCAAACTTGAGACCACTGAAACCAGGACGAATTCAGCGGGCCAGATTGAAATTGTCACCAACGTTCCCGATGTCTCCGGCGCGCTGTCGCAGGCCGTGGAAGTCCTGCGCAAACGCGTGGATGCCTTTGGCGTGGCGGAACCGGTCATTCAAGCCGCCGGCGGCGACAGCATTTTAATTCAGTTGCCCGGATTGTCGGAGGACGTCAAGGAACGTGCCAAGGAGCAGATCCAAAAGGCGGCCTACCTTGAATTCCGCATGGTGAAGGAGGACAGCCAGCAAATCATTGACAATCATCTGCCCATTCCTCCGGGTTATGAATTGCTCAAACATATCGAACCGCAACCCAACAACCTGCCGCCAAAGGTTGAAGAAGCCGTGGTGAAGAAACGACCGGAGAACGGTCTGGCCGGTGACATCGTGAAAAGCGCGATGGTGGTGCGTGGCAACATGGGCGAACCCCAGATTGATTTTACACTCAACGACAATGGCGCAAAAAGATTCGCCGAAGTCACCCGCAATAGCATTGGACGCCAACTGGCCATCGTGCTGGACGGCGAGCTTCAGTCCGCGCCGGTCATTCAGGGCGCCATTGAAACCGGCAACGGCCAGATCACCGGCCATTTTACCCCGGAGGAAGCACAGTCGCTGGCCAGTGTCCTGCAAAATCCTTTGCGGGCACCGCTTAAAATTATCTATTCGCGCGACGTCAGCCCGACGTTGGGCCGGGACTCCATCCAGAGCGGCATCCGCGCGTCGATTGCGGCCGTTGTCCTGGTTTCCGCCTTCATGCTCTGTTATTATTGGATTGCCGGTCTGACCGCGAATATCGCGCTGATCACCAATATCATCATTTTGTTCGGCGTGATGTGTTCCATTGGCACCACCTGGACCCTGCCGGGCATCGCGGGCATGGTGCTTACCATCGGCATGGCGGTGGACGCCAACGTGCTGATTTACGAACGCTTGCGCGAGGAGCTCGCCAAAGGCAAATCCCTGCGCGGCGCGATTGCCGCCGGTTATGCCCGCGCCTTCGGCACCATTTTTGACTCGCACGTGACCACGCTCATCTCGTCCGTCATCCTGATTTGGCAGGGAACGGGCGAAATCAAGGGATTCGGCGTCACACTCACCATCGGCATCGCGGCCAGCCTGTTCACCGCGCTCGTCGTCACCCGCTTGATTTTCAATTTCCTCCTCGACCGCAACTGGCTGAAATCGCTGCCGATGCTCCACATCATCCGCAGCACCCAGGTCAATTTCATGAAGGCGGCCAGGCCTTTGTTCGTTGTCACCTGGGCCTTTGTCATCCTGTCGCTGGGCTACGGCATTTTTGGCCGGGGCGATAAATTGTTCGGCGTGGACTTTTTGGGCGGCGACAGCACGACCTTCAGCTACGCGCAGCCGGTGGACATGAAAGACATCCGCAGCGCGCTGACGCGCATCGGCGAACAGGACGCGCAAATCCAATACCAGAAAGACGTCAGCGGTGGCGGTGAAACGTTGCGCGTGACCACCTCCAGTGGCTCCGGACCAAAGGTCGAACAAGAGCTCGCCAAACAGTTCCCGCAGGCGCAATTCGTGGCCAAGGCCCGCCAGGAGGTCGGCGCGATCGTGGGAGCGCAAATCCGGCAATCGGCCATCATCGCCTGCCTGCTGTCCATGTTCGGCATCTTGTTGTACGTCGCCTTTCGCTATGAATTTTCCTTTGCGGTGGGCGCCATCGTCGGGGTGCTGCATGATGTGTTGCTGGCCGTCGGTTGTTACTGCATTGCCAATGCTGTTTCCGGGCGCCAGTTCAACGCCACCGTCGTCGCCGCCTTGTTGACCATCATCGGCTTCTCCCTCAACGATAAGGTCGTTATCTTCGACCGGATTCGCGAAAATTTGAAACTCGGCGTCCGCGGCACGTTCCGCGAGATCATCAACCAGGCGCTGAACCAGACGCTGAGCCGGACCATCATCACCAGCGGCACGGTGTTGATTGCCACGCTCTGTTTGTTCATCTGGGGCGGCGGTGTCATTAACGACTTCGCCTTCACCTTCCTCGTTGGCATCCTTACCGGCACCTACTCGAGCATTTACATCGCCAGCGCCTTTGTGCTGTGGTGGCACAAGGGCCAGCGCCCCAACATCGGCGGGTCGCAAGTGACGCTGCAAACCGCGGCGCCGGTACAGGCGGATTCGCCGGCAAAAGCGTAGCTGTCTGCAATCTGAGAACTCTGCAGAATGTTCCGTCAAGAGCCGGAACGCCGGTCTGGCCCGTCGGGCTCTGAAAATCAAAGCCCTCGCGCCGGGTCGGAGACCGGCGGTCCGGGTTTCGAGGTCTCGATTTTGTGATTTGCGAATGACAAATCCATTTGCAGTCGGCGCGTAAATCCTGAATCGTAAATCGTAAATGGACCCCGTTGACATCACTCCCTGGCATTGGGCAGGTTTCATTCTCTGTGTCCTGATTTTTCTCGCGCTCGATCTGGGCCTGTTCCATCGCCGGGTACGGGTGGTCAAATTCAAGGAAGCGCTCGCCTGGACCGCGGTTTGGCTCGCCCTGGCCATGCTGTTCGCTGGCGCGCTGGCGCATTGGCGCGGACGCGAGGACGCGGTTCAGTTCACCGCCGGCTACGTCATCGAGCTTTCCCTTTCGCTGGACAACGTCCTGGTCATCGCCCTCATTTTTGCATGGTTCCGCGTACCCTCCGAGTTCCAGCATCGGGTGCTCTTCCTGGGCATCCTCGGCGCGCTCGTCATGCGCGGCGTGATGATTGCCGCCGGGGTGGCCCTCATTCATGAGTTTGGCTGGGTGCTTTACCTGTTTGGCGCATTTCTCCTGTTCGCCGGCATTAAAATGCTTTTGTCCCGCAAGGCCATGGTGCAACCGGAAAAAAATCTCGCCCTGCGGCTCGCGCGCAAACTGTTTCCTGTCACCCCCGACTTTGTCGGCGGGAACTTTTTCGCCCGGTTGGATGGACGCTTCGCATTGACCCCGCTGGCGCTGGTGCTGCTGCTGGTGGAAACAACCGATCTGATTTTCGCCGTGGATTCCGTTCCGGCGGTGTTTTCGGTGACGCGCAAGGCATTCATCGTTTTTACCTCGAACGTCTTTGCCATTCTCGGTTTGCGCTCGCTTTACTTCCTGCTGGCCGGCGCACTCGGTTACTTCCGCTACCTGAAAATCGGGTTGTCGGCAGTGCTGGTTTTTATCGGGGCCAAAATGCTGATTGAACCACACGGCCCGTCACCGCAATGGTTTCAAATCAACATTCCCACCGGCGTTTCGCTGCTCGTCGTCGCCGTGATCCTGCTGATCGCCATCGCGGGGTCGGTCATCTCGGCCCGGCGCGAAAAGAAGACGAACCGCAGATGACACGGATGAAACGCTTTTTAAGCCTGTTTTATTTATGTTTTTAATCCGCGTTCATCCGCATAATCTGCGGTCAAATAGAAAATGAGATTCCGCTGGTCGCTCGCGCCGCCACAACCGCTGCTCGCCGGCCAACTGGCGGCGCAACTCAACATCCCGCCGCTGCTCGCGCAATGCCTCCTCAATCGCGGCTTCAGCGAACCGCCCGCCATCGAAACCTTCCTGCATCCGCGGCTCAAATATCTGGCCGACCCGTTTCTATTGCCGGACATGGCCGTGGCCGTGGACCGATTGCTGCGCGCCCGCGAACAGAACGAAACGCTGGTCATTTTCGGTGATTACGACGTGGACGGGGTGACCTCCACCGCCCTGCTCCTCGAAGTATTGCGCGCGCTGGGCTGGAAGGCGGATTTTTACCTCCCCAACCGCCTGGACGAGGGCTACGGCCTGAGCGCCGACGGCGTGGAAAACTGCCTCAAAAAGTTTCCGGTCACGCTTTTGCTGGCTGTCGATTGCGGCTCCACTGCCGTGGAGACCATCCGTTCGCTTCGCACTCGCAATGTGGACGTCATCGTTCTCGACCATCACCAGGTTTCTTCGCCGGCGCCGCAGGCCGTCGCCTTGGTGAATCCGCAAATGCAGGGTCGAGAGTCGAAAGTCGAGAGTCGAGTGCCGGAAACTGGCCATCCCTCGTCCCTCGACCCTCGTCCCTCGACAGAACTGTGCTCCGTCGGCCTGGCGTTCAAACTTGCCCACGCGCTGGTCAAACGCGGACGTGAAACCGGCCTGCCCGGCGCGGCGGAGTTCGATTTGCGGCCGCTGCTCGATCTGGTCGCCTTGGGCACGATTGCCGACCTTGTTCCGCTTACCGGCGAAAATCGCATTCTGGTCACCGCCGGTTTGCAGCGGCTGAACACAACCCAACGGCCCGGGCTGGTTGCGTTGAAAAAGGCCGCCCAATCTCCGCCGGTCCTGGGCACCCACGACGTCGGCTTTCAACTCGCGCCGCGCCTTAACGCTGCCGGCCGGCTGGAAACCGCCGAAGCATCGTTGCGGCTGTTGCTGGCCTCCACTCTGGCCGAGGCGACACCGCTCGCGCAAAAGCTCGACACGCGGAATCGTGAGCGTCAGAAAATCGAACGCGGCATCGTCGAGGAAGTCACCGGAGCGATACGCGCCAAATTCAATCCGCAAACCGATTTCGTCATCGTGGAGGGGCAGCTGCTCTGGCACATCGGCGTGGTTGGCATCGTGGCGTCGCGGGTGTTGCAGGAATTCTACCGGCCCACCATCATCATCGGCGGTGAAGGCGACGAATGGCGCGGATCGGGCCGCAGCATCGCCGGTTTCGACCTCGCGGCCGCGCTGCGCGAATGCAGCGATCTGCTGGCGCGCCACGGCGGGCACGCCATGGCCGTGGGACTGAGCATTCAACCGGACAAAATCGGCGCGCTGCGGGAACGGCTGAACGCACTGGCGCTCCGCGCGCTGAAACCGGAGGATTTGCAGCCGCTGATCCGCCTCGATGCGGAAGTAGGACTGGATGAAATGACACTGGAAACGCTCCAGGAGTTGTCGCGTTTCAAGCCAACGGGACAGGGCAATCCCGGCGTGCAATTTTGTGCTCGCAATCTCGCCCATGCCCGGCCGCTCCAGCGCATGGGTGCGGACCGGCAGCACGTCAAGATGTGGGTGACGGACACGCCTTCGCCGCAGGGCGGCTACGGCGCTGCAGGTGCCGCGATGCTGGAGGCGGTTTGGTGGAACGGTGGCGATAAATCGTTGCCGGTCGGGAAATTCGATCTTGCCTTCGCACCACAAATCAATCAATTCAACGGCAACCGCTCGGTGCAATTGAAAGTGCTCGACTGGCAGGCTGCCCATTAGTCGAAACCCGGGCTTCGATCACCTGCTCCCGTCCGACGGGCAAAGGAATTTCGATTAAACGACCGTCCTCACCCGCAGGGGATTTGTTCTAACCCAACAACCCTCACCCGGCCTTGGGCTGACGGAGGCCACAAAAAAGTTAGATTAAACGACCGTCCTCACGCCGGCCCTCTCCTCCAGGAGAGGGAGAATCGTTTGCCGCCTCTTGAAAATTCGTACACCGGGATTTGCCGAACTGCCATCCGCCAAACCAGAAATGCCCAGTAGCTATTTCCTCTCCTGGGGGAGAGGATAAAAGGTGAGGGCGGGCGTTAAAACACAAATCTGATTTGAGCAAATCCGTGTCAAACCTCTGCGTCTTGGCGTCCCGGCGTTTCAAATCGCCTTCTGTTTCAGTTGTTCCGCTGCGCGTCTTGGTTTGCCGCCGGCTGAAAGTCAAATCTTCGAGTTTTAGCCTTGGACTTTGGACTTTGGACTTTAGACTTCCCGACCAATGAACGCTGCCATCCTGGTTGCCGCCGGCAAAGGCGTCCGCATGGGCGCCGGGGTGGACAAATTATTTCTCGAAGTAGCCGGCCGCCCCGTCGTCGCCCATACTTGGCAAAAATTCAACGAGGCGAACTGCATCGGCGAAATCGTTCTCGTCGTGCGGGACGGGATGCAAAAGGCGTTCGCGGAATTGGCGGTAAAATATCACCTGCGAAAACCGTTTCGCATCGTTGCTGGCGGGGCGGAACGGCAGGATTCCGTCTGGAACGGCCTGACAGCGCTGCCCGTCACGGCCGAGATTGTGGCGATTCACGACGCGGCCCGCCCTTGCACCAGCGATGAATTGATTGCGACCACGGTCCAGGCGGCGGGCGAAACCGGCGCGGCCGTGGCGGCACAACCGGTTACCGATACCATCAAGGAATCCGCCGACGGCCGGCTGATTCAACGCACGCTCGACCGTTCACAATTGTGGGCGGTGCAAACGCCACAATCGTTCCGGGTCGAAGTCATCCGCCGCGCGCTGGCGGAAGTGCGCCGCCGCGGGCTGGTGTTCACCGACGACACGGCGGCCTGTGAGTTGATCGGGCAGCCGGTCCGGCTGGTGTCGAGTATAGCCCCGAACCCGAAAGTCACGGTGCCCGGCGACCTCCCATTCATTGAAATGCTGCTGCGCAACAAAACTTGACTCGAAATTCCCCAGGTTTGTGATAGTTTTCCTCCGTTTATGAAACGACGTTTAATTTATGGATTGGTCATTGCCGTGCTGTTGCTGAATCTGGCCATTGGCGCGCACATTTATTTAAGTTCGGCCCAGGCGGCGGAACAGAAGGATTCGGTTTATCCGAATCTCGAGCTTTTTGCCAACGTCCTGGAAAAAGTCCGCACGGACTACGTGGACGGCACCAATCTGACGTATCACGACCTGGTTTACGACGCGCTGAAGGGGATGATTGACTCCCTGGACCCGCACAGCGAGTTCATGGACCCGGAGGAGTACCAGGAATTGCAGAGCGACACGGAAGGCGAGTTTGGCGGGTTGGGACTGGTGGTCTCGATGAAGGACAATTATGTGACCGTGGTCACGCCGATGGATGACGCGCCGGGGCTCCGCGCCGGCATTCTGGCCGGCGACCGCATCGTCAAAATCAACGGCCGGAGCGCGGAAAAGATGGCCCTGCCCGACGCGGTGAAGATGCTGCGCGGCAAACCCGATACCAAGGTCACCATCACGATTCAACGTCCCTCGTCCGGCCTGACCAAGGATTTCACCCTGACCCGGGCCATCATCAACGTGGACATGGTGAAAGACATTGACGGTAAAAAGGATTTCCCGCTCGGGCCGGACAAGATCGGCTACGTTCGCATCACCCAATTCGGCGACAATACCAGTGACGAACTTCAAAACGCGTTGAAAAAATTGAAGGCGGAGGGGATGCAGGCGCTGATTCTCGACTTGCGCGGAAATCCGGGCGGTCTGCTGGACGAGGCGGTCGGCGTTTGCAGCAAATTCCTGCCCCGCGGGCAACTGGTGGTCACGACCGAAGGACGCGATCACGAGCAAAATTCAACGCGCCGCGCGGATGGCCACGGCGATGAATTGAAAGGCATGCCCATGGTGGTGCTGGTCAACCTCGGCAGCGCGAGCGCGTCGGAGATTGTCACCGGCTGTTTGCAGGATTTGCATCGCGCGGTCATTGTCGGCGAGAAAACGTTCGGCAAAGGTTCCGTGCAGAGCATTTTTCCCCTGGACGACGGTTCGGCGCTCAAATTGACGACGGCCAAATATTACACCCCCAGCCACCGGGTCATCCATGAACACGGCATCACGCCGGACGTGGTTGTGCCCATGACGGATGAAGAAGAGGCCGCCTTGATCTTCAAGCGTTCGCTCGGCGGATTGTACTCGCTGAGCCCGGAAGATCGCGCCCGCGTTGAAAAAATCCAGGACGTGCAACTGGAACGGGCCGACGATTTGTTGAAGGGTATTTTGCTTTACAGCAAGCTTTCCCACCCTGAAAAAGTTGCGGCGAAGTGAGATCCGTTAAGCGCCGTCTAAAAAATGTGGCAGTTGGCGTGAGCCGGCTCTGTTATTCCCTGATTTAGCGGTTTTACGATGAAATATGAGCCGAGTTACCTCGGCTGCTACAAACTTAACTCATTTAACCTGTTTAACCAGTGACCATCCTGGCCCTAGAAACCTCGTGCGATGAAACCAGCGCCGCGGTGGTGCGCAACGGCGAAGTTCTCTCCAGCGTCATTTCCTCGCAAATCAAACTGCACGCCGAGTACGGCGGCGTTGTGCCGGAACTTGCCGCCCGCGAACATTTGCGGAACCTGATGCCGGTGACGCAAGCGGCCCTGCACGAGGCGGGTGTGCCAGTTGCACAGCTTGACGCTGTCGCCGCCACGCAGGGACCGGGTTTGCCTGCGGCGTTGCTGGTTGGATTCAAGGCCGCGCAGGCTGTGGCATTTGCCCTGCATAAACCATTCCTCGGCATCCACCATCACGAAGCGCATTTGTATTCGCCATGGATTCGGAGCGCCGAGCACCGGCTCGGCTCGGATGACACGGGTCAAACTGGCCGGGACGGTGCCCGGCGCTCAGGCTTTGGCTCCGCCGACTTCTCCCACTTCCAACCCAACATTTCGCTCATTGTCAGCGGCGGGCACACGATGCTGGTGCTGGTGGAATCGGAATTAAGACACCGGGTGCTGGGCTCGACGGTGGACGACGCGGCGGGTGAATGTTTTGACAAGACCGGCAAATTGATGGGACTGCCCTACCCCGCCGGCCCGGAAATAGACCGGCTGGCGGAATCGGGAGATCCCAAGGCGTTTGACTTTCCCCGCCCCTTGCTCAACGACCCGAATGATGATTTCAGTTTCAGCGGCTTGAAAACCTCGGTGCGTTATTTTCTCCGCGACCATCCAGACCTGTTGAAGGATGCGCAATCCGTTCGTGATTTAAGCGCCAGCATTCAAGCCGCCATTGTCGAGGTGCTCGTGGCCAAAACCATTCGCGCGGCAAGGCGCAACGGTGTGGGTTGCGTGACGGCATCCGGCGGCGTGACCTGCAATCGCACCTTGCGCCGCGAACTGGCCCGCGCGTGCAAAAATGAAGGTTTTAAACTGCGCCTTGCGGAACAAAATCTCTGCACTGACAACGCAGCGATGATTGGCATCCTGGCGGAACGAAAATTGTCAGCGGGCACTCAACCAACGTCGCTTGACCAGGAAATCACGCCCGGTTGGGTGCTGGCGTGACCCATATTACGAAGGCATTTTGAAGCTCATCAAGATGCGGAAGTGCCCCTTTGGGATTTTAGATTCAAAGAACAAAACAGGAAATTAGGAAAAACCAATTCCTTGTTTCCCGCCTTCGTTATTCAATAAACCAGCACCAGCACCGCTCGCCTTTTGGTGGGGCGAGCTGGCGGCCGTCCACAAGGACCGCGAGCCGGCTCTGATCTCTGTAGGATCCTCGTGAACCGAGACTCAATTCGCGGTGGGGCGAGCGTCCTCGCGAGCCGGACTCAATTTGTCTCGTAGCCGCCGTTGTCAAACGGCGAAAACACCGGGAGCGCCGGCATCTTGCCGGCACAACACTTCGCCGCCGGGTTTGTCAAACCGCGCAAACGTCCAGGATCAATCTTTTAGCCGCGGATAAACGCAGATGAACGCGGTTCTTCTCCCTCTTCGCCACGAAGTGGGGGAGAGGTTCCTTCGTTCGCGGGAGCGGGAGCTGCCCTTCGCCCATCGGATGGGAGAAGGTGGCGCAGCCGGATGAGGGAAACCTGCAAGTCGGATGAGGATCGTGGGGATCTGGGGATCAAAACAAATCTTGTGGCCGGGGTGGCGGCACGTCGAAGTTCGATGTTCCCCACTTCATCGCCCGTTCCGTAGCCGCCGTTGTCAAACGGCGGATATTCCCGAAACCAATCTTAATCGCAGATGAACACGGATGAATACGGCGCGGCTTGCGCCGCAATCACTCCCTCGCCTCCATAAAATGGAGGAGAGGGCCGTGGAGAGAATTTTCCGAAGGATTCGCGTATTGAAACTCTGAACTGTAGCAGCCGACGTGAGGAGGCTCTGACTTCCTTCGCCCAGATTGGAATGAGCCTCCTCACGTCGGCTGCTACGAGGTTCATGGGGAGGCATTCAATCAATCAAGCCGCCCCTCCCCGCTCCTCCGTCGCGGGGCGAGGAAGAATGAGCCTACCCACAGGTCTTTGTCGAAAATGCGCGAAACCGAGGCAACCAGGAATCTTCGTTGTCTTCGTGATCTTCTGTGGAACTGCCCAAAAAAAGCTTTGAACAGAAGCCAACGAAGTGAACGAAGAGACAAATGTTGTATTGCCACAAAATCCCGGATAAAGAAATCGCTTCCCTCTCCGCGTCCCTCTGTTCCATTCGCTGTTCGATGTTGAGCGTTGAATGTTGAATGTTTGGCCTTCCGTGCTCCGTCTTCCGTCCTCCAGCTGTCCCGCGGCCGCCGTTGTCAAACGGCGGAAACACCGGGAGCGCCGGCCCCTGTCGGTCCGTAGCCAACCGCAGGCTGATCCTGCCGGCAAATGATACTCTCGTGTAGCGGCGTGCCTGTTGACCGCCGCCATTTCCTTGGATGTTCGATGTTGGATGTTCGATGTTGAATGTTCCCGACTTCCATCTCCGACCTCCCAACTGCCTAAAGACTGTCCAGCGGACTTTTGATTCCCAAACCCGGCTTTTGCATCACATGCGTGTAAATTTGCGTCGTTG
>DASZAB010000196.1:0-19772 GCA_035945675.1 Verrucomicrobiia bacterium | reverse complement strand
AACCAGCAGGCGCAGGCACAGTTGCGACAGCAGTTGGAGGAGATACGGAAGCAACTGCAGGCGCAGAAGGAGAATTACCTGGCCGAGCAGTCCAGACTCGAAGCGGGGGCAGAGGCGTTGCAGGCGGCCCAGGTCGAGGTGGAACAGAAAGTCAAGCAGGTCACCGAAGCGCTGGCCCAAGAGACCCGGCGCCGGGAAGACGCCGAGCAACAGGCGGCGGAGATCGGGCGGCGCCGGACCGAACTGGAAGCCGAATTGGGCCAGTTGAAGCAGCAATTAAAGACGGTGCGGAAGCAACAGCAAGCGCAGCAGGAGAGTTCCCGGATCGAACGGTTCAAGCTCGAGGCGCGGACCAGGGAATTGCAGGTGGCGCGGGCCGAGCTGGAGCAGAAGGTCAAGCAGGTTACCGAAACGTTGGCCGAAGAGACCCGGCGCCGCGAAGGCGCCGAGCACCAGGCAGCGGAGATTGGGGAACGGCGGCGCGAACTGGAAGCCCAACTGGGCCAGTTGGGACAGCAATTGGAGGAGGCGCAGAAACAACTGCGGGTCCAGGCGGAGGGTTCCCGTGCCGAACAGTCCCGGCTGGAAACCCGGACGAAGGAATTGCAGGCGGCCCAGGCCGGGGTGGAGCAGAAAGTCAGGCAGGTCACCGAAACGCTCGCCGAAGAGACCCGGCGCCGGGAAGGCGCCGAGCAACAGGCGGCGGAGATCGGGCGGCGCCGGAGCGAACTGGAAGCCGAATTGGGCCAGTTGCGGCAGCGGTATAAGGAGGCGCAGGAACAGCTGCAGGCGGAGACGCAGTTGCGGCATGAGTTGCAGCAGGCGGAGAAGCAGTTGGTGAGATTCCTCCAGTTGGCGGAGAACAAGCAGGCCCAGGAGCACGTGCGGCAGCAGTTGGAGGAGGCGCAGAAACAACTGCAAGTGCAGAGAGAGAATTACCTGGCCGAGCAGTCCCGGCTGGAAACCCGGACCAGGGAATTGCAGGCGGCCCAGGCTGAGGCGGAGCAGAAGGCCGCCTCCCTGGCAGAAATGCTGGCAACGGAAAGCCGGCGTCGGGAGGGCACGGCGCAGCCGGCGGGCCAGCTGAGCAAACGTCAGAGTGAATTGGAAGCTGAACTGGCGGAGAACAAGCAGGCCCAGGCGCGGTTGCAGCAACAGTTGGAGCAGATCCAGAAACAACTGCAGGCACTGCAGGAGAACTACCTTGCCGAGCGATCCCGGCTGGAAACCCGGACGCAGGAATTGCAGGCGGCCCAAGCGGCGGCGGAGCAGAAGGTCAAGTCCCTGGGCGAAGCGTTGGCGTTCGAGACCAAACGCCGCGAAGCCGTTGAACGACTGGCCGTCGATGCCTTCAAGCGTCGTCGCGAGTTGGAAGCCCAACTGGCAAAGCACCAGGAGGCAGAGAAGGCGTTGCAGGGAAAGATGGAAGCGTCCGACGGTGCCAAGGGGCGGGGCGAGTTGGAAGCCCAACTGACGGAGAACCAGCAGGCGCAGGCACAGTTGCGACAGCAGTTGGAGGAGATACGGAAGCAACTGCAGGCGCAGAAGGAGAATTACCTGGCCGAGCAGTCCAGACTCGAAGCGGGGGCAGAGGCGTTGCAGGCGGCCCAGGCCGAGGTGGAACAGAAAGTCAAGCAGGTCACCGAAGCGCTGGCCCAAGAGACCCGGCGCCGGGAAGACGCCGAGCAACAGGCGGCGGAGATCGGGCGGCGCCGGACCGAACTGGAAGCCGAATTGGGCCAGTTGGGGCAGCGGTATAAGGAAGCGCAGGAACAGCTGCAGGCGGAGACGCAGTTGCGGCAGGAATTGCAGCAGGCGGAGGAGCAGTTGGTGAGGTTCCTCCAGTTGGCGGAGAAGGAGAGTTACCTTGTCGAGCAGTCCAGGCTGGAACCACGGACCTTGGGACGGGAGGCGGACCAAGCGGACGTCTTGCAGCGGGTCAAGCGGCTGACGAACGCGTTGGCCGAAGAGACCGGGCGTCGGGAAGAAGCCGAACAGCAGGCGCGTGAGATTGGCCAACGGCGGAGCGAGTTGGAAGCCCATCTGGGGCAATTGCGGCAAGAGTTGGAAGCGCTGCAAAAACAACTGCTGGCACGACAGGAGATCTCTGGCGCCGAACAGTCCAGGCTGGAGGCACGGACCAAGGAATTGCAGGTGGCGCAGGCCGAGCTGGAGCAGAAGGTCAAGCAGGCCACCGAAGCGTTGGCCCAAGAGACCCGGCGCCGGGAGGCGGTCGAGCAGCAGGTGGGTGAGATCGGCCAACGCCGTCGCGGGCTGGAAGCAGAACTGGCGGAGAACCAACAGGCGCTGGCACAGTCGCGGCACGAGCTGGAGCAGTCGCAAAAGCAATTGAAGGAGCAGCAGGAGAGCTCCCGCGCCGAACAGAGCCAACTCGAAGCCCGGATCCGGGAATTGCAGGCGGCGCAGCCCCGACTGGAGCAGGAGGTCGGGCGGCTGCGGGAAACGCTGGCCGAAGAGACCAAACGCCTTGAGGCGGCTGAGCGGCAGGTGGGCGAGATCAGCACACGCCGCCGCGAACTGGAAACTCAACTGGCGGAGAACCAACAGGCGCAAGCCAGGTTGTACCAGGAGCTGCAGGAGTCGCAAAAACAACTCGAGGTGCAGCGGGAGAATTACCGCGCCGGGCAGTCCAAACTCGAGGCGCGGACCCGGGAATTCGAAGCGCTTACCAATGAGCTAACTGCGCTTCGGAGCAGGATCGAGGAGGAATCTCTGCAACGAGGGAAGCTTGCCCGGAAGATCGCGGAGGCGGAACGCACAAAAGCCGAACTCGCCACGCAAGCGGACGCCGCTCGCGACCTCGTCAAGGCACAAGAGAATTCCATCCAGTCACTGGATTCACAAGTTCGAGCGCGCCAGGGGGAGGTTGACCGGCTGGAATCGTTGCTACAGTCGGAGATCGCCCAGCGCCAGCAGGAACAGTCAAAACTCGAAGCGCTGGAGAGGCAAGCCGCTGAATTGACCGACCAGCTTGCGGAAAAGATTGCCGCGCAGCAGAGATGGCATCAACGCCAATCGGTACTGAAGCAGTGCATCCGCCGGCGAAAGGATCAAATCGCCCAGGCAACGGCCGCTGCCAGGATTCGGGAGGCGGAACTCAACGGCCTGAGCAGCACAATCGATGAATTGCGAGTGATCCAGTCCGCCCTGTGTTCGCGGGTGCGGGAGCTGACCACCCAACACGACGCGGCATCCCAGCGCGTCCATGAATTGGATGGCCAATCCCAGGCGGCCGTGCGGACGATTCAGGCGCGCGATCAGCAACTCGCAGCGTTGCGCCACGCCATCCTCGATGCCGCACGCGTTGGGACCAACATCAGCCGCGAGCGCCTTCGGGGCGAGCGTCAGGTGGTGGATGGCTGGAAACGCCTGATTGCCACCCTGCTCCACACACCGCTTTCCGTGGCGCAGCGCGGACTGGTTGCAGAAATCATCTCCGCTTTGGAGGGGTGGAGGAAAGGACGGACCGATGCCACGAAAAGCGTTGTGTTCCAGATTGAACCCCCTGACCTTCAACCCTCGGAGTTTAATTGCACCGAAGTCATCGAAAGCGCCCTGGCGGCCATCCGGAAAAACGCGGACGAAACCGGCGCGAAGGTTCAGGCCGCGCTCACGGGGCAGGTCCCTGAGTTCGTGCGCGGCAGCGCCCAACACATTCACCAGCTCATCACCCTGCTGGCCACTTCGCTGCCGCGCGTCGGGCGCGCAAAACATCTCGAGCTCCAGGTATCGTTCGAAGCGAAGCAAAACAGTACGGCCGGGATGCTCCTCTCGTTTCTCCTTTCCCCGACCGATAGCCATGAGACCCTGTGCCGCCGCTTGACTACCCTTACCGAGGCATCCACCGTACTCCGGACCGGTCGGCGTGGGGGACAGAAATTGGCCCTGTCGGCCGCCTGGCAGTTGGCATTGGCCCTGGGAGGCAGCCCGTCCATTGAGACAACCGCCGACCGAAAGGTGCGCGTGCAGATTTCACTGCCCCTGCCCGGTACCTAGCTTAAGGAACTCGCCTCGGCTCAACAGATGGATAATATCGGTAAAGGTTCGCCAACTTTATCTCGCAAGGACTTAGACGCAACACCCGGCGGGAAAGAGTCGGCTGGCCAAACCCCCATCACCGGTCAGCTAGCGCAGATTTGGGCGACGGCACCCGGATGGCCAGCAGATGATGCAGTCGATGGGAAAGCACCGCCAGTCCCTCCGCCAGATCCTCCTTTTGGGCCACGACCGTATCGGGCACCTGCAGTTTGAGCGGCGTGAAATTCCAGATGCCGCGAATTCCGGCGCGAACCATCATATCGACAGCTTCCTGGGCCACTTCCACCGGCACCGTGAGCACGCCCAGTTTGATTTCGCCCCGGCGGACGAAACCGGCCAGTTGGTTCATCGATTGAATCTTGCAGCCATGAATCCATTTCCCGATTTTCCCGGGGTCCACGTCAAAGGCGGCCACAATTTGCAGTCCAAAATTCTCGAACCCACGGTAGCCCAGCAGGGCGGCACCCAGATTGCCGACGCCCACCAGCACCGCCTTGGTCTGATTATCCCAGCCGAGAAAACGCTCGATGGCCGTGATCAATTCTGTCACTCGGAAGCCCACACGCGGAGTCCCGATGATTCCAGTGTTGGCCAGGTCCTTTCGCACGATGACGGGCTCCAGATGATGCACGCCCGCCAACACGGTGCCAGAGACGTACTCCTGTCCCTCGGCCTGTAATACGCGCAGTAACTGTAAATAGGAGGGCAGCCGCTTGACACAGGACAAACCCGCCCTGGGCGCGCCCTCGGTTTCCGTGGCAGACGGTTGAAAGCTTTCACCCGACACACCAGTTTTTCGCTTCATAGGCAAAGGAACACCTGTTGATTTCCGGGGGCGGGTGGCAATCTTCACGGGGTCATTTTGCGAAAGATCGCCGGACTGTCAAACGTCCGCCAAATCGCTTAATTAATATCGTTACAACAATAACGATATAAAGCTTATAACATTGCACCGCGTCTGGCATCCGGTTTTTCGCAATATCACAATTCACATTAAAACAATCAGATATATGCCGCTTATAGGATTAGACTCACTTTCTAATATCGTATTAATTGTTAGTAAATGCTATTGACATAACACCGATCGGCACCATAATAGAGAAAATTTTATTGATAATGAAATAGCGATATTGACCTCACCCTGAGGATTGCTCATGAAAACCAAACCCTACAAAGCCGTCCCGGAGCCGACCCTGCGGCGCCTGCCGTTGTATCACCGGTTTCTCAAGGATTTGCGGGCGGTGCACCGGGAGTTCGTTTCCTGCACCGACATCGGCCTGGAACTGGACCTGGATCCCACGCAAATCCGGAAGGACTTGGAATCGGTCGGCGTCGTGGGCCGCCCGCGCATCGGCTATGTCCTGGCGGACGTGATTAATGGGCTGGAGGCATTTCTCGGCTGGAAGAACGTGAACGACGCATTTCTGGTCGGAGCCGGCAGCATGGGTTCGGCACTGCTGGGATATCGCAAATTCGAGCAATGCGGCCTGAAAATCGTCGCCGCCTTCGATCTGGATCCCTCCAAAATCGGCACCCAGATTCACGGCAAGCACGTCCTGCCGTTAAGTAAATTAACAGACCTGGCCAGACGGATGCATATCCTGATCGGTATCATCACCGTGCCGGCGATGGAAGCACAGGGCGTCGCTGATTTAATGGTCGCCGGCGGCATTCGCGCCATCTGGAATTTCGCGCCGGTGCGCCTGCGCGTCGCCGACCAGGTCATTGTTCATAACGAGGATCTTTATTGTTCGCTGGCGGCGCTGTCGCAAAAGCTTTTCAAGCCGCTTCAATCGGCTGCGCCCCAACGACAAGCTAAGGCCAAACGGCCGGGTGTCGCCGCGCCGGCCGCTTAAAAATCAAATAAAGAACCATTCGATGCGCTATGAATTCCTTCCCGGATGCGGAGGTCGAAAGTTTGTGAAAAGTTTCACAATCCAGGACGGGCTTGAGCATGGCGAGCGCGGCCCGAGGGCGGCCGTTGACGACCGCAAAATGCCGCAGGGCACCGCGGAAACGGCGCGTGCGGAGCTGGAAGGCAAGTTAAACCAGGAAAACGGAGGTCAGACATGACTGCCACCTTGTGCGAAAAATCGGCTTCGTTCATTGACGAGGCGAAAATCCAGGAAATTCTTGAAGACGCGCGGAATTACCGTTCGCAGCGCGTGCGCGACGCCCTGGCCAAGGCGCGCAAACTCAAGGGCCTGGATGCCCGGGAGATGGCCGCGCTGATGCAAGTGGACGACCCGGTGCTGCTGGAGGAACTGTTCGCGATTGCGCGGGCGGTCAAGGAAGAGATTTACGGCAACCGGCTGGTGCTGTTTGCGCCGCTCTCCATTGGCAGCCTCTGCAAAAACGAATTGAACCAGAAAGCGCTGTCGCAGGACGAAATTGCCGTCGAGGTGAAATCCCTGATTGACCAGGGCCATAAACGGTTGCTGCTCGTCGCCGGCGGTTCCTGTCCCGAAAAAGAAGGGTTCGACTCTATCCTCCGGGTGATAAACACCATCTATCAGACCAGGAGTGGCCGCGGAGAAATCCGCCGCGTAAACGTGAACATCGCGCCCCTCACCGCCGAACAGTTCCGGGAACTCAAAGCTGCCAAAATCGGCGCCTGCCAGCTGTTCCAGGAAACCTACCACCGCGAAACCTACGCCGCGGTGCACCCCGGCGCAACCAAACGGGATTTCGACTGGCGGCTGGCGGCCATGGACCGCGCGATGAAGGCCGGCATTAACGACGTCGGCACCGGCGTCCGGTTCGGGCTTTACGATTGGAAATTTGAACTGCTCGCCCTGCACCAGCACATCCGGCACCTGGAAGAACAATTTGGGGTCACACCGCATACCATCAGCGTCGCGCGCATCGAACCGGCGGCCGGCTCCGCCATGGCACTTCGCCCGCCGCACGTCGTGTCGGACCCGGACTTCAAGAAAATCGTCGCCATCCTGCGGCTCACGCTGCCCTATACCGGCATCATCCTGTCCACGTGCGAAAACGCGGACACGCGCCGGGCAACGTTCGCCCTGGGCGTATCGCAGATTTCTGCCGGCAGCCGGGCCAATCCCGGCGGTGACACCGAATCGCTCAACGGCCACGACGCCGAACAGTTTCAACCCGGTGACCATCGTTCGCTCGACGAAATCGTGCGCGAGGTCGCGGCGCTGGGTTATACGCCGTCGTTTTGCACTGCCTGTTACCGGCCCGGTCGCACGGGTGCGGATTTCATGGACCTGGCCAAACCCGGTTTGATCAAAGAACACTGCGGGCCGAACGCGCTTTCGACCTGCACCGAATATCTGCTGGATTACGCCTCGCCGGAAACGCGCCGGATTGGCGAAGCGCTGGTAAACCACAACCTGAAATATCTCGAAACACCGGTCCGGAACATTGCCTGTGGCCTCGTGGCCAGGGTGCGCGCCAACCAACGCGACGTGTTCGTCTGATCCCGTGTGGCCGACCGGTTTGTCCATCCTGCGCGGAAGATGAATCCGGCGATCCCCGAAGCCGTGGGCCGGGCCGCGACGCTGCTCCCGCCACCCTGGCCCGCGCCCTCAGCCTCAAAGAAGTGGTCTGGCTGGCAGGGAAGATGATGACTTCAACAACGCCTCCGCGTGTTTGCGGGCGGCGTCGTTCTGGCCGCCGAGCATCCGCGTCAGTTCCGCAACTCGCTCTTTTTTGTCCAGCAGATGAATTTCTGAAATCGTCCGGCCGTTTTTGATTTCTTTGTTTACAACGTAATGCGCGTCCGCGGGCGCGGCGACTTGCGGCAGATGCGTGATGCACAACACCTGACGCTTCGCCGCGATCTGCTTCATTTTTTCACCGACGGCATGAGCCGTTTCCCCGCCGACGTTGGCATCCACTTCATCAAATACGAGCACGGGAATCTCGTCCTCGGCGGCCAGCACCGTCTTGAGTGCCAGCATCACGCGCGCCATTTCACCGGAAGACGCGATCGCCCGCAACGGTTTGGCCGGTTCGCCGGGATTCGGCGCGAATTGAAATTCGATTTCGTCAAAACCAGTTTGTCTTATTGTAGCAGCCGACGTGAGGAGGCTCTGATTTTCATCTGATTTGAGCCTCGTTACCTCGGCTGCTCCAGACTTAAGCGCCACCTCGAACTTGCTTTGCTTGAATCCCAGGTCTTCGAGCTGTCTGCCCACAGCTTTGGCCAGAGGCGGGATCGCCTTGCGGCGGGAGTCGGAAAGCTTTTTGCCCGCTCGCGAAATGTCCACATCGAGTTTCTGCATTTCGGTATTGATACGCGCCAGTTCGGCGTCGCGGCCTTCGAGCGATTGCAGTTTCTGCTTCGTCTCCTCGCCGAATGCGACGACTTCGGCAAGGGTCGCACCGTATTTGCGCTTGAGCGAGTGAATCAGGTCCAGGCGTTCTTCGAGTTCGGCGAGCCGCGCGGGGTCCACGTCCACTTTTTCGGCATAGCGCGAAAGTGCGGCCTGCAATTCGCGCAACGTGCCGACAGCTTGCGCGTGCAATTCGGCCAGGGGCACCGCTCCGGGATCCACCCGCTGTAATTCCTGCAACGCGCGGCCCACTGCGCCGGCCTGGGTCAGCACGGAATTTTCGTTCTCGCTCAAAGCGTCAACGGCCGCCTGACTCAATTGCACCAGCCTGGCCGCGTTGCTGGCGCGATTGAACTCCTGTTCCACCCGTTCGTCTTCGCCCGGCTGCATTCGCGCCGCGGTGATTTCCTGGACCTGAAAGCGGAGCAGGTCCAGCTGTTGCGCGTAAGTTTTTTCATCCACGATGAGCGCGGATTTTTCGGTGGCCAGCGCGGTCCGCCGGCGGACCACTTCGCCGAACGTTTCGCGTTCATCTTCCAAACGGCCAAAAGCGTCCAGAATCAAAAGCTGCTTTGCCGGATGCAGCAGAGATTGATGGTCGTGCGGGCCGTGGATGTCCACAAGCCATTCGCCAATCGTCGTCAGCGTGTTCAAGGTGGTCGGCGAACCGTTGACGAACTGGCGGTTCGCGCCGTTGGCGGAAAACGTCCTTTTGAGGACCAGTTGGCCAGCCTCGCACAGTTCCAATCCATTTTCCTCGAGGAATTGGTCCAATGATGAGGGAGCGCCGAGCGCCGTCTCGGCCAGTTGATGGTCCGTCAATTCGTGCCGAGGCGGTGCCCGGCGCTCCGATCGCCTCACACGAAGGCTGCTTACATCGAACACCGCTTCGACGGAACAGCTTTTCTCGCCGGAACGGATGAGGGTGCGGTCGGCGCGTTCGCCGAGGACGAGATCGAGTGCGCCGATGATGATGGATTTGCCCGCGCCGGTTTCGCCGGTGATGACGTTGCAGCCGGGCTGGAGCTCCAGCGTGAGGTCGGTCACCAGAGCGAGGTTTTTGATGCGCAACGTCGTCAACATGATTCGCCTTCCGGATATTTGAACGGGAATGCCGTCATTCGGCAAAAAGAAAATGGCGCCACCGATCTGAATTCCCGTCGCGACGCCCTTCCAGCGCTGAATCCAAACCCAAATCGCGGCAGGTTTTGGAGGATGGCCCGGCGCGAATCCGGCGGGCAGGCTCACGCAAACGCGATTTTGGTCGTGGTCGCCCTTTCATCCCAACCGCGTGTCGGCTCGGCGGTGACCGAGGAAATGTCCTTGATAGAAATTTGCCGGCCCAGTGTGCGCGGCGATTTCACATCCACTTCCGACGGGTCGCAGGTCTGCTGGTTCACCTTCTGGTGCGGCGCAGGCTTGTAACGGACGTACAGCAGCTTCGGCGTGTCGGGCGCGAAAAACAGAATGCGCGCCTTCTCCGGGATGCAGAGATAAGCCTTGTCCAGGATTGTCCCGCCGAACGTGAACCGCTTGAGGTAGCTGGCGTTCCGGTTCGTGTAGGCGCAGGTGAACACACGTTCGCGCTCGGGCAGCCCGCAGTAAAATAATTCCGGGCCGACGAATAATTTCTCCGGCAACTCAGTGACCTTGTAGGTGCCATCCTTGAACACGAGCAGCACCTTGTCAAACTTCGTGCATTCAAGTTTGAACTCGTCGCCGCTCACCTTGTAGCCGACGTAACCGCTCTCGCGGTCGTAGGCGACCTTGAACGCCTTGAACGCCGCCGCCTTCACGTCCACTTCCTCATGCCGGGCCGACTTGGTGGTGAGGCGCGGATACAGCGGGCCGTATTTTTCCAGCAACGCCTCGAGATGGCTGATGACGTACTTCGTCAGGTTCTTGAGATTTTTGCGCGTCTCGGCGAGATCGGCCTTTACCTTTTCCATCTCCTCGCGGTGCTGAGTGATGTCGAAGAGCGAAATGCGCCGGATGCGGACCTGCAACAGCCGTTCCACGTCCGGATCGGTAAGGTCGCGCACGAGCTGCCGCTGGAACGGCTTGAAGCCATCGTAAACCGCAGCGGCCACGGCCTCGTTGGTTTTGCATTTCTCGATCAACTTGTAGATGCGTTCCTCGATGAAGATGCGTTCCAGCGTGCGGTAATGCATTTCCGCGTGGAGCTTTTGCTCGCGCAACTCCAGCTCGCGCTTGAGAATGGCAACCAGTTGTTCGGTGTTCTCCCGGAGGATTTCTGACACCGTCAGCTCTACCGGGCGGTTGTCCTTGATGACCACGATGCGGCTGGCAATGGTGACTTCGCAGTCGGTGAACGCGTACAGGGCGTCCACCAGCTTTTCCGCATCCACGCCCGCCGGGCATTTGATCTCGATCTCGACGTTCTCGGACGTGAAGTCATTGATGGATTTCACCCTCAACTTGCCCTTTTGGACGGCGTCCTCGATGGACGCAATCAGCGAATCGGTCGAGGTGGTAGGCGGAACCTCCTTGATGGTGACCGTGGACTCGTCCTTGACCCTGATCTTGGCGCGGACTTTTACGCTGCCTTTGCCGTCCTTGTAATCGCGCGCATCCATCAGGCCGCCGGTTGCAAAATCCGGCAGGCACTTGAATGGCTGTTTCTTGAGGATGGCGATCTGCGCCTCGAGCAGCTCGGGAAAATTGTGCGGCAATATGCGCGCGGCCAGGCCGACGGCGATGCCTTCCGTGCCGAGCATGAGCGTCACCGGCAGTTTGGACGGCAACGCGACCGGTTCCTTGTTGCGGCCGTCGTAGCTCGGCACAAATTCGGTGATTTCATCGTTGAACAGCTCGGTCCGCGCCAGTTCCGTAAGCCGGCACTCAATATAACGCGGCGCGGCGGCAGGGTCGCCCGTGAAAAGGTTGCCAAAGTTACCTTGGCCCTCGATGAGGTAACGTTTGGTCGCCAGCACCACGAGCGCATCGCCGATGGAGGCGTCGCCGTGCGGGTGATATTGCATCGTATGGCCGACCACGTTGGCGACCTTGATGAACCGCCCGTCGTCCTTCTCGTGGAGCGCCCAAAGAATGCGCCGTTGCACGGGTTTCAGGCCATCGGCGAGGTTGGGAATGGCGCGGTCGCGGATGACGTAGCTGGCGTAATCGAGAAACCCTCGGTCCACGCGCGTGTGCAGGCCCGGGTTGATTTTTCTGGGATTAAACGGCTGGTGGGCAAGGGTCTCAATCGTTTCGGCCACGACATGGTCCGCGCCATTGCCGTTACCGGCGGTGGATTTCCGCGCCGGCTTCTTCTCCGTTGGCGCGGGCTGCGCGGCTTCGACGGACAATTCTGGTCGAGCCGATGCCATTTTGCGTTTGGCTGACATGATTTAAATCCAAGGACGGCACATTAAGCCAGAAAACCATGGCGACTGGCAAGACTCGCGCGAACGAATTAGGCAATTCTGTCTGACAAGCAGCAACCGTTCATATCGCCACTTCAGTGATACTACGGTAGTGTCTAGTAATTGACTGGTGTTAGGTTTCATCACTTTTTTGCTGACGCCAGGTCATTTTTCCAAAGAAATGTCTCAATAATAATTCCAGTCGTTTGTGAGACACTGCACTACGTACTTTTGTCTCATATGGGACAAAAGATTGCAGTCTCAGTTCAAGGGTTAAATGTACGTACTTGCCGGCCGGCATCCCGGAGCACTGCCACTCGCTGCCGCCAAGCGTGTTGTCCTAAATAGCCGGATGGCAGGATTCTTTTCGGCAGGAGTGGGTCGTTCGTCACCGCGTTCAGCCACGCTTCACGTTCCGCCGTTGCCCAGCGTAACAACGCCTTGGCTGCCACGTCATTTCTCAGCGTGCCACCTGGTCGCTCATCAAGGATTTTCAGATGCACCTTATAGCAGCGATTGATGTGCTCGAAGTCCCATGCCCCCGCAACGATTTCCGCGTCAGATTCGCCCGCGCAAGGCCGCGCCTCTAACAGAATGAGCGATTTGACATTAATCTTCCCGCCACCGAGGATTTGCCGTTCGTCATCGAGTGAATCGGGCGTGATCCACACGCTTTTTTGCAGGTAGCCGAAGCCTTTATCACGCAGGTAGCGTCGTAGGCGGACGCGATGAGAGTTTTGGGTCGTCGGGACATCGAATAACACAAGCCGCCAACGTCCATCCCACTCGCGCGCCCATCTGGCTTGCGGATCGCGTCCACCCAACGCGTGCAGCCTGCCCTGCCAGGTCAGACGGTATATGCGGTCATCCGGTGATTCCGGGTCGCGTTCAAGCAATTGCTGAGCTTCCAAAGATGCCATCTGCCGCATCAAGCCGTTGCGGTAAGCCCAACTTTCGTAGGAATCGGTCAGGTTGCGAAAGGTGGGCCTCATCAGCATATCGGCTGACCACAACAAAAGATTGAGGAACTCTTCAGTTCTGGGTTGCATGTCAGCGATGATGTGGAAAATACCAGCTTTATTCAATGCAATCTTTTGTCTCATATGAGACAAAATACTTTAGTTGTGGAATCAAGCTGAAAGGTAATCTCAACACTTTGAACTATTCCTCCACCGGCACCACGAGGCTGTCCATGATGTAATCTTTCCGTTCCGGCGTGTTCTTGCCCATGTAAAAATTCAGGATCGGCGCGGATTCGACCCGCGGCGCGTATTCCACCTGGCTCAAGCGCATTTCCTCGCCGATAAATTGCGCGAATTCTTTCGGGCTGATTTCACCCAGGCCCTTGAAGCGCGTGATTTCGGGTTTGCCGCCGAGTCCTTTCACCGCATTGTCGCGCTCGGTTTCACTGTAACAATAAATTGTCTTTTCCTTGTTGCGCACACGGAACAGCGGCGTCTCCAGAACATAAACGTGGCCGTCGTGGACGAGCGATTCGAAGAACTTGAAGAAATAGGTGATCATCAGGTTGCGGATGTGCATGCCGTCCACGTCCGCGTCCGTGGCGAGAATCACCTTTTCGTAGCGGAGGCCCTCGGTGTTGTCCTCGACGTTGAGCGCCTGCATGAGGTTGTACATCTCGTCGTTCTTGTACATCACGTCGCGCTTGAGGTCCCAGACATTGAGCGGCTTGCCCTTAAGCACGAACACCGCCTGGCGGTTCACGTCGCGGCAGCTGGTGATGGAGCCGGCAGCGGACTGGCCTTCGCAGATGAAGACCATTGTGCCTTCGCCTTTTTCCCGTTTCTTGTCGAAGTGGAGCTTGCAATCCTTGAGTTGCGGGATGCGGAGGGTGATGGACTTGGCGCGCTCGCGCGCGAGCTTCTTGACTGACTGCAATTCCTTCCGCAACTGCTGCGTGTCCGCCACCTTTTCGATGATTTTGTCGGCGATGGCTTTGTTACGCTGGAAAAAGTGCAGCAGTTCTTCGCGCACGTTGTTGACCAGCTCGGTGCGGATTTCTGTGTTGCCGAGCTTGTTTTTGGTCTGCGACTCGAACACCGGGTCTTTCAGGCGGATGGACACCGCGCCGACCATACATTCACGCACGTCGTCACCCTCATATTTGCCGTTACAGTGTTCGTTGACCGCCTTGAGCAGGCCTTCGCGGAACGCGCTCAGGTGCGTACCGCCGTCGCTGGTGTACTGGCCGTTGACAAACGAATAAAACGTCTCGCCGTACCGGCTGTTGCTGTGCGTGAAACAGAATTCAAGCGTCTTGCTGGCGTAATGCAGCGGGGGATAAATCGGCGCACTGCCGTCGGCAGCCAGGTCCTCCATGACCAGGTCCATCAGGCCATGACGCGACTGGAAAATTTTCGGCTCGGCCAGGTCGGGTGTCTGCAAAATCAATTTCAGCCCCGTGTTCAGGTAGCTGTAATGGCGCAACCGTTTCTCCAGGTGCTCCAGCCGGAACTGAGTGTCCTTGAAAATGTCCGGATCCGGCTCGAATTCGATGAAGGTGCCGTCCGGTTCCCGGGTTTTGCCTGAATTTTCCTTCTTGAGCTTGCCCACCTTGAACGCAGCCTCGGCGAATTGGCCGCCGCGATGGCTGCGCACCAGAAACGTTTTCGACAGGGCGTTGACCGCCTTGGTGCCGACGCCGTTGAGGCCGACGCTGAACTGGAACACGTCGTCGTTGTATTTCGCGCCGGTGTTGATTTTGGAAACGCAGTCCACGACCTTGCCCAGTGGGATGCCGCGCCCGAAATCGCGCACACTGACGCGCGTCCCGCCGATTTTGATTTCAACCTCCCTGCCGTGGCCCATGATGTATTCGTCAATCGCATTGTCCACGACCTCCTTGAGCAGGATATAACAGCCGTCGTCAGGATGTGCGCCGGTGCCGATGCGTCCGATGTACATGCCCGTGCGCAACCGGATGTGCTCCAGCGAGGACAAGGTCTTGATCTTGCTCTCGTCGTAATTGTGCTTTGCGTTTTCAGCCATACAAATTGGTGCTGATAAAATGAATCAAAGCGGGACGAATGAAAACAGCAAACCGTGCACCAGGAAATCTGGCCAGGGACGGGGCGGTGGAATAATCTATTCTCTTTCGCATGAACAAGCGCGCGCTCATTAAAAAGATCGTTGCCCGGCTGGCAGACGAACTGGAGGTTTATTTCCGGGCGGCCAGGGCCTCGCGCGCGGAAGCGACGCACGAGCAGAGCAAGGCTGAAAATAAATACGACACCCGCGGACTCGAAGCATCCTATCTGGCCCGGGGCCAATCCCGGCAGGCAGCGGAAATCCAGGGGGCCATCGCCGCCTTCGAAAAGCTGGACGCGCGCAAGTTCGGGCCGGGTGAACCCATTGATGTCGGGGCCTTCGTGGAGCTGGAATTCAACGCGGAAAAAGCGGCTTACTTCATTGGCCCCCGGGCGGGCGGCACGGAGGTGCAGCATGACCAGCAGGAAGTTCTGGTAATTACGCCGCAATCTCCGTTGGGGGAGCAGCTCCTGGGCCGGAAACAGGGTGATGTCCTGAAATTGAAACTCGCCGGTGCCCAGAATCAATATCGCGTGACGATGGTTGTCTAGCCCAAACCATGAAATCCGGCCAAAGGTGTGACGGTGGAGCGGAGAGGAAGCGTTCCCGTTGCCCCGACGGCAACGGAATCATGGTCCGACACTTCCATAAGCAGCCTTGAAGCAAAAAAACGATCCAATCGCAGCCAGCCACAACATTGGATTCCGAGCGCTCCGAACACTTAGCTGCTGAGCGGCGCGAACTGCTGATTTTCCAAAGACCATCATGATTCTTGAATCGCCAAAGAGCATCACCGAGCAATGCTTCCATGCAGGTTCAAAGTTCTAATATCTTCCTGATTTCCCGCAAGACGGCGAATATGTCATTGATAAACCTGGCGAGCCTCCGACTTGCTCACTCGGCACCAACGCCACGCCCGCCCACGTTTTGCATTGAGCCGCAGAGCGGCAACTGACAATAGCCCGGTGTTGAAACGCGGCAATGATCAGCCGCCCCTTCGGGGCTGATTTATCTTCCGCGGCATCGTGCCCGCAGTTGAAACTGCGGGCTATTATCGGTCATCCCTTGGGGACAACTGATAACACAAATCGGAGGCTATTTCAGATGCCGCAACAGGAATTGAAAAACGTTCGTTGATTCGAATTCTTTCGCGCCCAGAGTTTCCGGTTGTGACGTGATGACCACCGGCCAGTTGTTTTTGTCTGCCGGCCGCCGGCCATGTGAACCTTTCACCAGCGTCGCGTCGAGCGGAACCACGTCCATCAGCATCCGAAAACCGAATTTCTTTTGCAGCAATCGCCAGGCGATTTTCAATTCCGGCAGCGGGAGCTTCGGGTCCAGAAACAATTCCACCGGGTCGAAACCGGGTTTGCGGTGGATGTCCACCGTCCGCGCGAAATCCGGCGCGTGCGCATCGTCGAGCCAGTAATAATAGGTGAACCACGCATTTTCCTTCGCCACGGCCATCAAATCGCCAGCGCGCGGATGGTCAATGCCTGCTTCCATTTTTTCAACTTTGCCCAAAACTTCTCCAATGCCGGGCGTTTTTTCCAGCACCTCGCGCACGGATTTTTCCAGTGACATATCGTTCAGATAAATATGCGCCACCTGATGGTCAGCCACGGCGAAAACCCGGCTCGCACCGGCGTCGAGAATGTCCAGGCAGAGTTCGTCCTTTACCGTCAACCAGCCTTGCTGCCGGAAAATCCGGTTGAGATGAACGGGCGTGTGCACATTCGTGATACCGTACTCGGAAAGCAGCACTACCTGCACACCACGCTTGCTGAAAAACTCCATTAAGTCGCCGACGATGGCGTCAATCGCGCACAAATCGGGAATAATGGCAGGATTGATTATGTTGGAGCCGACGTGAGGAGGCTCTGACAAGTGCGGAGGGCGGAGTGCGGAGTACGGAGTTGAGGAATGGAGACTCGTCACCTCGTCTCCTACAACAAACGGGCCAAGCCGCTGCAAATTGTAATCGAGATGCGGCAGATAAATCAGGTTCAGTGTCGGCTGATATCTGTGCTCGATCCACTTCGCGGATTCGGCAATCCAGCGCGTGGCGCAATCGGCGGCGCCCCGTGGCGTCTTGATTCCTGCTGCCGGCCCCCAGAAACCGAAAAACGGAAACTCGCCGAGGTCGCGTTTGATTTCGGTGCGGATGGAGTACGGCCAGGAATAAACATCAAAAATCTTCCGGCCATCGGCAGGGTACATGGGACGCGGCGTGATCGAATAATCCGCGGAGGAATACATGTTGAACCACCAGAACAGATTGGCAGAAGTGGCGAGTGACGAGTGACGAGTGACGGGGGCGGATTGGTTTCGGAGTGCATCCCAAACTTTTGGCTGTTGCACCAAATGGTTTGACTGCTTCCAGAACTGGACTTCGGACAGCTCATGATTATACCAGCCATTGCCGACGATGCCGTGATGCGAGGGCAATTTGCCGGTGAGATAATTGGATTGCGCGGTGCAGGTGACCGCGGGAAACGCAGGCGCGATTTGGGCAAGCGCGCCGCGCTGACGAAACTCCGCGATACGCGGGGTGTGTTCGCCAATGAGCGATTCGGTCAGCCCGACGACGTTGATGACGGCGAGCCGGTTCATGCCGAACGTAGTGCAGACTGCCAGTCTGTGTACCCCGAAAGCTTTCGGGGCTGGTCGCGGATTGGCAATCCGCTGCCGCCCGAAATAGCGTGTAGCTGCCGACTACCAGTCGGCGATACAGCAGATTGCCAATCTGCGCTACAGACATGCCGGGCGTGCTTCATGATTGCGGTTGCCAGATAGTTCCTTCGTATCATTCGCTTGTTTCGCGGTGATTCATGCCAGGCGAATTTCCTTCCGCGCCCGATGAGTGGTGCGTTCACGCAATTCATGAATCGCCTCAACCACCTTGGGCAGATTTATTTCATGGACTTCCACACCCCGGCCGATTTCGTGCAGCAAGGTGACGGTCAAATCGCCGCCCAGATGCTCGCGGAATTCGCCCAGGCCGCCGAGCACCTGCAAATTGCCGTCCGAGGCGACATTCTGCAATTCATTGGCAAAAAGCTCGAAGCCGAGTTGCTCGAGCAATGCGAGGATGCGTTCGGCGGATTGGCCATCGAGCAAACCGGTCCGGCGCGAGTAAATCACGTCAAGCGCGATGCCGATGGCGACGGCCTCGCCGTGCCGGATTTGGAAATCGGAAAGCTGCTCCAGCTTGTGCGCCGACCAGTGGCCGAAATCGAGGGGGCGCGCTGAACCCTGCTCGAAAGGGTCACCACCCGTCGCAATATGGTCGAGATGCAGTTCGGCACAGCGCTGGATCAACCGTTTCATCGCCGCCGGTTCAAATGCAACCAGCTGTTCCGCGTCGCGTTCCAGCTCGTCGAAAAATTTTGCATCGCGGATGCAGGCGACTTTCACGGCTTCGACGTAGCCGGCGCGTTTATCGCGCGATGCCAAGGTCGCGAGCAGGTTGAAATCGTTGATGACGGCGTGCGGCGGCGCGAAGGTGCCGATGAAATTTTTTTTGCCGAAGGCGTTGATACCGTTCTTCACACCAATGCCGGAATCCGCCTGGCTCAGAGTGGTCGTGGGAGTGCGCACATGGCGGATGCCGCGATGCGCGGTGGCGGCGGCAAAGCCAACGACATCCAGCAGTGCGCCACCGCCGACGGCAATCAGGTACGAATGCCGGTCAAGGTGAAACTCGTTAATGGCCGAATGGATTCGCCAAACGGGTTCGCTGGAATTTTTGGCCGCTTCACCGCCGGGAAGGATCAGCGGCGGACAGACCAATTGCAGCGCGGCGGCGTGTGTTTGAAAATAAGATTCAATCTGGTGCGGCAGTCCGATGTTCCGGTGATGGCCGGCCAGACCGGCATCGAGGACGAGCAAGGCTCTGCGTGGGGCGCCGTCGGCCAGCACGTCTTTCAATACCGGATTGGCCGGGTTGAAGACGTCCTCGGTGAAAAAGACGCGCAATGGCCAGCCGACCTGGATGGAACGTTGAATGACCGACATGACCGCCAATCTGGAAACTTGGGCAACGGTTTTCGAGTTTTAATTGAAGCAAACTGGCAATCGTGCCGCAATGGTTTTACTCGCACAAAACCGCTGGCTTACGGTAAATTGGTCAATTCGTGACAGGCGGAGCGCGGAACATTGTTCCACGTTTCAAAGCTCGCGTTCCTGCGGAGCATTGCTCCGCGCTCCAATGAAATGGACCTCACGCCTTTCCCGCCTTTTTATCTTCCGGAATTCGCATGCCGTAGAACGAGCGGTAAACGAAAACCAGCGCGACGATGAAAAAGAACACGCCGATGCCCGTCTTCAAACTCTGGTTGGTCATGGTCACCGCGATTTCCGTGGCGAGCAGGCCGAAGAGCGTCGTGAATTTGATAATGGGATTCATCGCCACCGAGCTGGTGTCTTTAAACGGGTCGCCCACGGTATCACCCACCACGGTCGCCGCATGCAGCGGCGTGCCCTTTTGTTTCAAATCCACTTCCACGATTTTCTTGGCATTGTCCCAGGCGCCGCCGGCGTTGGCCATGAAGATGGCCTGGAACAAGCCGAAAAACGCGATGCCCACGAGATAGCCGATGAAGAAATAAGGGTTGAAGAAGGAGAGCGCCAACGCCATGCAGAAGACAACAATGAAGATGTTGATCATGCCTTTCTGCGCGTAGATGGTGCAGATTTCAACGACCCGTTTACTGTCGGCGATGGAGGCTTCGGCCTTGTTGAGGTTGAGATGTTCCTTGATAAACACCACCGCGCGATAAGCGCCGGTGACGACGGCCTGGCAGGAAGCGCCGGTGAACCAGTAAATCACCGCGCCGCCCATCAACAGGCCAAGGATGATTTCGGGCCGCACGAGGCTCAACATCTCGATGACCTGGCCGTGCGCGACGGTATTGTTCAGCAACAGGATGATGCCGAAAACCATCGTGGTCGCGCCGACGACAGCGGTGCCGAT
>DASZAB010000195.1:0-9478 GCA_035945675.1 Verrucomicrobiia bacterium | reverse complement strand
AACTCAAATCCCCTCACCCCGGCCCTCTTCCCGCTCGGGCGGGGAGAGGGAGGCAAAGCTGTGCTTGAGCAACGACCCAGGAATAAAAATGAATAGCGTTTTTTCATGCCTTCAACTCCTGAAGTCCGCCGATGACTTTTTCAAACTGCCCGACGACCGAATTTAATTCCGCACTCCCGCGAATCGGCGCATAGCGCGCCTGGTTGCAAAGCTGGAACAGGTCGCGCAAGCCGTTCAATGCCGGCTCCGGCATCTCGAGGGGCACCAACCGCTCTTCCACCACAGCTTCGGTGATGGAAGATGCCGGCCGATCAAGCCGTTCGCCCAGTTGTTCCTGCAACAGACGAAACAACGTCGCGAAAAATTCGTCGGAATTGTTCTCCGTTGCCAGCCGGCGCAAGTCGTCCAGGCCGTCGCGGACCCGTTGCGCGACCTGCCGTTGCCGGCGCAGCCGTGGATTGTTTGCCAGACGATCCGTGCGTTTGCGCCAGACGAAAGCGGCCAGCCACGCCAGAACCGGCACGGTTTGCAGGACGAGAAATGCCGGCCGGGCCATCAACGGCGGCCCGGCTTGAGCCAGCGCCCCCAGGTCATCCTTGATCGGCAAAATGTCCTCGGGCCGGGCCGGGCTCTGCGGATTGGCGGTTTGAGGGCCGGCGAGGGTCGGTGCGGGGGTTGCCCCGGCCGAACGGACTGCCAGCGCCACCGGCGGCTCCGTGAGCGTACGATAATTGCCCGTGTCCGGATCAAAGTAGCTGAAGGCAAAAGACGGCAGCTCATGGACATCCGAGTTTTGCGGCGCGACAATTTCTTCAAAGGTCTTGGTGCCCTGCAAACCGAGTGGATCGGCCGTCGCTACCTTTGAGGTGGCCGGATAAAT
This sequence comes from Verrucomicrobiia bacterium, assembly GCA_035945675.1. Taxonomy (GTDB): domain Bacteria; phylum Verrucomicrobiota; class Verrucomicrobiia; order Limisphaerales; family UBA11358; genus UBA11358. The sequence goes on along the minus strand of DASZAB010000195.1, from coordinate 8,598 downwards.
GGTAAAGTCATGCCAGGCTGACTGATTGGGCAACGTGAGCGTACCCAGATCGCCCCGGCCGGAAATCTGGATGCGCACGGTGATGGGATCGCCGACGGCAAGATTGGTCGGCCCGGCGGTAACGGCCATCGTGTATTGGCCAATCGCACCATTGAAACCCGGCGGCACGTTTTGTGTGGGCAGCGGCAGGGAGGGAACGTTTACCGTTTCGGTGGCCAGCGAGATCTGCTGTTGCGACCCGCCGAGATTTCCGAAGGGATCACGAATGCCGAATTGCTGGAAAAACGGATCATTGGATCGATTCGGCGAGGCGACCAGCAGGACCAGGTTGGCCGTCAACGGACCCACGCTCAACGTGCCGGTCCGGGTGGCGGTCAAGGCCATGGAAACGGGCACGACGGTGTAAACCCGGTTGCCGATCTGTGCGCGCTGCGCCTGTTCCTCGCGCAGCTTGCCCACGGTAAACCCATCGGCGGGCGCGCCGGTCAATTGAAAATTGCCAAAATTACGCACATCATCGCGCAGATAAATCTCCAGCCTGGCGGTAAGGGCTTCGCCCACGTAAACCTTGTTCTCGGGCACCGTGAGTTTCATGAAAGCGATCTGCGAACCGGAATTGATTTGCGACGTTGACGCCGCGCTGGGTTGAACCACCCTCAACTGCAATGGCTGGCTGGTCAGTCGCGCTCCGTCCACCTCGGCGGTGAGCGCAGGAATCACAAAGTCGCCGGTCCGTTGCGGGGTGACGGTGAAATGATGCGTCACCGTCGAACTCGTCTGCCCGTTGATGAAGCTGAACTGGCTCGAAGGGCCGACGTAGGAAATTTGCAGGCCGGGTATGTCGGGCAGCACCGGCGTATTCTTAGGTGAGCCGCCGTCAAACGTCAGCGACAAGGTTGTGCTTTGGCCCAGGGTCAGCGTGTCGTTGTCGAGCGACGCGGTGAAACTGGCCGCGTGCGCCGGGGTGACGCCGAGCCACCACAGGAGCAGGCACAAAACGGCGGCGACCGGCATCAAACTTGATCTGCGGTCGCGCCGACGGACACAACTATTCCATCGTAAACGTTCCATTCCAAACACTTTACGTTCCTGAACCACCTGTCCCCATTCAGCAATCGGTCGTCCACAATGGTTTATTTCAGGCAATAGAAAAGACAATTCATACACCAAAATGTTCACGATTGGAGCGAATCCAATGCCAACCGCCGTTTGGACTCGATGATCATTAACCCTTTGCGCCGGCTGGGCATGGTGCCGATTGCAACGCCGCTCGACAAAACTTTTTTCCCGCGCCATCCTGCTGGGGCATGGCATTTGATTCGGATTCGCCCCTGGACCGCCTCTGGCAGGAGTACGGCCGGTTGTTTGAGCAATGGGACGACCTCACCCTCGCGCGCTGGCTGGCCCAAACGCTGGGCCAACTGGAAGGCCGGGCGTGGCGATTGTCGCATCCGCTCGTCGGTGCGTACCGGCTCGGGGCACAACTGGCCCACAACCGCCAAATCTGGTTCAAGCGGCTCGCCACACCGCCGGTCGCCTACACCGAATCGGCCTGTTGCCGCGCGCCGTTTCTGCCGCTGCTCACCCGCGACGTGCGGGAATCCGGCCTCATCTGCCAGCATTGCAACGAAACGCTCGTGCCGTTCGAGGAAATTGCCGACGACGTCCGCGCCGACCTTGACGCGTGGGCCAAACAATACGAACCCGTCCACGCGGTCGCACACTGGGATGACCGCCAGCGCCGCCGCGTCAGCAATTACGATGCGGCTTATGAAAACGCCGCCAAAGAGGCCGAACAATTCCTCTCGCGCGCGGGCCGCGAGCTGGCGCCGCAATTGTTGAATCTGTATCCGGCCATCGTCTGGGAAGACCAGGACGAATGCCTCGAAGTGCGGCCCGAAGACGTGGCCCTGTAATTTATGATTTACGATTTGCGATCTCCGATCTGCCTGACTCACCCAAGCGGTGGAAATATCATCAATCATAAATCATAAATGTTTAAGTGGTTTTTCAAATGGCTGCTCCGCCTCGCCATTCTGGTGGCGGCGCTGGTGGTCATCCTGCTGCTGGCGCGCAACGCGATTCTGCGGGTTTATCTCGAACACCAGATTCATGCCCAGACCGGCATGGAGGCTGAGATGGGCGGGTTTTCGCTGGGCCTGGCCGAACCGACGGTGACGATCCGGAATTTCCGGCTTTATAATCCGCCGAGCTTTGCCGGCACGCCGTTTCTCGATATCCGGGAAATTCATGTGGAATACGACCCTGCCGCATTGGCCCGGCATGAATTGCACATCACGCTGATGCGTTTCAATCTGGGCGAGCTGGACGTCGTCAAAAATCAGGCGGGGCAGACCAATATCTTTTCCCTCGGCCTGTCCGTATCTCCGAAAAAAACCAGTGGCCATGCCGGCGAATCCTTCACCAGGCAGACCGGCCTCAAATTCACGGGCATTGACGTGTTGAACGTCTCCATCGGCACCGCCAAATACATCGACTTGAACAATCAGCGGAACAATCGCACCCAAATCATCGGCATCGAGAATTGCGTGCTCAAAAACGTGAAGTCACCGGCCGACCTGGGCGGGCTGGCGGCCTTCGTTGCTCTGCGCAGCGGCGATTTCTTCAGTTCATTGTCCGACCGGAAAAATTCGGGGCCAGGCATCCTCAAACTGCTCGGACGATGAGAGGGCGTCTCTTGCTGTTGCAGACGTGATACAGAGCAGTTCCCAAACCTGTTTGATCGTCCGGTTTGTCGACAATGCACACTTTGCAAAGTGTGCTCCAATGATAAATCGGCGGCGTCCAAAGTCTCCGGGCGCCAGCGCACGGGGGGGGGATCCGGGATACGAGAGGGGAAGCCTGCCACACCCCGACAAAAAAATAAGACACACTCACACCAAGTCGTCCGCCATTTTAACATTTTCCGCGCGCCAATTTTTTTCTAATCTCAGCGCGTGCATCGTGAATCGCTCCAGCCCGCCGCCCGCATCGTCGTGAAATTCGGCACGGGTGTGCTTACGGACAGCCGCAAGCAGCCCGACCCGGCGCAATTGGCACAGCTCGTCGCGCAAATTGCCGGACAACGCCAGGCCGGACGGGAAATCGTGCTGGTCACCTCCGGCGCCGTCGGCGCGGGCATGGGCGTGCTGGGGTTGGACAAACGCCCGACCGACCTCGCCGAATTGCAGGCCTGCGCGGCCATCGGCCAGTCCCGGCTCATGGCCACCTACGCGGAACTGTTCGCGCGACACCACCTGCACGTCGCGCAGGTGCTGCTCACCCACGACGACCTCGAACACCATGAGCGCCACCTCAACGCCCGCAATACCCTCGTCACCCTGCTGGGCCGCGGCGTCGTGCCGGTGATCAACGAAAACGACGCCGTCTCCATCACCGAGTTGAAATTCGGCGACAACGACAAATTGTCCGCCCTGGTCGCGTCCTTGTTGCCCGCCGATTTGCTGGTGATTCTCACCACCGTGGACGGCGTCCTCGAAAATTTCGGCAAGGCCAATCCCAAAACCATTTCCGTCATTGAAAAAATTGATTCCGCCCTGGAAAAAATCGCGCGGGGCACCGACAGCGAAACCGCCGTGGGCGGCATGAAATCGAAGATTGAAGCCGCGAAAATTGTGGTGCGTTCCGGCATCCCGCTGGTCATCGCCTCCGGCCGGAAGAAAAACGTGCTCGCGCAAATTCTTGCGGGGGAAGACGAAGGCACGTTGTTTGTGGCGCCGGAAAAACGGCTCCAGGGACGGAAACGCTGGATTGCGTTCTTTCATCATCCCAAAGGCGCGTTATTTGTGGATGACGGCGCCAAACTCGCGTTGCGCGAGAAAGGCAAGAGCCTGCTGCCGCCGGGAGTCGCGCGCTGCGAAGGCGATTTCGCCGGCGGCGACGTGGTGCGAATTTGTGATTTGAACGGGACGGAATTTGCGCGCGGCATTGCACGGTTCGATTCCGCCGCCGTCCGCGCCCGCAAACTACCCAAGGAAGAACTCGTGCACCGGGATGACCTGGTGATTTTGTGAATTTGAAAACGCTCAACATTCAACTTCCAACGTCCAATTTGGCTGCTCGCGGATGTTGATTTGGTTTCCTTGAATGTTGAGCGTTGAATGTTGGATGTTGAATGTTTGCCAATGAAAACCTCCGCAATCGAAAATTTGCTCAAGGTCATGGCCCGGCTGCGTTCGCCGACGGGCTGTCCGTGGGACCGCGAGCAGAGCCACCTGACGCTCCGTCGCCATGCCATCGAGGAGGTCTATGAATTGATTGACGCCATCGAGGCCGGGGACGACCACGAAATGGCGGAGGAACTCGGTGACCTGCTGTTGCAGGTGGTCTTCCATTGCCAGTTGGCGCGCGAACGCGGTGCGTTTGATTTCGAAAAGGTCTGCCGGTTGATCGTGGAAAAACTGGTGCGCCGGCATCCGCACGTCTTTGGCAAAACGAAAGTCAAGGGCGTGGACGAAGTGTGGGCGAACTGGGAAAAGATCAAACACGCGGAAAAGAAAGGAACGCGGCACGAACGCGCTTCGGCCTTCGACGGCATCCCGAAACATCTGCCCGCGCTGTTGCGCGCCGAAAAACTCGTCAAGAAAGCGCGCAAGGTCTTTGCCGATCATCTGGCAGGGCTGCGCTGCCGCGCAGCCGGACGCGCCGCAACGCGTCCCTGCCGGAAAAAAACCGGCAAAACAGCATTGGCCCGGGAGCTTTTTGAACTGGCGGAACTGGCCCAACGCCACGGCTGGTCGGCGGAAGAACTGCTAAGCGGCGAAGTTAAAAGGCAGGAACGCCGGTTGCGTCACCGGGAAAAGGCCTGATTCGGGAAAACCGCCGGGGCGCCCGGGACACCAAGCGATGAAGAATTCTTCAAACCGCGAACGGTGCCAAATACGCGAACAGTTTCAATAAGATCTCGTTCGCTGGATTGGTTTATTTCGCGGCTGGAACCCTGGCGTTTTCGGGGTCTGGGCGGATAAAAATTCCCGGTCCCTTTATTGTTTTGTGCCATAACCGGTTCACCGGATGCATTTGACAGGCCGGGAAACTCGTACCACCTTGCGGTGTTGAACCGAATAGGTGTCAATTCTATGAAAACTCGAAACTTTCAAAGGCTGCCACTGACCATCATGACCCTGGCCACGCTGGTCCTGGCGACGGGCAGCGCTGTGGCGCAAGATTCCACAACCACCACTGCCACCACCGCCCAACCGGCGGCGGCGAGCCAGGCCGCGCCGCAGTTGTCCTACGGGGTGCCGGAGGTTTTACAGCTTTCGCAGGCGAAAGTCGGCGACAGTGTCATCGTTAATTACATCCAGAACTCCGGAAACAATTACGGGCTGAACGCCGCCCAAATCATTTATCTGCGGCAGCAGGGTGTCTCCGATACGGTCATCAACACCATGCTGAATCAGCGTTCGCAATCGGCGCAGACCGCGTCCACCCTGGCCACGTCGTCAGACAACTCGGCGGCTTACAGCACCCAAACTGGAACCACCACCACGCAGCCCGCGGTGACTTATGTTCAGACGGTTCCGACCTCGACGGTCTATGTCGTTCCTGACACACAAACCTACTACTACAACAACTGGCTTTATTCCCGCAGCCCGTACTACTACTTTGGCAATTATCCTTCTTACGGCTACTGTTGGCCTTATTCGGCGGTGTCAGTTTCCTATGGTTGGGGCGGCGGATGGGGAGGCTATTGGGGTGGTTATCGTGGCGGCTGGCACGTGGACCGGGATCATTTCCGTGGCGGCTGGCGTGGCGGCGGCGGCTGGCATAGCAGCGGCGGTTGGCACGGCGGTGGCGGCTGGCATCACTGATGATCCAAGCCTTCGAACAACATGCTTTTCAAATGCAGCGGCGGTCCCAGGACCGCCGCCTTGTTTAAGCCATGGAACCCGTTCGCTGAGCGTCGCTATACCATTCCTGCCGGCCGGGCGCTGACAAATTCCCGATGCAGCCGGGCGTAAACGCCTTCCTGCCGCAACAAACTTTCGTGCGTACCGCGCTCGACAATCCGGCCTTGGTCCAGCACCAGCACCAGATCGGCTTTGCGGATGGTGCTCAGGCGGTGCGCCACCACAAAGGCCGTCCGGCCCCGCAGCAAAATTTCCAGCGCCCGCTGCAACCGCGCTTCGGTGACGGTGTCAATCGCGCTGGTCGCCTCGTCCAGCACCACAATGCGCGGGTTGGCCAGCATCGCCCGCGCGAAACACACCAGTTGCCGCTGGCCGAACGACAGCGCCGCGCCGCGCTCGGCCACCGGTGAATGCAATCCCTGCGGGAGCGCGTCAATGAGATCGGCGCAGTCCAGCGCCGCCAGCGTCGCCCGCACATCGGCTTCCGTTGCGCCGGGCCGGGCGAACCGGATGTTGTCCAGCACCGTGCCGGAGAACAGGAAATTGTTCTGCTGCACACTGCCCATCTGCGAACGCAATGAATCGCTGGTGACCGTGTTTAAATCCATGCCGTCCACCCGCACCCGTCCACCCGACGGCAGATAAAATTTCTGCAACAACGCCACCAGGGTCGTCTTGCCGCTGCCGGTGTGACCCACCAGCGCCACGGTTTGCCCCGGCTCGATGGTGAAGGAAATGTCCCTCAGCACCGGCCGGCCCGGTTGATACTCAAATTGCACCCCTTGGAATTCCACGCGTCCGGTGATGGCGGGCAGCGGTTTTGCGTCCGCCGCGTCCTGCCATTCGGGTTTCTGATCCAGCATCCGGTACAACCGTTCCGCGCCCGCCATCGCCATCAAGGCCTGGTTTAATTGATTGCCGATGACCTGCACCGGGTCGAAGAACAGGTTGGCGAGGAAAAAGAACATGACGAGATCGCCCACCTCCATGTGCAGCCAGCCGTGCCAGCTCAACGCCCCGTACGCGCTCAACAACGCCATCGCCCCGAGGAACAACTGGCTTTTCAATTGCAGCAACGGCACGAACACCGCCGAGGCCTGGGCCACGCCGACGTTGTTCTCGCCGTGCACGTTGATTAATTTGCGGAAAAAGCCGGCGTTGATGTCCTGCCGCACAAAGGCCTGCGTCACGCGGATGCCGCTCACCGACTCGGCCAGCGTGGACGCGACCCGGCTCCACGATTGCTGCACCATCCGCAGGCGGCGGCTCATTTCGCTGCGATACCTCTCGTTCACCACCCAGATGACCGGCGCCATCAGGAGCATCAGGGAGAAGAGTTTCCAGTTATACCACGCCATGAGCGCCGCCGAACCCGCCATTTGCAGGCATTGCACCACCAGTACAAACGCGACGTCCTGCACCCCGGCCCGGACGCTGTCGATGTCCGACGTCAACCGGCTGATGATGCGCCCGAATTTGGTCTGGTTGAAAAACGACATCGGCATCGTCATCAGTTTGGCGAACAAATCCGATCGCATGTCATGAACGACGGCCTCGCCGAGTTCGAGCGCGAACCGCTGGCGGAAATGAAATGCCCCCACGGTGAACAGCGCCAAAAGGAAATAAGCCACGGCCGACCAGTAAATGCCCGGTAAATCCCGGCCGGCAATCGGGCCGTTGATGGTGCGGCCGATCAACCACGCCAGCGCCGGCAATTGCAGACCGCGCGTGAACGTCAAAACGAAAAGCCAGTTCCGTTTGGCCGCGTAAGGCCTGGTGTAGCGGAAAATCCGGCGGATGAGCGCCAGTTGCAACGGGGCCTTGTCCGCCTCACGCTCCTCCATCGGATCGTAAAACGTGAGCGCCTCCCGCATCGAAAGGTCGCCCTTCGCAATATCGCCTGCCGACGATTTGATGTTTCTTTGCACGCTCATGATTGACCGCTGGCCGCTTCGATGTTGGAGGTTGAAGTTTCACCCGCCCTCATCCTGACCTTCTGCCCCCGGGAGAAGGAGCGGCAGTCGGCGTCATCCGTTTTGCCAAGTGATGGTCCGGCAATCCCCGACTTCCAGTTTATGGAAGGACGAAGAATGATTCTCCCTCTCCTGGGGGAGAGGGCCGGGGTGAGGGCGGACCATTTAGCCCTGGATGTTCGGTGTTCGAGATTCATGGTTTGATGGGTCCAATTGTGCCGGCCTTCGTTGCTCGCCGCTCGGCCCTCGTCCTTCCTCGAGGTCCATGATTTGCAGCAGGGCCGTTTCGCGATACAACCCGGGCCAACGCACCAGTTCCGCGTGCGTGCCGGTCAGCGTCAATTGCCCGTCCTCGAGCACCAGAATCAAATCCGCCCGGCGCAGCAAACTCAGCCGGCTCGATACCACGAACGTTGTTCGACCCGCCATCGCCTCGCGCAATGCCGACACAATTTCATTCTCCGTCCGCGCATCCACCGACGCCGTCGGGTCGTCCAGGATGAGAATCGGTGGTTGCAGCAACAACGCCCGCGCCAATGCCAGCCGCTGACGTTGCCCCCCGGACAAATCCACACCCGATTCGCCCAAGACCGTTTCGTAACCCTGCGGCAACGCGGTGATGAAGTCGTGCGCCGACGCAATCCGTGCCGCGCGCTCAATTTGCTCCATCGTTGCGTGCGGATGCCCGAACGCGATGTTCGCCGATACGGTGTTCGAAAACAGAAAACTGTCCTGGTACACAATCCCGATCT
>DASZAB010000194.1:0-16339 GCA_035945675.1 Verrucomicrobiia bacterium | reverse complement strand
GGGTGACCGACGGCGGGGATGACAATCAGGACCGCATTCCTTTTCAAGATCAGGACGAGGCCGTGGGGCACGCGGTCCGCGCCAATTACCTTTATGCCGGCGCGGCGGATTTGTTCATGGAAACCGGCGACCCGTCATTGTGGCGGCCGCTGGCGTTGATCTGGACCAACGTCGTCCGGAAGAAAATGTACATCACCGGCGGGTGCGGTGCGCTGTGGGACGGCGCGTCGCCGGACGGCGCGAAAGACCAGAAGACCATCACGCGGGTTCATCAGGCGTATGGACGGAATTATCACCTGCCCAACCTCACCGCTTACTGCGAAACCTGCGCGAACATCGCCAACGTGATGTGGAACTGGCGGATGTTCCTGGCGACGGGCCAGACGCGGTTCATGGACGTGGTTGAACTGGCGCTGGACAACAGCGTGTTGTCCGGCGGAGGCCTGGATGGAACAAATTACTTTTACGTCAACCCGCTCCGGCAGCTCGACACGATGCCGACGGAATTGCGCTGGCCGCGGACGCGCGTACCGTTCCTCAACTCATTCTGTTGCCCGCCCAACCTGGTTCGCACCATCGCCGAATCCGCGAATTATGCTTATGCCAGATCCGGCGACACGATCTGGATAAATCTCTATGGCGGCAGTGTGCTCGATACGACCATGGGGAACGGTGGGAAAATCAAACTGACCCAGGAGACCGAATACCCTTGGAACGGCCGTGTGCGCATCACCATCAATCAGTGCGGCAACGTGCCTTTTACGTTGAGAGTGCGCATTCCCGGCTGGGCCAGGAGCGCGTCTATCCGGATCAACGACGGGCCGGCGGACGATTCAGCCGTACCCGGAACGTACTTCGAACTTCGCCGGACCTGGAAGCCCGGCGACTTGGTTGACCTCGACATGCCGATGCCGGCCGAGGTGATCGAGGCAAACCCGCTGGTTGAAGATGATTTGAACCAGGTCGCCATCAAACGCGGGCCGGTGGTCTATTGCCTGGAATCCACCGACCTGCCGCCGGGCATCGGCGTCATGCAAGTCCGCGTGCCGGCAGATGTTCAATTCGCCGCCCGTTATGATCGGCGGCTGCTCGGCGGCGTGGTGGCATTGGACTGCACGCTACGGACGCAACCCACGGGCGATGGGGATGGGCAACTTTATCGCGACGCGACCGGCGTTCAGACCCGCCCCGTCAAAACCCGGCTGATCCCTTACTGCGTCTGGGACAACCGCGGCAAATCCGAAATGAGCGTCTGGCTGCAACGGCAATGAACAAAAACTTTCCGACGACCAGGACCATGAACACCAAACTAACTCTTGTGCTTTCCGCTCTTACGCTGACCTCATCTATTGACCTGGCCGCCGAGCCGGGCCTGGTAAAATCAGAGTTCATCTTTACAAACGCGCCATTTCCATCCTGCCACGCCTCGACCCTCGCGGAGACCCGGGAAGGCCTGGTGGCGGCCTGGTTCGGCGGCACACGGGAACGGAATCCGGACGTGGGCATTTGGCTGTCCCGTGACGTAAACGGCCAATGGACCCCGCCCGTCGAAGTCGCCAACGGAATTTCGAGGGTGCACACTTTAAAAAGTGTGCACATGACCGATTTCTCTACAAACCGGTTTCCATGTTGGAATCCGGTGTTGTTCCAGCCGCGGGCCGGTCCGTTAATGTTGTTCTACAAGGTGGGTCCCCGTCCGTCGGCCTGGTGGGGCATGAAGATGACCTCGGAGGATGACGGCAAAACATGGTCGAAACCGCATCGCCTGCCGGAGGGCATCGTGGGTCCGATCAAAGACAAGCCCGTGCAACTGGCCAACGGCGACATCCTGTCCGGTAGCAGCGATGAATCCAGAGGGCGCACCGTGCATTTTGAGCGTTCCAGTGATTTGGGGAAAACCTGGGAAGCCACGCCGCCGGTGGCCTGCGACCCGGACGTAGGGCCGATTCAACCGTGCATCCTGTTCCATCCGGACGGCCGGCTGCAGGCGCTGGGTCGGACCAAGGTGGGCAAAATGTTTGAGACCTGGTCGGCGGACGATGGCAGGACCTGGAGCAGGATAACCCTGACCTCGCTGCCGAATCCCGATTCGGGGATTGATGCGGTCACACTGAAGGACGGACGCCAGCTGCTGGTCTACAACCACAACATTCGAACCGGTTCGAAAAACAAGGGCCGCAGCCCGCTCAACGTGGCGATTTCCAACGATGGCCAGACCTGGTTCGCCGCCCTGATATTGGAAGACGACCCGAACGCACCCAACGGTTTTCCCTATCCGGCCGTGATTCAGACCAGCGATGGACTCGTTCACATCACCTATACCTGGGAACGCAAGCGGATCAAACATGTGGTGATTGACCCGCAAAAGCTCAAGCGGCGACCCATCGTGAACGGCATCTGGCCGAAGTGAGCAATCCTGACAAAACCAATCGCCCGAAGAGCCAGGATTGATTTCGCTCCGCGAGGTTATGGACCGCAGCTGTTCAAACTGCTGGCGCATTAATCCACCGGGTTGCCACTTGGTGGATGCACTGCCCGATGCAGTTGGTGATCGCCTGCCGCTTTTATCGCACGGCATTTTTAGGAATTGATTTGCCGTCGTTACGGGTTGCGTCCACAGATGAGCATGTTAGCATTCATTAATCCTGCAATTCGGACTATGCATAGTTGGCACAACTCGCGAACTGGAACTTTAGGTCCGGCCCGTGCTGCCAGCCGTGGGGACAACCGTGGCAGGGTGAATTCTTCCGTTGAGGGGTTTAGCCTGATTGAGTTGCTGGTGGTGATGGCCATGACCGTCGTGCTGGCGGCCTCGCTGCTGCCGGCACTGGCTGTGCCGAAAGAAAAAACGAAGATGGTTCAATGTATGTCCAACACCCGGCAACTGACGCTGGGCTGGAGGATGTATGCCGCCGATAATCGCGAACAACTGATTCCTTACACGACCTGGGTGGGCGGCATCATGGATTGGACATCGAATCCGGACAACACCAACACGGCGCTGCTGGTGGGAGGAGGTCCCGGCAATTTAATGGCCCCCTATGTGAAATCGCCCCACATCTACAAATGTCCCGCGGATCATTACCAGTCACCGGCAAACCCCGGACCGCGCGTCCGCAGTTATTCCCTGAATGGCGCGTTGGGTGGCGGGATTATGGGGCCAACGGTTGTCGGCACGAGTCCTGGGCACCGACAATATTATGGATCCTCCGCCAGTTCGTTCGGGCTGAAAACGGATGCCGACAAAATGTCGGATTTGCGTCAACCGGCCAACGTATTTGTGATATTAGACGAACAAGCGGACAGCATCAACGATGGGGCGTTCATGATTGATCCCGGCGCGTCACCCGGCGCGGAGAAATGGCGGGATCTCCCGGCCAGTTACCATAATGACGCCGGCAGCCTCTCCTTTGCCGATGGCCACTCCTTGATTCGGCTCTGGCTGGAGCAGTCCGGCTTTAACCGGACGGTTTATCCGGTCACCTATACCAGCAGTCATCCGTGGACAACTCTAAATCTGGTCAGCCGGGACTACGAATGGATGGACGACCACATGCCCTACCGATAATCGGCGCGAGTTGACTGCGCCGGTTTGCGAATGCATCAGGCGCGGCCACAACCCGCCTCATTCCACCTTTTCCATCCCGGGCTGATCATCCGCCGCTTCCGGCAATTCTCATTTTTGGTGATGATTTGCCATTGTTACAAATTGCTCCCGGAGATAGGCCTGTTAGAATTGGTGAAAATCGTGCCATCATTTATTAATTCCGCTATCAGTTGATTGTATGCACAAATTCAACAGTGGATCGTCCTTTCTGGCGGGTCCGGTCGTCGGTGCGGAACGACGTTGCGGGAGGCGCTTACGCTTTTCGGCGTTTACTCTGATTGAACTGCTGGTGGTGATTGCCATCATTGCCGTCCTGGCGGCCATATTATTGCCGGCGCTGGCGGCGGCCAAGGAACGGGCGAAGGCCACTCGCTGCCTGTCCAACACCAGGCAATTGATGCTGGGCTGGATTATGTACGCCGGCGATAATGAGGATCACCTGATGGACTATCACAAGTGGGTGTACGGCCAGATGAAATGGGCGGCTGGCTCAACCGACAACACCAACACGACACTGCTGGTTGGCACCAACTTGATGGCGGACTATTTCAAATCACCCAATCTTTATAAGTGTCCGGCGGATACTTACCGGAATTCACAAAGTCCCGGCCCGCGGGTCCGCAGTTATTCCATGAATGGCGCGCTGGGGGGCGGCAGTTCCGGCCCCAACGTCTTGGGCGATTACCCGGGTCACCGGAAGTATTACGGAACGAGTGGTGGCATCTACGCGTCACCCCTGCATACCGACGCCAATCGCATGCGGGATTTGCGCCATCCCTCCATGGTCTTTGTCATGTTGGACGAACACGCCGACAGCCTGGACGATGCCGTGTATCAGTTCAGCCCCGGAGCCGTTCCCAACCAGCAAATATGGCGCAACCTGCCGGCCAGTTACCACGGTGGGGGCTGCTGCCTGTCTTTTGCCGATGGCCATTCGGAAATTCACCATTGGGTGGAAACCGACAGCAGTAAAACGACGGTTTATCCCGTCAGCTATCACAATTACGCCAACAGCGCGGCATCGCCCTGGGGAAACCACACCTTGAATGGCAGCCGGGATTACGAATGGATGAACGACCGCATGCCCTACCAATAACCCGCACGGGCTGGCGGCGGCCGTTTTATCGATGCGACAGTGGCGCTGGCGGGATCGCCGCCGGAACTCTTTTCCCGATCATCGCGATGCGCGACAATCGGATTCACCCTGCCGGTGATTGAAGCGCCTCGAACGTCGTCCTGACCCGGCAACACGTTGACCCTGTGACGGGTGCACGATGAGTCACAGCCCGCCGCGGTTTCACCCTTTCCCACGCCTTCGCGACACCCCGCCGCATCCGGCGCTTATCATTTTTCGCAAATGATTTGACACTATTTGCATTCTGCATTTTCGATAGGCGTGCTAGCTTTTGATTAATCCTAGCATCACAAATATGCATAAGTCCCGAAGTGGATCGTTACGTTTGACCGCCGCCGCCGCCGGTCTCGAGAAGAATGGTGGAACGGCTGCGCTCAGCCGCGGGTTTACCTTGATCGAGTTGTTGGTGGTGATCGCCATCATTGCCATTCTGGCGGCCATGCTGCTGCCGGCGCTGGCGGCGGCGAAGCTAAAAGCGCAGGCGACCGAATCCTTGTCCAACACCAAACAGTTGATGATTGCTTGGGACTTGTATTCCGGCGATCATCATGAACAACTGGTGTCATCCGACCGGGGGGTTACCGGGTGGGTTCAGGGATGGCTGGATTGGGGAACGAGCTCGGACAATACCAACACCACGCTGTTGGTCGGCCCCACACCGACCGGCCAGCCCGCACCGCAATTAGGTTCGTATTTGAAAAATCCCCGGGTGTTCAAGGATCCGGCCGACCAGTACAGTTCTGCGGTCGGTCCGCGAGTTCGCAGTTACTCCATGAATGGCGCGCTGGGCAGCAATTCCGGCCCTACCGTGGAGGGCACCGCCCCGGGCAACCGTCAGTATTATGGTGGAAAGAACGGCGCTATGCGGACAGCAGACCTGCATCATCCTTCGATGATTTTTGTCATTTTGGATGAGCAGGCGGACAGCATTAACGACGGAAAGTTTATGTTCCGCCCGGGCTATGCTCAAGGCCAGGAGCAATGGCAGGATCTTCCGGCCAGTTATTATACAGACGGCTGCACCTTCTCCTTTGCCGACGGTCATTCCGAAATTCACCACTGGCAGGAGACCAGCGGCCGAAACAAAACGGTCTATCCTGTCCTGCGTCAAACTTATCTCCAAAGTTCCAGTTCGCCCTGGGGCAGTGTGAATCTCTACATAAGTCGGGACTATGAATGGATGGACGATCGCATGCCTTACCGATAGAGTTCAAGTTGAGCGAACCCTTTCTCCCGACGAATCACCAGGCAACCCTCTACCCACCAGGCACACACAGTAAACCAACCAAATCCAAATCCTATGCGAATAAACAAACCCAAACCAACCTGCCACGTTGTCGCCGGCCTCGGCACGGGCAACAAATCAACGACAGTTTCCTGGGCAAGGTCCATGCGGATCCTCTGTGGATTGCTGCTGGCGGTGCTGGCGGTTCCCGCGCTGGCGCAGGAAACAGTGCATTTGACCGCCATACCGTTACGCGTCACGGTGCCGCTGAATTTTACCGGGTCCCTTGCGGTTTCAAACCATGTAACCATCGCCAACGGCTCGAATGAGGTGGATCTGACGGTGTCCGGATTTCCGGCTGGCGCCAGCGGGAGCCTTGATAAAACCGCCTTTACCAACAGCGGAGGCGCGAACCTGACTTTGACGCTCGCCAATGTCGCGGAGGGAATTTATAACCTGAGCGTAAACGCGGCGAACGGCGCGACCAACAATCTGCTGATTGCGCTGCAAGTGGGAGATATTTGGAGCGGCGCCAGCGGCACGACCACCAACTGGTCGGATACGGGGAATTGGAATGGCGGAATCGCGCCCGGCGCGGCTGACGACGTGGTGTTTGCCCAGGCCGGAGCGGATTCTGTCGCCTCTAACATCACCAGCATCGTGGATCAGGACATCACCGTCGCCTCGTTGCGCTTTTCGCAAACCAACGCCACCAATTTTTATCACAACGTCATGATTGCTCCGAATATGACGTTGTCCGTCACAGGAACCAACGGGTTCACGATGTTGACGGATTATGCGCCGACCCCCAAACCCATGACCGTGACCATCGGGGGCCAATCCGGCACCATGGTGGTCAGCAACGAAGCCGCGAATTTTTCGGTGCTGATTGATAATAACCAGAACAGCACACTGATCATGTCGAACCTGGCCAATTTGAATATGGATGTCAGCCAGATCGGATTGGGGGATTACTTGCTTTATCCCAATTTCTGGAACCTCCAGACGAATGGATATAATGGCGTGCCCAAGCTTTACCTGCCGACGGTGTATCTGGCCATGACGAATGTCATCAAGGCGGTTTACACGGACCCCAATAATTACACCAACGGCACCAATCGGGCCTACGCCCTGATTCTGGGGAACAGCGAGAATCAGGCATCGAGTTCGAGCAAGCTGCTCTTGCTCAGCCTGGGCATCTCGAATGCCTTTGATCTGGACAGCTTCTGCATCAGTGGGTTTGGCGCGGCCGATGGTGCGTTGAATTTCAATCCGGTATTTGCCGCGGACCATCCGAGCGCTTATTTTCGCAACACCGATGGCGTCAGCCGCATGAGCATGTTCTGCCTCGCCGACGGCGGCGGCCCCATCCCGGCCGGTGGCAATACCAAAGCCCCCAATGTGGATTTTGCCAGCAACCATGGTTATGTGGATGCACTGGTGGACCGGTTCATTATGTCGCGCGACCGCCCGAATTCCGCCGGTGGCGGCACGTCGCAATCGAAGATGATGTTGGGACAGGGCATCTTTGATGCGAACACTGCCATCCTCGGGGACCAGGAGCAGGGAAACCAAACGAATACCGATTATTGCCAGGCGCAGTTGATTGTTTCCAACACCGCCGTGTTCCGGGTCAACAGTGACCTCGAACTCGGTTACACCACAGCAAGTATAAGTGATCCTTCGGATCCGGGCTCCACGTACGGCATCATTAACATCGGTCCGGGTGGCACGGTGGCCGCCAACACCATCGGCGTCGGTGGAGTCACCAAGACCTCCGGCCTGGTCGGAGTCAGCGACGGTCACGGCCAGCTGAATCAAATTACGCTTACGAGCGGAGCATTGCTGATCGTTTCGAACAATATTGCGGATTCAACGCCGAATGGGTCGCTTGGTCTGCTCAGCTTTGGCGGCAATTCCACCCTGGAACTTTTCGTTGACGGCAACCACAGCGGTCCTTACGCCTACGTCAATAACCTGACCACGGCGGGTTCGGGCAACGTCATTCAGATTGGCGGGATCAAGAATTTGACGCTGCCGGCCCAGGTTCCCTTGATCCAATACGCCGTCGGTTCGCCCACCTTGACGATCAGTTTGCCGGCCGGATACAGCGGCACCCTCCTCAACAACGGCGCCGGCAGCACGATTGACGCTTATATCACTGCGGGCGCTCCCAAATCCCTGGTGTGGCGAGGTTATGTGAACAACAATTGGGACACGTCCACTCCCAACTGGTTGGATTTGAATACGGGACTGCACACCAATTTCGCCAGCTTGGACGTGGTTTCCTTTGACGATACACCGTCCATTCCGACCAATATTGCATTGGTGGGGCAAATGATTGTCGGGGGGGTCACCATGACCAATTCGCTTCAGGACTACACATTCAGCGGGACCGGGTCCACGGTAGGCAGCGCGACGCTGACCAAGGCCGGCACCGGCTCGTTGGATATAGAGGCAAACACTGAATTGTCTGTGAACCTCACCCAGGGAACGCTGACGGGTGCGGGTACGGTTAACTCGGTCGATATCTCCCCCGGCGCGACCATGGTTTATTCGGGCACCATTAACGCGGGGGTGGTCTGCGGCGGAACCGGAACCAGCTCCGGCAACATCACCGGCCTGGTGGATGTTCAGGATGGCGGTGTCTTTACCAATTTGAACGCCATCACTGGAAACCTCCTGATGGAGACCAACTCGTTCCTGAATAATTCCGGCAGCATCAGCGACCTGGGTCCCACTGCCACGGTGGACCCCGGCGCCTTCCTGTTGAACATCGGCAACATCAGCGACAGCGGCGTTGCCAATGGCGGTACGATGCAAGTCTATGGCACATTGGAAGACACCGGCTCGGGTTCGCTGACACTCGCCCGGTTGAATATCCTGCCCGGCTCCCTGTTTATTCCGGGCGGCGATGGAATTGGCACCACAACGCTGTATCCCGACAGCGTCCTCAGTGATCCCGGACGGTTATCCCTCAACGCTGGTGCTACCACCATCATCAAAGTGGATACCGACACTGCCAACAATACCGTGGTGCGCTCCGGTTATCTGGATTACGGCGGCAGCTCGAGTATCCAGGCACAGAACGGTGGCACGCTTGTTATTACCAATATTGGAGTTTCATCCTTCGCGCCTGGCCAGACGTTTACCATCTTTAGAAACGCCGTCGGTGGCAATCCTCTGAACACCGGCTCATCCACCAATTCCTTCCCCATTATCGAACCCACGACGCCGGGGCCGGGAATGTCCTGGGATTTGAGCCATCTTTGGATTCCCAATGGTTCAGGGAATTACGGAGTCATTGGCGTCATCACCACGCCGGTGGTGACCTTGACGAATAGTTTCGCGATCGTCTCCGGCACAAACGTGGTGGGAACGTTCTCCTGGCCGCAGGCTGAACTCGGCTGGGTCCTCGAGTCGCAGGCCAATCCGGTTTCCGTCGGCCTGAGCACCAACTGGACGCGGATAAAAGGGTCCTGGACGAATACCGACCTGGTCTTCACCAATTCCATAACCAACGGGACTGTCTTTTACCGGCTGGTTTATCCGTAAACGCAGCACAGAGAATCGTCGGCCTTGAGTCTGGTTTGCGAAGCCGGGGTTGATCCCGCGGTGCGGGATTGGCCCCGGCTTTTACTTGATCTGTGGGCGGCCGGCGGGGGCGGCTGGATTGGCCCGCACCGGAAGAGGGTGGGCATTGATTGACTTTGGCATGAGCTTCTTATTGGGTCATAGGGGCAGATTTGTCCCAGCCATTATCGGGGTGTGGATGGTGTGGGGCGCCACCAGTCCGGCAACCGGGTTAAGGGTGGACTTGAACCCGCCCGAACGGCGGACGGACCTGCTCACGCCCGATTGGGAAAACTGGGCGTGGCATGAGGGCAAATCCGGCTCACAAACTTTTGGCAGCGTCACAGTTACGTTCCGCTCGGCGCCGGGCGGTATCCTGGCGCCGGTTTTGTTCAAGGGCTTGCTGGACTACGGCGCGCACATGGCTTGCGACGGCCTGGTGGCAGAGAAAACCACCGGAGACGGTGGCTTTGACATGGTGGTCAGCGGGCTGACCGCCGGCCGGCACACCATTGTCACGTATCACAACGAAGTGCGAAACCTGGCGCCGGCCCGGTTCGACGTGTTGGTGGACGGAACCCCGCGAATCAAGGATTTCACGCCGACGCATCGCGCCACCAACGATTACGAAGTCGCCAGCGCCTTTCTGGAAGTGGACGCGACCGCCGGCAAGGACGTGGTGCTCCATTTCCGTCCGGATCCTTCCGGCAGCAATCGCAGTCTGATCATCAATGGTTTTGCCATTGACGTCCCCGACCCGCACCGGCAGGCCATCGAGCCGGCACCCGCCAACGACGATGAACACTGGCCCAATAAAAAGCCATTGACCTGGAAATCCCCCGCCGCCGCGGTTTCCCATCAGTTGTTTTTCGGGACCGATTCCAACACCGTCGCCAACGCGACCACCGCCTCGCCGGAATTCAAGGGCAATTTGAATTCCGCGAGCCATGCGTTGCCGAAGCTGGATTCGATGCGGAATTATTTCTGGCGCGTGGACGAGGCGGACGCAGCGGGCAAGGTCACCCGCGGCGAGGTCTGGCATTTTCGCATCCGACACCTGGCGTTCCCGACCGCGGAAGGTTATGGACGTTTTGCCATCGGCGGTCGCGGCGGCCGGGTGATTGAAGTGACCAACGTGCAGGATTATGACCGGGCCAAAGGCGACGCGGTGATTCCGGGAAGTTTCCGCGCGGCCGTCGAAGCCGAAGGCCCGCGCACGATTGTTTTCCGGGTTTCCGGCCTCATCCGGCTCAAGGCACCCTGCGCCGTCCACAATTCGTATTGCACCATTGCCGGACAGACCGCGCCCGGCGACGGCATCTGTCTGGCAAATTTTTCCGGCGGCGCCTATGGCACGCACGACGTTATCATCCGCTACCTGCGTTTTCGGATCGGCGATTTTGCCAGGAAGGCGATGGACGGCGCGGGCCTGGGCAGTTGCGACAACTGCATTATCGACCATTGCTCCATCAGTTGGAGCTCGGATGAGGGCACCAGTTCGCGCGGCGCCCACAACATCACCTTCCAGCGCAACATCGTGGCCGAGGCGCTGCATCACGGTCCGCATTACCGCGCGAACGACCGGACGAAGCTGGAGACGCACGCGTTTGCCGGCTCCATCAGCGGTGACATCGGCAGCTATCATCACAACCTGCTCGCGGACTGCACGGACCGGAATTGGAGCCTGGCCGGCGGCCTGGACCAGAGCGCCAAATACGCCGGTTATTTGGACATCCGCAACAATGTCGTCTATAACTGGACGGCGCGCACCACCGACGGCGGCGTGGTGGAACTGAATTATGTCAACAACTACTACAAGCCCTATCCCAAGAACCCGTTCGTGAAATGGCTGCTCAAGCTGGACCCCATCAATCCCAACTGGGGCACGGAAAGTTATTACATGACCGGTAATGTTCTGGAAGGCTTTGTGAACGAAACCAACAATTGGTCGGCGTTTTGGAACGGGCCGCGGGTGGAAAAACAGGTGCGCGTGGATCACCCGCTCTATCCGTCCTATGTCGCCACGCAGTCCGCCCGGGAGGCATTCACCAACGTGCTCGCGAACGTCGGCGCCAATTTCCCCAGGCAGGACGTGATTGACCGGCATATCATCGCCGATGTGCGGAACGGCACGGCGGAATTCATCGGCACGCGCGGCCCCACCTACGGCGACCGGCCCGGCCCCAATTATCCCGGCATCATTGACACCCAGACCGACGACCAGAGCGCGCTCGCTTCGCCGGACTTTCCATGGCCGGAGTATAAAACCTACAACGTGCCGGTGGACAGTGACCACGACGGCATCCCGGACGACTGGGAAAAGGCGCACGGCTTGAACCCGCATGACCCGGGTGACGCCAACAGGGATTTGAACGGTGACGGTTACACCAACCTCGAAAAGTATCTGAACTCCCTCGTTGGGGAGTATTCAAGTTAAAAAGTCTATACCATGAAGAACAAAACGATCGTCATCCTGGCATTTTTGTTTCCCTCCCTCTTCGCGCTTGCCCGTGAGAGCTGGCCCGTTCCCGGTGAAGCCATCCGCCAACGCGATGCCGCCTGGAATGCCTATGAACAACACGTTATATCCAACGATGCTCCGGTGATTGCCGAGTGGGCCGAAAAGGGCAAACCGTTCATTCCCTGGGCATCCAGACCGGCGGACCTGCCGCAGGCCAAAGTGCCCGCGTTTCCCGGTGCGGAGGGTGGCGGCATGTATTCGTTTGGCGGCCGTGGTGGTCGGGTTTACGTGGTGACCAATCTGGCTGACAGCGGCCCCGGAACCTTGCGCGAAGCGTGTGAATCCGCCGGGCCGCGCATCGTAGTCTTCAATATTGCGGGCATCATTCATCTGCAAAAACCAATCTACATCGAAGCGCCCTATATCACGATTGACGGCCACACCGCGCCGGGCGACGGCGTCTGTATCGCGGATAACGGCCTGGTGGATAACGTTCACGACGTCGTGATCCGGTATCTGCGTTTGCGCCGCGGGAACCTGGACATCTTCAACCGGCACGGCACGCACTATGGCAATCCCGTGGGCAACATCATCATTGACCACGTCTCGGCCAGTTGGGGCGAGGACCAAAATCTCGACACGTATCGTCACATGTATCAGCCGACGAACGGCGGCCCTGCCCTCAAGCTCCCGAGCGTGAATGTCACGATACAGTGGTGCATCACCAGCGAAGCGCTCAACACTTACAACCACGCGTTCGGCGGCGACTGGGGCGGGCGAAACACCATGTTCCACCATAATCTTTTAGCCTGCAACACTGGACGCAATCCCAGCGTGGCGATGACCTACGATTTTAATTTCGTCAACAATGTGTTGTTCAACTGGCGGCATCGCTCGGTGGATGGCGGGGACAAGAACAGCATGTTCAACATCATCAACAATTACTACAACCCTGGCCCCGCGACCCTGAACAATCCGGTCCGATACCGCATCCTTGAGCCGGCTCAAAGCTGGAGCAAATCCGACCCGGTCAGCCGCTGGGGCAAGGCCTATGTGGCGGGCAACATCGTCGAAGGTTATCCAAAGGTAACGGCGGACAATTGGGACGGCGGTGTGCAATTCAATAAGGCGCCTGATCCGAATGCGAGTGGTGAAATCGCCAAGGGCCTGATTGACGACGCAGCAAGGAATAAGGAAATCATCGCACAAGTCCGCGTGGATAAGCCTTTCCCGATGGCCCCGGTGCAAATCGAAAGCGCCCAGGCCGCCTTCAAGTCCGTTTTGGACAATGCCGGCGCAACCTTGCCGGATCGTGATCCGGTGGATAAACGCGTCATCGAGGAAGTCCGCACCGGAAAAGTCTGGAGCGAAGGCAGGTGGTTTACGCCGAAGCCGATGAAAGGACTGGCAAAAAACAATGTTGGTGAGGCCGGAAACGGCATCATCACAGAACCATCGCAGGTCGGTGGTTATCCCGAATACAAGGGCGAACCGATCAAAGACCTGTGCCCCGACGGCATCCCGCTGTCGTGGAAGGTGAAATATCATCTCGATACGAACGACACGGAACTCGCACAAAAGGATCTGCACGGCGACGGCTACACCGTCATGGACAAGTACCTCGACGGCCTCAACCCGACGGAGAAGATTGACTGGAGTGATCCCCGGAACAACGTGAACACGTTGAAGTGAACGGCGCGACCTCAAAAGTTTCCACGTATGCCTGGGCGGTGGTGGCATTGCTCTGGCCGGTGGCGATGCTCAATTATTTGGACCGTCAGATGGTTGCCACCATCCGCACGTCCATCCGGGCCGACATTCCCACCATCGCCAACGACCAGGAATTCGGCACGCTCATGGCGGTGTTCATGTGGGTGTATGCGTTTCTGAGTCCCCTCGGCGGTTTCGTGGCGGACAAGTTCAACCGCCGTTGGACGGTCATCGGCAGCCTGGGCGTGTGGTCCGCGGTGACCTGGGCGACGGGACACGCGACCACCTATTCGCAGATGCTTTGTTTCCGCGGGCTCATGGGCATCAGCGAGGCATTTTATATTCCGGCGGCACTGGCGCTCATCGCGGATTTTCACACGGGCAACACGCGGGCGCGGGCGGTGGGTGTTCATCAAAGCGGCATTTATGCCGGCCTGGCACTCGGCGGCATCGGCGGTTACATCGCCCAAACCAGCACCTGGCGGAACTGCTTTACGTGGTTTGGCGCCGTGGGCGTGATTTACTCGATCGTGCTGATGTTTGCCTTGCGGGACGCGCCGGCTACTGCCGGCGAGGTTCCGGCGAAAAAACATTCCGTAACCGTCGGCGAAACCTTGCGCGCCCTGTGGCTGCAACCGGCGTTCTGGATTCTGGTCATTTATTTCACCCTGCCGGCGATTGCCGGGTGGGTGACCAAGAACTGGCTGCCCACTTATCTGGCCGACACGTTCCACCTCAAAGAAGGCCCGGCCGGCTTGTCGGCCACGGGCTACATCCAGATGGCGTCATTTGCCGGCGTGTTGCTCGGAGGCGTGGTCGCCGACGGGTGGATGCGCGCCACGTCCCGCGGCCGCATTTACGCCAGTTCCGTCGGAGTGTTCCTGATGGTGCCGGCGTTGCTGGGAATGGCCTGGGCCTGGAGCCTGGGCGCGGCCATGGTCTTCATGGTGTTGTTCGGCATCGGCTGGGGATTTTTCGACTGCAACAACATGCCCATCCTCTGCCAGATCGCGCGGCCCGAACATCGCGCCACCGGTTACGGTTTCATGAATTTTGTCAGCATCAGCGTCGGCGCCGGCGCCACGGTCCTGCTGGGCTGGATGCGGGATCACGGCATCAAGTTTTCCGTGGCGTTCGCCGGCTCGGCGGCAGTAGCCTTGTTGAGTGCGGGGCTGATTCTGCTGATCCGCCCGCGCAGAGAAGCGGAATTGACCAGGCGATAATTTTTTGCGATGGGAAATAGAACCATGAAAGCACCTCTGACGGGAATCATCCCGCCGATGGTCACGCCGTTACGGAACCGGGATGAGCTGGACGTGGCCGGGCTGGAAAAATTGCTGGAACATATTTTGTCCGGCGGCGTCAGCGGACTGTTCATTCTCGGCACCACCGGCGAGGGACCGAGCCTGAGCTACCGCCTGCGCCGCGAACTGGTCGAGCGCGTTTGCCGACAAGTGAAACAGCGCGTGCCGGTTCTGATTGGCATCACGGACACGGCGTTTATTGAATCGGTGCATCTCGCGCGCCACGCGGCGGATTGCGGCGCACAGGCGGTCGTCGCCGCCCCGCCCTACTACATGCCGGAAGGCCAGCCGGAATTGCAGGAGTGGCTTGACCACCTGGTCCCCGAACTGCCGCTCCCGCTGTTTCTCTACAACATGCCGCCGCTGACCAAGGTTTCCTACGAACTCGATACGGTCCGCCGCGCCCTCGACAATCCGCGCATCATCGGATTCAAGGACAGCTCCGGCGATTTGAATTACTTCAAAAGCGTCGCCGCATTCCTGGAGCAGCGCCCCGACTGGTCGTTACTCATCGGCCCGGAAGAAAAATTGCTCGAGGCGCTGCAATTCGGCGGCCACGGCGGCGTGAACGGCGGCGCCAACCTGTTTCCGAAAATATACGTGACCCTTTGCGAGGCCTTTCGTGCGGGCGATGTTGTGCGCGCCCGGCAGTTGCAGAAGCAAATTGCGAATATTGGCGCGGCATTTTACCACATTGGCAAACATCCTTCCGCCGTCATCAAAGGCATCAAATGCGCGCTGGCCGGTTTGGGCATCTGCGACGATTTCATGGCCGAACCGTTCCACCGTTTTCGCGCCGAAGAACGGGCGCTGGTCGAAGAGCGGCTGAAGAAAATCCAGGCGGGCCTGGCCACCTTGAACCTGTGAGCACCGGATGATTAAAGCCGCGAACGACACGAAAAAAGCCCGTGCCAATGCCAGCGGCTGGGCATTGGGTATCGGCCATGGCCCCGGGCGCACCTGCCGTGTCGCCTTGGGGTGTTGCGCGTTTTTGGCGGTTGGTTTCCCGGTTGGCTCTGCCGGATTGCCGGTCTTGAAACCCGCCGCGTTCGCCCGCTACGTGCAATCCTTCAACACGATGGAGGACGAAAACGTCACCAATTACATCTCCAACGCCGCTTCGTGGGACTGGCTGCAAAAGGAGATTCCGTTTTTTGAATGCCCTGACCGCGAAGTGGAGGAGATGTATTATTACCGCTGGTGGTCTTTTCGAAAACATCTGGAACGCACTCCCGGCGGTTTTGTCTTTACCGAATTTCTCACCCGGTCACAACCGGTGAGCAGCGCCATCGGCCATCAAATCGCGGAAGGCCGCTGGTTGCAC
>DASZAB010000193.1:0-5740 GCA_035945675.1 Verrucomicrobiia bacterium | reverse complement strand
AGTGGAGGCGCTCCAACCGGGTCCGATGACCAAGGACAGTCAGGTGGAAGTGTTGGGGCGCTGGAGCCGGGCGGGAACCAACATTGTTTTACAGGGCGCGTGTTATCGCGAAATTTCGGGCGAGGCGACGGACGAGAAAACCAACCTGCCCGTTCTCACGACGGTGGAACAGATCAAGCGCCTGACACGTACGGAGTGGCAGCGGGGTTACCCGGTGAAAATTCGCGGCGTGGTCACCACCGTTTTGGACAGCGGCTTTTTCATTCAGGATTCCACCGAGGCGATTTATGCGCGTTGGCAACCGCCGCTGGATGAAAGGCCGCGCGTCGGCGATTACTGGGAGGTGGACGGCGTGACCTTTGCCGAATTCGCACCCAACATTCGAGTTGAACACGCGGCGCGTCTGGGCGTGGGCACGTTGCCGGAGCCGCTGCATCCTACCTGGGACCAGTTGATCAACGGCAGCCTGGACACTGAATATGTGGAAATCCAGGGAATCGTCACGGCGGTTGATCCGGACGGCGTGACCTTGCTGACCCGTTCCGGAAAAATCAGCGTGCAGCTCCCGGACGTGCAGCCGCAGAGGCTGCTGCATTATAAAAACGCGCTGGTCCGGGTTCGCGGTTGTGTCATGCCCGTCCGCAACATCCAGACCCAGCAGGTGGAACTGGGCCGGATCGGTTTGACCGATGCCTCGATTGACGTGGATGAACCGGCGCCCGCGGATCCCTTCTCGGCCCCGATCAAGCACGCTTCCGATCTGCTGCTCTTTGACCCGCGGGCGGGGGCCTTTCAGAGGGTAAAAATTGACGGACAAATCGTGCAGCAACGCAGCGGCGAATATTTTATGATGGACGGCGGGGATGGGCTGAGGTTTATCCCGGCAGCCAACATCAAAATGGACGTGGGAGATCAGGTGGAGGTCGTGGGTTTCCCGGAGTTGGGCGGGCCCTCGCCGGTGTTGCGTGAGGCGGTGGTGCGTCGGATCGGGACGGCCCGCTTGCCGCCGCCGCAGGTTCTTTCAGTGAAGACGCTCATCAGCCGGCGGTATGACAGCACTCTGGTGCGTGTGCAGGCCAGGCTGACGGACATCAGTTTCGATCGGTCCGACCAGGTGCTGGAATTGGAGGCGGGGACGCGTGGGTTCGAAGCGCGACTCCGCACGACCAATGGACTATTGCCAGGACTTTCTCCGGGCAGTTTGTTGGAATTGACCGGCGTGTATGAGGGGCAGGGCGGCGACCTGGCGTCCGGTCGTGAAATTGATTCGTTCGATTTGCTGCTCAATTCGGCGGCGGATGTCACGGTGCTGGCGCGACCGTCGTGGTGGACGCTTCGTCACACCGTGACCGTGATCGGTGCGATGGCGCTGGCCATTCTGGCCGCCATGGTTTGGATCACGTTGCTCCACCGGCAGGTCGAGGAGCGTTCCGCCCAACTCGCCGCCGAAGTCCGGCGCCGCGAACAAACCGAACGCCAGGGCGAGTTGGAAAAAGAGCGCGCCCGGATCGCCCGCGATCTGCATGATGATCTCGGCGCCACGCTCACGCAAATCCGTTTTCTCAGCGCGCTGGAAAGCCGGGACGCACAGGTGCCGGAAGGGGCCCGCGGACGCATGGGCCAGATTTCGGAAAAGTCCCGCGAAATGGTGGCTTCGCTGGATGAAATCGTCTGGGCCGTCAATCCCACCAACGATTCGCTTCCCAGCCTGGCGAACTATCTTTGTCACTTCGCCGAGGAGTTTTTCCAGCCCACACCCGTCCGGTGCCGGCTGGACGTGGACGATTCCCTGCCGCCGGCGGCTTTGACTTCCGAAGTGCGGCACAATCTTTACCTCGCCGTGCGGGAAGCGTTGAACAACATCAGCAAACATTCCCAGGCGACCGAGGTCTGGCTGCGGATCAAGTTTCAGCAACCGGAACTGCGCATCCTCATCGAGGATAACGGCCGCGGATTTTCTCCGGCAGCCGGTGCACCGTCAGGCGAAGGGCTGGCCAATATGCGTCGGCGGCTCGAAGAAATCGGCGGCCGCTTCGAGTTCAGCACCCAACCCGGCGCTGGCACGACCTACCGCTTCTGGCTGCCGTTGGTGTCAACCTTCCTTTATTCCCCAGTGCCTTAGCGTTGGAAATAAAAGACTTGCACCAAAACCGGAGGGACTGCGAAAAATCATCCATTTGGATTATAGACGGTTCAGTTTTACTTCTGTACCCTCTCCTCTAATCAAATACCAACAAAACCCAGGCGTAATGGTAATATGAAAAAGTTCATCCTTTGTTCCTCGATCATCGGCGTGGTGGCTTTCGCCGCTCATGCTCAAAATGCCCAAATAACCTGGCAATCGGTTCAATATGTTTCCGGTGCGTCTGACGTAAGCACCTTGGGAACCTATTTCGGTTCCTGGTCGCCATACATTCAACAACATGCCGGTGCTCTTGCGGTGAACGGCGTGACGTTCCAAGGGAATGATCTGCCTGGCTTTACGATTGATTCCTGGTTCACCAGCCAGTATGACGGTTTTGGCAATCCCGGCACAACTGACGCGAACTATAACACGCTCCTGCAAGGCGCCCAATTCAGCAACAATGGCACCGGGGGCAGCTTCAGCTGGGGTGGCCTGACGCCAGGCGACACCTATCAAGTCCAGTTGTGGGCGGAGGATACGCGGAACATCGGGAACCGGCGTTGGGAAAACGCCTATGAAGTCTCCTATGGCGATTCCGGCACCTCCCCGGCTATAACTTTTCCAGCCGACGGAAGTTCGCCCGACCTTGGGCAGTATGGCATCGGCACCTTTGTGGCGAACGCCAGTGGCACCGAGACCATCAGCTTTGAGACCTGGTGCAGCGTGGGTGGCAATCAGTGTGCCCAGGTCAACCTGTTCCAGGTCCGGGATCTTACGGCGGTGCCGGAACCTTCCACGCTCGCCGGTCTGGCGGCCGGCGGTCTCATGGCGCTTCTGGGTTTTCGTCGTCGCAAGTGACCGGGCATGGTTGAACCGAAGGTACCGAATCATCGCCAAATTATTAACATGCGATCAGCGGTGGCCGGAACTCGGGTTTTCGAGACCGGCCACGTTTGTTTGTCGGCCCCTGCTCGCCTGACCTTCAGTTGCGAGTGTCGCTCAAGGGAGGATTGGCCTGGATTGGTCCGCGGAAATATTTCCAGAGGCGCAAGCGCGTCGAGTGATGTAAAATGCTGTTTATGAGAAACGGACTTCAAGTGCTGCTGATGTGCTTGACGACCTCCGTGGGTTGTTATGGCGCGGTCGTACCCGGCGATGATTTCAACGCCGACACGGCCACTGCCGTATCCGCGCTTCAAACATGGTACAACAGCAGCGGCTTGTGGAACACCGCCGGCTGGTGGAACGCGGCCAATTGCCTGGAGGCGCTGGAAAACACGGTGTCTGCCAATAACAGTCAGCAATATCTGGGAGCGATCAGCAACACGTTCGCCCTGAATTCAGGCGGCAACTTTCTCGACAGTTTTTATGACGACGACGGATGGTGGGCCAACGCCTGGATTCGCGCCTATGATGAGACGGGCAACGCAAATTACCTGAACATGGCCAAGACCATTTTCAACGCCATGACCAACGGATGGGACAACCACTGCGGCGGCGGCCTCTGGTGGAACACGTCTCAGACCAACAAGGGAGCGATCGAAAACAATCTGTTCCTGCTGGCGGCCATCCGGTTGCATCAACGCACGCCCTCCGATGGCACCGGCCCCGGCAGCTATTTCTATTGGGCTACCAACACGTGGGCGTGGTTTCAGGCCAGCGGGATGATCAACGGCATGAACCTTGTCAACGACGGACTGGACATGACCAACTGTCAAAACAACGGCCATCCGACCTGGAGTTACAATCAAGGCGTCCTGATTGGCGCCCTGACCGATCTTTACAAGGTGACGGGAACGGCGGCCTACCTGAATGAAGCCCAGGCGCTGGCAAACGCGGTGATCACCTATCTGGTGGATGGCAATGGCGTGCTCGTGGAGCCGCCGCCGTGTGATCCCGTCTGTGGCGGCGGGGACGTGCCGCAATTCAAGGGGTGCTGTATTCGTTATATCGCTTATCTTTACGATGAGACGAACGTGCCGGCATATTATTCGTTCCTCTATACGAACGCGCACGCGATCTGGTTCAAGGATCGTAACAGTTCCAGTCAACTCGGCATGTCGTGGGACGGCCCGTTTGACTCCGCCGACGCCGCCCGGCAAAGCTCGGCGATCATGGCAGTCAGCGCCCTGGCCGAACCGGTGACTTCCCTGCTTCCGTTCGCCAAAGGCTCCGGCGACCCGGCCTTTAATCACGCCGTCGGCGCGCCGACCGGAACGCTGGCCTGGGCCTGCGGTCCCGCCACGCCTGCCGGCTTGATGCAATACGGCCCGTACCTGGCCTCGCTGCCGGCCGGGGTGCACACCGTCCATTTCCGCATGGCCGTCAACCTGCTCAACCCGTCGGCGTCAAATCTGGTCTCGCTGGCGGTGACACAAAACGGAACCCCGCTGGCCGGCGCGAACGTGGCCTGGAACGCCTTCACGAGCACCAATCAGTTTCAGGATTTTCCACTCGTTTTCACGAACACGGGCGGCATTCTGGAATTTCGCGTTTACTGGAACCAGATTCCCGGCGCGCCGACGCTGACCTTGAGCGACGTGACCATTGACGGGGCGCACAATTGGCTGGCGGCCAATCTGGCGCACGACCTCGGGCGCCTGGATGGCCTCAACGCCTGGGAAGCTGATCCCATCCGCGACGCGGCTTCGGGTTATCTGGCCCGAGGACCGGGCACGGCGGAAGCGGGCGCCGGAAACTATGACGCGCAATTCGAATTGAAGGTGGACAATTTCAACTGGGACAACAACACGGTGGCGACGTTGTCGGTGGTAAACGCGGATGCGGGCCAGGTCGTGGCCTCGCGCAACGTGGCGCGAAGCGAATTTCCGAACACGCTCTATCAGAGCTTCGGCGTCTATTTCCAGGCGGCGGCCGGTGTCCATTATGATTTTCGCACCTATTGGTATTATGCGACCAACGCGCCGCGATTGACGGAGCGCAGCGTGGTGGTGACGCCGGCCAGCGGAGCGGGTTTTGCGCCGATTCCATTGACGGCCGGCAGTTACAACGAGGACATGGTGGTTGAGCGGACCGCGCCGCCGGCGCCTGATGGCACCTACACGACGGCGTCCATGGACGCGGGCACCGCCAACACCGCCAACGGCTGGTACGAACAGGGCTACGATGCGGCGGCGCCGGCGACCGGTCTGCCGCCCGCCGGTTCGAGTTTCACCAACCCGGCGAGCTCGGACCACGTTTATACGCTTGCCCCGTCCTATAGTGCGAACAACGTCGCGATGGTTGATGCCAGTCACAGCGCCAATCTGGTTCCGGCGACGTCAAATCCGTTCTCGGCGTTGTCGTTCCTGAACGCGGCCGGGCATGGTCCGGTCACAGTGGATTACCAGGTTGCGCACGCGGATGGCAGCGTGGAGAGGGGCCAGTTCAGCTCGCCGGATTGGTTTTTCAACGCGCCGGTGGTTTATAATGCGCAGGGCCGGGTCGATGTGGTCACCGGTGTGTTGAATAATGTGAGCAACAACGAGCCGCGGCTCTATGCGGGGGACATCCTCCTGACCAACCTGGCGAGCGCCGTCACCAACATTAATCTGAGTTGGGACGCCGGCAATAGCGCCGGCAGTGTGGGAGCGATATTCGCCGTCAGCGGTGTGG
>DASZAB010000192.1:0-49174 GCA_035945675.1 Verrucomicrobiia bacterium | reverse complement strand
AATGCGCGCGCCACGTGCCTTCGGGCCATCAGGCGGCAATGCCGGACTCAAGTTTCTTTTTTCCGGGATTCCAGGGGTTTTGTTCGCTCGCTACGGCGCGCACGCCGGGCCGCCATTCCTGCGACCCCTGCCGCCAGCAAGGCAAGCGAGGAAGGTTCCGAATCAACAACAATACCGAAGCTAGTGCCCGGAGGCGACTTGGCGTACAGCACCTGCTGGGGCCCAGCCGCGCTCCGGGGATGTTGAGCGGCTTCCTTTTCGCTGCTCGCTTCAGCATTCATCGTTTCTAAATTCGGCTATTGCTTCCTGATGCGCCAGAATTGGGTCGGATTGCCGCCCGGCTTGGTGACAGCTTGATAGGTGGCTGGATTCATAGGATCCGCAATCAGCGTTTGGCTAACGACCGCATTCGGATCGGTCACCCAAACGGCCGACGGACCAAGCGTGGGGCTGGTTTCAAGCACGTAAGTGTTCGTGTTGTCATTTGCCCAATTCGGGCCGAAATCATTTGTAATCACATTGTTGTTTGCCGGATCCATGGTGAAACTGGTAATCTTGATAATGGATGGAACAGTGACGCCGGCGTCTGGCGTTGTTTCATAGCGGCAATCCGCGACAACGACCGACTGGACAATCCACTTGCTAATGCTGTTGCTGGTCACGTTGGTAAAATTCAC
Organism: Verrucomicrobiia bacterium; assembly: GCA_035945675.1. Classification (GTDB taxonomy): domain Bacteria; phylum Verrucomicrobiota; class Verrucomicrobiia; order Limisphaerales; family UBA11358; genus UBA11358. The sequence goes on along the minus strand of DASZAB010000192.1, from coordinate 48,497 downwards.
CTTCACATCCATGTAACCGAAATGGTTCTGGCCGTCTGCGCCCTTGAACTCAAATCCTGAGAATTCATATGGATAACCATCGTAATCGTTCCAATGATACTTATAATAAGGATATGTGCCTGTTTGGTAGGCAAGCGCAAGGCGCTGTGCATAATCCGGCGTAAAGGTGTTGGTGTTGTTGCCGATGATCATTCCTCCAAAGAAAGGATTAATATAAGCGTTTGTCGTACCATTGGCCTGCGGGGGGCAAAGGGGTTGGCCATTGACAATAGTCGGATTGTTGGTATCAGGTACAAATCCCCTGAAATCAACAAGCTGGGATGGGAATCTGGTTGTGAGATGGGAAAAGAGATCGGGACCAATATAGAGCTCGAAATTCGTGACGCTCCCACCTTCGATACTCAGAAAGAGATCGGTTGCATTAGTCGAGCCAAGCGGTTGCGGCAAGAAAACGTGCGGATAGGGGGCAAGCCCCGGAGCTTGGACAAGCGTCGCTTCGGCGTTCTGGCCGGCGAAAAAGGCGCCCAAACCGGCAGCGGTGGAGTAAGCCAGCAAGCGCTTCTGCGAATCAGGTGCTAAATGTTTTTTGGGACTGGATAATTTTTGGGTTTTCATTGGCAACCTCTTGGAGTTTTTATTTGCTTTCATTTTATAGGTTTTGAACGACTTAGTCTTGCGTGCAAAGATATCAATCCCCAAACCTTCCTGCCATAGCCTGTTTTGGGGGGGGGTGTCATTTCCAAAATAGAGTTCGGTATCAACAAAGACACTTGAATACCGATGATTGGATGCCTCCGCCACAGCCGGTTTCGGGTGATGCCATGCCCCCCAAAACAGGTTATAGAGAAAAGGTGCGGTGTCGGTAACAATAAGAACCATAACGGTGCGCGCTTGGATGCGCTAAAGACTGTATGAAGAATCGTCATCTTATGGGTTGGGTGTTTGTTCTGTTGTCTGCGCTCGTGCTTACCGTCGGTTCTCGCGCAGAAGCGAGCGGCACAAACCGGGGCGTGTGGTGCTGGCCTACCCCGGGCCCTTATGGATTGAATTACATCATCGGCACCAACTCGCTGCAAAACGCGGCTGTGGCGCAGTTCAAGGCGTGGGGCATCAGCCATGTTTACGGCTTCTATGGCGATCAGTTGAAGACCGTCCCGGGGCAGGCTGCCCTCGCCGCTTGGAACACCTTGCTCAATAGCAATGGCATCGAATCCCAACTGCTGATCTCGGATTACGCGTTATACTCTGGCGACAACAACATTATCCTCGAGATGATCGCCTTCAACAAGAATCAGCCGTCGGCCGCCCGGTTTAAGGCCGTCCATTTGGATCTCGAGCCATGGGGCTTGCCATCCTGGCCCACCGACAACAAATACGACGACCTGGTCAATCTCGCCGCCGAATATCAACAGGTGCGCACCGAGCTGGACACGAACGGTCAGAGCGATGTCCTGGTTTATGCCGACCTCGCCGATTGGCTGGACACCACCGCCATAAACTGGCCATCAACGAGTGTGCGTGATCAATGGTTTTCCGATATCCTGACCAACCTGGCCGGCTTCACGTTGATGGACTATGAACAGAACACTTATTCAAGGCTCGTGAACGCGGCCGCGTGGGAACTATCGAGTCATCCGGGAGTTGTTCGCATTGGAATCGATGCGGGTGCGGGACAGACCTGGTCAAACCTTACCGACTTTGTGACCGTCGCCCGCCAGTTGGAATCCAATTACACGGACTCGGTCGGCGTAGATATCTATGATTTTCAGACCTTTGAGGAGGTAGTGCCTCCTGTCCTCGGAACTGGCACTGCACCGCCTTTGACCACAAATGGTTATAACCTGATGCTTCAAGGACCGATTGGGTCAAATTACGTCATCCAGGCATCCGGCGATCTCTTCAATTGGCAGACCTTCACTAATTTCTCGAGCATAAATTGGCTGACTTATTTCAGTGACCCGGCGGCTGCCAATTATCCATGCCGGTTTTATCGGGTAACGAACTAATCCGTTTTCAAGTCCGAATAAACGATGACCACAGTTACAAAGTCAGCCAAAGCCGTAAACCCGGCGCCAGCGCCACCCGCATCAAACCAGCGAGTAAGCCAGCGAGTGGTATCCGTGGATGCTCTGCGCGGGTTTGACATGTTCTGGATCGTCGGCGCAAGCTCGCTGGTTTTTGCATTGAACCAAATGACTCACAGCGGCCCCGTCGCTTTTCTGGCCCGACAGTTGGAACATGCCGAATGGGCAGGTTTTCATGCCCTGGACCTTATCTTTCCGCTGTTCGTTTTTATCGTGGGCGTTTCCATGGTCTTCTCCCTGTCCCGAATCCTCGGGCAAGTCGGGAGGAAGGAGGCATTGAAGCGGATTTTTAGCCGCAGTGTGCTGCTGTTTCTCCTGGGAATTTTTCTGAGCGGCGGGATGTCCACCCGGTGGCCGGATATTCGGTTGATGGGCGTGCTCAATCGAATCGCGCTGGCTTATTTTTTCGCCGGCCTGCTCTTTTGCTACTTCAAACCGCGGGCGCTGGTCGCGATTTGCGCGGGGCTGCTGATTGGCTATTGGGCGCTGATGACGTTCGTTCCGATCCGGGACATTCAAATGACCAGGAAAAATCTGGCGCAACTGGCGGAGCAGGCCGGCGATCCGCAAACCGCCGCGCTGTTTAAAGCGTATGGCAATCCTTCGGCGGTCAAAGACAGCCCCGAAATGGCGGCGGCGCAGAAGATGTTTTATGCGACCACCACCCGGATTTCCGGCAAATTTGAGCCGGGCCTCAATCTTTCCGACCACATTGACTTTCAATATCTGCCCGGCTCGAAGTACGACAACTTGCGCGACCCGGAAGGGATACTGAGCACACTGCCCGCCATCGCCACCTGTCTGCTGGGCGTATTCGCCGGATTGCTCCTGAAGAACCAGAACATTCCGGATCGTCGCAAGGTGCTCTATCTGTTTGCATTTGGAGTTGCGGGCGTCGTGCTGGGCTGGCTATGGGGAATGCAATTCCCGGTCGTCAAGAAAATCTGGACTTCGTCCTACGTTCTGGTGGCGGGCGGTTACAGCGCGATCCTGCTGGGAGCTTTTTACCTCGTTATTGATGTGTGGCGTTTTCAGGGTTGGTGCCGGCCCTTTGTGTGGATCGGGATGAATCCCATCACCATTTACTCCGTCGCCAACATCCTCGGCGGATTCGACCCGCTGGCCGAGCGGCTGGCCGGCGGCGATGTGAAATACTTTTTTGACACCCACGTGGCCAAAGGATTTGGAGATTTGGTTGTTTCCCTGGTTGGTCTGCTGCTCATGTTCTGGTTCGTCCGCTTCCTCTACCGCCAGAAAATCTTCATTCGGTTGTGAATCACACGCCAACCTGCGGCACAAGCTCAACGCCGCCGCCTTCCGCGGCCGGCTTCAGCGCCGTCGAATTCGAATCATTTGGGCATGACACCATCGGCGCTTGACCACGTGACAGCGTGTCTGAAAGATGGTAGCAGCCGGCGTGAGCCGGCTCTGACTGCTCGTGAATTTGCAGGTTTGCGATGAAAGTTGAGCCGGCTCACGCCGGCTGCTACGACGAAAAAAGGATTTTCAGATGCACCTTGAAGAGGCCGTCTATTTCGCAGTTTCTTCAGGCGGCCGGCCATACTCGACCCCCATGCCTTTCAGCCACGCGGCATGCAGCTTCACCCGCGCGGCAAAGTCATCGTAATTCTTCCCAGCCGCCGGCGACCAGGCCCCTTCCGCCAGCGCGAGCAAACGCGGGAAGAGCGCGCCATAAACTTTCTCCTGCGGCACCAGCTCGGTCCACAGACACGCCTCGGCGCCCAACACGTGCTTGGCCGCTTCCGGGCTCAACCCTTTCGGCATGGGGTCAAACTGATAAACCTTCTCCAACGGCAATAGCGGCATCCAGTCCGGCTTTCCCATGCCCGGAAACTCGGGATAATCCAGATACACAAACCGGTTCGCCGAATTGATCACGTCCCATCCCTGGCTCGCGGCAAACCGCGTCTCGTCGCGCCAGCTCTGGATGATCGCGTTGTGTCCGAGGTCATCCATGTCGGTCGGGTTGTAGGGATCGCTTCGGCTTACGGCCCAACTGATCGCCCGCCGGTTTTTCGTCGCGAGAAAATCCGTGATCCGCCGCATGAAATAGTTCTGCAGAGCGTGTTCGTCCTTCGCGCCGACCGCCTTCATCCGCGCCTGGCAATCCGGGCACTTGTCCCAGATCCCGTCCGGCCGTTCGTCGCCGCCCACGTGAATGCAGGTCGCGGGAAAGAGTTCCGTCACTTCCGTCAGCACGTTGTCCAGAAACTCGAAGGTGGCGTCCTTGCCGGCGCAGAAGGGAAGAATGCCGGCATTTTGCGTGAAATAATCCAATCCCGGTTCGCCGGGTTGAATGGCCTTGCCGGTGCAGGTCAGTTGGGGAAACACATAAAGCGCCGCCGTCTCGTGCGCGGGCATTTCAATTTCGGGGATCACCAGGATGTGGCGGCGCTTGGCATAGGCCACGATCTCGCGCACATCATCCTGCGAGTACCAGCCGCTGTCGCCCGGCGCGTTGGTCCCGCGCCATGAGCCTTTCTTTGCGAGTTCAGGGTATCGTTTGATTTCCAACCGCCACGCGTTCGCGTCCACCAGGTGCCAGTGAAAGCGGTTGAGTTTATGATACGCCATCACGTCGAGCAGGTGCTCGATGAATTCCTTGCTCTGAAAGTGCCGGCTGCTGTCGAGCATCAAGCCGCGCCAGCCAAAGCGGGGAAAATCCTCGATCTTGACGCAGGGCGCCTTCCATTGGCGTGTCCCATGCGTTCGCGCAACGCTCTCGGCCCCGGGCGGCAGCAATTGCCGCAGCGTCTCAAATCCATAGAAGAATCCCGCGGCCGAATTGGCGCGAATCAGCGCCCGCTTCGAGGTGATCTCCAGGCCATAACCCTCCTCACCCCACTCCGGCTTGGCCCCACGCTTCGTGAAGATAATTCCCCCCGGTTGTTTTTCATCCGCCCATGTATTCACGGGACGCGCGCGGCCCGTGGCCTGGGTCAGCCAATCGCACAGAAATGCCGCCGCTTCCCGCGCCTCGTCCGCTCCGCTCACGACCCCAACCGCCGTGGCCGGTCCCACCTCGAAATGCCCCGCTTGCAGCGCCAGCTCCACGGGCCGCGGGATCACCGCAGGCATGGCCAGAGTTGTCTGTGTGTGCGTCCGGGCCGGGTGCAATTGCGCACACCCGACAATGACTCCTGCTGCCGCCAGCGCCAGCCCCATCACGAAACAATTCTGAACCATGCGCTTCGCGCAATGCTCCTTAAGAAGGCTTGGTTGTCGCATTGTGGCGCCGCTCTATTTCATCACGACAGGGCCATGGTCGCCGGTCAAGCTGATGTCTCCGTTGCCGGGTCGCTCGCCAAACCCAGTGGCAGTCTCATTGGAGCTCGCTCGAGTGTTGTGCAACCCAAACGGCATCCGCCATGGCGGCACCGGCAGGGATCCCTGTGGTCATGTTACCGGTCTTGGGAATCATCTTCACAGGCACTACCGTGAAGCTGCTCAACCATTTATGGATTTCCGCATGTCCATCCGCAAACGAGAAACCCCCGGCGCCGCCGTGATACGAAGCCGGCAAATCGTGCCAGGAGTCACCAGCACCCGTAATAACCTGCTTTAAAGTCTGAAACGGCTGGAAGTACCCGTCGTTGATGCTGTCGGCCTGTTCATCCAGCGTCACATACAACTGCGATGGGTGAGTGATGGCGCCGTATTTTACGAAATGTCGGGAGGTGGCCGAGTCATCAGTAGAGGCTGCACCGTTAGGGTAGTGTGGGCCCATGTAGCAGTTCATCGAGTAAGAGCGTGGCCGCCCGGCCATCCCCGGCTGTCGTTGAGCTGCCAGGACATAATTGTCAGCGGGGTCCCTATAGACGGCAATGTTTCCTCCGACATATTTGTTGAAATCCGCCAGCCGGAGACCGTCAACATTCGTGCAATTGTAAAGAAGCGTCCCCGATGTGGCCCAATTCAAATCGTCATTGACCCAATTGCGGTAGGTCTTATTGGCGATTTCCAGGTCAGTTAGGGTTTGACCGAAGTTATTTGCAAGCTTGTCATTGTGGTCCCCCGAGTATTGAATCCAACCCAGCATCAGTTGCCTTCCATTGTTCATGCAAGCGAGCGCCTGGGCTCTAATCTTGGCCGCCCCCAAAGCGGGCAACAACATTGCCGCGAGAATCGCGATGATGGCGATGACGACCAGGAGTTCAATCAGAGTAAAAGCCTTTTGGCTCCCTTGACTGACTCCCGCATAAGATGTATTTCCAAAAGAGGCATTTTTCATAAAAATTGGTTTGCTACATTTTTGGGTTGGCTGGTTATACCCTCTATTCAAGCCAACCCAATGTTTCTCTCTTCCGCAACCATTCATGCTAAATGTATAAAATGATTTCTCTCATTGTGCCACCCCCTGTTTTGGGGGGACATGGTCCAGGGACCGGGATCACGTTGATTTTTGGTTCTGGTTGCCCCGGAAACCGGGCGCGATTATCCGGTTGCGGCGTGCCTGGTGGACCCGACCGTGCCGCCCGAGAAACCAAACTGACTTTCACTTTGCGCAAAGACAAATTGCGACGGGTCCGCAAACGGGAAGGTCGCTGTCAAAGCCGGGACGTTTCCGCCATAGCCTATTTTGGGGGTAGGTTGCCTTCCACCAGGAGGCTATGCTGGGCAAAAGCAATTGAAAATTGTTTCCCATCGAACCGGCGCCATGTGACTGGCATGGCTTTCGCTAATTAACCAACGCGCATGGCCAACCATGAACCAGCCTCACCGAACACGCAGCCGGGTCTGCGGCGCGCACTGGGACTTTCCGCGCTCGTTTTCTACGGCATCGTGTTGATCCAGCCGACTGCGCCCATGCCGTTGTTCGGCGCGGCGGCGGTCCAGGGCAGGGGACACGTCGTTACGGTCGTGCTGATTGGCATGGTGGCCATGCTCTTCACGGCCATCAGTTACGGGCGCATGGCCAACGCCTATCCCAGCGCCGGTTCGGCCTACGCCTACGTCAGCCGGGAAATTCATCCGGCGCTGGGCTACTTCGTCGGCTGGAGCATCATTTTCGACTACGTGATGAATCCGATTATTTGCGTCATCTGGATCGGCATGGCGGCGAAGAACATCATCCCGGAAATTCCCTTCGCCGTGTATGCCGTCCTTTTTGCGGCGCTGTTCACCGGCATGAATTTACGGGGCATCGAAGCCAGTTCGCGGACCAACGCCGTGATTGCCGTCGGCCTCGGCGTCGTGATCGTGCTCTTCCTCGGCGCGGCGGTGCGCTACCTCTGGCTGCAGCCACCGCACGGTCTGGCGGATTGGACGCGGCCATTTTACAATCCGCAGACATTTTCGTTCCACACCGTGTCGAGCGGCGCGGCGCTGGCCGTGCTCACTTACATCGGCTTCGACGGCATTTCCACCTTGTCCGAAGAAGCTCATAATCCGCGCCGCAACATCCTGTTGGCGACCGTGCTGGTTTGCCTGATCACCGGCGTGCTGGCGTCCATCCAGGTCTATGCCGCGCAGCTCGTCTGGCCGGGAACAGATTTTCCCGAGGTGGACACGGCGTTTTGCTACATCGCGGGCAAGGCTGGCGGGCATTGGCTCTTCCAAACGGTGAACTTCGCGCTGCTCGTGGCGACCATCGGCTCCGGTTCCGGCGCGCATCTCGGCGCCGGCCGCCTGCTTTACAGCATGGGCCGCGACAACGCGATCCCCCGGAAGTTTTTTGGCGCGGTGAATCCCCGCACCCGGATTCCCGGCAACAACATCATTCTCGTCGGCGTCGTCACCTTGATCGGCGCCTTCACCATGACTTACTCGCTCGGCTGCGAGCTGCTGAACTTCGGCGCGCTCATCGCGTTCATGGGGGTCAACCTCTCTGCGCTCCTGCACTACTACGTGCGCAGCGGGCGCAAATGGCTCTGGAATTTGCTGTCGCCGTTGACGGGTTTTGCCGTCTGCGCCTACCTCTGGTGGAGCCTGGGCAGGACGGCCCATATCGTCGGGACGGTTTGGTTGCTGACCGGCATCCTCTACGGCGCCTGGCGCACGTCGTTCTTCAAAAAGCCAATTCAGTTCGCCAGCGTTGACAGTGACGAGCCCACCCTGAAGTGATCTGACCTCACAAGCGGTGGACGGGCCGTGCCGGCACTTTGAAATGTGACGTTCCAGCCCTGCAACTTCAATTCCGGTTTTTGGCCGCCGGGAAAATGAGCGTGAAAAGTCTTGGCCGCGTGCGGCGGAAGCGAAACATAATTATCGTCCCAGAACACCGGCGTCAACGATTGCTGCGATTTCCTGCCCACGATCCGCATTTCGATGAAAAACGCCAGCGTGTCGCCGGTATTTTTCAGTGTAACGGTGGCGTCTGTGCCATCGGCGGCGGGCGCAAAGGAAGCACCGACCTGTACGTTCGCTTCCGGCATCTGGTTGAGCGCGGTAAAATCGGCAAAGGATTTGTTCGGCGTCACGAACCACGTGCTTTTGGCCTCGTCGAGCACGTCGGGTTTGGTCGAGAGCCAGTAAAAATTATCCGCGGTGGCTTCCGGGCCGGCGTCACCGATGGTGTGAAGGTCGAGAAAATAAACCGGCGTGTCCGGCGCAAGTTTCGAAAGGTCGAAGATTTTTTCCGGGCCGTAAGCCGGGCCGGTGTTGGTGACGGTTTGTTCGAGTATTTTTTTCGAGTTCAAATCATAGACGGTGATGGTGGTCCGGCAGTTGCCGGGGTTCCGGCGGGTTTGATTGACCAGATAAATTCCCTGGTCGCCATAATTGTAAATGACCGCGAAGGGCGTCGCGCCTTTCTTCGCGCCGAAAAACGCGCCGCCGGGGACGAGGTAATAATCGTAAAGCTGCCAGTTGAACCTGGGCCACGACGGATTGAGCATCCACTGGATGATGCCGGTGGTCCGCGGCAGGTTCGCTGCGAACGCCTCGAACATCGGGCGGATCGCCTCGTAATTCGCCGCCTGGCTCCGGAAGGCGAATTCCGTGACGTTGGTGGGAGCGCCATAGCGGTTCGTGAACGCGTTCCAGTAGCGGTCCATCTGGCCAAACTCGCTGCGCGCGCAGTGAAAATTCCAGACATCGTTGATGGGCCAAAGGTCGCCGGCAGGAATCATGCGCCGCAAACTTTCCAGCGGCGGCGGTTCGGGGCCGGGGCTGGTCTCGGTATTGAAACCGAAGGCGCCGCCGTTCTTGGGATTGAAGCCGAATCCGCCGCCGTGGTTCGTGTCCAGATACCAATAATTCGGCGTGACGTAATCGTAGGGGCCGTTCATTTTCACACGCGAAGGCCCGCTGATTTCGCTGGCCCGGAAGCTGCAGGATTTGAGCGTTGGCCGCGTCGGATCCATCCTGGCCAGCAATGAATCATATTTCCTTTCCAATTCCGCGCGCGGGGCTTTATCGCTGCCCAGCACCCAGACCAAAATGCTGGGATGATTTCGCAGCCACAAGACCTGGTCGTGCAGATAATTTGTCGCCAGCGCCATGTCCGCCTCGGATTCGAACCCACCGAACAGGTCGCACGGTTTCCCGAGGAACACGGGCCATTCCCATTGGCAACTCCAGCCCGCCATGATGAGCAAACCGTATTGGTCCGCCAGATGGTAAAGCCGCTGGCTTTCACCCCAGATGCCTTCCATGCGAATCGTATTCAGATTCATCGCCTTGAGATATTGAAGTTGCGCCTGCAAATTGGTTTCGTTCTCACGCAGCAAAAGTTCATCCGCCCAGCCGCCGCCGCGAATCAGAATCTTCTTCCCGTTGACCATGTAACCGCGGCAGCCGTCGGCGTTGGTGTAGTCGTCCACTTCGCGGATGCCGAAACTGATCCGCCGCGTGTCGGAAACGCCTCCACCCGTTGCCGCGGTCAGCGTCAAATGATACAGATGCGGTTCGCCCAGTTCCCAAGGCCACCACAATTGCGCATGGTCGAAATTCAACTGTGGATTTTTTTCAGGCGTAAGCGCGATGGAACGTTTTTCACCCGGTTGCAGCGTGAAAATCTCACCGAAAGTCACATCGCCGATTTTGCCGTTCACTCTTGCCTCCACTTTGCGGGCCGAGGCATTGCTCAAATCGGCGCGAACCGTCAACGCCGCCTTCCGCCAGGCGCCGTGGTCGATTTTGCTTTCCACAAAAACATGTTCAAGCGCGACGGTCCTGTAGAGATGCAGCTTGACCGGGCGGAACAAACCCATTCCGTGGTCAGGCGGTGTTGGACTCCAGTCCACAAACCCCATCGTGAAGTCGCCGGGTTCCGGCGGAAAGACTTCCACGGCCAGAATATTCTTCCCCGACTTGAGTTGGCCGCTGACGTCAAATGTGAAGATGCGAAACGCACCGAAGGTTTCGCCTGCGCCGGCGATTTGCTTTCCATTCAGCCAGACGTTTGCCCGATAATTGATTCCGTCAAAAATCAAGTCCGCGTCTTCCCCGGCCTGCTCGCGGCTCAGGTTGAACGCCTTGCGAAACCACCACGAATTGGTGAACGGCGCGGTCGGAATCGTGGCCAGATTTGTGCCGAAGAAAATGTTTTTGTAAATGCCGTCGTCCACGAGCGCGGCCAAAACCGTGCCGGGAACGGTTGCCGGATGCCAGTGGGAAGCGTCAAAGCCCGCGGCGGAAATGGCCGCGCCGTCCGCCGGCGTCCGCGCCGCCGATTGAATGCGCCAGCCGTCTTGAAGTTGAACAAAATTTCCGTTGTCTGGCGCCGGCGCTCCGGGTGAATGGCAGATTTGGAGAAGGGCCAAAAAGGCGCAGGTTAAAAATGAGCCGATGACATTTCTGTGTCGTTTCATGCTTGAGTCGGGAAGCTGACAAAAAGAGCCGGGGCAAAGCCAGAAAATATAACGCGGCCGGCCCCCCAAAAACAGGGGGTGCCCCCCAACCAAAACAGGGGGTGGATACAACGGCAAAACCATTCTATGTGTTGGTGCCTGAAGTCTTGTGAAGACAGCGCCATGAATAAACCAGGATTCGGACTCATCGGATGCGGAACATGGGGATCGGTACATGCCCGCACGTACCAGGCATCTCCTCACGCCAGCCTGGCGGAGGTGTGCGACGAAAATGCGGAAAGAGCGGCCCGCTTTGCCCGACAATATGGTGCCAGGAAGCATTCTACGGATTGGCGCGAACTGCTGGCCAATCCCGAAATCCAGGCGGTCTCGATTGCGACGCCGGACTTTGCACACGGGGAAATCATCCTCGCAGCCATCGAGGCGGGGAAGGATGTCATATCGGAAAAGCCACTGGCCACCACCGTCGAGGAGTGCCGAAAGATTCTCGACGCGCAAAAGCGGAAGGGCACCCGGCTGATGGTGGATTTCCACAATCGCTGGAATCTTCCGTTCCTGAGCATCCGGCGCCAGCTCGAAGCGGGTGAACTCGGCAAGCTGCTGGCCATCAACATCCGGCTCAACGATACGCTCTTCGTTCCCACGCGGATGTTGAGTTGGGCGGCGCGGTCCTCGCCGGCGCAATTCCTGGGGAGCCATATCGTGGATCTGATTCGCTGGATGTCCGGCGCCGAGATATCCCGCGTGTACGCGGTCAGCCGGTCCGTGGTGCTTCGGGAAGCCGGTGTGGACACGCCCGATTTCTTCCAGTACCTCCTCGAACTCTCGAACGGTGCGACCGCCCTCGTGGAGAACTGCTGGATTGTCAATGAGAGTTCGCCCAGCGTATTTGACTTCCAATGCGAGTTCATTGCGAGCAAGGGCAGCGCCTACGTCAATGCCAGCCACAACCGGACGGTTGAAATCTACACGGATCGGGGCGTCCAACTGCCGGACGTGGCGGGCGCTCCGGACTGTTACGGGAAACCGGTCGGATTCGCCGTTGCGGCGATCGAGCATTTCATTGAATGTGTGCTGGATGGCAGGCAGCCCATGGTCACCGGCGAGGATGGTCTGCGCGCCACTCTCGTGGTGGCCGCCATCGAGGAGTCTGCCAGAACACGACGCCCGGTGGACCTGCCATGACCTCGCAATTCTCGCTGATTGATTGGCTGATGATTGTCAGCCTTTTGATCTTCTTCGCGTATATCGGGTTTCGCGCCCGGGCACGATCCTCGTCGGTGGACGAGTACCTGGTCATGGGACGCCGGTTGGGGCCGTATTGGGGCGTAGCCACCCTGGCCGCCGCCGAAACGGGGCTGGTGACGTTCGTTTATTTTGCCCAGGAGTCTTACCTGGGCGGTTTCGCCGCCCTCATGCTCCCTATCATCGGCGCCGCCATGATGTTTTTCGTCGGCTGGAACGGTTTCGTGGTCAAGAAACTGCGCGAGCTGGAGATGCGCACGGTCCCGGAATTTTTGGAGACCCACTTCAGCCCGGGCGTGCGGTCCATCGCCGGCTTGGCAACGTTCGTTGTCGGCGTGCTGAACTTGGGCATCTTCCTTCAGGTGGAAGCCACTTTCCTGGCCATCGTGATGGGCATACCGCAGGCGCAGACGCTGGTATTCATGGCTGTCCTGCTGATCGTGGTGGTGGCTTACACCGTGCTGGGCGGGATGTACTGCGTGGTGCTCACCGACGTGGTGCAGTTTGTGGTGATCGTCTTGAGCGCGGGCCTCACCACCTGGATGGTGATTCGGGCGACGGGCGGATGGCATAACATGGCGGCGGCGGTTTCCTCGAATTATGGCCGCGCCGGATTCGAGTTCTGGAAGTCCCCGCGCTATGGCACGTTGTTTCTCAGTTGGACGGCGCTGTACTACCTGAGCGGCTGGAGCACCTGGCAGCCGGTCGTCGCGCGAGTCCTGAGCATGAAGGACATCAATAATGCCCTGAAGCTGTTCCGGGTCTGTTCCATGTTCATGTTCCTGCGCGGCGCGATTCCCATGATTTGGGGAATCGGAGCGCTGGTGATCCTCGGGAAAACGACGGATTCGACCATGTCACTGGCCCATGCCCTGGTCAAAATCATGCCGTCCGGGATCGTCGGACTGGCCTGTGTGGGTTTCGTCTCAGCCACCATGTCCACGTTCTCCAGTTACCTGCTGGCGTTCAGTTCCATTCTGCTCCAGGACGCCATCGGGCCTCGCCTCAAAAGGCAACTCACCGCGGCGCAGCGCGTCCGTGGCGTTCAAGCCGGCGTCGTCTTGATCGGCGTCTTCATTTACGCGTGGGCTGCCCTCTACCACCTTCCGGAAACAGTATTTCGCTACATCACACTGACGGGCTCGCTTTCTTACGCGGCGACGATGACGGTGCTGGTAGGTGGAATGTGGTGGAAACGGGCCAGCGCGGCAGGCGCTTACTGGGCTTTTGCCGGCAGCGCCATTCCACCCGTCGCCTGCCTGGCAATGCCGTCGATTTCACCGACCTCCGCAGGACTGCTGAGTTTTCTGCTGGCCCCCATTGGACTGATCGTCGGCTCGTTGATTTCTGCCCGTGCCGGCAGCCAATCGCGGGCGGTCTCGCAGGTCTGAGCCGGGCATCCGGGAAATGCCCGGCCGGCTTGGACCGTGAATCAGGTTATAGCCGGGTGGTTTGCCTGACATTTTCCCGGGTTTTCGTTGTGTTCTTTTGGAATTTTTTCTTTAACGACCCGGAATTTTAAACGTGACTGCTTCCCATTTCATCAATGATGGAACGTTTCCACGGCAGCCTGTTTGGGGGGGATGACATCTTGACCCAGGGAATTTAACATGATTCAACACTCGACCGCGCCTTCAAAAGAACATTATGAAAAGCATCCTGCATTTGCCACGACCGATCGTTAAGATCGTTTTGTCACTTCTGCTTTCGATTTTTCCCTTTCGGTCCGTACTATCGGCTCCCGCATTTGTGATCGGCAATCATCCCGCGGTTTACGATGAGCGCGGGATGCTGCAACCCTGGACGTCGTGGGGGGACGCGATCGAGCGGGAGGTGGACTGGTATAACCGGTGCCCCGTTGAGCGCGGCTATCCGCGCTTTGTTTATACGACGTTCATGGACGGCAATTACCGGGCAATCACCAACCTCCCCTCGTTCATCCCGGCCACGCAAGACGGCATGGGCATAATTTCCTACTTGAAATATTACGCTTACAAGGGGAAGAAAGACCCCCGGTCGCTCCAGATGGCGCGTTACCTGGGGGATTATCTGGTCAAAGACGCGAACACGCCGGACACCGGCAAGTATCCGCGCTTCAGCCGGTCCACCGGCTGGGAGGGAAAATTTCCGCAGCCGCCTGACTGCGGTTCCCAGGGCGACAAACCCTACGAAATCGAGCCGGACAAGGGCGGCATTGCTGGTTACGCACTCCTGTTGCTGTTCGAGGAGACGCGTGACGAAAAGTATCTCCAGCAGGCTCTGCAAAATGCACGCGTGCTGGCGGCCAACATGCGCGAAGGGACCGCCACGAGTTCGCCCTGGCCGTTCCGCGCCGATTACCGGACGGGCGAGCCCCGGGGCGAGGTTTCCGGCGACATGTCTTTCATTCTCCGGCTCTTCGACAAGCTGATTGAGGAGGGTCATCCGGAATTCAAGCCTGACCGCGACAAACTGTGGGAGTGGATCAAGGAATACCAGATCCCAAATCTGACGCAGGACGGACGGCTTTGGGTGCAGTTCTTTGAAGATCATGATGAACTGGACAACCGCACCGCCTGGGCCCCGCTCAACCTCGCCCGGTACCTGGTTGAGAAACAAGACGCGCTGGATCCGGACTGGAAGCAGGATTCCCGGGCGCTGATCGAATTTGTCAACCGCCGGTTCATCACCGTCCGCGATGGGATTGCGGTTTGTGGGGAACAGACCCACGACCGGGACCCCTGGGGAGGCATCCTTTCCACCTACGGCGCGGTGCTGGCGATGTACAGCAAAGCGACCGGGTCGAATGAATACCAAGGCGTGGCCCGGCAGGCGTTGAACTACTGTCTGTATGCCATCAACGACGACGGCTGTCCGAGCGATCTGGCGACACAGAGCGGTCGCGGCGGCTGGCAGGAAGACGCCCACACTGACAAACTGCATAACATCCTCGACGCGATGACCGCCTTTCCGGAATGGGGCAAATGAATCGTGGTTTAACCTTGAAACCGCCCTGACCCGTTCTTTGGCGCCGGTGCCGGGGCCGGTTTTGCGGGAGGGCAACCGGCAACCCCTAAAATGGGCTATGGTGACAGGGTGTTGTGTTGATCATCATAAGAAAGATGGCAACGCGATTAGCATGGAGCAACGCAAGTCTGTGAGTTTGAGGATCTGTACTCGCTTGATTGCCACCGGAGTGGCCGGCATCGGTCTTGGCTTCTCTCTTTTACCGGTCAAGGCTGCCAGTCCTTCCATTATCATCACGAACCTGCTTGCTTACGGTTCGCCAGGCAACCTGAGCGGTCTGGTGGTGAACTCCGATCCCGCCACCAACAACCTGGCAGTCTATATCTACGTGGCCGGAAGCTGGTATAGCAGGCCAGGTTGCGCCGGCGCGCTGACCCCGATCCAGCCGGACGGCAGTTGGAGCGCAGACATCACCGTCAGTCCTTCCGATGTAAATGCGACGGAAATCGCCGCGTTTCTCGTGCCTACAAACTACTCCCCGGCTTGCGTGAGTGGCGCGTCAGGCTTGCCAATCCCGCCACAAGCCGAGGCGGTGATTTACGCCACGCGCGTCAATCCCGGCGCGCGGCAGTTCAATTTTTCCGGTTACGGCTGGTCGGTTCGCAACACCACTTCCGCATCGGGTCCGGGGCCAAACTATTTTTCCAACAGTACCAACAATGTCTGGCTGGATTCGCGGGGACAGTTACACCTGAAGATTGCCTACACCAACGGGGTGTGGGAGTGCGCGGAAGTCACCAGTGACCGTACCTTCGGTTACGGCCAATACCGGTTTACCGTCAGCGCGCCGGTCAACACCCTGGATCCAAACGCCGTGCTCGGTCTGTTCGTTTACAGCAATGACAACGTGTATAATTATCGTGAGGTTGACATCGAACTGTCGCGCTGGGACTACGCCTTTGGCACCAACGATGTGGGAGACTACGCTGTCGCTCCCTACGACTCGGGACAAGTGCTGAGATTCCCGCTGCCGGCGGGGGTGACCAACTCCACGCACAGTTTCATCTGGCAATCCACGAATGTCGCCTTCCAAAGCTTGAACGGCGACTTTGCTTCGCCCCCGGCCGCCACCAACATTCTCGTGAATTGGAATTGCGCGGTGGGAATACCCCCGGAAGGCGGCGAGCAGGTTCATATCAATCTGTGGCTCGACAAGGGCAATCCGCCCGTAAACGGCCAGCCGGTGGAAGTTGTCATCTCGAATTTTCAGTTCGTTCCCTTGGGCTCGCCGCCGCCCGCGCAAATAAACCAGGTGGCGCCTCTGCCCGGTGGCAATGTTCAGTTGAACGTGCAAGGTGCCACCGATTGGCGTTACCAGATCCTCTCGTCGTCCGACCTGGTGAATTGGCTTGATATGGGAACGATGCTGGCCACCAACAGCTCAATATCTTATTCCAGTTCGCCCGCCTTGTTTGAGTTTATTGACACAAACCCGGTCTCTCTTTACTCCAGCTTTTACCGCATCCTGACCGAACCGTGATGCACGTAACGGCCCGGATGACGCCAGCGGACTTCCTGAGCGATGAAAAAAGGCCAGCGGCTGGCGGGCCGAAGGGGAACCGGCCTTTGCCAGGGTTTCGAGCCGGCAAGCCGGCAGGCGGATTGATTCAAAATCATCGGCTTTAAATTCACTATGTTCATTTTTTGATTTTGAAAACACGCCCTAGACAAATGGCGCCGCCCGGCGCGTCATATCAGGTGGAATGCGGCGGGAACCGGAACTCAGGCGGCTCTACGACGAGCACGCCCAGGCGCTTTATGCCTTTCTGATCAATTGCACGCGCGACGAGTCCGATACCCGCGATTTGCTTCAGGAAATATTTGTCAAACTCGCCCGCGACCCGGAATTGCTGAACGCTATTCGTAACGAGCGCTCGTTTCTTATCCGGCTGGCGCACAACGCGGTGATTGATTTGATCCGGCGCCGCGGCACGCGCGAACGAACCAGGGAAAATTTCGCCGCTGAAGCCATTTCACCGTTTGCGCCGGCCCATGATCCCGATGAACAGACCTTTCGTGCCGAACTGTCGCGGGCCTTGGCCGGATTGCCGCCTGACCAACGCGCCGTCGTGCATCTCAAACTCTGGGAAGGGCTGACGTTTGAGCAAATCGCCGATGTGCTGGATATTCCCCCCAACACCGCCGCCAGCCGGTATCGCTATGGTTTAGACAAATTGCGCGAGTATCTGCGTCCACTCTATGAAGAAATGAAGAGAGCGGAATGATGAATGAAGAAATCGAACAATTTGAAGGGCGCCTGAGCCGCCAGCCTTTCCGGCCGGTTCCGGCCGAATGGCGCGAGGAAATCCTGGCCGTGGCTGGTCGAGAGTCGAGGGTCGAGGGTCGAGCGCAGAAATGGATTCAGCCCTCGTCTCTCGTTTCTCGCCTCTCGTCTGTTCTTTGGCCTCACCCGGTGGCCTGGGCCGGTCTGGCGGCCGTCTGGATTTTCATTATTGCCGTGGATTTTTCAACCCGCGACCACGCGCCGGTTGTGGCGAAAGAATTCCTCCCGCCATCGCCGCAAGTGATTGTGGAATTGCGCCAACAGCAACGGTTGCTGGCCGAATTGATCGGGCCGCGTGAAGTCAGGGAAGCTGACCGGTCTAAATCATTGATGCCGCGGCCGCGCAGCGAGCGGAACTTTGAAATGTCGATGACGTAACAGTCCCGCCTGACGGGATGAGTCCGCTCTAATTAAAGCGGAAAGTGAGCCGACATACGTCGGCTGCTATAAAGTGAAATTTATGAGCGAAGAACCCAAGAGCATCTGGAAAAAGTCCTGGAAAGGACCGCGGGGCCTTTTCTTTTTTTGGCTGCTGATGCTGGTCGCGGCATTTTTGATCATTTTTTTGTCCGCCTGGTTGGTTCGCATAGCGGATTCCACTGCCGATTTGGCTTTCATGGCCATGATCTGGGCAGCCGTCATCGCCATAGCCGGCTTTCTGATGGTTTCGTTCATTTGCTGGCTTGGCCATTGGCGGAACTTTAAGGGGTTCCTGTTTGGGGTTGCCTGTTTTGTCACGTTGATTGCGCTGTTTTACGCCGAGGAAGACTGGCGCGGCAAACATGATTGGGACCAGTTCAAGCACGAATGGGAAGCCAAGGGCGTACAGTTTAATCCCGCCAGTGTCATTCCGGCACCTGTGCCCGATGATCAGAATTTCGCCATGGCGCCGGTTTTTGATGCCGTTGACAAGTTGATGAATCAGCAATGGCGCGTGCAGCATAGAAATCCACACTTTGGCAAAGATGGGGATCAGATGGAGTGGGACACAAACCTCGTAAACCGGCTGGACATGGCCGTTTCCGAGAACGGCGAAAATCCCACCCATGGCATTGGCAACTGGCAGAAAGCGACCGCGAGCGATTTGAAAGCCTGGCAGCAATATTATCGCGGCCTCCAGGCCAAAACGAATGAATTCCCCGTTCCACCACAGCCGCAAACACCGGCGCAGGACGTCTTGCTGGCACTGAGCCGGTACGATTCAACCATTGCAGAATTGCGCCTGGCGGCCCGGTTACCCGACTCGCGTTTTCCGCTTTCTTACGATATGGAGCCGCCTGCCGCCATTTTGCTTCCGCATTTGTCCGGCCTTAAACGCTCCGCGCAAGTATTGCAACTGCGGGCCATTGCCGAGTTGCAGAACGGCCAGGCTGACAAGGCATTGGCCGACGTGAGGCTCATGCTGCGGCTGAGCGATTCGATTCGCACCGAGCCATTTCTAATTTCCCATCTGGTGCGCATGGCCATCGTGAGTATTGCGTTGCAGCCGGTCTGGGAAGGCCTGGTCGCACACCAATGGTCGGACGCGCAACTGGCGGAGCTCGATTCGGAATTGGCGAAATTGGATTTTCTTTCCGATTACCAAACTGCCATGCGCGGCGAACTGATATTATGCGAAATCGGCGACATTGAGTATCTGCGCCGCTATCCGGAGCGAACTCCGGATCTGATCGGGGAAGGCGGCGGTGGCTCTTCATCGCGCATTCCGGGGCGGATCATGTGGGGAACAATTCCCAATGGCTGGTTTTACCAGAATGAATTGCGCTGTGCCCGCCCGATTCTGGAATATTACTTGCCGGTAGTTGACGCCAATCTGCACAGGGTCCGGCCGGGAGATGTTCAACGCGCGAATTCAGCCGTTACTACCGGACTAAAACATTACAACCTGTATAACTTGGCCGAAAGACTGTTCTTGCCTAGACTTGGCGTTGCCGTCAAACGATTCGCCTTCGGGCAGGAATCGGTGGATTTGGCCCGTACGGCCATTGCGCTGGAACGCTATCGCTTGGCGCATGGAAACTATCCCGAATCGCTTGATGCGCTCGCGCCGCAGTTCATGGACAAAATCCCGCACGATATCATCAACGGTCAGCCGCTGCATTATCGCCGGACCGCTGACGGCCAGTTTGTGCTCTATTCCGTCGGCTGGAATGAAACCGACGATGGCGGAACGGTTGGTTTGGACAAAGGCACTTCGGCCAGGGTTGACATCAACCGGGGCGACTGGGTCTGGCCTTCTTCAGCCGTAAAAGATTAGACGCGGAGAGGGGCCAAAAACAGCCTGGTTATAAATTGACGGTGTTCAGGGATAAAGATCTCCGGGCCTCAAATCTCCCGGTTCGCGCCCGGACTCAAATGTGGACGGATAGAAAAGGCAATCGTTTTCGACTACCCATTTGGGCGGACGGTTCCAAGGCCTGCCGGCCGCGTTGTCAGAGGAAAAGGTTGAGCAACCTTCCACCATGGACAATCCAAACGTGAGAGTGATCAGACTCAGGATGCCAGCGCCAGTCGAGCGCATAGATGTTGTCGCAAAGGCAATTAAAATGAATGGTACGGTTTTTTGGGGGAATGAGATCCAAACCAGACTTTTCCCTTGTCCCAATCGTACTCCTGCGCTTGTTCTCAGCGTGTAGGACCTGTCCTCAAGCACAAAATCAATCCGGCCGGCTCCTTATTCGTTCAAGCCCCACCGGATCTGGCCACGTGTGTCACGGAGCAACGCTTCAAGAATCGGACCCATTTCCGTCGCCTGCACCCGAATCTGCTCCCTCATCTTTTCAGATTCTTCCACCACCAATTCAATGTCGGTCTCCGCAATTTCCAGTCGCACCTGTGCGCCCGGGCCGTTTGTGCCGTTCATGAGCTGCGTGGCCGGGTTCATAGTTGAACCATGAGCCGTTTGACCGCGATGTCAAGCCGGAAATTCCCTGGTCTTGATATAGGCGCGCTGCTTATGAAGGGAACCCCGGTCCAGTCGTCCGCCCGCTTTTTATCGGCTTGTCTTCGGCCAGTGCAGCGGGGAACGTTTTGGGTCATGTCCGTAAATCATCCAAAGGCCGGCGCCAATACGCCGCGGCAGCAAGCGAAGCGACTCCGGGTGATCGGCTTCGTCGCGTTGGCGCTGGGACTGCTCGGCGCCGGTGCGGTTTATTGGATTCGGACGCACTTCGGCGAACCGAGCGAGGACGAATTGCTGGCGGGGAATGCCAGGATGGAGGCTCATCAGATGGGGGTCCTTTACGGCAAAATGGGGATTTTGACACAGGAGTTGTCCGATCACCTGAAACAGCCCGGCACACAGGCTTTGATCATTGCCACCGTTTCAATCCTGGTTGCCGCCGGCTGTTTTTACTTCGCCCGGCTGGAGGATGATAATGACCAAGTCCGCTGACGGAATGGAACAGCGACGAAACAAACTTGCGCAACCCGCGCATCCGGCTTAAGACGCCGCGATGCCTGAAACGTTTCAGCCGGCCGATCCCCGACGCTTTGAGGCGGCGCTCCGCCGTTTCGACGGGGAAAACGCGCGCGATCCGAACACGGAATCCGCCGGCGGTGTGGCACAACCTCGCGAGTGGCTCTACGCGCGGCGATTAAACGACTGGGTGTTGCGCCTTTGCCCGGACGCCTCCGAGGCGCTGCGTCTGGCGGCGCGTTGCCAGCACCTGTGCCGCTGGGAAATCCCGCGCCATTCCTATCCGATGACCCGCGCCGGTTACTTGAAGTGGCGGGCCGAGCTGAAAAAATTCCACGCGCAAAAGGCCGGTGACATTCTGCACGAACTGGGCTACCCGGAAGACATGATTCGCCGTGTCCAGGATTTGAATCTCAAGCAGCATTTTCCCCGCGACCCGGAGGCGAGGGTTTTGGAGGACGCACTCTGTCTGGTGTTTCTCCAATACCAATTCGCCGGTCTGGCGGCCAAAATCGCCGAGGACAAGACCGTCAACGCCGTGCAAAGGTCCTGGCAGAAAATGACTCCGGCCGCCCGGGCCGAGGCGCTGAAATTAAATTACGGCGAACGCGAAAAAGCCTTGCTGGAACGCGCGCTCAAAGCATAGAACCAATTCGGCTGGCGGGGCGTCCTCGCGAGCCGGAAATTTGACTTTTAAGCCATGCGGCTCGCCAGTAGTCTCGCCCCGCCTTTTGATTCCGAGTGACCATGCCGCCATCATCTGACCCGTCGCGCGAAAGCCAGGTCCCGCTCTGTGTGGACCTGGATGGCACACTCATCAAGACCGATTTGCTCTGGGAATCGCTGGCGCGGCTGCTCCGGCGCAATCCGCTTTGGATTTTCCCGGTGCTTTTCTGGTGGACGCGCGGCCGGGCGTTCCTGAAACATCAACTGGCCCGGCGGGTGGCGGTGGACCCGACGACTCTGCCTTACAATGAACCGTTCCTCGCATTTCTTCGGGAACAAAAGCGCTCGGGCCGGAAAGTCGTTCTCGTTACTGCATCAGACCGGAATATGGTGGCGCCGGTCGCCGCCTACGTTGGACTCTTTGACGAAGTCCTTGGCAGCGATGGACGGACGAATCTCCGAGGCGCAAATAAACTTAAAACCTTGACCGGAAAGTTCGGCGAACGGGGCTTTGATTACGCCGGCAATTCCCCGGTTGACCTCGCCGTCTGGCGCGGCGCGCGCCTGGCGATTGTGGTCAACGCGGGTTCTGCGCTGGTGAAACGCGCCGCGGGGTGCGCCCGGCCCGGCCCGGTGTTCCTCGCGGGCTATTCACCTTTCGGCACTTTAAAACGGTTTCTCAACGAACTGTTTCTGCGGAGCGGTTATCTGGCGGCGATCGGCGCGGGGCTTTTGCTGACGATGGCGTTTCCCAAATTCGATGTTGCCGGTTTTGCCTGGGTGTTGCCGGGCTTGTTGCTTGCCATTGCGCAGGGCAAAAGCCGCGGCGATGCCTTTCGCGTCGGTTACGTCGCCGGATTGGCGCACTTTCTGTCGTCGCTTTACTGGCTGCTGTTGATTCCGGCGGCCGGGTTCCCGATTTTGGGCTGGGTTTCGCTGGCCGCCGTGCTCGCGCTGTTTATCGCGGTCTGGGTCTGGTTGCTGGCTGGAAAAATCGGCGAGGGCGATTGGGCGCGCCGGACGCGTTGGTCGCTCGCCGGCGCAGCGGCCTGGGTGGCGCTGGAAATGGTGCGCGCCCGGTTTCTCGGCGGCTTTCCGTGGGACTTTCTCGGCGTCTCGCAATACCGGATGGTTCCGCTCATTCAAATCGCGTCGGTGACCGGCGTGTACGGCGTTTCATTCCTGGTCGCCTGGTTTTCCTTGTCGCTGTTCTCCGCCACGCGCGCGATTTTCGGCCAGCCGGCCCGGCGCTTTGTCTGGCAGGCGGAAATGGCCTTGCCGCTGGTCGCCGTCATCGGACTGTTCATCTTCGGCTACGTGCGGGCGGGGCAGGGGAATTCCGCAGAAGCGATGCTGCGCGTGACCCTGGTGCAGCCGAGTATTCCGCAGACCTTGATTTGGGACCCCGGCCAGAATGAGCAGCGGTTTCAGCAACTGCTCCAGTTGACAGCCAAGGCGCTGGCTGAGCGCAGCAAGCAGGGCCCGGAAGGGCAGGTGATACGGATTTTCGATTCTTCAAATCAGCATGAGGAACAAAATGGGACTCGCCTGGCTCCTTCCCCCGAAAAAACCGACCTGCTGATCTGGCCCGAATCCGCCGTGCCGGAATTGGATGCGGATACCTTCGACGCCATCCGCCAGATCGCGCGAGCAAACCGCGTCTGGATTATTTTCAACGGCGAAGATGTGGAATTCCAGCGGCACGCGACCAATTATTACAACAGCGCCTTTCTCGTCACACCGGGCGGCCGGCTGGCAGACATTTATCACAAACGCAAGCTGGTGATATTCGGCGAATACATCCCGTTGGTGCGGTGGTTGCCGTTTGTGAAGTGGTTCACGCCGATCACCGGCAGCTTCACGCCGGGCCACCAGCCAGCGAGGTTTGAGCTGGGGGACCGGCACGTCAACGCTGCGCCGTTGATCTGTTTTGAGGACACATTTCCGGGAACGGCCCGCGTTTCAGCCGGGAAGGACGTGGATTTTCTGGTGAACCTGACGAACGACGGGTGGTTTGGCGACAGCGCGGCGCAGTGGCAGCACATGGCCAACGCCGTCTTTCGCGCCGTTGAAAACAACCTGCCGCTCATTCGCTGTGCCAACAACGGGGTGACGTGCTGGATTGATGCCAGCGGCCGCGTGCGGGATATTTTCAGGGACCCGGCCGGCAGCGTTTACGGCGCGGGCGCGCTGACCGTGGACATTCCCGTGACGCGGTCGGGCGCCGGCCGGGCGCCGACGTTTTACCACCGTCACGGCGACTGGTTCGGCTGGGCTTGCGTGGTGGTGGCGGTCCTGGTTTCGATCCGGTCGAAAAAAAACGCTTGAAATATTTGCAGAAGGGGTGGATATAGAGTTAATCCAATCATCTTATGAAATCGAGCGTTCCAATCAGTGCGTTGTTGCATCACAAAGACGCGGCGCTGTGGTCCATTGCGCCGGAGGCGACGGTCTTCGAGGCCATCCAGCTGATGGCGGACAAAAACATCGGTTCGCTGCTGGTCATGTCGGGCGACCGGCTGGTGGGCGTGTTCACCGAGCGCGATTATACGCGCAAAGTCGCATTGCAGGGGAAGCGGTCCAAGGAAACGCAAGTCCGGGAAATTCTTTCCGGCAAAATTATTTCCGTGACGCCGCAACACACGGTGGAGGAATGCATGCGGCTGATGACCGAGAACCGCGTGCGTCATCTGCCCGTCCTGGAAAACGGAAAGGCCGTCGGCGTTGTGTCTATCGGCGACCTTGTGAATTGGACGATTTCAGCCCAGGACGCCGCGATTGCCCAGATGGAACAGTACATCGCCGGCGGCGTGTCGGCGTAGCAATGACTTGGGCTACGGCTTGGCGGGAGGCGTGTTGGTCTCCGCCATGGGCGCGCGTTGCATGCCGGAGGTGACCCGGGACGCCCTGACGCGGTGGGCGACAAAATCTTCCTCGGCCACGTCGCCCACCTTGCGGTGAAACTTGATCTGGTCGCCGTTGATCTTGCCCGTGTACTCGATGCGGAGTTCATTGTCTTGAAACTTGAGCGGCTCCACAAAGGTGATTTCGTCGTTGCTGATTTTGCCCCCGGTGATCGCCACGGTGTTGGTGCCCATTTCCCGTTCGCCGGTGGCAGTGCCGGTGACATTGGTTCCGTCCACCTTGAACACGTAGGTGTACTTTTGCTGGCCGATTTGGCTGTCAAACTGGCCTTTCCAGGTCCCGGCAACGCTGTTGTCGGCGCGGACGGTTCCGGCGAACGCCAGGGCGCAGGCCGCTAGGGTGAGGGTTTGAATGCAGGTTTTCATGATGGCTGTGTTGGTTTCGATTTGGACAACCTGTAGAAAGACAGAAACGGGCAGGGGAGGGAAGGAAATTTATCAGGGCCGGATTCAGCCGGTGGTGTGGCGAAAAGCGCCCGTGCGCAGGAATTGAATTGTCTGCCGGATGGCTTCGCGGTTCCTCATGATAAACGGATGCATGGTGTGAATGACCACCTGGTCGCTCATGCCCGCCACTCTGGTCCGCTCAACGGATACCTTTCCGTCGTCGGGGCCGGGAATGAGCAGGCTGTTGATCCAGTTGATGGAACGGTCGCCGGCGATGACGCCGACGGGATACGTTACCGGGCCGAGTTGGTTGGGAAGAGCCTTTGCGTCCGTACCCAGTTCATTTCCCGCCGGGCCGTTGATCCATTTGAACAGAAACCACCCGCCGAGTTTGTCCACGACTCCGCTGCCCCGGTTCGGCGGTGCGAGCATGACCACTCGTCCGAGCGATGGCAGGGAGTGGCGCGCGAGATAACTGCGCACCATAATTCCGCCGAGCGAATGCGTGACAAAATCAATCCTGGTCGCGTCGTCCCGCTGGCACCGGGCGATGGCCTCGCCTATGACATCATCGGCGAGCTGCTGCGTGGAGGCTGTGCGTGAGGGATAACTGACGTTTTGCACCCGGTAACCGGCTTCGATCAGCGCGTGCTCCATCCTGCTCATGGAATGGCTGGTGCGGCACAGGCCGTGCAGCAAAATCACCGTCTCCGGCGCGCCGAGCGCCGGTGAAGTAATTGCGGTCGTGGCCATGAATATCAGGATTCTCGAAATCATCCGGACGGTAAAACCATTTTGGCGATTATGTGCGCGGCAAATCCAGCCGCAAGTTACGCTCGATTTGCCGGCGCCAACTTTTCATTACCTGCGCCCGCCCGGCGTATTCCGGCCATTTCGCCACCGCGGCGCAAACCTGCCCGACGATGGTCTCGGCGCGACCACGTTTCATCAACGCGCTTTGGGCGCAGGTACGGAAGTCGGCCAGCGTGAATCCGTCGCGCTTGCCGTTCATCGTCATCTGATGCCGGGCGGTCCAGTCGCCGGCCGGGTTGTAGCTGTACGTTACATCGAAAGCGGGCGCGAGCGAGCAGCGGCGGCCTTTGTCCATCAGGAAAGCGATGTTTTTGACACGGTCGTCCTGATTGCGGTCGATGAGGTTGAACACCATGCGCCGGAATTGTTCTTCCTCCCTGTCAATTCAGTATTTTAAGCCGCCGGCTCGTGCTGGTATTGACTTTGACAATACGCATTCCGGGGAATAGTCTCTTTAATATCAGCTGGAACGAAGTTTAAGAAAACCAATTCTACCAATTCAATTATGAAAAAATTCCAACTCTTTATCCTGGCCTTGTGCGCGGGGGTGTTGTTCCAGGGCTGCGAAAACAGTGTAACGCAAAAAAAATTGCACCTGGTTTTTATCGGGGGCACTCCGGACAATTACTGGTCGGTGGTGCGGTTGGGTTGCGACTTTGCCACGCGGCAACTCGGGGATGTGGATTTGGATTTCCGCTTTCTCGAAAGCGGCACGCCGGCGGCACAGCAGGAGCTGTTGAGCACCCTCGTCACGAACGGCACCACGGATGGCGTTGTCATCAGTCCGATCGACCCCGAAAGCCAGACGGATTTTCTGAACACCCTGGCCACCAACACGCTTCTGGTCTGCGCCGACAGTGACGCGGCAAAGAGCCGGCGCCGTTGTTACATCGGCACGGACAATGTGGCCGCGGGCATGCAGGCGGCGGAATTGCTCAAGGCGGCGCTGCCCCAGGGCGGTAAAATTATTTTATTCGCCGGCTATCCAAACGCCGAAAACACTCAAGACCGTGCCCACGGCATCCAGAAGGGATTGACCGGGTCGAACGTACAGATTGTCGACACGTTGTGGGACGGCACCGCCAGTGAAGTGTCGCAAAAAAACGCGGAAGACGCGCTGGCGAAGCATCCCGATCTGGCGGGCATGGTTTGCCTGAACGGCTATCAAGGGCCGGCCATTCTCACCGCGGTGCGCCAGGCAGGCAGGGCCGGGCAGGTGAAGATTGTGTGCTTTGAAGATTACGACAAAACGATGGTCGGGATCGCCGCCGGCGACATTTACGGCACCATTGTCCAGAACCCCTTGAAGATTGGTTACCAGACCATCATCCGCATGGATAAATATCTGCACGGCGACAAAACGCAGTTTGGCAACGGGAAGATCCTTATCCCTTCGCAGGCCATCACCAAGGACAATCTCACGGATTATCTGGCCGTGCAAAAGAACCAGCTCCTGCAAACCCAGGCGGGAGCTCCTTGATCCGGACGCTAGAGGCGCAATAGGAAGTTCCGGCCCAACGAAGCCGGATCTGAAGTTGCCATTATTATCAGGTTAACGCCTGGTAGTGGCCTGATTTGGCAGTGGGGGATGACGCAAGGAGCGCTTGCCGGACGACTCGTTACCTCGTCGGCTGCAAATTCAGGACAGTACCTGACGCTTCAATCGGTTGACGCGACCGGGGTGAGCGAGCTCAACTCGGCTCCGGCAGAAAGAAGATCGCACAGGGGCGCGCCCGGGTGGTCAGGGATTTCCGGAAACAATCGCTCGCGCCCGCTTTTTCGCCGGCCAAAAGCCGTTTCATGCCGGCGTAATACCAGAATTCACTTTGTTCCCTTCCGATGTCGGCAGCATCAATCGCTATGAAAAAATCCGTCTCACTGATTTGATTCAAGAGGAATTTTGCGATCTGCATCGGCCAGTCGGCGGATGTCCCATTCATGCGGTTTCGGCAATAGTCCAGGAGTTGCTGATTGGCTTTATCCCTCGCGCCGGTCCGGGTTTGCGCCAGCCAGGTTTGGAAGGCGGCATCGTCTCTCACCTTGCCGTCGGGAGAACTCTGACACCGTTGAAAATCAGCCAATGCGCCATCCCAGTCGTTCGTCAGGGATTTGAAGACGCCGCGATAATAATATCCCCGGGCGAAGTTGGTGTCAGTGGCGAGGGCGCGATCGAGTTGCTGTAAAAAGCCGTCCCGCCAGCGGTCCGGATTGCGCGCAAAAAAACCGGCGTTGGTCAGGGCGGGGCCGGTGAAGGCGGGGCCCGTCTCTTCGATCATGCGCACCCGTTCCATAAAAGCGCCGACAAAATCGTTTTGCATCTCCTTGATGCGCATGCGTCCACGGTAGGCGCGGCGATTGTCGGGCTGCAACTGGATCACCTTTTCATAATCACCCAGTGCCTGTTCAAAATGACTTCTCGCCGCCTCGATTCTCGCACGCTGCACGTAATTGTTCGGGTCTTGCGGGTTCAATCCGATGGCCGAGGCGTAATCCTTGACCGCTTCGTCCGCATTGCCTCTCATGGATTCGATGCCCGCGCGGCTGGCATAAGCGGCGGCGAAATTGGGATTCAGTCTGATGGCGTGGCTGAAGTCGGCGCGTGCGCTGTACAAGTCCCAACGATAAACCCATCTATTGTCGGGATTCGTGGTGGACAAGGTGTCCGAACCTCGCTCAAAATAAAATTTTGCGTCGTGTGACGCCATTAACGGTGCGAAAAGCCCCGCCAGCAGAAGCAGCGCAAAGAAGAAAAGCAGCAGCTTATTCATCACTCAAGCTGTATTATATCACACAATGGCGGTCAAGGCCGGACCAACGAAGGCAACGGAGGCCATCCCTTGGGGATTACCCGGGATGTTTGCCGTTGGACCTCCCTCACCCTGACCCTCTTCCCAAGGCGAGGGAACAGCCTCGAACGCTCCCCGTTGGCGGATGATTGGCCGGGCCGAGGTCGGCTTACGACACTCCACAACGCGGCGAATACTTCTCCCTCTCCCCGGGGGAGAGGGCCAGGGTGAGGGCGAGCGTGATCGCTGAAGCGATAAGAACAGATTTGGGCTTTTTACGCATGGCGGCGTACCGGGACTCGTGCTGCTGGTAGCGAGGGCATTATCCCTCTGCGTGCGTATTACAACTTCAATTCCATATCCGTCACCGCGCCGAGCGAGGCGCTGGTCACGTGGGCGGCGTATTTCGCCAGCACACCGCGGGTGTAACGCGGCGCGGGTTTCTTCCACGCCTTTCTGCGCTTCTTCAATTCAGCCGATGGAATGTCCAGGGTGATCTCCCGTTTGCCGGCGTCAATGGTGATGGGGTCGCCGTTCTTAACGAGGGCAATGGTTCCACCCACGTAGGCTTCGGGCGCGATGTGGCCGACCACAAAACCATGGCTGCCGCCGCTGAACCGGCCGTCGGTAATGAGCGCCACGTCTTTGCCGAGTCCCTTGCCCATGATGGCGCTGGTGGGCGACAACATTTCCCTCATGCCCGGTCCGCCTTTCGGACCTTCACTGCGAATTACAATCACATGGCCTTTTTTCACCGTATCCTTGAGAATGGCCTGCAGCGCCTTTTCTTCGGACTCGAACACGATGGCTTTGCCGCTGAAATGCGTGCCTTCCTTGCCGCTGATTTTTGCCACGGCGCCTTCCGGCGCGAGATTGCCGCGCAAAATGACCAGGTGGCTGTCCTTTTTGACCGGTTTATCGAACGGTTGAATAATGTCCTGGCTGGCGGGATAGGGCTTCACGCCGTCGAGCGTCTGCGCCATCGTCTGGCCGGTCACGGTGAGGGCGTCGCCGTGGAGCAGGCCCTGGTCGAGCAGCGTCTTCATCAACGGCCGGATGCCGCCGATGGCCACGAGTTCGGACATGAGATGCTTTCCGCTGGGCTTCAAATCCGCAAGCACCGGCACGTGCTTGCCGATGCGCGTGAAATCGTCAATCGTCAGCTTCACCTTCGCCGCGTGGGCGATGGCAAGCAAGTGCAACACCGCGTTGGTCGAACCGCCGAGGGCGATGACGACAGCGATGGCGTTCTCAAACGCTTTCTTCGTCAGAATATCGAGCGGGCGCAGGCCGCGTTTAAGCATTTCGATGACGCAGGCGCCGGCGCGGCGGCAATCGTCCATTTTCGCGGGTGAGATGGCGTTTTGCGCCGAGCTGTTCGGCAGGCTCAGGCCGAGCGCTTCGATCGCGCTGGCCATCGTGTTGGCGGTGTACATGCCGCCACACGATCCGGGACCGGGAATGGCGCATTGTTCGATGGCGAGAAATTCTTCGTCACCGATTTTATGGTTCGCGTGTGCGCCGATGGCTTCGAACACGGAGACCACGTCGAGCTTGCGCGTATCGCCGGTGATGCACCCGGGCAGGATGGTGCCGCCATAGACAAACACGGCCGGGCGGTTCAAGCGCGCGATGGCGATGAGCGAACCGGGCATGTTTTTGTCACAACCGCCGATGGCCACAAAGCCGTCCATGCCGGCGCAGCCCACCACGGTCTCGATGGAATCGGCGATGACCTCGCGCGAGACGAGCGAGTATTTCATGCCTTCGCTGCCCATCGAAATGCCGTCGGAAACGGTGATGGTGTTGAAGACAATGGCCTTGCCGCCCGCCGCGTTGGCGCCTTGCTCGGCCTCGAGCGCGAGCTTGTCAATGTGCATGTTGCAGGGCGTGACGTTTCCCCAGGTCGAGGCCACACCGATCAGCGGTTTTTTGAAATCTTCCGGTTTGAAGCCGACGGGATAAAGCATGGCGCGGGCCGCGGCGCGTTCGTCGCCGTCTAACACGATGCTGGAAAAGGGGCGGAGGGAATCGGGGGAATTGGTCTTTTTCATTGCCCGGAAATACTGCCTAAAAAACCGCCCGACGGCAAGTCGCGGGGGCCAATATAGCCGCCGTCTGTGCCCGGCGCCATTTTCCCAGGAACGATATGAATACGACGCTCACAGGGCGTCACTACATCCTTTATTGACAGTGCCCCGGGTTATGGCGCGCCTGGCGTGCGTTGCGCCAGCCAGGCCAAATCCGCATTGCCGCTTAAAGTTATTCCCGGAACTGGCGGGTATCGCGAATAGCCGAATAGGTATCGCCGGGTGAAGAGTAAATTTCATATTGACCCGAGCAATAAGGGGCCAGTGCATTGGTCTTCAGAAGCATTACATTTGTGTTGTTTATGGACGTGCTCCAATCCATATGACAGGCTTGTGGAATCCACGAAGGCGTTCCATTAACAATCGCGGATTGGTCCGCATTCTGCGCCAACCTGTCGTTATTGTTCGATGCATAGGCGTTGCTCCCTCGGCTTATGGGCAGGCACCAACCGGTGAGGCGAGCGTCCCAACGAGCCGGCTCGTCCGTAGCCTCGCCCCACCAAACTATGCTGCTACCCATAAGGCCACGATGTCCCGGACATCAGGATTGAGAGAAAGATCAGGATTAAGGCGCAGGCTCAGTGAGATGTTGCCTGCTCCGATTGGACCGTGTGCTCGTTCCAGCCGCCGCCGAGGGCCTGGTACAGGTTGATCAAATTAAACAGGCGCGAGTATTCAGTCTGGATGAGATTTTGCCGCGCGGTGTTGTAGGCTTGCTGGGCGGTGAGAACGTTGAGTGAACTGTCAACGCCACCGCGGAAACGCGCCTCGGTGAGTCTGTAAGTCTGGGCTTCGGACTTGACCAAAGCCCGGTTGGCCGACAGTTGGGTTTGCACGGTGGCCCGGACCGCCAGCGCGTCGGCGACTTCCCGGAAGGCAGTTTGGATTGTCTTTTGGTAGTTAGCGACTTCGATGAGCCTGGCCGCCTTGACGGCCTGAAGTTCGTTCCAGGCGGTGCCCGCCGCGAAAATGGGCCAGACGATTTGCGGCGAAAAATTCCAGGCCTGTGAACCGGGGGCGAACAAACCTTCCAGCGTGGTGCTTTCGGTGCCGCCCTGGCCGGTGAGGGTGATCGTCGGGAGAAAGGCGGCCCGGGCAGCGCCGATGTTGGCGTTGGCGGCCTGGAGTTGATGTTCAGCTTCGAGAACGTCCGGCCGGCGCGCAATCAGGTCGGAAGGCAATCCCGCCGGGATGTCCGACAGACAAATCCGCGGGTCGAACGGTCGAGGTGGGGCAAGGGCATCGGGCACAGGACAGCCCACGAGGAGCACCAGATAATTATCGGCCTGGGCGAGTTGTTGTTCGTAGCCGGCCACGGCGGCGCGCGCGGTTTGCAGCTGGGTTTCGGCCACATTCAAATCGAGTTCGGAACGGACACCGGCGTTGTAGCTGCGTTTGATTAAATCGTAATTGCTGCGCGCCGCTTTCAAGGTTTGACGGGCAACGGCGAGTTGTTCAGTCAATTCGCGTTCAGTCAAATAAGCCGTGCCCACTTCGGCCACCAATGTAATTTGTGCAGTCCTTCGGGCTTCTTCGGTGGCAAAATAGGTTTCCAGCGCCTGTTTCTTGAGGCTGCGCACGCGGCCGAACAGATCCAGTTCATACGCGGCCACACCCAGGTTCACGTTGTATTGACTGTAGGTGAATCCCTGGCCCTGGCCGCCGAAACCGAATGGGATGCGCTGGCGCGTGCCGTTGGCATTGACATCCACGGTCGGAACCAGGGCATTCCGTTGAACCCGGTAAAGCGCGCGCATCTGGTCAACGTTCAGCATCGCCGCGCGCAGGTCGAGGTTGTTGGTCAGGGCCAGTTCGATGACCTGTTGGAGGCGGTTATCGCGGAAAAACTCACGCCAACCGATGTCAGCGGCGGGAACGGCTGTGGCGGTGGCCGGCGTTGCCGGATGGCCGGGCATTTTGGGCCAGGAAGCCGAGATGGGCGCGACCGGACGATGATACTTTGGCATGAGTGTGCAACCAGCCAGGGCCAGGAGGAACAGCGCGATGAGAGATTTTCCAACAACATTTCGCGTCCTAAGCTCTTGAACCGTAGCCGCCGACGTGAGTCGGCTCTGGCTGTCCGAATAAGAAGATGGAGCGGACTCATGTCCGCTGCTACGAGGTTCATGGAGAGGCGAAAAATGTTTGCTCATGGCTGTCCTGATTTGCCGTTCTCGTCGTCCTCTTCCAGGCCGGCCGGTTTGGGCGCCATCATGGTGTGCGCGGGCTTTTGGGATTTAAAGATCCGGCGGACGAGCACGAAGAACACCGGCACGAAGATGATGGCCAGCGCGGTAGCCGTAATCATGCCGCCCGCCACGCCGGTGCCGATGTCATGCCGGCTGGCCGAACCGGCGCCGGTGCTCAACGCCAGCGGCGCCACGCCCAGAATGAATGCCAGCGACGTCATCAGAATCGGGCGCAACCGCAAATGCGCCGCCTCCAGCGTGGCTTCAATCAAGCCTTTGCCCTGGGCCTGCAGGTCCTTGGCGAATTCAACGATGAGGATGGCGTTTTTGGCGGACAAGCCGACGATGGTCAGCAGGCCGACCTTGAAGAATACGTCGTTGGGCAGTCCGCGCAAGGTGGCGCCCAGCAGGGCGCCAATGATGCCCAGCGGCACGACGAGAATCACCGCCACCGGGATGGACCAGTTTTCGTAAAGCGCGGCCAGGGCCAGGAACACGACGATGAGCGACAGGGCGTAAAGCATGGGCGCTTGTTTGGCCGACAAGAGTTCCTGGAAGGACTGGCCGGTCCACTCGTAACCAAAACCCGTCGGCAATTTCGCGGCCAGCCTTTCCATGGCGGTCATGGCCTGGCCCGTGCTCTTGCCCGGCGGCGCCAGCCCCTGGAGTTCCAGCGAGGGGAACCCGTTGTAATGCTGCAACGACGGCGAGGCGTAAAGCCAGCGCAGCGTCGCGAGGCTGGCCAGCGACACCATCTGGCCGCTGTTGTTGCGCACGAAAACTTTGTCAACATCCTGTGGCAACATGCGATACGGCGCGTCCAGTTGGGCGATAACCCGCTGCACCCGGTTGCCGTTCACAAAATTGTTGATGTAATCCGAACCGAAATAGGTGGTGAGCACCGTGTTCAAGTCCGCCAGTGAAACTCCCAGCGCACTGGCCTTGGCCTGGTCAATGTCCACCTTGAGCTGCGGCGTGTCCTCCAGGCCCACAAAGCGCAACTGCGTGATGTCCTGATTGGTGGCGGCCATCGCCATCAACTGATCGCGCGCCTGCATCAGTTGGTCGTGGCCGAGACCGGCCTGGTCCTCCAGTTCGAAATCGAAGCCCGCCGAAATGCCCAGTTCGGGAATCGGCGGCGGGTTGAGGGGATAAACCGTGGCATCCTTGATTTGGCTCAAGGCGCCGAAGGCACGGGTGATGATTGCGTCCACGCCGTGTTCCTTGCCGCGGCGCTGGCTCCAGTCTTTCAAATGCACGAACGCGAGCGCGGCGTTTTGGCCCTGGCCGTTGAAGCTGAAGCCGGCCACATCCACCATGCCCGCCACTTCCGGCTGTTTCAGGTAGTACGCCTCCACCTGTTTGAGCACTGCCACCGTGCGCTGGGAGGTCGCGCCGACCGGCAACTGGATGAGCGTGATGAAATAACCCTGGTCTTCATCGGGCAAAAACGATGAGGGCAGGCGGTAGTAAAGCCAGCCCACCGCCGCGACAATCGCCAGGTAAATGACCACATACCGCGGCGCTTTGCTGATGGTCCGGGCGAGCAATCCCTCGTAGTTCTTCCGGGTGGCCGCGAAACCGCGGTTGAACCAGCCGAAAAACCCTTCCTTCCGCAGGTGATGTCCCTTTTCCACGGGCTTGAGCAGCGAAGCGCACAACGCCGGCGTCAGGGACATCGCCAGGAAGATGGAGAACAACATGCACGAAACCAGCGACAGCGAAAACTGCCGGTAAATCGCGCCGACCGAGCCGCCGAAGAACGCCATCGGAATGAACACCGCCGTCAGCACCAGCGAAATGCCGATGAGCGCGCCGGTGATTTGTTTCATCGCCTTGATGGTCGCCTCGCGCGGCGGCAAGCCCTCCTCGCTCATGATGCGTTCCACGTTTTCCACTACCACGATGGCGTCGTCCACCAGTTCGCCCACGGCCAGCACCATGCCGAACATGGTCAGCACGTTAATGGAAAAGCCGAGCGCATACATGACGGCGAACGTCCCCAGCAGCGCCACCGGGATGACGAGCGTGGGAATGAACGTCGCCCGGAGATTTTGCAGAAACAGAAAGATGATGAGGAACACCATCACGATGGCTTCCAGCAGCGTCGTGACAACTTCACGAATGGAGGCCCGGACAAACTCGGAACTGTCATAAGGAAAATCCACCCGCACCCCCGCCGGGAAAAATTTGGAAAGCTCCGCCACTTTGGCGCGGACGGCGTTGGCGGTGGCCACGGCGTTGGCCGACGGCGCAAGCCGGATGCCGACGGCCGCAGCGGGGCGTCCGTCGATCCGCGCCTGCAAGGCGTACGTCTCGCCGCCCATTTCCACGCGGGCGACATCGCGCAAATATACGCGCGACCCATCCGGGTTCACCCGGAGCAAAATATTCTCAAATTGCCTGACTGTGGTCAGTGTGCTTTGCCCTTGCAGGGTGAGGTTGATTTCCTGGCCCTTTACGGATGGGCGGGCGCCCAGCTGCCCCACCGGCACCTGCGCATTCTGAGCCTGGATGGCGGCGATAACGTCGTTGGCGTCAAGATTGTAGCTTTCCAGCTGGTTCGGGTTCAGCCAGATGCGCATGGCATATTGCGTGCCGAACAAATCCGCCTCGCCGACGCCCGTCACGCGCCGAATGGGGTCAAGTACGCTTGCCGAAATGAAATTGCCCAGCGCGATGTCGCTCACGTCCGTGTTCGTGGACGACAAGGTGAAAAACATCAGGAAGTTGCGCGTGGATTTGAGGACGGTGATGCCCTGTTGCTGCACCGTCAGCGGCAGGCTGGGGACGGCCAGTTGCAGTTTGTTCTGCACCTGCACCTGCGCGATGTCCGGGTCGGTGCCGGAATCGAAATACAGCGTCACCTGGGATTGCCCGCTCGCGCTGCTGCTGGACGACATGTAAAGCAAATGGTCAATGCCGTTCATCTGCTGTTCGATGACGGACGTGACCGTGTCCTGCACCGTCTCCGCCGACGCCCCGGCATAATTGGCGGTGATGGAAATGGACGGCGGCGCGACGCTGGGATATTGCGCGACCGGCAGGTGGGTGATGGCCAGAATGCCCGCCATCATGATGAGCAGGGAAATCACCCAGGCAAAAATCGGGCGGTCTATGAAAAATCTCGGCATGACAATGTCCGGTTAATTTCCCTTGGCTGGATTCGACGTTGCCGAATGAATGCCGTCCGCGGGAGTGAAGGGCACCGGTTTCACCGCCATTCCCGGCATGGCTTTCTGCAAACCTTCCACAATGACCTGTTCTCCGACCTTTAGCCCATCGGTGACGATCCATTTATTTCCCACCGCCTGGCCGAGTTTAATGATTCTGGTCTCCACCTTGCCGCCGGCGCCCACCACCATGACGGAGGCGACGCCGTTCGCGCCGATATTGACGCCGCGCTGCGGAACGGTGATGGCCTGGTTGTCCACCGCCTGTTCCAGCTCTCCGCGCGCAAACATCCCCGGCAGCAGCAAATGATCGGGATTGGGAAACTCGGCCCGCAGCGTCACCATGCCGCTGGTCGGGTCCACCGTGACGTCCGAGAACAGGAGTTTGCCGGGATGCGCATAGGTCGTCCCGTCATCCAGCCGCAACGTTACTTTGGCCTCCCCGGGCGCGACGGTTTTGAGCGTGCCGTTTTCCAGTTCGCGCCGGAGCCGCAGCAGTTCGGTGCTCGATTCGGTGAAGTCGCAATAAATCGGGTCCAGTTGTGTGACCAGGGCCATTGGCGTTGCCGCACTCTGGCTGACCAGCGCGCCTTCGGTGACCAGCGCCGCGCCGATATTCCCGGAAATCGGTGCCGTGACGGTGCAATAACCGAAATTGACCGCGGCGATTTCCTGCGCGGCCTTGGCCTGGGCCGTGGCGGACACGGCATTGTCGTAATCCTGCTTACTGACGGCATTGATGCCCACCAGCGGTTGGTAACGTTGCGCCAGCAGTTGCGCCTGCCTCAGGCTGGCATTCGCGCTGTCGAGCGCGGCCTGGTATGGCGCGGGATCAATCT
This sequence comes from Verrucomicrobiia bacterium, assembly GCA_035945675.1. Classification (GTDB taxonomy): domain Bacteria; phylum Verrucomicrobiota; class Verrucomicrobiia; order Limisphaerales; family UBA11358; genus UBA11358. The sequence continues at coordinate 11,819 of DASZAB010000192.1, read as the reverse complement.
GGTAGAGCACTTCCCCGTTCGTGACGTCCGCGCCTTCGCGGAAATTCCGATGCAGTACGATGCCGTCCACTCGCGCCCGCACCTGCGCCACTCGCACCGGGTCAATCCGCCCCGGCAATTCCGTCGTCAGCGCCACCGGTTCCGGGGTGATGGTGACCACGCCGACTTCCGGGGGCGGCATCTTGTAGGCGCCGGCGCCCTGGTTCCGCCCGCAACCGGCGAGTGCCAGCAGGATCAGTGGAATCATTATCCCCCAAATCACTCCGGCGCGCTGTCCCTCGATTCTGTTTCGTCCTTGAACCAAATTCATGTTTATATTCTCCCATCGCTCCCGCTGGTTTCGGGTGTGAAAATGAATTATCGCAATGTCCTTGGCTGTCGGAAGGCGATCGAATTCCCACATTACACCCGCGCGATTCAAACGTTTGTTTGAGACATACGGATGATTGATTTCCGTGTCAATTCCTTTTCCGATAATTTCCCCTGAATCCCGATTTAAAAATTCACCGCACGGGCGCACGGGCGCGGCCAGCGCTGAATGAGCTTGCCTTTAAGGCGGCGGCGTGAAATAAGGCAGCCGGTCTGTTTCGCTCTGGAAGCGCGGCAGCTGAACGAGGGGGGAGAGATGGCCGAGTGGTTGAAGGCACACGCCTGGAAAGCGTGCATACTCCAAAAGGGTATCGAGGGTTCGAATCCCTCTCTCTCCGCCAGAAATCGGTTTGCCACCGGAATCGACAGCGGCTGGTGCCTGTCAATGGACCATGGGGCAGGGCCGCCAATGCCTTATTTCGAAGCGGCTCGGTGATAAATGTACCAACCGTAGGCGTTGAGGTTAAAGTCAGGCAGACGGGTGCCGACCGGGGCGGGATTGCCGTTGATTTTCACCGGCTCAAAATCTTCCGCATCGGGCAGTTGCACCGACCCGGTCACGTGGCAACCGGAAAGGTTGATTAAGATCAGGAACTCATCATTCGCGTCCTGTCGGAGGATGCTGACGACCTGGGCCGGGGCCGTGTTATCCAGCCAGACGACCTCCCCGTTGTAAAACGCGGCGTTTTGATTGCGAAGTTTGATCAGGTCCCGATAGATGTCGCGCAGGGGCGGGCGGCCGCCGGGATGCCAGAACACCGGCATTTTTTCAAATAACGCCGGGTCGGCGGACTCGGTGGCATCACCCACTTCCATGCCGTTGTAAAAAAGCGGCACACCGTCAAGGGTCAACATCAACACCTGGGCCGCCAGCGCGCCTTCCACGCCGTAACGCACGACCGCCCGGACTTCCTCGTGGTTGTCGGTAAAACGCAGGTGCAACGCGCCCTTGGGAAACCGCTGGTATTCCAATTGCCATTCATCCTTTACGTAATTGGCCGGCAATCCGCTGCAAATAACGTTGTTCAGCATGCTGATCATGCCCCAGGAGGAATCCAGGTTGAAGGCTTTGGCCAGCAAGTCCGGGTTGTTGCCGGCGTCAGCGAGAATGATGACTTGAGGATTGATCTTCTCAAGTTCAGTCCGGGCGGCCTCCCAAAAATCCAGGGGCACATTGGGCGCCACATCGCAACGAAACCCGTCCACGCCGAAGTCCCCCAGCCAGTATTTCATCATGTTAATCATGTAACGCCGGACATCGGGATTCGCGTAATTCAGCCCGGCCACATCCGTCCAGTCGGGGTCGGGCGGGATGATCGCGCCATTGGTGCCGTGCAAATAAAATTCCGGATGCGCCATGAGCACGCTGTCCCAGGAGGTTTGACCCGCCACCATGTCCATGACTACTTTCATGTCGCGCTTGTGGGCCTCGGCGATCAACCGCTTGAAATCGTTGGTGGTGCCGTAATCCGGGTTGATGGCATAAAAGTCGCGCACGGCAAAAGGACTTCCGATCGAGCCTTTCTTCATCTTTTCGCCAATCGGATGGATCGGCATGAGCCAGAGAACGTCCACCCCCAGGTCCTTCAATTCATCCAACCGGGCGGTAATGGCATTGAGATTTCCTTCCGCGGAGAAGTTGCGCGGAAAGATTTCATAGACCACCGCGCTCCGGAGCCAGTCGGGCGATTTGCGGGTGCTTAAATTGGACGGGTCCGCTTTGGAAACAACGCCAGCACTAATGGCCAGCCAGCCCACGAGAGCCGTGGCCAGCAGGTACCGCGATTTTGGTTGAATTCGGTTCATGGCATTTGAGAGTTTGGGTTGACGCTTCGACGCGTATTGCCGGTTTGCGTTGCCCAGTATAGGCAATTGACTGTCCCCGACTCAATGGACAACTGCAGATGAGGCAACGCATGAATATGCGGGTAAGACCATGGAATTTCACCCCTTACTTTCAAGGTTTGAATCAATGCGGACCTATTTTATGTCGCCCCCGTTTCCCCGCGGCTGGACAAGAGCTTGATTTGCATTGACCTCGGGCGAATTCCATAGAAATCTCCCGCAACATTTGAATCGCAAGCTAAGTCAGCATGATTGATGCTTCCACACAACCCATGGCAATGCCGTGTCTGGCCGTGGTGATCCCGGTGTATAATGAAGCTCCGACCGTCGCGCACGTTGTCAAAACGGTGCTGGCCCAGCCGGCGGTGCGGGAATTAATTGTGGTGGATGACGGGTCGAATGACGGCACCTGGGCGGCCTTGCAGCCGTTGGCCAGGGCGGATGGGCGCATCAGACTTTTCCGGCATGAGATAAACCAGGGCAAAGGCGCAGCATTGCGAACCGGCTTTGCCCAGGCCACCGCGCCGCTGGTGGTGGTCCAGGATGCCGACCTGGAATACGATCCGGCTGAGTATTCGCTGCTGATTAATCCCATCCTCGCCGGCAAGGCCGATGTCGTTTTTGGATCGAGGTTCACGGGTTCCAGCGCCCATCGCGTGCTTTATTTCTGGCATTCGCTCGGCAACCGGATTCTCACCACATTTTCCAATATGGCCACCAATCTGAACCTGACCGACATGGAAGCGGGCTTCAAAGCCTTTCGCCGGGAGGTCATCCAGAAAATCCGGATTCAGGAGGAACGTTTTGGCTTTGAGCCGGAGATTGTCGCCAAAGTCAGCCGTTTGAAGGTGCGGATTTATGAGGTGGCGATCTCCTATCACGGACGGACCTATGCCGAAGGGAAAAAAGTGGGATGGCAGGACGGTGTCAGCGCCTTGCGCTGCATTGTGAAATATAATTTTTTCGCCGGCGCCTGAGGTCTCCCCGATAATTTACTCCGTTTTCCAGCGCGCGCTGTGGTTGGGAAACGGCGCGCGGCCTGCCACGGCGGACCTGGAGCCGGCGACCGGAAGGGATAGCCCGCGCAACTCCGGAAAGCGTTCCGCGTCCCGCGCCAGAATCACCGCGAGGTCATCGTAATAAATCACTGACCAGCCGGGCCGATGCGCCAGCGCCGTCGTGCCCGCCAGGTTCGCCGGCAGCAGGGCGAGATCGGCCCGGTCCACGTCGAGCACTTTTCCGTCAAACGGCTCGTGGTTGTAGAATTTCCAATGGGCGTCGATTAATTCGCGCGGGTAACACGTATCCAGCCGGCCATCGATCGAGGGCGGGCAGTCCGGGGTGCGAAAGATTTGCATCTCGCCCCAATCGAAAAAAGCCAGGGTCCGCCCGTGCAGTTGGTGTTCCCGCAAAAAGTCAACGGCGCCGACGGGATATTGCGAGCGCGGAACCTCCATCGTCAGGGGATGTTCCTTGTGCAGCGTGAAGGTGGCCACGGCGATGCCGGCGGAAATCACGGCCAATAGAACGGTGGCGGTTTTTTGAAAACCCGCTCGCCGGCCAAGCGCTTCCAGATGTTCCAAATGCCGCCGGAATCTGGCGAGGGCGCTGGCCAGATGCGGTGACACGAGTGCCAGTGCCACCAGACAGAAGAGCGGTGTATTTCTTATGGCGCGAAGACCCAGCAGAGCGAACGCGCCGCACACGGCCAGCTCCCACCAGGCCCGTTTCTGTTTCGTGAAGACCCAACTGAAGGCAGCCAGGGCCAGCACGATAAAAAATGCCGCATGGTCCCAATTCAGGGGCGTGGGATTCCATTCCGCGATTTGCGGCCGCAGCCACAGGACGCTGCCAATCAGCCAGCGGATCAATCCCGCTCCCCACGGATTACCGAGCAGCGCGGCGCCGGCGGCAATAACCGCCAGCCACAGACTCAGGACAGTCTTCCATCCGGACGGGTCAGGTCCAGTGGCGGTCATCGCGCCCGGGACTTTCCGGATTTTGTCCCAAACCAGTTGCATCGTGGTGCTTCCCGCCGCCAGGCCCAGCAGCCCAAACCCCGCCAGGACCCCGCCGTGAGTATTGACCCAAACCAGGAACAAGACCGGCAGGGCCAATGTCCAAAGCCGCTTCCCGGAATGAATCTGTTGCAACAGCAGCAGCTCCAGGGACATGAAAAGCGCCGTAAAAATCTGTGGACGGGCGGCGAAGCCATAAGAAATTTCCACCACGGCCAGCGCCGCAAATGCCCACGCGACGAATCGGGCCGGCCAGGCCAGGCTTTGCGCGCCGAGCCGCAGGCACACGGCAAAGGACGCCAGACCGACCGCCATTTTCAGGAGTAAAATTCCCGAACCGCCCCAGGCCGTGTAAAACAGCGCCAGCATGATTTCCGCCACCCATTCGTGATTGATCCAGGGCTGGCCGTTGGCCGTCCAGGAATAAATGTCCACCTTCGGGATCGAGTGGTGTTGCAGCATGTGCTGGCCGAAAACGACATGTCCCCATAAATCCGGGTCCACCGTGTTTTCTGAAAACTGAAAGACGGCCAGCCACAGCACCGCCACGCAAAACCAGAGTTTCAAATTTCTCATCGCATGGATTCGAACCGGCCAAGGGATAACAGTTTCCCCCTGAATTCGCAGCACTGAATTTACTTTGCGGGATTGACAGGGACAAAGCACTTTTCTACTTTCGACCGGCAAAGACACCCCGCTTTGCCCCGAATTCACATTCGGGGATTTTTATTGTTGGCAGGATGGCGCGGTGGGGACACCGCGTCCTGCCGTGGGGAAATAATCTATGGCAAACACAATTCTGGTGGGCGCCCAGTGGGGCGACGAAGGCAAAGGCAAAATCATTGACGTATTGACCGAGAAGGCGGACATCGTCGTCCGCTACGCCGGCGGCAACAACGCCGGTCACACCGTCTTCCTCGGAAGGAAGAAATACATCCTGCACCTGGTGCCTTCCGGCATCCTGCGGAAAGGCAAGCTGTGCGTCATCGGCAACGGCGTGGTCGTGGATCCGGTCAGCCTCGTCGAAGAAATTCAGGGACTGCGAAAACTCGGCGTCAAGGTCGGCCGCAATCTGGTGGTGAGCGAAACGGCGCATGTGGTCCTGCCCTATCATCGCGAGCTGGACGCGCAGCGGGAAGTGCTCAAGGGCAGGAATAAAATCGGGACAACCAAACGCGGCATCGGCCCGGCTTACGGCGACAAGGCCGCGCGCGTCGGGTTGCGCATGATTGACCTGGTTCACGCGGAACGAATGGAGAGCAAACTCCGTTCACGTATCAGCGAAAACAACGAGGTGCTGCGCGCGCTGGGCGCGAAACCACTCTCGTTCAAAACGGTTCTCGCCGAATACCGGGTTGCTGGAAATTATTTGAAGCCGTTCGTCGCCAATACGGTCGTGCTGCTGCACGAGGCGATCCAGCGCGGCAACGACGTGTTGTTTGAAGGCGCGCAGGGGACGTTTCTCGACATTGATCATGGCACCTATCCGTTCGTCACGTCGTCGAACACGACGGCAGGCGGCGCCTGCACCGGTTCCGGCGTGCCGCCGCATCGGATGGACCGCGTGGTGGGGGTGATGAAGGCCTACACGACGAGGGTGGGGGAAGGGCCGCTGCCGACCGAAAACGCGGAGATTTCCGATTTATTGCACGGGATGGGCCGCGAATTCGGCGCGACCACCGGCCGGCCGCGCCGGTGCGGCTGGTTCGATTCCGTCGCCACGCGCCACGCGACGATGGTCAACGGCATTGACGATCTGGCGGTCACCAACCTCGACGGCCTCGACAGTGTGGAAACCATCAAGGTTTGCGTGGCCTATCGCCACGGCAAAGCCCGGTACGATTTCGTTCCCAACGATGCGCAAACCCTGGCGGAGTGCCAGCCGGTCTATGTGGAATTTGAAGGCTGGCGCGCGCCAACCGAGAAGGCGCGTTCGTGGAAGCAGTTGCCGCCGAAAGCACGGGCGTATTTAAAAGCGATCGCCGAGTTGAGCGACGCGAAATTGTTCATCGCCTCGGTTGGCCCGGCCCGCGAGCAGACGATTTTTGTGTGAGAGATGCGGGTTGCGGGATGCAAGATGCACGATGGGATTCCAGGTCGGCGCATCATTGATAAATGAAGGTCATTATGAGCTATCGCACCTTGGAAGTCTGGCGGCTTGCGCGCGAAGCAAGCGTTGCCATTCATAAAATGACACTGACAAAGCTGCCCAAATTTGAGATGTATGAGGAGGGGAGTCAGATTCGCCGCTCTGCGAAATCGAGTCGTGCGAACATTGCCGAAGGCTATGGGCGTCGCTGTTATAAACTGGAATTTATCAAACACCTGGTTTATGCCCACGCTTCATGTGATGAAACCACAGACCATTTGGAAACGCTTTTTGAGACTGGTTCGTTGGCGGACGAAACGCTTTACGGTCAGCTTTTGGCCAAACTTGATCTGCTCGGCCTAAAAATCAGCAGGTTTATTGACTCCGTCGAAGCCGGCCATCGCAGTCCGAAATAAACATCTCGCGTCACGCATCTCGAATCCTGTATCCCGTCGCCATGAGCTCCGCACTTCATCCAGGCGCCGAAACCCAGGCCCGCTCATCGAAGCACACCGCCGCCTGATCCGGAAATTCTGCGCTCTCCGCGCGGTCGTGGCAGATATTAATTGACTTCCTTTTGATGATTATTTAGAATCATGACCAGACGAACCCGAAGCGAGCTTGGAAGCCTTGGCTTTATGCGACGGGTCGTCGCCATCAAAAGAAAACTGCCATGAAAAAGCTGAGATCTCTCCCACTGCTTGCGGTGCTCGTGTTGGCCGGTTTTACCGGTGCTATCGCCAGTGCCCAGAACGTCTTTGTGTCGAATCCGGGCGTTGGTGGCATCGGCAACGGCGCGGTGGCGGAATACGACCCGAGCGGCAATCAGATCAACCCGTCTTTCACTCCGGGGTTGAGCGCTCCGGGCGCGCTGGCCTTTGACGGCAGCGGCAATCTTTATGTCGCCAATGGCACAGTGGTTTCCGAATTCGGTTCCAGCGGGAACCTGATCAATATGTCGTTCGCTTCGGGTTTGAACAACCCGCAGGGCCTGGCATTCGACAGCAGCGGCAACCTTTACGTGGCGAACAACGGCAACGGCACAGTGTCGGAATTCGACGCCTCCGGCAACCTCCTCCAGGCGGCGTTCATCTCGGGCTTGAACGGTCCGGAGGATCTGGTTTTTGACCAAAGCGGCCATCTTTACGTGGCGAATTCCGCCAACAATACGGTGTCGGAATACGATTCCAGCGGAAATCTGATCAACGCGGCTTTTGCTTCGGGTTTGAACAATCCCCAGGGCCTGAGTTTTGACGGTGGCGGCAACCTTTATGTGGCGAACCGCGGCAGCACCTACGGCGGCGGCAGCGTCTCGGAATTCGGCCCCACCGGCAATTTGATCAATGCGTCTTTCGCTCCGGGCGTGAACCTGCCGAACGACCTGGCCTTTAACGGCAGCGGCGACCTTTACGTGGCAAATTCCGGCGGGAGCGGGGGCGATTTCTATATTATGGAATACGATGCCACCGGGCATCTGATCAATACCCTCTATGACGGTGGCTTTTTTGTGAATTCGCAGCCGATTTATGTTGCCGTGGATCCCGTGCCCGAACCGGCCGGTTGGGCTCTGCTTGCCGCCGGCGCAGTCGCATGCCTTGGCTCGTGGCGTGCGAGAACGCCCAGGACACAACCATCGGCGTAGCGGCTGTTCGGATCACTTTCTGCCTTCGCCTTGCTACGGCGCGACCGGCGGCGTAATCTGCGCCGCAACTCATGAGTTCCACTCCGCATTTAAGCGCCGAAGCCAAAGCCTCCCTGCCAAAGCACGTGGCCATCATCATGGATGGCAATGGGCGCTGGGCGAAACAGCGCGGCCTGCCGCGCATCGAAGGCCACCGGCAGGGCGCCGAATCCGCGCGCACCATCATCCGCGCCTCGGGCGAACTCGGCATCAAATATCTGACCCTCTACGCGTTTTCCGTCGAGAATTGGAATCGGCCCAAGGACGAGGTGGACGCGCTGATGAAATACCTGATCCATTATCTCAAAACCGAAACGCCGGAGTTGAACAAAAACAATGTGCGGCTCGAAGTGATCGGGCAGATCTGGCGCTTGCCGGAAAATGTGCAGGAGCATCTCCGGAAATCCATCCAGACCCTTTCCAAAAACAACGGCCTCACGCTCATCATGGCCCTGAGTTACGGGAGCCGGACCGAGATTGTGGATGCGGTCCGGCGCATTGCCGAGGAGGCGAAGAAGGGAAAGCTCGAACCGGCCGATATTAATGAAGACGTCATTTCGCAGCATCTCTGGACGCGGAACTTTCCCGACCCGGATTTGCTGATTCGCACCAGCGGCGAGATGCGCGTGAGCAATTTTCTGCTCTGGCAGATTTCCTATTCCGAACTGGTCATCACGCCGACGCTCTGGCCGGATTTCCGCAAACCGCAACTCTTTGAGGCGCTGGAGGAATACGCCCGCCGCCATCGGCGGTTTGGCGGGGTTTGAGAGTAATCTGGTTTCTCCGGTCAAACCAAGAGAAGCCGAAGTCCGGATGGAACGTTTGATGAGCAAGACATGCAATTGGCAGGCAGCCGTCTCCCTCTCCGCCGCAAAGCGGGGGAGAGGGCTGGGGGAGAGGTGGCGTTGATTTTAAAAACAAAATTTTGAAAAACTCCTCTCCCTGTCCCTCTCCCCGTGCTTTTGCACGGAGAGAGGGAAATGAGCCGTTTGCCAATAGGATAGAATTGAGCTTTCCGCTGAAGTTGTCGGACAGGCGCAAAATTATGCAACGTTTAAAAATCAGTCTTCGAATGGTCTGGCTGAGCTTCTTGATTTGCGCTGCCAGTCTGCCGGCGCTGGCGGACCCTGCCGGGGACCAGGCCAGACTGGCCGCCGCCAACACGGGTTTCGCCTTTGATTTATTCCAGCAGATCGCTCACGAACAACCGGACGCCAATGTTTTCATTTCCCCGTTCAGTGTCTCAACGGTTTTACAGATGCTCGATAACGGTGCGGTGGGCGCAACCAGACAGGAGTTGGAAAAGGTTTTACATACGGACGATCTGCCGGCGGTCGAGTTGAACGCCGCCTGCCAGAGTCTGAATCAGTCTCTGAGTTCGCAGACCAATGCGACCCTGGAACTCGCCAACGCCATCTGGTACCAGCAGGGAATTCCACTGAAACCGGCGTTTGTTTCCATCAACCGGGACTTTTTCCAGGCGGAGCTGGGCGCGGTTGATTTTGCCCGTCCGCAATCCGCGCAGACCATCAACCGTTGGGCGGACCGGCGCACGCACGGCAAAATTCAGGACATTGTCCGATGGCCGTTTGAGCCCGCCACCCGGGTGGTTCTGGCCAACGCCATTTATTTTAAAGGCAAGTGGGAGCGGCCCTTTGACCAGAAGGAAACCCGGCCGCACGCTTTCCATCCGATCGGCGGCGGCGAAAAGGAGGTGCCGACGATGTGGCAGCACGGGCATTTTGAGTATCGGCAGGGTGAGGGCTTTCAGGCCGTGCGGCTGCCCTACGCGGGGAGGCGGTTGTGGATGGAGGTCTTCTTGCCGGAGACCAACTCCAGCCTGACGAAGCTGCTGGGCCGCTTCAACGTCGCTTCGGAACGGGACAAAATGCTCGAAGGGTTTTTGGAACAGAACGGAACGCTCGCCTTGCCGCGGTTCAAGCTCGAATACGACATCACGCTTAACGACCCGCTGCAGGCCCTGGGAATAAGACGCGCGTTCCACGGCGGGGATTTCTCCGCGATGTCCGATGAACCGCTGGAAGTCAGCGAGGTGAAGCAGAAGAGTTACGTGGAGGTGAATGAAGAAGGCACGGAAGCGGCGGCGGTGACGGTGGGAATTATGCGGGCGACGGCGGTCCTCCGACCGCAGAAACCGTTTGAGATGATTGTGGACCGGCCGTTCTTTTTCGTCATCGAGGACAGCCAGACCCGGTCCGTGCTGTTCATGGGGGTGGTGTGCGATCCGGCGAAGTGAATGGCTTGGGGTGGCAACCTTTCAGGGAGCACCGTCATCTGGCCGGCGAGCTTTCCGATGCCGGGACGCAAAGGTATTCAAGTTCCCCATTTTTTTCGCTCTTCGCTCTTTACGGTTAAATGAAAACCTCCATCCTTTCTACCATTCGTGATGTCACAGGACCGAAATTAACGCATGTTACTATCCATCAACTGGTAAGGTTAATGGGCGTTTGTCACCAGCATTGGTGACATGACGGGTTGGGGATTGGGTGTATTCTGCACCCAGATTTAGGCACTAGTTCTCATGTGCCACCGTGTGTAAGGCCGGACCTGTTGTCCGGCCTTTCTCTTTTTCCAGATCGTTTTTTAAGCACGAATCCTGCAACGCGGGACGGCTGTGCGGGGTGTACCACCGGCAGTGTTGGCCGTTAATCATCGTAGGGCTGTTTCATGGCATTTTGGACTCGCCGGTAGTCTGGCATTTCCTGGGGAGAAACTCCCTGAACCCAACCATTAAATTTTTTCGGCACCGCCCATTTCCAGTTTTCCACGTGACCATCAACAAACGTGAGGTTTGCCCCTTGAAAATGCCGATCCGACGGCAGGTCCCACCAATAACCATCGTCCCAGGACCCGATCGGAGGACAGCCGAATTCGGCGTCTTCAATCGTGTCGGCGCTCTCGTCAATGAAAACGAAGATCCGGCTGGGATGGCGGACTTCGGTGTATTTTTCGTAGGCAGGCAAATCGTCGAGAGTATATGTAATATTCGCCTGCGAATCGCCGTTGATGGATTGACTCAGGTTATAGCTGCGCCAGCGCAAGTGCGGGTAGGGTTGTCCGCCGGGCGTCTGCAAAGTGGACCGGTCCGCCGGGCAATGATAAATGGCCAGCGACCGGTTGTATTGAAACAACAGTCCGTTGATGATGTTCGAAGGATCAATCTCCGTGACCGCATTCAAATCCGGGAGCCACGACAAGCCGGGGCTCATACTCGTGCCAGGCTCGCCGGCAATGGCAATCGAATTGTTGGGGACGAAATAATCGTGGTTGTCGGTAATGTAAAGATGGAGGCAGAGTTCAAGCTGCGTGAGATTGTTCAAGCAGGCAATGCTTTGCGCCCTCATTTTGGCCGCGCTCAACGCAGGCAGCAACAACGCTGCCAGAATGGCAATAATCGCGATCACCACCAACAGTTCAATCAAAGTGAACGCGTTGGCTGAAAATCTTCCGCGACCATCGCCTGTCGTCCGCCGTTCCATGACTATTGTCAGTAATGTATGTCCATCCGTTTCCGCTGCAACTGAATTTCCGACCCGCACATTTCTTGACCACAGATGAACACGGATTAACATGGATGGCAGGAAAATCAATTCGAACCGCCAGGACGCCCGGAGGCGGAAGCTTGGCATGAATTGCACGACCGAACGCCAGGCAGGTTTTTAACCGGGAACCAAGCCGAACACTCGAAATGGTATAGCCGCCAAAGACCGCAAATGGCCCAGCGCGGCGGAGCCGCAGCCAAAATAGTGGCACGGGCGTCCCGCCCGTCAGTTTCTAAAGATTCCGGTTCGATTGA
>DASZAB010000191.1:0-20267 GCA_035945675.1 Verrucomicrobiia bacterium | reverse complement strand
AGTCCTGACCAACGCCGACGTGCCGGTGGATCCAGCCAACCAGATGTCGCCCACCAATCCGGCGTCCGGCCAGTCCGTGGACATCTGGGTGCGGGTCGGTTATTCGCAGCAAATCAACACCGGCTACATTTACTACACCACTGACGGCTCAAATCCCGAAGGCGCGTTCGGCATGGGCCAAGGCACGACGCAGGTCGTGCCGGCGCATCGGGTGAATTACGACAACAGCCTGGCCAACGTTGAATGGTGGATGGGCACCATTCCCGGCCAGGTCAATGGCGCGCCGGTCCGTTACAAGGTCGCGCTGTTCAGCGGTGGCAGTTACGGTTTCTCCGTCGGCAACAACACGAATTGGCCAAGCATTCAGCCGGTTTCCTACGCCGAGTCTTCCGGCTCCAAACTCTTTGGTCTGACGCAGGCGGCCATCACGAATTTCAACCCGGCCAATGCCGTGGTCTGGCTCCACAACGATCTTAATCCGGCCAACACCACCATCGGTTTGCAGTCCGGTTTCCATATCCTCCGTGCCCGGACTTTCCTGCCGGTGATCAATTACACCAATCAAAACTACGTCTATGCCAACCAGGCGCAGGTCTATAATACCTTCGCGCAAACCTTTTATTACGAAGCCGGGCCGCCGACCGGCGTCATTGTCACCCCGGCAACCGATGGCACCTCGGTCTCCAACAGTACCCTTGCGCTGGTGGTCCGTACCGACAACAACGTGACCGGCGTTCAATTCAACGTCCAGGACAGCAACCCGAACAATGACGACATCATCACCGGCCAGGCCAATGGCAACGGAAACGATACCAACGGCAATCCTGTTTTTGTCAGCGCCACCCGGGTCACACCCAACCAGAGCCTGAATCTGCAGTACCCGAACGATCCGCAGGAGTACCACCTTGTGTATTCCAACGTGGCCTCGAGCGGCACGGCCACCGTCAGCGTGCGGCTCTCGGATTACGCGACCCGCGTTTATACCAATGACGTCACCATCTTAACCCGCACGGTCAACACACTTGCGCCGCCGCAGACGGTGATCATTTCCAGCCCGGCAACCAACAACACCATTGTCCCATACAGCAGCAATCTGGTTTATCTGATCCAGACCTGCTTCGGCACCAGCCTGGTCTCGGCGGTTTCCAATTTCGACATTACGATTAACGGCGTCCTCCAGCCGCAATCCTCTTACTTCATCCGTCCGATGGGCACCGTACCAGGCTGTCCGGGCATGAACTCGCTGTTCTACAATTGGAACATTACGTCGGGCGGCATCTATAACATTCAAGCGACCTACAGCAACGGTATTGTCCTGAGTGATAACAAGACCGTGATTGTCACGCTGCCGCTCCAGATCACCAGCCTGAGCAACGTCGGCCCCGCCGGCGGCAACCCGCTGGTGGTTTGGGGCAGTACGCCGGGCGCCAATTACCAGGTCCTGGTCACCACGAACCTGACCCAGCCATTCCAGCCCATCGGCCCGATCGTCACGACGAACGGATTCTCCGCCTCGCTGTACGACACGTCGCCGCCCGCGCCGCAGAAGTTTTACGAAATTGAAATCGTGCCTTGAGCCGGAAGTGACAAGCGGCAAGTGTCAAGTGACACGAAAACACGCCGCTCAAATGGCCGCCTCTTGTCACCTGTCGCTTCTTTTGGCGCTCTTATTTGGGACGGTCCAGGGCGCGTTGGCTGTCCTCGCCAATTCCGGCATATTCCGGACGATTCCGGCGGCCTCGGCTTCAACCTGCGGAGCCCGGAGTCCCGGTTACACCAATAACCCGGTCAACGGCGCGCGTTGCTTCCGCGTCCAATTCTTCCCATAAAACCGGTTTCCTGTTTGCCCGCTTTTTAGCTTGCGGCATGGCGTAAAAACGGATGTAAAAAGGAGGGCTTATTACGCACTTATCGCATGAATATGCGGTAGTCAAACTGCCAGGAAAATGATAGTTTTGGGCACGATCCTGAACAACAATCAGTAACCTGAATCATTAATATGAAATACAAAGCGATCCTAGCGAAAACGTCGGCCCTCGTTGCGGTATTGGGGCTATGCGCTTCCGGTGCGTTTGCCGCCGCGACGGCTTACGACACCTCCGCGAACTACACCGGCGGTTGGAGTGACACGACTTCACCAAATCTTGGCTCGGGTTTTGGCGCGTGGACCATCGTTGACAACAACCTTAATCCGCCATACGCCGGCACTTATCTTGATTTGGCTTCGTACAGCAACCCCGATACGGTTTTGACCGGCGGCTCCGCTTGGGGCGTTTACGCTAATGGCGCCGCTAATGCGTTCATTAACATCAGCCGTGCCTTCAACACGGACGGGAGTTCGGCTTCCCTTAATAATCAGACGTTCTCATTCGCTTTCAACTCTTCCGGCATCGGTGGCACGGGTCAATCGATTGGTTTGGGCGTCGGCACGGCCTTCAGCCTGGGCTACGCCGGAGGTGGGGCCGACAACATGACGCTGAGTGTGGACGGTGGAGCCGCGAATCCCGTCTCCGTCAATTATACCCAAATGGCAGCCGGTATCAACGTTGCCTTGACGGTGACCGGCCCATTGAATAGCGCGACTGAAGGTTATAGCCTTGTGATCAGCCCGTTTGCCGGGGGCCCGGCGCTTTACAGTGCCAGCGGCACATTTGACAGCTCAGCCTATGACACTTCCAGCTTCATGCTGGCTGTCAACAACACTTCCGCCAACCAGTATTTCAATAATCTGAGCATTTCGGCGGTTCCCGAACCGGCCAGCATGGTGATGCTCGGTTTTGCCGGTTTGACGACGCTGCTGGCGATTCGGCGCCGGAAGTAAATCAGGCTCATTTTTAATCAAGCCCCGCGCAAGCGGGGCTTTTTATTTTGCATAACGTCAACCAAACCGGTCTGTAATCGGTTATCTGCCACTCTGTGCAACCAGCCGCCGGAGTTCCGCGTTAAATGAATCCGCTTTTTGCAGCCTTTCCAGCGTCAGATGCATCCGGTAGCGCCAGTAATAGTTGGGGATGGCGGGCACGTTGATGCGCTCCGCGGCAACATCCTCGCGCCGCAAGCTTTCATCCATGCCCAGCAGGTCTTGCAGTTGGAAGATGCTCCACATCGCCGGTGAGGCCAGATGCTGGTCCACAATGGCGCGGTTGATCGGGGTTTCGCAATGCGGTGGCGCGTCGCCTGGCAGGCCCAGTTCCTGGTTGTAAAATCTTTGCGTGAGCTTTGCGTCTTCCTCCCACCAGCCGCGAATGGTGCTCATGTCGTGTGACGACGGCGTGACCACGCTGAGGTAAGGCGCGTCCGCCGGACGGGAAAACTCCCGGTTGAGCCCCTTGGGCATGCGCTGCACCTCCAGGCTCAACAAACCCAGTTGCCGCATCACCTCCGGCACACAGGCCGGCACAAATCCAAGGTCCTCGCCACAGACCAGCATGTTGGTCGCGCGCTTCAGGGCGGGCAGCTTCTGCATCGCCTCCTTCCTCCAGAAATCGTCCTGGCGGCGGAAAAAATAATCCACGTAAAGCGCCTTTAACTTTTCCCGCGTCTCCGGGGGCAGGTATTTGAACGACGTGGTTTGCTCCATACCGAACCGAAAGTGAAATTTCCCTTCGACTTCGAACAGGATTACGTTGCTGATCAAATCGAACAGCCCGATTTTGAGTTTCGCGTTGCGTTCGCTTTTCTCCAATGCGGCGAAATGGCTTTCCACCTGCCGTTGGGCCGCAAATTCCGGTTTTAACGAGTAAATCCCGCTGGCATTGACATCCAGAAAATCGCGGTGGACGGTTCCGGTGTCGTTGCCGAATATTTCCGCCAATATGGCGTCGGTGATGAACGGCCGGGTGAAGCGCTTGCGGTCGAACGCGATGCCGCGCGCGGCCAACTCGTCCGCCTCCACCGGAATCGCGGGAACAAAACAGCCCAGGATGCCTTCCACTGCGTGCGCCGGAATGCTCCAGATGCGGAAAAAGCCGAGGATATGGTCGATGCGGAAGGCGTCGAAATAATTGCTCATCTGCTCGAAGCGGCGTTTCCACCAGGCAAATCCGTCCTGCCGCATGCGCGGCCAGTTGTAAGTCGGCAGGCTCCAGTTTTGCCCTTTCGCGGCAAAAGCATCCGGCGGTGCGCCCGCCAGCATGTCCGTGTGAAACAACTCCGGCGCCTGCCAGACGTCCGCGCCATGACGATGAACGCCGATGGCAATGTCACCCTTAAGAATGATGCCGAGGCCGTGCGCGTACTCCGCGGCTTCCTTCAATTGCCGATGCAAATGGTACTGAATGAAATAGTGCAACGAGAGGTCGCCGGGTGCGCTGCTTTTGGTGGGGCGATCGCCTGTCGGGACGAAGCTTTGCGAAGGCCGATCCTCGCGAGCCGTGCCCTCACCTTTTCGCGGCGGCTCGTCCGTAGCCTCGCCCGGTGGAGTAATGGGTGTTGTGGAGCGGCGTACTCCACTCGGCGAGCCCCGCCCGGCGGCGAGCGCGGCATTTTCGTCCGGCAGGTAGCGGCGATGCGGCGGCCACCGATTGAAGTCCGGGGTCCCATACTGGTCGCGCCAATAACAGAACACCGCGTACGGCTCCAGCCAATGCCGGTTGTCGGCAAAAAACTTCCGATAATCCCGGCTGCGAAAAGTCGCTGCCTTTTGCGACGGGAAAATTTGCCGGATGAAACCAAGTTTGGCCTTCATCACCGCCTCGTAATCCACCATGTCGAGCGCATTAAGCCGCCGGCGCTCCGGCTCCAGCGCCGTCAAAAGCTTTTTGTTCTTCACGTTGGCGACCGCGGCGAGGTTCAGATAAAGCGGGTGCAGCGCAAACGCCGAAACGGCAGCATACGGATACGAGTCCGTCCAGGTATGCGTCGCCGTGGTGTCGTTGACCGGAAGGATCTGAATCAGTTTCAATCCCGCCTGCGCGGTCCAGTCGGCCAGCCGTTTGAGATCCTCAAACTCCCCCACCCCGAAACTGTTTTCACTCCGCAGGCTGAAGACGGGAATCGCCACACCGGCCCCTTTCCAGGTGTCGGCCGGCAGCACGGCAAAACCATCATGCACGATGGTATGTTTGTCCGGTGCCGAGGCATCGTACAGAATCCGGTTGCCCCCGGCTTCATGACGAACGAAGACCTTTCTTTCAACGTCATAGACTCCATATTTATAGGTGAGGGGGAAAGATTGATTGCTCAAATTCAACCTTACGCTGAGAAAATCACTGCCCGCCGTCCGGTCCAGAAGGGGTGGTTGTGCCGTGTCCCAATTACCCAAAGCCGCAGCGTCACCCAGCAGACAGAGTGTCTGCCCCTTCTCCAGCAACGGGGCTTTGACTTTGAAGGTGTGGGTGGCATCAGACAGTGCCGGCCCTCGCACCTCGGTGTGATTGGGTTTCAACAAGACCTGTTGGAACGGTTCCGTGTAAAACGCATTCTCAAGAAATCCTTCATTATTCCATGCGTCAACAATCAATACCTCCTCTTGCGCGAACGCGGCGGGATTAATCGCCCGGCCATTCCCCCAGTCCTGAATCGCAAGGCCATCCGCTTCACGCAGGACATAGTTATAATGAATCTCAACATTCGTTGCCGCCTCTTTGGGCAGGGTGATGCTGGCTTGCCAGAATTCCTGATCGAGATATCGGAGGGGGGTGGCCCGTTCAACCTCACCGCCACCCAGGATTTCGTGATCGCCGGTCAGCCAGAGGGATTGGCCGTACCTGGTGTGAAAGCGCAATTTAAAGGTCAATGTCATTTGCTCACCTGTGGTGAACGTTTCTTCCGATTATCAGAGCCTCAGTCGAGAGCACAAATCCTGTGGAGTTTATTATGGAACAGCGGAATACGACGGCAAGTGCAAAGCACGGTAGTGTCCTGATTCTAAAATTTGGGTAGGGCGGGCAGTCCTGTGCCCGCCGCAAATGCCGAAAACGGCGCGCACGGAGTGGCGCGCCCTACCGAAATAAGGACACCACCCAAAGCACGGTAGTATCCCGAATCAGCCCGGAGTTCCGCCTTCAGTCAGCCCGGGACCGCGTAAACGCGGAGCTCCAAACTTCAAATCCGGACAGCACCCAAAGCACACCTGATTCATATCCTCCCCCTCCACTGTCATCGCATGGTCCTGATTGCGCAACTGGGTCCAATGGCCATTGTCCTGAAGCGCTGCCCGCGACTTGATAAAATCCGACGCGCAGGTTCAGACCGTGTCTCTTTGGCAGAAACGACGAAGGTCAACGCAGAAACGCCTCGTGCAAACCGCCGTCCACAGCAATAATCTGACCGGTGGTTTTCCCCAGCCGGTCGCCCACCAGTAAAAAATACGCTTCCGCCTGGTCCGCGGGTCGGATGGGCAGCTTGGTTAACGTGCGTTCCGCGTAAAATTGGGCGAGTTTTTTAACCAGCGCTTCGGTGGATTCATCGTCCGTGTAGGGAATTTTGTATTTTGCGAGTGACCCGATCACCCGGTCGCGAGGAAACATGGCCGAGCCTTGGACTACGGTGGCGGGCGCGACGGCGTTCACGCGCACCAGCGGCGCCAATTCAATCGCCAGCTCGCGCACGAGATGATTGGCCGCGGCCTTGCTCGTATCGTAAGCGAGCGAACCTTTTTTGGGAACCACCGCATTCGCGCTGGTCGTCAGCACCAAATTGCCGCGCAAGCCCTGCTCCCGCCAGATTTTCGCCGCTTCGTCCGCAACCAGGTAACTGCCGGTGACATTGATGTTGAATGTCAGCGCCCATTTGTCGTCGGGAATGTGGCCGGTCGTGTCGCTCGGCACAAAAACCCCGGCGGTCACGCAAATCGAATCGAACCCTCCGTAGGCGAGCGCGACCTGGTCCAGCATTTTACGGATGCTCGCGCGTTTCGTGATGTCGCAGCCAAGGCCGATGGCCGGGCCGCAATTCGAAATGCCGCTGCCCGCCACGCCGATGCCGACGCCGAATTTGTCCGTGATTTCTCCGGCGGTGGCCTTCGCCGCCGCTTCGTTGACATCGACACAGGCGACATGGGCGCCGTCCCGGACGAGCCGATGCGCGGTTTCCCGGCCAATGCCTGAACCGGCCCCGATGACGACGATGATCTGGCGCGCGAGCTCCTTTTCCGCCGGCATCCGCTTCAATTTCGCCTCCTCCAGCAGCCAGTATTCAATGTCGAATGCCTCCTGCTGCGGCAGCGAAACGTATTGGTCAATCGCCTCCGCACCGCGCATGACCTCGACCGCGCAATTGTAAAACTCGGCCGTGACGCGCGATTCGCTCTTGTCCTTGCCCAAGGCAATCATGCCCAGGCCGGGAATCAGGATGACCGTCGGATTCGGGTCGCGCATCGCCGGCGAGTCCGGATGCCGGCAGCGACGGTAGTAATCCGCGTAATCCTTCCGATAGCGTTCCAGTCCCGCCGCCAGTTTCTTTTTGAGCGCACCCGGATCCTCCGCCTGCGGGTTCCAGTCCACGTACAGCGGCTTGATTTTCGTCCGCAGAAAATGGTCGGGACAACTGGTGCCCAATTCCGCCAGCCGCGAGGCGTCCGCTGAATTGACAAAGCGCAGGATTTTTTCGTCGTCCTGAATCGTCGCGATCAAGCGCTTCCGTTGCGAAACCTGCCCGCGCAGCCACGGCAACAACGCGGCGAGCACTTCCTGGCGTGTTTCCGGAGCGAGGGTTTGACATTTCGCGCCGCCGAATGCCTTCGCGTCGCCGCCGTTGGCCGCGTACTTTTTCTCGATGAATTGTGACGCGCGCTCGATGAAATCCAACGTGCGCAGATAACATTCTTGATTGTCGTTGGCCCACGAAATGAAGCCGTGCTGCCCCATCATGATCGCCTTCGTCTTCGGGTTCTTTTTGACGATTTCCTGCATCGCCAGGCCCAGTTCAAAACCGGGCCGCATCCATTTTACCCAGGCCATTTCATCGCCAAAAATCTCCCGGGTCAATTTTTCGCAATTGACTGATGCCGCAATGGCGATGATGGCGTTCGGGTGCATGTGGTCCACAAACTTCGCCGGAATAAAACTGTGCAGCGGCGTGTCAATGGAACTGGCGCGCGGGTTCAAATTAAACGTGCAATGACTGTAGACAGCCACCATGTCGTCCTCGGCCGGCGACTTGAGGCCCTTGTCCCCGCGCGCCTGGTAGGTCTTTTGCAGACCCAGCAGCCTGGTTTGGTACAGCGAGGAGAAGTTCTCCCGTTTGGCCGTGCGCAGGTCGCCGCCCGAACCCTTGACCCAAAGCACTTCGACCGGTTCACCGGTGAGCGGGTCGTTTTCCATGAGCTTGGACGAGGTGTTGCCGCCGCCGGTGTTGGTGACCCGCTGGTCGGCGCCCAGGCAATTGGATCGGTAAACCAGAAGTTCGACCGGCGAAAGCTTTGCCGCCGCCGCCGCGTCCCACAGATTTTTGACGTATTGGAAGTTCATTCTTTGATATTCTGCGTTTTGTTGGTTATTTCTGTGAATTAGAGCTTGCCTTGGGCTAAAATCCAAGTAAAAAAGGCGAATCACCAAATGATTTATGCTGGCCGTCGAAAGGCAACACCGGATTCTGGACATGCTGCTGAAATCGCGGGCGGTCACCACGGCCAGGGCAGCCAAGGCACTGGCGGTCTCGGAGGAAACGGTCCGACGCGATTTCGAAAAGCTGGAGGCGGACGGCCGTCTTTTCCGCGAGCATGGCGGCGCGATAAGCATCAACGACAGCCGACGCGATTTGCCGCTGGACAGCCGCGAAACGGCCAACGTCCCTGAAAAGGCCGCCATTGCCAGAGTGGCGCTGGCGCAAATCCAGAAGGGCGACACGTTGTTTTTCGATGCCAGTTCAACGGTGTTTCATCTGGCCTCCCTGCTGGCCAATCTGGAGGTGACCATTTTGACGAACGGACTGAAGGTCGCCATTGAATTGGCCCGGCAGCCGGCCGTGGAAGTGATTCTGGTGGGGGGCGTGGTCAGTCACCGTTCCTTGTCCTGTCAGGGGGCTTTGACGGACCAGATGCTGGAATCCTATCATGTGCAAAAGGTTTTTATCTCCTGTCGCGGTCTGGATGCGGAACGCGGCTTGAGCGAGGCCAACGCCGAACAGGCCGGACTGAGGCGAAAAATCATCGGACTGTCGGACCAGACCATCGTTTTGGCCGACCATACCAAAATGGGCCTCAAGTCTTCTTACTTCTTCGCCGGGTGGGAGGACATTGACATGGTGATTACCGACTGTCTGCCGGAGAAAAGGGTCAAACAGGCGCTGCAAAAGAAGGGCTGCAAACTGCTCGTGCCGGAGGGGCGGACTTGAACACCCAAAAGATATGTCTGGCGGTTGATCTGGGGGCAGGCAGCGGCCGCGTGGTGGCCGGGGTCTACCACGGCGGCCGTTTGAAATTGGACGTCTTAAACCGCTTCCCCAACGATCCGGTCAAAGGCGCGGACGGCTGGCATTGGAACCTCGAATACCTTTTAACCCATGTTAAACAGGGCATCGCGCTGGCGGTGAAAAAATACGGCGCGGCGGTCGTGTCCGCCGGGGTGGATACCTGGGGCGTGGATTACGGGCTGCTGGATGCGGATGGAAAACTGTTGTGTGCGCCGTTCCAATACCGCGACAGCCGCACCGAAGGCATGCAGGAAGCCGCGTTCCGCCGGATGCCCCGACGGGAAATTTATCAGCGGACCGGCATCCAGT
The DNA here is from genome assembly GCA_035945675.1 of Verrucomicrobiia bacterium. Classification (GTDB taxonomy): domain Bacteria; phylum Verrucomicrobiota; class Verrucomicrobiia; order Limisphaerales; family UBA11358; genus UBA11358. The sequence continues at coordinate 10,604 of DASZAB010000191.1, read as the reverse complement.
TCATGTTTTTTAACACGCTGTTCCAACTGCTGGCCGAGAGGAATTGCCCGGCACGGCTGGGAAAAGCCCGGCAGTTGCTGTTCCTGCCGGACTTAATTCATTATTTCCTGACGGGTACGGCTGCCATTGAGAAATCCATTGCCAGCACCAGCCAATTGCTCAATCCCCACACCCAAACGTGGGAACGCGACCTGATCCACGCGATGGAATTGCCCGAAGACATTTTCGGCAGACTGGTGGACGCCGGAACCGTGTTGGGCGAACTGCAACCGGTCCTGGCGGCGGAAACCGGCGCGAAAAAGTTGCAGGTCATTGCGCCGGCCGGGCATGACACCGCCTCGGCGGTCGCCGGCGTGCCGGCCGAGGAGCCGGAGCCGGTCTTTTTGAGCTCGGGCACCTGGTCCTTGATGGGGCGCGAATTGAGCCGGCCGGTCATTTCCGAGGCGAGCTATCAAGCCACCTTTTCCAACGAAGGCGGCGTCCTGGGCACGACGCGATTTCTGAAAAACATCGCCGGCATGTGGTTGCTGCAGGAATGCAAACGGGCGTGGGATGTTGCCGGAAAGCCGGTCAGCTATGATACCCTTGAAGCCCAGGCCCGAAAATCGTCGCCGTTCACAACTTTCATTGACCCGGACGCGCCGGATTTTCAGGCACCTGCCGACATGCCCGCCGCCATGGTTGCGTTTTGTCGCCGCACCGGACAAGCCGAGCCCGCGGATTTTGGCGCGTTCGCGCGGATTATTTTTGATAGCCTCGCGTTGAAATATCGTTTCGTGAAGGAATCATTGGCGCGGGTCACCGGCAAACCGGTTGACCGGATTTACATTGTTGGCGGCGGCAGCCAGAATGAGCTGTTGAATCAATTCACCGCCGACGCCCTGAATTGCACCGTGGTGGCCGGACCGGTGGAGGCCACCTCCCTCGGAAACATCCTCATGCAATTGTATGCCCTCGGCGAAATCCGGTCGCTGGATGCAGGCCGTGCGCTGATCCGACGCTCGTTTCAAACCAAAATCTTTGAACCCACCCATCCCGGCGCCTGGGACGATGCCTACACGCGATTCCAAAAGATTCTGCCCACGCCATCACCATGAAACCTGCGGACATTTTAAAACGCCTGATCCGTCTGGCCCATGAGCTGGGTCGCGAAGACCGGCATCTGGCCATCCTCGGTGAAGGAAATGTGAGCGCCGATTTGGGAGATGGAACGTTCTACGTCAAGGCGTCCGGTTGCCAGTTGGCGGGGATTACGTCCGCCGGTTTCACCCGTGTCAAAACATCACCGGTTTTACAGGCACTGGCTCAACCTCGTAAATCCGACGACGAAGTCCGTGGAGTTTTGGAAGCCTGCCGCGCGGATCACAACGCCAAACTGCCCTCGGTGGAGACATTCCTGCACGCCATCTGTCTGAAGGAAGGCGGCGCCCGATGGGTCGGCCACACACACCCGGTGTCCTTGTTGAGGATTCTTTGCAGCAAATTGGGCGCGGAACCCTTTCGGCGCCACATTTTTCCGGACGCCATCGTCGTTTGCGGCCGTCATCTGGCCGTGGTGCCTTATGTGGATCCCGGAATCCGGCTGGCGATGGCGCTGCGCGAATCGCTCCATCACTTCCAGCAGGAGCATGGCGCCGCGCCGAAGGTCATCCTGATGGTCAACCACGGCCCCGTCGTTTTGGGCCAAACCGAACGGGAGGTGCTCCACACCATGCTGATGCTGGACAAATGGGCTTCGGTGTTGCTGGGGAATTACGCCGTCGCTGAACCGCAATTCCTGGACGAGACAAATTCGGATCGCATTGAAAGCCGGCCCGACGAACATTATCGCCGACGCGTCATCGGCAAGCTAAAGTAAATCCAACCAAAGCAAAATTATGGAAAATGCCCTGTTCAAGAAACTTCCCAAAATTGGCATCCGCCCCACGATTGACGGCCGCCGTCGCGGTGTCCGCGAATCGCTCGAAAAGCAGACCCTGGACCAGGCCAAAGCCGCCGCCCGATTGATCTCGGCGAATCTCTTTTATCCGAACGGAAAGAAGGTCGAATGCGTTATCGCCGACACCTGCATCGGCGGCGTGGCGGAGGCGGCTGCCTGTGCCGAGAAATTCGAGCGCGAGGGCGTCGGGCTCACGCTCACCGTGACGCCCTGTTGGTGCTACGGCAGCGAGACGATGGATATGACGCCTGTGATTCCCCGGGCCGTCTGGGGCTTCAACGGCACGGAACGTCCGGGCGCGGTCTATCTCGCCGCGGTGCTGGCCGGTCATGCGCAAAAGGGTTTGCCCGCGTTCGGCATTTACGGGCGCGACGTCCAGGATGGCGGCGATAAGGAAATTCCTGCCGATGTCGCCGCGAAAATTCTCCAATTCGCCCGCGGCGGCCTCGCCGTGGCGATGCTGCGCGGCAAATCCTATCTCGGCCTGGGCGGCGTTTCGATGGGCATCGCCGGGTCCATCGTGGACCAGCCGTTTTTCGAGGATTACCTCGGCATGAGAGTCGAGACGATCGACATGACGGAATTTCTGCGGCGGATGGATCACGGCATTTTCGACCAGGCCGAGTTCAAAAAGGCGCTCAGGTGGACGAAGGGAAATTGCCGGGAAGGCAAGGATTACAATTCGCCCAGAACCACTCGTTCCCGCGCCCAGCTCGACAGCGAATGGGAAAAATCCGTCAAGATGGCTATCATCGCCCGCGACCTCATGGCCGGCAATCCCGCTCTGGCCGAGATGGGCTTCGGCGAGGAAGCGAACGGACACAACGCCATCGCCGCCGGTTTCCAGGGCCAGCGTCAGTGGACCGATGGCCAGCCCAATGGCGACTTCATGGAGGCGATGCTCAATACGTCGTTCGACTGGAACGGCATCCGCGCGCCCTATATCCTCGCCACGGAAAACGATTCGCTGAACGGCGTTTCGATGCTCTTGGGTTACCTGCTGACGAACACCGCGCAGATTTTTGCCGACGTGCGCACTTACTGGAGCCCCGACGCCGTCAAGCGTGTCGCCGGCCACAAACTTTCCGGCCCGGCGGCGGGCGGTATTTTGCACCTCATCAATTCCGGCGCGGCGACGCTCGACGGCACCGGCCAGCAAGCCCGCGACGGCAAGCCCGCAATGAAGCCGTTCTGGGAAATCACAAAAGATGAGGCCCAAAAGTGCCTCGCCGCGACGACCTGGCATCCGTCCATCACCGAATATTTCCCGGGTGGCGGCTGGTCCTCGCGCTTCCTCACCAAAGGCGGCATGCCCGTGACGATGTGCCGGTTGAACCTGGTCAAAGGGCTCGGCCCGGCTTTGCAGATCGCCGAAGGCGAAACGATTGAGTTGCCGGAAAAAGTCCACACAATCCTGGACGAACGGACCAATCCGACCTGGCCAACGACGTGGTTCGCGCCGCGTATTTCCGGGAAAGGCGCATTCCGGGACGTTTACACCGTGATGAACAACTGGGGCGCAAATCACTGCGCGATGAGCTATGGCCACATCGGCGCAGACCTGATCAGCCTGGCGTCCATGTTGCGCATTCCGGTCTATATGCACAACGTTACCGATGAAAATATCTTCCGCCCGAGCGCGTGGCACGCCTTTGGCACCGCCGACCTGGAGGGGGCGGATTTCCGCGCGTGCGCCAATTTTGGCCCCCTTTACAGATAAAACCCAACCGGTTTGTCCCGCGTGAAAATATCGTTGTTCATCCCGTGTTTTGTGGATCAATTTTATCCGCAAACCGGAATGAACATCGTGCGCGTGCTGGAACGGCTGGGCCATACGGTGGATTACCCCGAAGCGCAAACCTGCTGCGGCCAGCCGGCATTCAATTCCGGTTACTGGGACGAGGCGCGCGCGGTGGCCGAACGGCAAATCGCTGTCTTTCATGACGCGGAAATTGTGGTGATTGCGTCCGGCTCGTGCGGCGCGATGGTCAAGGTGTTTTATCCCGAATTGTTTCACGGCCATCCGCGCGAAACGGAAGCCAGGGCCCTGGCGGCAAAAACCTTTGAGTTTTCGGACTTCCTGGTCAATCGGCTTGGCGTGCTCGACGTCGGCGCGCGGTTTCCGGGTCGGGCGACGTTTCACGACGGCTGCCACGGTCTGCGCGAGCTGGGTCTGAAACATCCGCCGCGCCAGTTGCTCCAGCATGTCCGGGGATTGGAATTGGTGGAAATGAAGGAGGCGGAAACCTGCTGTGGTTTCGGCGGCACGTTCGCCGTCAAGTTCCCGATGATTTCCACCGCGATGGGCGAGGTCAAATGCGCGTCCATCGCCGGGACCGGCGCGGATTACGTGATTTCCAACGATTCCAGTTGCCTGATGCAAATTCAGGGTGTGCTGGACCGGCAGGGCAAATCCGTCAAGACCCTGCATCTGGCGGAAGTACTGGCGCAAACATGAACGCGCACGCCAGGACATTCAACGAGGCGGCCCGCCAGCAAACGGCGGATTTGCGCCAGCGCGCCTGGATCCAAACGGCGCTTTCCGGGTATTACGCCAAACGCGACGAATTCAAAAACCGCTTTCAAAACTGGCCGGCCGCACGCGACATGGCGGCCGCCATCAAATGGGAGGCGGTCAATCATCTCGACCGTTACCTGGATGAGTTCGCGTCCAGGCTCGAAGCCCGCGGCACCAGGGTGTTCTGGGCGCCGGATGCCCGGGCGGCGCGCGATTATATTGTCGGCGTGGCGCGAGCACACAACGTCCGCTCGATCATCAAATCCAAAAGCATGACCGCGGAGGAAATTCATCTCAACGACGCGCTGGAACAGTCCGGTTTTGAGGTGGTGGAATCCGATTTGGGCGAGTACATCGTCCAGCTTCGCCACGAACCGCCCTATCACCTCGTCTTTCCCGCCATGCACCTGACCCGGCAACAAATCAGCAATTTGTTTCATGACCGGCTGGGTTCCGCGCCGACAGATAATCCGGAGGATTTGACCATGATCGCCCGGCGCGTCATGCGCCGGAAGTATTGCGAGGCCGACATGGGCATCAGCGGCGCGAATTTCGCCATCGCTGAGACCGGCATGATTTCCATCACGGAAAATGAAGGCAACGCCCGGCTGACCACGTCGTTGCCGAAAATCCACGTGGCAATTGTCGGGATTGAAAAAGTTCTGCCCAAACTTTCCGACCTCGCCTTGTTCCTGCCGATGCTGGCCACCGCCGGCGCCGGGCAGCCCATCACCTGCTACAACACGCTTTACGGCGGGCCGCGACAACCGGGCGAACCAGACGGTCCGGAGGAATTTCACGTCGTGCTGCTGGACAACCGCCGCACGGAGCTTTTGGCCGACGCCGAACAGCGGGATGCGCTGCACTGTATCCGCTGCGGCGCCTGTCTGAACGTGTGCCCGATCTTCAAAAACGTCGGCGGCCACAGTTACGGCACCACCTACCAAGGCCCGATCGGCTCGGTCATCACGCCGCATCTGCGCGGACTTCAGGATTGGAAACATCTGTCGCAGGCCTCGTCCTTGTGCGGCGCCTGCACCGAAACCTGCCCCGTCAAAATCAATTTGCACCATCACCTGCTGCACAACCGTCGTAATGCAGTATGGGAGCGTCCGGCCCGCTTTGAAAAACTGATTCAGACCGGTTTCGTGTTCGTCATGTGCCGGCCGGGGTTATATGAATGGATCGGGCGACTTGGCCGCATTCTGCAACCGCTGCAGCGTCTGGTCCGGGGAACCGTCCTGGATCCCCTGCGCGCGTGGACGAAGACCCGTTCCTTTCCGCCCGTGGCGGATAAGAGCTTTCGCGAGCGGTGGCGGGAAAGGAAAAAGCCATGACCAACCACGGAAGCAGTGGCACAGGCGTCCCGCCTGTGTGGTCCAAACAAATTGCTCCAGAAACTGGCGGGCGGGACGCCCGCGCCACTACCGCCGCACCCTGCAATGATTCTCCCGGAGCGCGGTCGGTTTTGTCCGCGCGTAGCTGTTCCGTGCTTTGGAACTCGCGGACAAGGCTGTCCGCGCTCCATTGGGTGCGATTTGACCAAGCCCGACTGTTGTTATGACCAACCGCGAAATCATTTTAAGTCGCATTCGCGAGGCGCTGAAAATCGCCGCGCCGCATCCGGCTTTCCACGACAACTCAACGGGTGCCTCTCCCCTGCCCGGTTCTCCAGAAAAATGGCTGCCGCCGGTCGGCGGAACGCTCGAGGAACAAATCGCATTGTTCCGCCGAAACGCGGAGGATTTGAAGGCCGGATTCCGCGAGTGCGCGAACGCGAGCGAGGCGGGCCAATACGTCAAAACTTTGGCGGCGGACGGCGGTTGGAAAAAAATCGGCCGGCATTCCGGTGAATTGACAGACACCGTCGCGCGGGAGTTGGGATTGCCGGAAGTCCGAACCGATGGCGGCTACGCGGTGAACGATTTGGAAAGTTGCGACGCCGGGCTGACGGAGTGCGAGGCGCTGGTGGCCCAGACCGGGAGCGTGTTGGTCTCCGCGCCGGGTGCGGGAGGACGGGCCTTGTCCGTGCTGCCGCCGCATCATGTCGTGCTGGCGCGCCGGAATCAAATGATGCCCGATTTGACCGCCGCTTTGCGGCACGTACAGGAAAAGTTCAGGGATAACTTTCCTAGCTTTCTTTCCTTCATCAGCGGGCCCAGCCGCACCGGCGATATCGAGCGCATCCTGGTGCTGGGGGCGCACGGACCAAAGAAATTGACTATTCTGCTCCTGCCTTGAACCAGATATAAACCCAATCCACAACTCCACTTTTAAAACCATGATCACGCCCACCACCCCTGGTCCCACTTCAGCCAAAACCACCGGCCTGTTCCGCCTGCCGGACGGCAAAAACCTGTTCATCACCTTTGCGCTGGTCACCACGCTGTTTCTGCTGTGGGGATTCTGCAACGGTATGATTGACATCCTGAACAAGCATTTTCAGGACTCCCTCCACATCAACAAGCAGCAGTCAGGCCTCGTGCAGTTTGCCAATTATCTGGCTTACTTCCTGATGGCGATCCCCGCCGGATTGATCGCGCGCAAGCTCGGTTACAAGGGCGGCATCCTGGTCGGCCTCGCGCTGATTGCCAGCGGCGCCTTTTTGTTCATCCACGCGGTGAGCCTCGGCACGTATTCCGCATTTTTGCTGGGCCTGTTTGTCATCGCTGCGGGGATGACCTGCCTGGAAACCATCGCCAACCCTTACACGACCGTGCTCGGACCGCCGGGACACGGTGCGACGCGTATCAACATCGCGCAGACGTTCAACGGCGTCGGCTGGATTCTCGGCCCGATTGTGGGCGGATACTTCGTTTTCGGAGGAGCAGCCGGCGGATCGAGCGATGCCACCGGCGTTGCCGCTTCAGCCACCCATGCGGCAGCAGCCACCAACGCGGTGGTTGCCAATGCCACCAATGCCGTCGTGGCCGCAACCACCAATGCCAATTCCGGCTTGTCCACTCCGTACCTGGGCATCGGCATCTTCGCCGCCGTGTGGTTGCTCGTTTTTATTTTTGCGCCGGTGCCGGATTTGCATGCCGAGGATGAAAGCAAAAAATCCGCCGGCCAAAAAACCAGCCTCAAGCCTTCCGGCGGCCAGTTGGCGGGCATCGGCCTCGCGCTGGTGATGGTGTGGGGCCTGCTGTACTTCTTCATCGCGCCAATTATGGGACTGGTCTGGGCACTGCTCAACTGGCCGGCGAATTTGCTCGACCCGACCAAATACGGTTTGATCACCGCCGCTTACCTCGGATCATTCATTGTGGTTTCAAAGAACTGGGACATGTTCCGGCGCAAACACTTTACGCTCGGCGTCGTCGCCCAGTTTCTTTATGTCGCGGCGCAGACGGGCATCTTCAGCTTCTGTGTCAATTACATCATTGAGAACGACGCCGACGTGACGCCGGCGAAAGCCGCCACGATGCTGGGGGGAATCGGTTTTGTGCTGTTCACGGTGGGACGCTTTTGCGGCAGCGCCGTGATCAGCCAGTTCAAGCCCCACCTCGTGCTCGCGGCTTACGCGGCCATCAATGTGGTGCTGGCCGCCGTGTGCATGGGCGGCGGCAAGCTGGGCTTGATCGCGCTGTTCGGCACGTTCTTCTTCATGTCCGTGATGTTCCCGACCATTTTCGCGTTGGGCATCCGCGGGCTGGGCGATTACACCAAGCTCGGCGCGTCCCTCATCGTCATGTCCATCGTCGGCGGAGCGATTGCGCCGCCGTTCATGGGGCATATTGCCGACGTCCACTCCATGCGCCTGGGCATGGTGGTACCACTGGTCTGCTTTGTGGCTATCGCCATATACGGCCTGTTCTGGCAAAAATTGGAGCACCAGGACAGTCAGGCCGGCCAGTGATGATCCCGCCAAACCGGCAAGGCACAGCCGGCAGCCTGCTCGCGGTGCTGTTTATCGGAGCGCCTCCGGTGAGGGATCAAGCCACGTCCTGGATAAGTCTGAAATGCGCATGGAAGTATTCTGTCTGCACCGAGAGCGTGTAGTTCTTGTAGCGTGGGGTGTCGCGAATGTCCGCGGGAACGAGACTGTCATGCAACGCATCATAGCGAACCGGTAGAAAACTCACGACCATTGGCCGTGAATCGGTCGTCTCGGTCAAAATACAAACTCGCTCGCCAGCGGTGAGCCGGCCAGAACCGCTGAAGGTAATGGGTGCCGTGAAAAGGTACTGTATCTGCGCGTCGCAGCCGTCCATGACCTCCCAAATCTGGCCTTTACGAGGGAAAGAGAAGGGCTTGCTCATCGGTGCGATGTGACGATCCAAATCCCGCGATGCGGGACACGCCGCTCCGTCTTCGCCCGGCTGCGACGGGACCGGCCGGCGAGTGGCTTACAAAGGAATCCTGTCGCGCCGTAGCGCAGCAAAGGCGGATTTGGTTTTTCCAATCTCATCATCCAATTCTAATCGGTCCTCTGACTTCTGTCTTCCCCCTTCTGTTCCCACGGCTCCAGCGCCGGGGTCAGGAATCGTTCCTATGTCCTGTCTCTTTCTCGCTTTTCCTTGGCTGTAATTTACCCAGCAGCCAATAGACAGGTGCAAAAAGAGCAACATTCAGCAACATGGCCACAATCCACGCGATCCCCAGGACACCGCATATCGCTGCAATCCACTCTAATGTATTTAACCTCTCGTCACTCAGGCTGCTCAATCCAAATACCAAAATGGACAGCACAATCACCGCTATAGGGGCCAAGACAATAATGTTCTTTTTCACATGCTCTAACGACGCGTAACGATCGAAAGAAGCCACGCCGACCGGCGAGTGGCTCCACTGGCTCGATAATCGTTGCACCCAAACCATCCATAAACTCAAGGTGCAGTCAGATGCCAGCGCTGTGATACTCCCAAGGATCATATTTCAAATCAGCAACGCAAGCATCAAACGCTTGCGACGCGGCCTCAACTGCATCAATGGTGACTGGCCGATGGTGAAGCACTGTCTGCGTCTGGGTCCAATAATTCTGCCACCGTGAGTAAATCGGAGAAGCCGAACCAATCAACTTGTCGGCAAACTCGGAACCAACCTGAACACAAGCTCCCAAATCGCCGTCTATCCAACTCTCTGGCTTCGATGGAGTCTGCCTGCAAAATCCAACCAACCGGCTCCAATATCGCGCCAGATGATAAAGGTGAAACTGCAAAGGGTCGGAAGGAGTAATCCCGCCACGCTCCGCAAACAACTTTTCGTAATTGGAAGTCATGGCTCTGATTTTATCTGTGCGCATGGCGTCTTGGGCCTAACGACCAAAAGAAGGCATGAGTTGAGGGAGTTGACGCGGTGGGCGACAACTATTAATGACAGATAAACCAATAACCTCAATCATGCCTATGAAAACCAATACGCTCGTCAACGCTGAAACGCAAGCAAACCTTGAAACGGCTGTCCGCATCGAACAACTCAAGCTGGGAGTGGACTGGCACGCCGATCATTTCCGGGTGGTCCGGATGAACTCTGACCGGCTCGATTGAGTCCCTGTAAGCCTGTCTCGCCATAGCTTCTGGGCGACGGCGGATGTTTAGCCGGCCCGTCGCGCCGCAGCCTTGGCGAAGGCGGAAGGCCCTCGTCCGCGCTGTTAACGGAAATTAAGTCGGGAGTTCCTGGTTCGAGGTCTGCCAACGGAAAAGGGAAAACCTTTTCCGCGGGTCATTTTTTTGCCTGTTGACAATCCGGGCTTAATAGGTGTTAGGCGGCACCATGACGTTTAGCAACTGTCTTCACAAGTAAAAGCACCAAAAAATAAGCCGCAATCACGGCGACCCAATATCCCAACGAAAGCACTGCTTTGGCAAACGGATTCCGAACGCCGCTGGCCGTCTCTAGTCTGGTCATCACCAACACAACGGCGAAATAACAAATCAGGGAAATGATAATCCCGCTCGCAATCCAAGGAAAATGCCAAGCGACTCCGTTCGCATAAAAAAGTGGCAGAGCCCAACCGATGTTGAGGCAACCAATAAATGATGCGAGTGAAGGTCTCATGCGTCGTGCAGCCTAACGACCAAAAGAAGGCATGAGTTGAGGGAGTTGACGCGGCTGGCGACAACTATTAATGACAGTTAAACTAATAACCTCAATCATGCCTATGAAAACCAATACGCTCGTAAACGCTGAAACGCAAGCAAACCT
>DASZAB010000190.1:0-1948 GCA_035945675.1 Verrucomicrobiia bacterium | reverse complement strand
TCCTGCTCCACGGCCGCGGCTACTTCGCGAATATGCTCGCCGCACTGCGCCAACGTTTCATGCACTGTATTGGTGTCGCCCGCCGTCGCCGGTTGCAGGGTCACGGCGATCACGGCGCCTGTCTCCAGATCCACGGCATGTTCAGCTTTATGGGCCAGATGCGTGCGGCCGTCTTTCATTTTCGTGATCTGGGCATCGGGATCGTGGGGGTTCTGCCAGTCATCATTGGAACCCTTCTTCTTCCGCTTGCGGTCCAGTCGAGCCAACTGCTTGGGGTTGTCCCCCAGGCTGAGACAAACAGTTAAGACACTGTTGACCGTTCGCTGTAAATTCATTGTGCCCGATCCCGGAAACGGATTTAGGATGGGCGTGCCGGTGAAGCGGAGACGGGCAATGCTGGCGAGCATCCCGTTGAGGAATAGCCGGTCGGAACTCGTCGTGACGATGAGTAGGGCGTGGAAACTTCCGGCGCGTCCTTTTGGCTGGGGCCGGACCCGTCCGGAACGCGGCGCTTCGGCCCCGGTCTTTGGTTGACGACACATCGGAGCGGCAGATTCCGCCATGCCTGAAAAAACGCACGTTCGGTTTCACGACTGCGCTCCTGTTGTCTGCGCGAGGCCGTTTTCGAAATCCACCGGCGCGGCATAGCCGAGCGCCGAGTGAAGCCGTTTCTGGTTGTACACCCGTTCCAGAAAGTGTTCGATGGACGCCCTCGCTTCCACCATGTCGCGGTACTCCTGGCGGTGAACTTCGTCATATTTGAGCGTCTTCATGAACGATTCGCAGAAGGCGTTGTCGTACGGGTTTCCCTTCCGGCTCATGCTGATCGTAAGGTGACGGGATTTCAGCAGATCGGTGTAGTCGCCGGAAGCATACTGAACGCCGCGGTCGGAATGATGCACCACCCCGGGTTCCGGCGATCGGCTCTCCAGCGCCATCCGCAACGCCGCAATGGTCAACTCGTCTTCCAGTGTCCGGTCCAGCGCCCAGCCAATCACGCGCCGTGAAAAGACATCCAGAATCACAGCCAGGTAAACGAACTCCAACTCCAGCCGGATGTAGGTGATATCGGCTACCCAGAGCTGGTTGATGCCGGTCAGCGTCATGCCGCGCGCCAGATTCGGATATATCGGCCGGGTGTGATTCGAGTTCGTGGTGGCAACGACAAACTTCCTCCGCCGCAGGCAAAGCAGGTTGTCCTCGCGCATGATCCGGTACACCCGCTTGTGATTGGCCGGGCAGCCACGCTTCTCCAGCTCAGCGGTGATACGCGGCCAGCCATAATAGGGAAACTCCAGTGCGATCCGCTGGATCTCGTCGCGCAAATCCAGGTCCGCGTCTGTCGCGCCCGGCGCCTCCTTCCAGCGGTAGAATCCGGCCCGGCTGACCAGCGCCAGCCGGCACAGCCGCTCCAGCGGAATGGGTGTCGCCAGATTCATTTCTTTTTCGAGGTATGGATAGACGAGCTGCGGGAATCCAATGCCTGCAGCTTCCGCTGCTCCTCGACATGCTGCAAGCAACGCCGCAAAAAATCGATCTCCAGCGCCTGCCGACCCACCTTCCGCTCCAGTTCGGCAACCTGGCCTTCATCCGTCCGGCGAAAGCCGTTACCCGCGAACGCCTTCGTCCCATAATCCTGCAACTCCCGCCGCCAGCGGTGCAACACGTTCGGGTTGACCTCGCAGGCTCGCGCCACCTCTGCCAATGAGGCCCCCAAGCCGAGCCGCCTGACGGCGGCTTCCTTAAACTCCTTCGTGAACTTCCTGCGTCCTGCTCCCATGACTCAATTCTCCATTCGATGAAAAATGAGTCTTAACTGTTTGTCTCAATTCAGGGGACAAGTCCAGTGCGAAGTCTCAGTCATCTGATGGTGCTGGCAAGTGGGTCTTTGGGCCATTGCTTGTTGCAGATAGCAGCCGTGTACTGAAGTATCCGCTTATTCATGGGT
>DASZAB010000189.1:0-30538 GCA_035945675.1 Verrucomicrobiia bacterium | reverse complement strand
TGATTATAAGATGTTTTTGGCAAGGCGCAAGCCGTTCGATAAACACGCCCGGCCCGTCTTTGTGCCGTAGCAGCCGACTCCTGATCGTTTCGCGATTGTCTAATCGACACGCTGTCCCCGTTCGTCCACCCCAAAATGAATTCAGGAAAAGAGTTCCCACAAATCAGAATTCAGAAGTCGGAAGTCAGAAGACAGAATCAAAGTTAGAGACTCCTCACGTCGTCTCCTACATTCACGTCCGACCTCACCCCGTCCCTCTCCTCCGAGGAGAGGGAGAACCATTCGCCGCTCCCCGAAGATTCGCACGGCTGGATTTGACCGAGAGTCATCCGCAAAACAGAAAACGTCCAACAACTTTTCCTTCTCCTGGGGGAGAAGGCCGGGATGGGGGCGGGCGTCAGACACAAATCTCATTCCACTGGTCGTCTCTCTTCCGATGATGAGGCTCCTGAACGGAGCTTGGGAATTTTCTCATTCCGGTTTTCTACAACTATGCCAGCCCTGGGGGCTTTGAACTGTAATTCGATTCGCGTTAAATAGTAAAATTCGTGTCAGTGCTTTTACTGCTTCCCTTTGACCAGCGCCTCCACCACCGCCGAATCGGCGAGCGTGGTGATGTCACCGATCTGGTCGGTCTGGTCCTCGGCGATTTTTCTAAGGATGCGCCGCATGATTTTGCCGGAGCGCGTTTTGGGCAGCCCCGGCGCGAATTGAATCTTGTCCGGCACGGCAATGGCCCCGATTTCCTTGCGGACATGCTGGGCCAGCTCCTTTTTTAAATCCTCGCTGTCGTGAATGCCGTCCTTGAGGGTGACGAAGGCGTAGAGGGCCTGGCCTTTGATTTCATGCGGCATGGGCGCGACAGCGGCTTCAGCCACCTTGGCGTGGCTGACCAGCGCGCTCTCGACTTCCGCCGTGCCGATGCGATGACCGGAGACGTTCACCACGTCGTCCACCCGGCCCATCAGCCAGTAATCGCCGTCGGCGTCCACCCGGCAGCCGTCCCCGGTGAAATACATGTTTTTGTAGGTCGTAAAATAGGTGTTGATGAACCGCTCGTGGTCGCCCCAGGTGGTGCGCATCATGCCGGGCCACGGTTTCTTGATGCACAACTTGCCGCCCTCGTTCGGCGCGCAGTCCTTGCCGTCATCGCGCAACACCACAGGTTCCACGCCCCAGAAGGGGCGGTTTGCGCTGCCGGGTTTGAGCGTGTGCACGCCGGGCAGGGGAGTAATCATGAACCCGCCGGTCTCGGTCTGCCACCACGTGTCCATGATGGGACGCCGGCCTTTGCCGATGTGCTTATGATACCACATCCAGGCCTCAGGATTGATGGGCTCGCCGACGGTGCCCAGCACGCGCAACGAGTTTAAATCGTATTTATTCGGCCATTCATCACCCAGCCGGATGAGCGCGCGGATGGCTGTCGGCGCGGTGTAAAACGCCGTGACGTTGAATTTCTCCACGATTTTCCAGAAACGCCCGGCGTCCGGCCACGTCGGCACCCCCTCGAACATCAGCGTCGTCGCCCCGTTGCAGAGCGGGCCATAAACGACGTAGCTGTGGCCGGTTACCCAGCCGATATCCGCCGTGCAGAAATAAATATCGTCGTCGTGAATGTCGAAGACGTATTTGTGCGTCTGCGCGATCCACAAGAGATAACCCGCGGTGCTGTGGACCACGCCCTTGGGTTTGCCGGTCGAACCGGACGTGTACAGGATGAATAGAAAATCCTCCGCGTCCATTTTCTCCGGCGGGCATTCGGGGGAAGCTTTAACCATCAACGCGTGATACCAGACGTCGCGGCGGGAATCGAAATGGCATGGTTCGTCGTTGCGTTTGATGACGATGACCTTTTCGATGCTCGAGGTTTTCTGCAAGGCGTCGTCGGCGATGGCCTTGAGCGGAATGCTTTTGCCGCCGCGTAACGACACGTTCGCGGTGATGAGCACCTTGCAGGTGGAATCGTTGATGCGGTCGGCCAGCGAATCGGCGCTGAACCCGCCAAAGACGACCGAATGGATCGCGCCGATACGGGCGCAGGCGAGCAGGGCAACGGCGGCTTCGGGGACCATCGGCATGTAAATCGCCACGCGGTCGCCTTTCCGGACGCCCAGGGATTTCAGCGCATTGGCGAATTTGCAGACCTCCGCGTGCAGTTCCGCGTAGGTGATTTTTTTGACCTCCTCCTCCGGTTCGCCCTGCCAGAGGATGGCGATTTTATCGCGCGTTTTGGTTGTGAGATGGCGGTCGAGACAGTTGACGGTCACATTGATCTGACCATTCTCGAACCAGGTGTGCCGGATGATCCGCGCGTCAGTGTCCCAGGTGAATTTTCGCGCGACTGTTGGTTTCTTGAACCAATCCAGGGTTTCCGCCTGTTCCAGCCAGAAAGCCTCCGGCTCGCGGATCGAGCGTTTGTACATCGCGTCGTATTGCCCCGCGTCAAGCCAGGCGTGCCGCAAAATGTCCGGCGGTGGCGGGAAGGTGCGGCTTTCCTGAAGCAACGAATCCGTCGAAATGGCTTGGTCACTCATGTTGCATTGTGAAATGGACTCCGCGCATTTCCGCAAAATTGAACCCTCCTGTCAACCGCGCTGATGGATTGAATTAAGATAGTTGTAAATGGTTGCCGGTCAATGTGGCGGCACCGTTTTGGTGGGGCGAGGCTACTGACGGAGCCGGCTCGCGAGTACGCTCGCCCCACCGGGAAAGTCAAAAGTACCTTTGCCGACGGTCAACCGAGCGCCTGGCGCATGGCGGCGAAAAAGTCTTTGCCGGTTTCCAGGGAAACGGGTTGCTTCGATTTATCGTCCGCGAGCTCGACGTGCTCCTCCGGCAATTCCCTCAGGAACGGCGAGGGATGGCAGGGCAGGAGCTGGCCATATTTCTTCCGGCCGCCGCAGTGGCTGAGGGTCAGCGTCTCCATGGCGCGGGTGACGGCCACGTAAAACAGCCGGCGTTCCTCGTCGAGTGTGCCCTCAGCCTTGGACCGCGAATGAGGCAGCAGGCCGTCCTCCAGGCCGACAATGAACACGTGCCGGAATTCCAGTCCTTTGCAGGAGTGCATGGTGATCAGCGTGACCGCGTCGCCCTGGTTTTCTTCCTCTTCCTCGCGCTCCGTGTCGAGTGTGATTTCTTCAAGAAAGGTTTGAAGACGCTCGTTCAGTGGAACGCCGGTCTCCGACCCGGCTCGTGAGAAGCTCACTTCCTCTTCGCGCCGGATTGGAGATCGGCGCTCCGGGTCATTATCCATCGTGGGCATTAATTCCTTCAGGTTACGAATGCGGCTCTCGGCGTTCTCCGGATCTTTTTCCTGGCGCCGGAGTTCGTCAAAATAACCGATTTCATCCAGAAACCGTTCGGCCCAAAAGGAAAGTGACAAGTGACGGGTGACGGGTGACGAGACTGACAAGCGACCGTTCGCGGAATTCCTGTCACTGGTCACTTGCCACTTGTCGCCCGCCAACGCGGCGCGTGTTCGTTCCACAAATTCCACAAACGCCTCGATGCTCTTGCGTGTGTTGCTCTGAAATCCCGCCGCCACGAGCGGATTTTTCATGGCGGCGAAAACGGAACATTTTCGTTCGTGACTGGCAGCGAGGAGCCGCTCCATGGTCACATCGCTCAGGCCGCGCGCGGGTACGTTGGCGACGCGCAACAGGCTGATGTCGTCGTGCGGGTTCAGAAACACCTTCAGATAGGCAAGAAAATCCTTCACTTCGCGCCGATCGAAAAAGCTTTGCCCGCCGATCAAATGATACCGTACGCCGGCGGAGCGCAGCGCGGTTTCGAGCGGGCGCGACTGCTGGTTGGTTCGGAACAGGATGGCGCAATCGCGCCACGGCACGCGTTGGGCCAGCCGTTTGAACTCGATCTGCGCCACGGTTTCGCGCGCCTCGTCCTCGTCGTTCGCGTGGGTCTGCAGCCGGATTTTCGCGCCGGCCCCCTTGCCGGACCAGAGCGTCTTGCCGCGCCGCCGGACGTTGTTTTTAATGATGGCGTTGGCTGCGTTGAGAATCGTTGTGGTGCTGCGATAATTTTGCTCGAGCTTGATGACCTTGACCTCGGGAAAGAATTTTTCCAGGTCGAGCAGGTTGGCGATTTCCGCGCCGCGCCACCCGTAAATACTCTGGTCATCGTCGCCGACCACGCACAAGTTGCGATGTTCCTGCGTCAGCGCCAGGACGAGCTGGAACTGGGCGGCGTTGGTGTCCTGGTATTCATCCACCATCACGTAGCGGTACTGCGCGCGGCAGCCGGCCAGCGCCTCGGGATGCTCCCGGAACAGGCGGAGGGTGAGCAGAATCAGGTCGTCGAAATCCACGGCGTTACAGGCGTGCAGGGCGGATTCGTACCGTTTGCGGATGTGTTCGGCCAGGGCGCGGACACTGTCCTCGGCGAAAACGGCCGCGCGTTCGCCGCCGTTCTTGAAGCGGCTCAACAGCGCCAGGACTGCCGCCGGGTCGGCCTTTTCCCCCTTGGCCGAGATGCTGCTCAATATCTTTTTGACCGCGCCGAGCTGTTCCGATTCGTTGTAGATGACAAAATTGCGTTTGTAGCCGAGTTTTTCGATGTGCCGGCGCAGAATCCGGACACACAGCGAGTGAAAGGTGCAGATAGTCGGTCGGGAGTCGAGGGACGAAGATCGCGAGTCTTTGCCATCGATTCTCGACTCGCGGCCCGCGGCCGGTTTTGGCACCAGGCGTGCTACCCGTTCCTGCATTTCGCGGGCGGCCTTGTTGGTGAACGTGACCCCGAGGATGTGGCCGGGGGCAATGCCGTGCCGGATCAGGTGCGCAATGCGGCAGGTAATGACCCGCGTTTTGCCCGTGCCGGCGCCCGCCAGGATGAGCACCGGCCCCCGGAGGGTCTCGACGGCCTGGCGTTGTTGCGGATTGAGCGTGGACAAATTTAACATCGGGCGCGAAGTTTAGATTGTGACAATCTCAACGCAAGCGCGCAGGAAAACTTTTTGCAACCGGCAAAATCCGGCTGGTATAAATTAAAAAATAGGTTGCACCCACCGTGCATAGCAGCTTAAGAATCTGTCGCGCTATGGGCAAAGCCCTCATCATTGCAGAGAAACCGTCCGTCGCCGGCGACATCGCCAAGGCGCTCGGCGGGTTCAAGAAAGTCGAAGATTACTACGAGAACGACCAGTATGTCGTCTCGTCGGCGGTCGGTCATCTGCTCACGATCGTTCCCCCCGAGGGTGTCGAGGCGGCGCGCGGCAAATGGACGTTCAAATGCCTGCCGGTCATCCCGCCGCACTTCGATCTCCAGCCGATTGAGCGCAATGAAAACCGGCTGAAGGTTTTGAAGAAGCTGATCAAACGCGACGACGTGGACGCGCTCATCAACGCCTGCGACGCCGGACGCGAAGGGGAATTGATCTTCCGCAACATCGTCAAGTTCACGAAGGCGAAACAGCCCATCAAACGCCTCTGGCTGCAATCCATGACGCCGGCGGCCATTCGCGAGGGTTTCGAGCGTTTGCGCGAGGACGACGCCATGTTGCCGCTGGCGGACGCGGCGTTCAGCCGGTCGGAGGCCGACTGGCTGGTCGGCATCAACGGCACCCGCGCGATGACGGCCTTCAACTCGAAGTCGGGCGGGTTTTACAAGACCACCGTGGGCCGCGTGCAAACGCCCACCCTGGCCATCGTGGTCGAACGCGAGCAGAAGATCCGCAAGTTTGTGCCGCGGGATTTCTGGGAAGTCATCGGCACGTTTGACGCGGCGGCCGGCCAATACACCGGGCGCTGGTTCGACGAGAAGTTCGCCAGACCCGACAAGGACGGTGACGACCAGCTCAAACCGGAACGGATTTGGGAAAAGGAAAAGGCCGAGGCCCTCCGTGACAAATGTCTGGGGAAACCGGGCATGGTCACCGAGGAAAGCAAGCCCAGCACCTCGCTGTCGCCGTTGCTCTATGATTTGACCAGCCTGCAGCGCGATGCGAACTCGCGGTTCGGGTTCAGCGCCAAGAATACGCTCGGTCTCGCCCAGGCGCTTTACGAAAGGCACAAGGTGCTGACGTATCCCAGAACCGATTCGCGCGCTTTGCCGGAGGATTACGTCGGCACGGTGAAAACGACTCTGGAGATTTTATCGGGCCGCATGCCCGGCGTCGGGACGGCCTTCCTGACCCGCTATGCCGCCTTCGCCGCGAACATTCTGGAAAAGGGCTGGGTGCATCCGAATAAACGGATTTTCAACAACGCCAAGGTTTCGGACCACTTCGCGATCATTCCCACGACGCAAATGCCGAGAGGCCTGTCGGAACCGGAGCAGAAACTTTACGACCTGGTGATGAAACGGTTTCTCGCGATTTTTTATCCCGCCGCCGAATTTCTGGAAACGACGCGCATCACCCGGGTCGAAAGCGAACCGTTCAAGAGCACCGGCAAGGTATTGGTGAATGCCGGCTGGCTGGCGGTTTACGGGAAGGAGGCGCAGGACGAAGACGCCGCGAACCTGGCGCCGGTGCAGCCCAACGAGACCGTTCAAACCAGCGCCGTCGAGGTGAAACAAAACGTGACCAAACCCCCGCCGCGTTACACGGAAGCGACTCTGCTGTCGGCGATGGAAGGTGCGGGCAAACTGGTGGAGGACGATGAACTGCGCGAGGCCATGCGCGAAAAGGGTCTCGGGACGCCGGCGACGCGCGCGGCCATCATCGAAGGATTGATTTACGAGCAGTATCTGCACCGCAACGGTCGCGAATTGCAGTCGACGGCCAAGGCATTTTCGCTGATGGAACTGCTCAACGGTCTGGACATTGCGGAATTGACCAAACCGGAACTGACCGGCGATTGGGAATTCAAACTGCACCAGATCCAGCGCCGGCAGAAGAGCCGCGACGAATTCATGTCGGAAATTGCCGACATGACCCGGCACATCGTGGAGCGCGCCAAAAAATACGAGCATGACACGATCCCCGGTGATTTTGGCATCCTGAAGATTCCCTGTCCCAAGTGTGGCGGCGAGGTCCACGAAAAATACAAACAGTTTCAGTGTGAGAAATGCGACTTCGCGGTCTGGAAAACCGTGGCCGGCCGCATGTTCGAAATGGAGGAAGTGGAGCGACTCATTTCCGAAAAGCAAATCGGCCCGCTGCAAGGCTTCCGCAGCAAGCTGGGCAGGCCGTTCGCTGCCGTGCTGAAAATGAACGGCGAGTTCAAGGTGGAATTTGATTTTGGCAATGACGAGAAAAACGGGAATGGCGAAGCCGGCGCGCCGGTGGATTTCACCGGCAAGGAACCGCTGGGCAAATGTCCAAAGTGCGGCGCGCGGGTTTTTGACGCCGGGATGAATTACCTGTGCGAAAAGGCGACGGGGGCGGACAAGACGTGCGACTTCCGTTCCGGCAAAATCATTCTGCAGCAGGAAATTGCGCCGGAGCAGATGAAAAAACTGCTGGAAACGGGCAAAACCGATTTGCTGACGAAATTCATTTCCAGGCGGAACGGCCGCACGTTCAAGGCATTTCTGGCCGTCGGCAAGGACGGCAAGGTCGGTTTTGAATTTCCCCCGCGCGAATCCAGGGGCCGGGCCGGGGCGGAACGAAAACCGAAGGAACCGCCGCCGAAGATCGATTTCACCGGGAAGACCGACATCGGCAAATGCCCCCGGTGCGGCGGCCGGGTGTTCGACACGGAAGCGGGTTATCTTTGCGAAAAATCGCAGGCGGAAAAAAGGCCGTGCAAGTTCAAGGTCAGCCGGGAAATTTTGCAGCAGCCGATTGAACCGGTGCAGGCGCAGAAACTGCTGACTGCGCGCAAAACCGATTTGCTGGATAAATTCATTTCCAAGGCCGGCAAACCGTTTTCGGCGTATCTGGTGATGGACGACAAGGGCAAGGTAACGTTTGAATTTCCAGAGCGTTAAGCGGATGAAAAAAAACCGTGGATTTCGCGGATGACCCGGATTGAATGCTCGGCATAATCCGCGTAATCTGCGGTTCAAGTGAAACAGGAATCCGGCCGCTCCGATACTGAAATCCGCGACAAGTGGATTCACAAATTCCTCGCGCACCTGGCGACGGACCGCGGGGCGTCGGTTTACACGCAAAGGAATTATCAACAGGCGCTGACGGAGTTTGCGCATTGGCATCTGGGCGAACGCCAATTGCTCCCGGCGTGGGAAAAATTGCAGCGCGATGATTTCCGCAGTTACCTGCGATACCTGGGCCGGCATAATTTAAGCCGCGCGGCGACGCAGCTCCGCTTCTCCGCGTTGAGAACGTTTTACAAATTTCTCACGCGACACGGCGTCGTGGAAATCCTGCCAATCAAAAATCTTTCCTTGCCAAGACTGGAAAAGCGCCTGCCGAAATTCCTGACGGTGCAACAGATGAAAGACTTGTTGGAGGCGCCGGTAAAGCGGTTGGGGAGCCGGAAACATAAGGAGGGACCGGGCCGCCCCATTTCCGCCGCGGCCTGCCTGCGGGATGTGGCCGTGCTGGAGACGATTTATTCCTGCGGCCTGCGCATCAGCGAACTTTGCGGTCTGCGCGCCGAGGACATTGACTGGAGCGAACGGCTCGTCCGCGTGCGCGGCAAGGGCAAGAAGGAGCGGCTGGTGCCGATCGGCGAGCCGGCGTGGAAGGCGGTTCAAAATTATTGGGCCGTGCTGAAACAACCGCCGTCCGGTCCGGCGCCGGTTTTCCTCGCCGAGACCAGAAAAGCCGCGCCGCTCAAGCCGCTGCAACTGTCCCGCCGCCTGAAGCAATACCTGGTCATCGCCGGGCTCGATCCGGGCCTGACGCCGCACAAGCTGCGGCACAGTTACGCGACGCACCTGCTGGATGCGGGCGCGGATTTGCGGAGCGTTCAGGAGTTGCTCGGCCACGCCCACCTGGTCACCACCCAGATTTACACGCACGTGACCACCGAACGGTTGAAAAAGGCCTACGATGCGGCCCATCCAAGGGCGTAAGTGCTTCCCTTTCTGATTGAAATATCTTGAATTTCGAGCATAATAGTCTGTCTAACTAACCGAACGGTTAAGACGGTTAAATCAGCTGAATATGAGAATTAAAGTGAATGTTTTGACATGGGGTGTGGCAGTGTCGGCCGTGCTGTTGACCGGCTGCCAGTATCCCAATGGCGAACCGAACAATACGGCGTCCGGCGCGTTGATTGGCGGTGCGATGGGCGCCATTGCCGGCGCGGCCATCGGCGGTCCGCGGAACGGCGGGGCGGGCGCGTTGATCGGCGCGGCGGCCGGCGCGATTACGGGCGGCGTCATCGGCAATTCGATGGACCAGGAGCAGGAGGCGGAACTTCGCGCCCAGGCGCCCCAAACCTATGTGCGCGTTCAGCAGGGACAGCCGCTGAGTGTTTCCGACATCAAGGCGCTCGCCGCCGCGAATGTGAGTGATGACGTCATCATCAGCCAGATTCGCAACTCCCACACCGTCTTTCATCTCAGCACGTCTGACATCATTGATCTGCACAACGCCGGCGTCAGCGAGAACGTCATCAATTTCATGATCAACACGCCGGGTCTGGTCGGGGATGGCTCATCTGTCCAGACCACCACGGTCGTCGCGGAAGCACCCCCACCGCCACCGGTGGAAACCGTCGTCCTTGCGCCCGGACCGGGCTATGTTTGGGTTGGAGGCGATTGGGTGTGGAACGGGCGCTGGGTTTGGCGGGCGGGTTATTGGGCTTACCCGCCCTATCCTCGTGCGGTTTGGGTGGGTGGCTATTGGGGCAGGGGGCCGCATGGTTGGTACCGGAGAGAGGGACATTGGCGCTGATTTCGCGCTGAACTTTCCGGGTTCATGAAAAAACAAGTAACACGGGTCTTTTCTATCAGCCTTTGAGGGGTTGTGGGGAACCATTTATTTCAAAATCTTCCGCAAAGAGTGGCAATGGCAATTCTGGCCGCGGTCTTGGGTCGGGTTGCCTTTATCAATAACCTGTTTTCCAGGAGCTTGTTCCGGTAGCGCCAGCCAAGGTCAGTCAGAATTTTCCAGGGCACCTTCGTTCCACCTTGTTGGCGCGCATCATTCCGGAATAAATTCGCTTGCATTTGAAACAAGTAATCTTATAATTCGACTTGCTTGGTTAAGATTGTCTGACATCAGAAACGAAGCGTCTTCGTTTTCAACGTGAACCAGCAGCCATACCCGCAGGGATGTCCATTCGAAGCGGGAGTAAGCAGTTCCAGCTTCCTTGAAGGAATTTCTGCAACCTCGACACCACCCGCTTTCCCGTGGGCCGATTTTTCGAACCCTCTGCTGCACTACCCTGACCCTCAATCCGTAACCCTATGAAAACCCATGAATTTATTCCCAAGCTGGCCGTGGTCATGATGGCCACGATCTACCCGGTTACTGCGCTCAGCCTGCCAAACCTGGCTCCCTATCAACCCGCCGGCTGGTCTGACAAAATCGTCGTGTCGACGACGACCGGCACCACGACGGACAGTCCGTCATTTACCACAGCGGATACGCTGTATGTGGACTGGGCGGTCATCAACAATGGCGATACGGGAACCGGCAGCGGCTTTTACTCCGCCCTCTATGTGGATGGTGTGTTGAAGAATGCCTGGGCTGTCAGCGCGCTGAACGCAAATTATTATTGGCCGGCCAATGACTATTCCATCGGCGCATTTCCGGCGGGAATGCACACGATCACTATCACCAACGATTGGTTGGGGCAGATTGCCGAAAACACCAAGGCCGACAACGGGTACACCAGAACCATCCTGGTGAGTTCGCCCGCCCAACCCAACCTGGTTCCCTATCAGCCGCCCGGTTGGTCGGATAAAATTGTCGTCTCAACGGTCACCGGCACGACGACCAACAGCCCACTGATTACCCCGTCCGACACAGTCTATGTGGACTGGGCGGTCATCAATAACGGTTCCGGCGCCACCGGAGCGCGTTTCTACACGGCCCTTTATGTGGACGGGTCGTTGAAAACGTCCTGGTATACCGACCCGCCCCTGGGAACCAATACCTACGTCCAGGCAAACGATTACTCTATCGGCTCATTCAGTCTGGGATCACACACGCTCATGCTCATCACCGACTCGACGTCCGCCATCACCGAGAGCAATGAACTGGACAACATTTACACCCGCCAGTTTACGGTGAGCCCGCCGCCGCAACCCAATCTGGCGCCCTATCAGCCCGCCGGCTGGTCGGACAAAGTGGTGATTTCGACAAATATGGGCGTCACCATCGACAGCCCGGGTCCCACCACGGCCGATACGCTGTATGCGGCCTGGACCGTGGCCAACAGCGGAAGCGCGGCAGTGACGAACACTTTTACTACGACCCTGTCCGTCGATGGTGAAATTCGGAACACCTGGACCAATGCCCCGCCGCTGGCGCCGTCCAGCTACGTCTCCGTAACGAATTACCTCATCGGTTCGCTTGACGCCAAGTGGACGCACACGATTACACTGGAAACGGACACAGGTTCGGCAGTCCCCGAGAGCAACGAGGGCGACAATTCCTACACCAAGCTGGTGGCGGTGGTACAGGCGCCGCCCACGGTCCAGACCCTGGCGGCCACTTCCATCGTGGACGTTTCAGCGCAACTCCAAGCTTGGATCGATCCCCATTCGGGGATCGGGTACGCGTGGTTTGATTACGGAACCACCACAAACTACGGCAGCACCACGTCACATCAATCACTCGGGACCGCCGTCACGAACATGCATTACAATCTCACCGGTTTGACCGCCGAAACGTCTTATCATTACCGCGCCGTCGCCTATAATGGCGGTGGTACGAATCGCGGCGCCGACGTGGCCTTCACAACCCTGGGTCCGCAGATCCGGATTGAACCCCTCACCCTCACTTTTTCCATCGCCGCTTCAGGTTCTGGCTCCTTTGCCATGGCTGGTTCTCCGTCTGTCACGCAGTCTGCCACCTCCTCCGAGCCGCCGGCAGCGCTTCCGGTGGAGCAAAAACTCCTCTATCCGGATGATATCACCAGCGGTTTCGGCAAGGGCCCGACCGTGGCAGTCACCGTCAATCTGAGCCTGCCCCGCGATGTCCGCGCCAGGACGGATTTCGCTTCCGCCGCGTCGTTAAAAGTGCTGCAAACCAACGTGCATGCGGTGCAACGCGAAGTGCTCGACAGCATTCCGGCCAAACACCTGAAGTTGCGGCACCGTTTTGAAAACATCGCCGGCTTCTCCGCCGAAGTCACCGCCGAAGGGCTGAAAGCATTGCAGGCGCATCCGCGCGTCGTTTCCATTGAACCGGTTTACGTATTGGAACCTCACCTGGCACAGAGCCTCCCGCTCGCGCATGGAATGACCTACCGCTCGGCCTACAATGGGGCGGGAATGTCCATCGCCATTTGCGACACGGGGATTGATTACAACCATCCGCGTCTCGGGGGCGGAGGATTTCCCAACAGCAAGGTGCTCGGAGGCTACGATTTTGGAGACAACGATGCCGATCCCATGCCGAATACCCAGGCGCATGGCACTTGCTGCGCCGGCATCGCCGCCGGCGACCTCGGGACGGTCGGCGACTACATCGGGGGCGTGGCTTACAACGCCAAGCTCTATGCCCTTAAAATAACTTCCGGCACCGGCGGCAGTTGCACCACCGATGCGGAAGAAGCATCCTGGGACTGGTGTGTAACCCACCGGAACGACAATCCTGATTATCCCATCATGGTCATCAGCATGAGCTTTGGCGGCGGGCGCTACCTCTCGCCGTGCGACAACGAGCTCCCGTCCATGACCGCAGTCGCCAGCAACGCGATTGCGGCGGGCATCACCGTCCTGGTTTCCTCCGGCAACGACGGCTACTGCGATTCCATTGGCTTCCCGGCGTGCCTTTCGAGCGTGATTTCCGTGGGGGCGGTATTTGATGCGTCCTTTGGCCATATTACTCCTTGTGTCAACGCCGCATCCTGTGCGCCCAAGATCGCCACCAGCGGTTGCGCGAGCGGTTACTACGCTGATGACGCGTCGGCCCCGGATAAAGTGACTGCTTATTCGAACATGTCGGACTTTTTAAGTTTGCTGGCTCCCGGAGACGAGCTTTACACGACGGACATTGTCGGCTCAGGAGGAATCTCAAGCGGTGATTACGACGAAACCTTCAGTGGAACGTCCGCCGCGTGTCCTTTCGCCGCCGGTTCGGTGGCGTGCCTTCAGTCCGCCGCCAAAGCTCGGACGGGCAGCTACCTCACCCCGCAGGAAGTCAAAAGCATTTTAGTGGCGAGCGGCGATCCGGTCACCGACACCAAGGTGGCGATTGCCAAGCCGCGCGTAAACCTGGAACGCGCGATTCAAAGTCTGCCCGATTACAGCCGGACCTTCCGCATCTACAACGATGGCGCGGGAAAGTTGACAGTCACTTCGATTACAGCGGAAACCGGCGCCCCGTGGATCCACTTTGTGCCGGCGGTTCCGTTCGATATTCCGGCCCCGGGATATCAGGACGTAAGTGTGGTGGTGGCGACGAACCAGGCACCGGCGGGTCAAGCCACGATTCGTCTCCTGGTTGCCTCCAACGATGCCGACAGAAGCCCGTATCCCGGGGGTGTGTACGTGCGAACCGTTCGCCCGGCGCAGATCGTCCTGAACGGCGCAGGTCTGAGCAACGGCATATTTCATTTTGTTCTCAACGCCCCGGCCGGGAGCAATTGCGTTGTGCAAGCCTCCTCCAACCTCCTCAGCTGGTGGCCGGTCTTGACTAACACCGTTCCGGGCGGTGGTTCCCTGCTCGTTACCGACCCCAGCATGACCAACCACAGCCCGCGCTTTTACCGGGTGCTGATGCCGTAACGTCCCGAAACTCAAACCTTGATTCCCGGCAGTGAGGAGCGGGTGGGCGTTTTTACTTCCGCTTTGTTGCTTGCACTCTGCCCGATTTGAACGAACTTCCTCCCGTGAGGACACCGGTCAACCTGGTGCAGCACCGGCACAGGGCGGGTGCAATCTGCGGCGCGTTCGTGTGGTTGTGGTTATTTTCCCTGCTCGCCGTGCCGCCCGCGCCGGCCCTGGCTGCCGACGTGTTGACCTATCATGACGACAACGCGCGCACCGGACAGAATTTGGACGAGGAGATTCTGACGCCGGCCAGCGTCAATACCAACCACTTCGGCAAATTATGGGTATTGCCGGCGGACGGCCTGGTGGATGCGGAGCCGCTTTATGCTGCGGGCGTTTCGCTGCCGCAAAAAGGCCTGCGCAACGTGGTGTTCGTTGCCACCGAACACGACAGCGTTTATGCCTACGACGCCGACAGCACCAATCTGTTCTGGCACGTCTCGCTGCCCGGGACCAACGAAGTGCCTTCCGACAATCGCGGTTGCAGTCAGGTGACTCCCGAGATCGGCATCACCGCCACGCCGGTCATTGACCGCCAGCTCGGTACCAACGGTACGATCTTTGTCGTGTCCATGAGCAAGCTGGTGACCAACAGCATAACCACCTATTTCCAACGCCTGCACGCGCTGGATCTGGCCACCGGCACCAACCGCCTGCCCGCCGTGACCATCGCCGCCAAATATCCCGGCACAGGCGAGAACAGCGACGGCACCAACGTGATATTTGATCCGGCCCAATACAAGGAGCGTTGCGGCCTCCTGTTGTTAAATGGCGTGGTTTATACCTCCTGGGCTTCACACTGTGATATCCAACCCTACACCGGCTGGATCATCGGTTACGATGAACGCACGCTGGCCCGAACCAGCGTGTTGAACATCACGCCGAATGGGGAGGGAGCCGCCATCTGGATGAGCGGCAGCGGGCTCGCGGCCGATACCGCCGGCAACATCTATTTTCTGGCCGGCAACGGCACCTTTGAGACGACGCTGACCACCAACGGATTTCCCGACCGGGGCGATTTCGGCAATGCCTTTATGAAACTGTCCACCGTGAGCAACCAGCTTGCCGTGGCGGATTACTTCACCATGTTCAATACCGTTAACGAGAGCGCTGCCGACACCGACCTCGGTTCGGGCGGCGCACTCGTGTTGCCGGACATGATGGACGGGCAGGGGAATACGCGACAGCTCGCCGTCGGAGCCGGGAAAGACAGCAATCTTTATCTTGTGGACCGTTCGAACATGGGCAAATTCAATCCGGCTAACGACAACGCCATCTACCAGGAGATGGACGGGGTTCTGCCGGGCGGCGTCTGGGCCATGCCGGCTTATTTCAACGGCGCTCTTTATTACGGTTCCGTCGGGAACCATCTGCAGGCGTTTCCGTTTGTGGATGCCCGGCTCACCGGCAGCTCATCGCAAACCGCCGTCTCGTTCGGTTATCCCGGCACGACCCCGAGCATCTCCGCCAATGGCAGTTCCAACGGCATTGTCTGGGCCACGGAAAACACTACCCCGGCCATCTTGCACGCCTATGCCGCAACCAACCTCGCCAAAGAGTATTATAACAGTACCCAGGCCCCCGGCAGTCGGGACAATCTCGGGGCCGGCAACAAGTTTGTTACCCCGATGATTGCCAGCGCCCGGGTATATGTCGGAACTGCCACCGGCGTGGGCGTCCTCGGCTTGCTCGACCAATCCACGTTGACACCGTTGCAGATCTGGCGGAACAGTTACTTTGGCAATCCTTCAAATGTTGGCGCGGGCGCCAACGGTGCCAGCCCGGCGGGCGATGGTGTGCCGAACCTGATTAAATACGCGCTTGGCCTGAATCCGACCAACGCGGCTGTTGCAGCCCAAATGCCTTCCGGCAGCATCCAAACAGTTGGCGGCCTGAACTTTCTGACCCTGACCGTCAACCGCGCCGCGGAACCTCCCGATGTGACATACATCGTCGAGGTTTCCAGCAACCTCCTGAGCGGATGGGTTTCCGGCCCGCTGAACACTGTCACGCTTACGAACCTGGCCACGCAATTGGTTGTCCAGGATACCACGCCGGTACCGGCTGCAACGGCGCAATTCATTCGTCTGCGGGTTACCAATCCCTAGCGTGATGTCACAGAACTGCCGTTCCCGTACGCATGAAATACAAACCCCTCACCCGGCTGGAAGCCACCCTCTCCCCGCCAGGCGGGGAGAGGCAGGGCGAGGGGCGCGTCCACCCGACTTCTATGTCGCAGCGTTGTAAAGAAATATCCGTTGCAACACTCTGGCACGAAGGAGCTTTTCGAATGCGGCCGATTCACTCCACCCTGCCTGGCATGCATCTTCGATCTTCGGATATTCAGGCATCTTAAGAAATCCATTTGACTTCTTTATGTAATGGCGTTTATTGGCCTCCATGTCATCGAACCCCTCTGTTGGCGACACACGTGCCGGGAACTCCGGCGAACTCATCGCTCTCCGTCCCGATCGCGGCTTTTCATCCGGTGATGCGCCGGGCGAAATCGCGCCGGACAAAATTCTTCAGCTCGGCCTCGGTTTCTGGGGCTCAAAAGCCCTGCTCAGCGCTGTCGAACTCGGTGTCTTCACCCAGCTGGCCAGGGGGCCGCTGAACGCGGAATCGCTGCGTGCCCGGCTGAATCTGCACCCGCGTGGCGCCAACGATTTTTTCGACGCCCTCGTCGCCCTGGGCATGTTGCAGCGGGCCGATGGGCAGTACCGCAACACACCCGAAGGCGATTTGTTTTTGGACCGCACCAAGCCCAGCTATATCGGCGGCCTCCTGGAGATGGCCAACGCGCGGCTCTACCCAGCCTGGGGCGACCTGACCACGGCATTGAAGTCAGGTGAACCGCAAAACGAGAGTAAACAGGCCAGGGACACCTTTGCCGAACTGTATTCGGATCCGGCCCGGCTCAAGCAATTTCTGTCCGCCATGACCGGCATCAGCCTGGGCGCCGCCCGGTCGCTGGCGCAGCAATTTCCCTGGCAAAGTTTCAAAAGCTTCATGGACGTGGGCGGCGCGCAAGGTTGTGTGTCCGTCCAGCTGGCGCTCGCCCATCCGCACCTGACGGGTGGCGAATTCGACCTGCCGGTCGTGGGCCCCATCTTTGACGAGTACGTCCGGTCTTTCGGCCTGGCCCACCGATTGCGTTTTCATCCGGGCAGCTTTTTCGACAACCCGTTGCCGCACGCCGAGGTCATCATCATGGGCCACATTCTGCACGATTGGGATTTGGAACAAAAACGGAAGCTGATTGCCAAGGCCTATGCCGCTTTGCCGCAGGGTGGCGCGCTCGTGGTTTACGACGCCATCATTGATGACGACCGGCGGCGCAATGCCTTCGGTCTGCTCATGAGTCTTAACATGCTGATTGAGACCAGGGGCGGTTTTGATTACACCGGCGCGGATTGCCGTGGCTGGATGCACGACGCCGGTTTCAAGGAAACCCGTGTTGAACCGCTCTGCGGGCCGGACTCCATGGTGATTGCCCTCAAGTAGGGCGGCTGAATCACCGCTCATTTGACCGCAGAGGACGCACAGAGCCCGGACAGGAAAATGCCGATATGAAATACGGCGGGCGTGGAGAACATACGTCAAAAACCACGCCCGCCGGACTTATAACTCGATGTTTTACTCAGCAACTACAGGTTAGCACATCTTAATTTAATTTCAAATGGCTTGCGATGTTGTTATCAACAAACCGGGCGTAGAGCATCCTGTCCAAACGAACCATGGTGATTCTCTGTGGTTGAATTTCGGCCCATGGCCTTCGCCTCGCGGTCACCATGGCGAAGTCAGGTGGTCGAGAAATTCGTACCGGGTCCGGTGCGCGTCGGGTGCCGCGCTCGAGTGGGCGCTGAAATGCATCACCTGATAACCATCCCGGCGATCGTACGCCGGCCACGGCGGCAGGCGCGGGCCGTTTGGATTGCCTGTCTTCGCGAAATTGGTCCAGTATGCCGCCATCAATTCTGACACTCTCCGGTCCTCCGGCCGCCACGGCAGATGCTTCGAGGACAACATTTCGAAGACGTACTCGATTTCGGAGGCGTGCGGCGCCGTCGGCTCGGTGCCCGGCTTGGCATCGACGGGCAACGGCAGCGTCTGGTCAAACTCGTACCGGTAAACGGGAGATTCGCCGGTCTGAAGCTGCATTTCCAGCCACTTCCAGGTGGAATAGGCGATGAACTGGTCTCCGGCGAAATCCTGCGCCGCCCGCTCGACCCCGGCATCCGTTGCCGCCGGATAGAGCTTGAGAAACGTCTCGGCGTTGGTGCCGAAATGCGCCCGGGCGCGCGCGACGTAGTTCTCGACGGTCGGCGCGTCGTTGGTAAAAAAGGACCTGAAGTTCCCTTCGTCGCGGTTCCATCCCGCCAGCAGCGGGGCGTGGCTTTGTTGTCCGGCGGCGTAAATCGCCAGACAGTTGGTCGGCAGGAAATAACCGTCAATGTCCGGCGCGAAATGGTCCCACGGCAGCTTCAATGCCGCCGCCAACAGCTTTTGGGCGGGCACGGCCCGTAACGCTTCAAGCGAGGTTGTCCCAAACGCCGACTCCGCGAATTTCACACCCGCCGCTTCGGCCTCGGTGCACGACTTCGTCGGCAGGGTGTCGCCGAAGAACGCCCCGCTTTCGCCCATGGCGCGTTTGAACAGACCTTGCGCCAGGGGCGAGGCCATGAGCGCGCTGACCGAGAATGAACCGGCCGATTCGCCGAAGATCGTGACATTGTCGGGGTCGCCGCCGAACGCGGCGATGTTCGCCTTGACCCATTGAAGCGCGGCGATCTGATCCAAAAGTCCGTAATTGCCGGACGCGTTGTGTGCCGATTCTTTGGTCAATTCGGGGAGCGCCAGGAACCCGAACACGCCCAAACGATAGCCGAAACTGACCACCATTACGCCTTTCTTCGCCAGGTTCCCGCCATCCTGGCGCGGCTCGGAAGTGGATCCCGCGGCGAAGCCGCCGCCGTAAATCCAGACCATCACCGGCAGTTTGCCGGGCGGGCGGTGTTCCGGCATCCAGAGGTTGAGATACAGACAATCCTCGCTGGGTCCGTTGTCGCGGAAAATCATGTCGCTGAAAATGCGGCCCTGCATGGGGTGCGGTCCATAATCAATGGCCTTCCGCACCCCGGTCCAGGCCGGCGCCGGCTGCGGCGGTTTCCAGCGCAGCGGACCGACCGGCGGTGCGGCGTAGGGGATGCCCTTGAACGAGCGCACCATCCCGTCGGCGCTGACGACACCTTCGAGCACGCCATCGGCGGTGCGGACCTGCACGGTGCGTAATGGTTCCGCCGGCGTGGCCTGCAAGCCGAGCAACACCGCCAACAACACGACCCAATTCTGTAGCTGCGTTTTCATCGTTTCTTCCGGGTGAGGATTCATGAATAGCCAGTTCGGCTCCGTTTGCACAGAAGAAAACAAAGGAAACAAAAATCGGAGAGAAACCTCTTATTATGGATTTTCCGGGGCCGGATTAACCGCGAGCGACGCAGAGATCACACAGACGAAATGACAAAATTGTCATGCCTCGTTCAAATCACGTTCATGATTATATGCTATGTTCTCCATAGGGTTCGGTGACCGGACGAAACCAAAGGTATTATGAAAATGCGAAGCTGGAACAAAATGGCCGTCGGGGCGTTGGCAGTCCTGGGACTGTTCGTCGCACTGGCGGGTAATACCAATCGGATGCGGGCTGCGAGCCCAAACGCCACCGCTCCGACCGCAGTTATTGCACCGGCCCAGGTCAACCTGCCGCCGGTGCCGGCCGAAGTCCTCCGCATGTCCGAAGCCGGCATGAGCGATGACGTGATTACGGCTTATCTTCAGAAATCGGCCTATTCTTATGACCTTGATGCGGGCCAGATTATTTATCTCCACGATATGGGAGTTTCGACCGCCGTGCTCGATGCCCTGGTGACTCATGGTGGGATGGCGTCCACCGACCAGGCGCCGGCCGCGAACGAGGCGGCGAACCCTGACAACGGTTCTCCGGCCGAAACACCGCCGGTGAACGGCGTCGCGGCAAATTTTTACAGTTCGCTGGCGCCGTATGGGACGTGGGTGAACGTGCCGAATTACGGATGGTGCTGGCAGCCGACCGTCGTCGTGGTGGATCCCGGCTGGCAGCCGTACTGCAACAACGGCTACTGGCTATGGACGGACCAGGGCTGGTACTGGAACTCCTATTACTCGTGGGGTTGGGCGCCGTTCCATTACGGCCGGTGGTGCCAGTCTCCGGGCTACGGCTGGCTGTGGTGCCCCGATAACACGTGGGGACCGGCGTGGGTCTGCTGGCGGAATTATCCGGGCTATTGCGGCTGGGCGCCGCTGCCCCCGGGCGCGTGTTTCGCAGCCGGCGTCGGCTGGACCTTCAACGGCCTCGCCGTTGGCTTTAATTTCGGTTTTGGCCTGGGACCGGGCTGCTTTACGTTTTGTGATTTTGACGATTTCTGCCAGCGCCATCCCTTTGAGCACTTCCGGCATGGCCGCGACGCCGACCGCTTCTTCCGTGATTCACGAGTGGACAACCGCTTTGCCCTGGACGCGGAGCACCGCTTCATTAATCGCGGCATTGACCCGTCGCGCATCGAAGCGGCCACGCACACGCGGCTCCAACCCGTGGCGGTACGCGAGATGCCGCACCGGGACGGACGTTCCGGCGATTTCATCATGCGTGACCGGTTGACCCGGAACGGCGATGCGCAGGTGATTTACCGGCCCGGCCAAAACATTTCCGCGACACAAAATCGTTTCGTGCGGGAGCAACGCGCGCCATGGGCCAACCGCTGGGGCAACAACACCGCTCCCCGGGAGGTTGGCAACACGCCCCGAATTCAACCGGGCCGACCCAACGATTTTCGACCTTCCGCGCCAGGTGTTTCGTGGAATCGTTCCTATCCGAACACGTTCAACCGGTCGTGGAGCGGAACCGGAAATTCTCAGGTAAGAAGCTTCTCACCCGCTCCGGCCTACCATCGTGATTACTCCGATTCCCGGCGTTACACTCCTACTCCCGCGGGGCATCCGGCCCAGGCCTGGCACTCGGCACCGACCTGGCATTCCGCGCCCGCCTGGCATTCTACGCCAGCGCCATCCTGGGATGGGGGAGGACATTCCGGCGGCGGAACCGCTTATGGCGGAGGGGCAGCCAATTGGGGCCGTGGAAGCGCGCCCGGCGGCGGCTTTCACAGGTAACAAAGTTTTTGCCCCGGGAGGGACGGCGTGTTGCCGTCCTGAAATCGGGGTCGGTGACGCGCTTTTGGTCGTTACCGCTATTTCAAAAAGAAATGTGTAGCCGCCGACGTCAGTCGGCGCCATTCGGACAAAGGCGAAGGATATGGCGCGAACTCACGTACGCGGAGACAAGACTCTTTGAATTGCATTAGACCTCGACAGCGGTGCCTTGCTGCGCAAGCATGCGTCGGACGACCCATGAATGCCACGAAGGAAAAAATCCTGAAAATCGCCGCCGACCTTATGCTCGGCCGGGAAGCCCGCCCCGGCAGCGGCAGCCTTGACAATGTCAAGAGCCTGGCGCAGTGCATTGCCTTCGTTCTGGAAACCCGACACGGACGAAACCCGCTGCATGTGGTGGGCTGTCGTTTGAATGACGAAGAGCGTGAAATCTACCCCGAAGTCGTTTGGGACCTGTTCTGCGCCCGCGTCATCATCCCTGCCAACGAAGGTGGTCCATTGGACCGGATTCGTACCCACTCGGACGCGGCGGCCAACTGGGAGAAATTCAAGACCGCTGCGGGCATTTCGGGCTGAAATCCACCGTCGGCCGGCGGGCAGGTAGATCAGTTGGTGAGGAAGGAAGTTTTGGGTGAAGGCAGCTTGATCGTCCGGCCCGGAATCGCAAACACGCCTTCTCCCTGATGATGAATTGTCCGGGGCCGCTTCCGGCGCGGCGCAATCCACGCCTTGACCACCTCCAGAATGAAAAAGTTGTATCGGGTCACCAGCGTCCGATCGATGACCTTGCATTCCAGATTAGCATAGCACTCGGCGATGAGGGGAGCCTTGATGACTGGTGCGGCCACCGGCGTGAGGCCGAAGGTTTTGAACTTGTCCACCGACCGGCCGGAGGCATTTCCGCAGGCCACCACCTTTTTCGCCAGTTCCACCGTCGGTACGTTGATCACGCATTCACCGGTCGTCCGCAAAATCTCAAACGTGTAATTCAAATTACTGATCACGCATCCCACGAGCGGCGGCACAAACTCCATCAGGGTATGCCACGACATCGGCATGACATTTGCCCGTCCCGCGCGGGCCGTCGTGACGAGCAGGACCGGGCCGGGTTCCAGCAGTCCGTAAACTTGCGCCAGGGGAAACTCTTTCTTTTCAGTCATGTTACACTTCTCCTTCGGGTTTCGCCGTAATCCTGGGCTGATCAGCGGTCGGGATGGCCGGCGGCGCCGACCGGTTAGCTGCCTTGGATCCGGACCACACCATGGCGGCCGGCGCTGATCGTTCGCAGAACATCGGATCTTCCCCGGAACTGCGTCACGGAGGGGAGAATGCAGGGTGTCGTCGGCGCAGATGAGGGTCAGGCATGCCGACGTTGTCGGCCACAGCTGAAAATCAAAGCCAACGCTCCAAACAGGCAGAGGCCAACGGTGGAAGGCTCAGGCACTGCGGTGACGTCGACGCTAAAGTTGTCGTACCACGCGGCATTACTGGCATTCGAGAAGCCGGAGCCGAGACGGATATAATCATAACTGCGGAACTGTGCCGCGGTGCCAACGTTACTCACCCGCTCGGCAAGGATGTTGTCCACGTAGAACGCGAAATCGGCGCTCAGACCGTCGTCGGTGCTGATCGTCATCTTTAAATTATGCCAGCCGACCGTGCGCAACGGCGAATTGGCAAAATCGTTCAATTTAAAAAAGGCGCCGGACCCGAGCGTGCCGCTCTCGTTGGGGCCACCATCGGGGTCAATCGCCAGCGGGGTGTAACCCGTTATGCGCGCCATGTAGAAATTCCCTCCACTATCGTTTAGAAGCTGATTATTGTTCAACCCCATGCCAAGAATCTGGCCGGTAGCGGTCCCCGTACCGTCCTGCAGGACGGAGAATTGGCGATACGGAGCTGCGGCAGGGTTGGAATCGTAAAAATCGAAACTGAAGCTGATCGTCGTGAGGGTGTCAATCAGGCCGGTTTCGGCAAACGAATGTTGGTTGCGCTGCTGTCCGCTCGTCGCGGTCCCGTCGACCCGCACGGACTGCGGCGAACTGGATGCCTGGTCGGTCGCCAGCGTGGCGCCGATCGGTGTTACGGTCCCGATCGGTGTCCAAGCGGCTTCGAAAGCAGCCTGGTTTGCGTAGCTGTCAAAGTTGTCGTAAAAAACCGAGGCCGCCGGTGAGACAACCGTCATCCCGGCCACTAAAGCCGCGGAACAAAGGGAACGCGTCGCGATTTTCATAAATGTCTTGTTTCTTTTCCGGGTTCGTAAGTTTCTGAGTCCATCACTTTTACAGTTTGTTAAATAATCATAAAATAGTCAAGCTAATTTTATGCGATCATTGTGGAATCAGAATGCGATACAACCGCATCGGGCTGTTGGTGTGGCCGTTTAACTCAAAGTAGTTGGTCACCACCGAGCCGCTTCCTTGTGCCACGACCGCCGGCGCGAGGTCTGTGAAACTGCCGGGCACCAGACCGCTGGCGGTTTGCACGACGTTGGTCGTGCCGGCAATGGTGCGCCAGACGATCCGTACCCCGTTCGTAGTTACATTCACCGCCAGGATCTTCAGGCCGGATTCGGGATCCTTCGGGTCGCTGCCCAGGCGGCACTCCTGGCTGTCGGTCAGGCCGTCGCCGTCATAGTCGTAACCCGGATCAGCGTGACTGACGATGACCTGCTGGAGGCAACTGTTGCTGTTGCCCGACGGATCGGTGGCAGTCCACACCACGACGTTTGTTCCCATCAGATAGAGGGCCGGCGCATTGCTGCTCACCGTAACCGAGCCGGAGCCATCCACAGCCGTGGGTGTGCCCAGGTTCACTCCGATTGCGGCGACATCACATTCACCAGGGTTGGCGTATAAGAGCAATGTGCCGGGACAACTGATTTCGGGCGGGACGGGATCGCTGATCGTGGCGGTACCGGTATCGCCTGCCGTCAGCACGACGCCGTCCCAGGCGGCGCTGTAAGGGATGATCTGACCCGCGGCCCGGGAGGAAGTAACCACCCGGGTGGCCACACCGCTGCCATCCGTAAAGGCGGTGAACGCCTCATTGTTGCCATCACCGTCAAGGTCCAGGGTGAACTGGATCACCTGATTCGTGATGCCGCCCAAGGCGTTCGTGAGCACGGCCCGCAACATGCCGGAGGAGCCACCGGCATTGTAAGTGAAGGTGGCGTCGCTCGCCACCAACACCGCCCCGTCAATGACGTCGCCGATGCCGTTATGATCGGAATCCGCCTGACCGGGGTTGTACACTGTCGGGGCATTGTCGTAGGCCATGGCCAGCGCGTAGTCGCCGAGGGTCATCACCACGCCGTTGGCCTTGCAGTAGTCGAGCAATGTCAGCCACATTGCCCAGCGGTCGGGATCCACCATGTTGTTCTCGCGGTTGATGCCATCGGGCGCGGACGGACAATCGGTCAGGCGCTCCTGATCATTGCAGTAACGTGTGGACCACTCGACCTCCTCGATCAACCAGGTGTTCAATTGGCCGACCTGAGTGATGGATTGCAGATACTCCAGGTACGTCCTGTTCCCCTTGGGAATCACCGGATTCACCTGCAAGTCCGCGCTGGCGTGGAACATGCCAAACTGGTCGAATCCCTCGTGATGCGAACCTTCGGGGCTGAAAATCGAACTGGTCTCCTCATAGACCGACGCGCTGAACCCAGCCATCATGAGGTGGGATGCCGCTTCCCGGCTGGGCGTGTCAGAGGCGTTATAAGGTGGCGAGTAACTGATCAGCCGATGCGAAGCGTTCGTCCAATTGATCCGGGGCGAGGTGGCCGGGTTGGCGCCGGATTGCTGCAACCACGGGTCGGTGTAATCCCCGAGCAACGTGCGCTTGCCGATGCGCAGGTATTGGAACATTTCCTGGACGGTGAACCCGCAGGTCTCGCAAGAGTAGAAGTTCCGGTCCGTTTGGTTTGCCCAATCACCACTCCCGGTGTTGCTGACGTGATAGGTGCCGTGCTGGCAGATTTCAAGGTTCGGGTTCGCAATCCGTTCGTTGATCCACCGGATCGGGTCGGGATCGCCAAACGCATTCCACAGCATCTTGGGGATCACCACCACGCTGATGGGACAGTCTCTGCCGCCGGCCAGATCGGCTGGCACGTTGTACCCCGCCGTCGCCGGTTCGTCGCCAATACCATTGTAGTTGGTGTATTTGTTCAGCTCCCACCCGGTCGGAGTCAGGATGGCCGCGTCCACGAACTCCTGGATGAATTCATTCTGGAATTGCCGCCCCAAGGCGTCAATCCGGATGATGAAATGGGTGCTGCTCCGGGACCATTCGCCTTTGGCCTGCTTCGCCTGGGCAAACAAAGCGGGGTCCAACGGACCATCAAACACACCGTCACCGTCGCTGTCGTTGTTGTTGAGCGGATCGGAGGCGTCCCCGCGACCGTCGCCGTCGGTATCTTTTTGGTCCGGGTTGTACGTGAACGGACAGTTGTCCACCCCATCCGGCACACCGTCGTTGTCGTCATCCACATCGGCGGGGTCGCCGACACCGTCCGCATCGTTGTCCAGCTGGTCATATCGGTTCAGGCCGCCGTCGGCGTTCATATCCAGGCGCGGTGCGTTGGCGATGTACGGGGCGTTGTCATACCGGTCAATAATCCCGTCGCCGTCGGTGTCCTGCCGGTCCGTGAACAATGCATAAAGGTTGCCTTCATAGTTTCCGAACAACACGTCCGCGTACGAATCGGTGGCGGGATTAAGCTGGCCGACCGCGAGGCCGCGCGAGTCGGTGCCTGCGGTACCGATGATGCCGGCATTGCTGAACTGCGGCCGGCCGGAACCGTCGTTGCCGGTATTGATCCACAAATCAACCTTGCCGTCCCAGGACCCATCGGTCCCGCCCGTCACGAAATCCATCAGGCCGTCGCCGTTGAAGTCTGCGACCGCGATCGGCATCTGCGTGCAGAATTGCGCATGGATCTGCGCGTAGGCGTATGGCCGGTTCGACACCCGTTCATACCGAATCGGAGTGAAGGTGCCGGAACCGTTGTTATGGTAGATGTAGAGATAACTGGCACGGTCAGACACCAACAGGTCCGGGTGACCGTCACCATCCATGTCGCCCAACGCCAATCCATACCCGCTCAGCGTCTGGCTGCTCAATGGCGGGTAGTAAGGGGGTGCTTCCGGATTCGGCGACGAACCGAGGTCCTGGGCGGCAATGATGACCGTGCCGGCGCTCCAGACGGGCTTGCCGGTTCCATCGTTGCCCAGGTTCTTGAATAGAACCACATCCGCGGTGTTGGCCGCGCCCGTGCTGATCTCGCCGACAACAAGGTCCAGGTCGCCATCACCATCCACATCCGCGGCGGCCACGGCCGAACTGGCGTCGCCGGCATCACCCACCAGCAGGCCAAGATCGTACGTCGATGAAACGGTGTACTGAAAAGTCCCGTTGCCGTTTCCGAGGTACAAATACACCCCACCGATGATGAAGGGGGTGGTGGCGACCGTGGAAACCATTACAAAATCATTCGAACCGTCTCCGTTGAAATCGCCTGCGGCCAGGCCGTAACCCACGTTGTACACCGCATTGACCATGCGTCCCTGGTTCACGAAGGTGCCGTCGCCGTTGCCTTTCCAGAAGTATACATCGCCGGTAGTGTTGCCGGCCACGAAGTCGTCAATCCCGTCCCGGTTAAAATCCGCCACGCCCAGGCCCCACGCGCGGGTATAGAGATTGGTGCCGACGTAGGTCTGGTCAAATCCCGGCTGTAATATTCCCCAAGCCGAAGCGGGCATCGACCAGACAGCCGCGATGAGTACTGCAAAAGAACGAGCCGAAAGCCTGAGTTTCATAATAGGGTTCATTCAACTGCCAGGCGAATCGTATACAGTATGAGGCTATCACTCTATCAGAGTCAAGATAATATATTGCCATTTATATTAGATATACTGTTTGTGTGAATTATCATTGTGCTGGAGTTAAGACGGGTCCTGGTTTGATGACCGCAGGCGGTGGTGGCCGGCACGACCGGGCCGGGTTCCGGCGACCCGTACGCCTGCGCCGGCGGTTTCCCGTCGTGTCACCATGCTCCTGCCGGTTCCTGCACAACTCTGGAAGGCGGATGGGTCGCATCGAGTTCAGCGCGACCACTGCCGCTCCCATCCACCCAGCTTGGCCTTTATTGGCTTTTCCGCGACGCCGCCCGCCAGGCGCGTGCGGCCAGGCGTCTGGCCTTTTGCGACCCGTATTCCCAAAACGAAAATTCTTTTCGCCGGGTGACCCGCGGTTTTGGACTCCAGGTCGCCACCCAATATTTCCGGACCTCGCCGTGGCGCCGCTCCGTTTTGAGGTGCACGCCCACCGTGACGGGCGACCCCTGGCGCCGTTTCCGCACCACCGGCCCCCATTTCGCACGCAATTTCCGGTAATGCTTTTGTGCCGCTGCCAGCGCCCGTTTCCGTCCGCCGCACCTTTGGTCCGTGAAGAACGCGGAATGGGTTTTGCCCCGGCGCTGCAACCGCACAAAAAAACCGTGAGTGCGTTTGGCGGGCTGGTCAATCCGGCTGACGCCCGGAGTTCGCGAAGATCTGCTCATAAGTCGTGGTTGTGAGTTTTGTCCAAAATGGCGGGAAGTAAAGCGTCGAGTTGGCGATGGTTTCAGCTGTCGGCAATTTCGCCAGTGACGGCTCCGTGAAAGCAAACGGCCGCGCCGACATTGTCCGGCGCCGCTATAAACTCCGGACTGCCTGGCCGGTTAGAGTTTGAACCCGGCTCCGATTTGTGATTGTAACGCCCTGGTGCGTTTTTGCGCAGCCTTCAATTGTTGAGGGGTCAATTCCTTCTCCAGCAGGTTACGGTTCCGGGCTGCCTCGGGATCGGTCCTGGCCGCCAGACTGAACCACCCATACGCCTCGATGGCGTCCCGGGTGACGCCTTCGCCTTTATAGTAACAGAGGCCCAGCCGCCATTGAGCCTGAGCGAGATTCTGCTCGGCGGCCTGGCGATACATCCGCACCGCTGCCGCCGCATTCTTCTTCACTCCTTTGCCATTGGCATAACAGAAACCGAGAAAATAGTGGCCGATCGCATCATCCGGTTTGAGTTCGAGGGCTTTGGTGAAGTCCACGATGGCCGCGTCCGCATCGCCTTTGGCCAGTTTCGCAACGCCGCGATTGACGTAGGCCTCCGCATCGTCAGGTTTGAGCTCGATGGCCCGCGTGAAATCGGCGACGGCGCCGCCCAGGTCGCGCTTGGCTAATTTCGCAACGCCCCGGTTGACATAGGCCTCAGCCTCTTCCGGCTTAACTTCGCGGGCACTGGTTTTGTTGGGTAGGGCGGTGTTCAAACTGCTTTGGCCACCCTCCACACTGTTCCGATCGGCGTTGGCCTCCGGACCGTGCGATTTCACTTCGCCGGCTTTGGCGCTGTTTACCTTGGCGACATCCGAATCGCCGGTACCCTTTTTCACGACGTTTTGATGGACGTTGGCCGTTGCGGTATCCGGTTTGGGCTCGTTGGTTTTGGCGGTGTTTGCCACGGCAACGTCCGGGTTGCCTGCCTTCGCCGTGTCCCGCTTGGCGTTGACCTCCGAATCGTGGGATTTAAGTTCGATGGCGCTGGTGCTGTCGGCGATGGCTCCATCCAGGTCGCCTTTGGCTCGCTTCGCGATGCCGCGATTGACGTAGGCGTCCACATCGTCCGGTTTGAGCTCAATGGCTTTGGTAAAGTCCGCGACGGCGGCGTCCGGCTCGCGTTTGGCCAGTTTCGCGACGCCCCGATTGACGTAGGCCTCCGCATTGTCCGGTTGGAGTTTGATGGCTTTGGTGCTGTCGGCAATGGCGCCGTCCAGGTCGCCTTTGACCGCCTTCGCCGCGCTGCGCAGAATGTAGGCCTTGACCGCATCCGGTTTGAGTTTGATGGCCCTCGTGCTGTCGGCGATGGCGCCGTCCAGATCACCTTTGGCTTTCTTCGCAATGCCCCGATTGAGGTAAGCATTCAAATCATCCGGTTTGAGTTTGATGGCCCTGGTGCTGTCGGCAATGGCGCCGTCCAGGTCGCCCTGGTCCACCCTGGCCGCACTGCGTAGAACGTAGGCCGCTGCATCATCCGGTTTGAGTTCGATGGCTTTGGTGCTGTCGGCAATGGCGCCGGCCCAATCGCCCTTGGCCCGCTTCGCCAGACCCCGGTTGACGTAGGCATCCACGGCATCCGGCTTGAGTTCGATGGCCTTGGTGTCGTCCGCGATGGCGCCGTCCAGATCGCCTTTGTCCGCCTCGGCGGCGCCGCGCAGGACGTAGGCATCCGCATCCCCCGATTTAAGTCCGGTGGTTTTGTCTTTGAATACTTCCGTCGTGCCGCGCTGGGTGGCCGGGGGCGAAGCATGGGTTGTTAGAGCCGTTGCGACGCTCAATGTTAAAAACAAAAACCACTGATTTACTTTCACGACGGTATCTTAATGGGTCTTGATTCGCTGGCAAGCATCCGTGACGTTTAAACAGCAGGCAGGCTTGCATTTGGTGTTCCTCGAAGCGGATGACTTTTCGGTCCCGCGATTTGCCCGACCGGCTCCTGCTGATAATCAACCCGGTGCCTTGCGCAAGAGCAGGGAAATCAGGTGGAACGCGGTTGTCTTCAAGGCAGGGATGGCTCGCCGGGCGGTCCGGATGCCGCCGCGCGGCGTCCTTACCGGTGAATTTGACCCGCCACAGTTGGAACTGACGGCTTGAAGCCGGTCACGGATTGGCCTTAAATATGCATACGGACACGGATGAAGAAAGGTCAATTCATGAAAGCCGGTACCTTTATGATATTAAGCTCCGCCCTGGTTGCGAGTGGCGTTTCCGTCCGTGCGGACGACACGGCTGACCAGGCCGCCGCACGCGCGGCGCTGGAGCAAAAACTCTATCAGTTGGATCATCCGGAAGCCCAACCGCCACCGGATACAGATTCCCTGACAGGGTTGGCCCAGCCCGTTGAATCGACTGCCAATGTGAGCAATGCAGCCTCCGCTACGGCAGTTCCGGCGACTAAAATTCCGGCCGCGGGCGCTCCAGGCAAAGTCTCACCCGCTTCGACCCCACCCGCCGACGCCGATTTTGCCCAAAAAATTCCCGCCGCCAATGCGTCGGCCCAGGCGGCAGCCCTCACAGCGTTGAACCAAAAAATGACCGAGTTGAACGCGCCGGAAGTCGCGCCGCCACCCGTGACCAATTCCACGGCAGCGATGGCGACAACCACGATGATGGCTCCTGCTCATGAGCCTTCGGCTGCGGCCACGCCGGTAACCGAAGTCCCCACGGCGGGAGTTCCGGTGGCCAGAACTCCAGCGGTGGCTCCCGCCGCGGTTGCCCCGGTTTCTTCCGCCCCGGCCGTGATCACTCCCAATGCCAAAGTCTCCACGGCACCGGCTGCGGCTCCTCCGGTGGCCGCCGTTCCCGTTGCCACCCCGGGGCCGGTTTCGTTACCAGCCGGTACTCTCCCGGCCGCGGCGCCGCCAACGCCCCCATGGCCATCCGGTTCACCGGGGCCGGCGAGACCGGCC
>DASZAB010000188.1:0-5019 GCA_035945675.1 Verrucomicrobiia bacterium | reverse complement strand
GGATTCAGGAGTTGATCGAACTGGGCATGAAATTTTCCGAGCGCGACGCGCCGGCCGAGGACGGCGGCAAGGAACTGGACCTGGGCCGGGAAGGCGGGCATTCGAAGCGGCGCATCCTGCACGCCAAAGACGTGACCGGCCATGAAATCGAGCGGGCGTTGTTGAACGCGGTGGCGCGGCAGCCGAACATCCAGATCTTTGAAAATCACATCGCCATTGATTTGATCGCCAGCCGCAAACTCGGGCATGCCGGCGCCAACCGCTGTCTGGGCGCGTACGTGTTCGACAAAAAGGGCCGTCGGGTCTGGGCGTTCACCGCGCCGGTGACCCTGCTGGCCACGGGCGGCTGCGGCAAGGTTTACCTCTACACGACGAACCCCGACATCGCGACGGGCGACGGCGTGGCGATGGCGTATCGCGCAGGCGCGGCGATTGCGAACATGGAGTTCGTCCAGTTCCACCCGACGTGCCTGTATCAGCCGCAGGCGAAATCGTTTCTCATCAGCGAAGCGGTGCGCGGCGAAGGCGGCGTGCTCAAGACGCTCGACGGGAGGGAATTCATGGACGCCTATCATCCGTTGAAATCACTCGCGCCGCGCGACATCGTGGCGCGGGCGATTGACAGCGAGATGAAAAAGAGCGGCGCGGAACACGTGTGGCTTGACATCACGCACCGGCCGGCGCGCTTCATCATTGAACGGTTTCCCAACATTTACCGGACCTGTCTGAGTTATGGCATTGACATCACGCGAGAGCCGATTCCTGTCGTGCCGGCGGCGCATTACCAGTGCGGCGGCGTGATGACGAACGTGGACGGCGAAACGGACATCGCCGGGCTTTACGCGGTGGGCGAAGCCGCCTGCACCGGGTTGCACGGGGCAAACCGGCTGGCGAGCAATTCGCTGCTGGAAGCG
The DNA here is from genome assembly GCA_035945675.1 of Verrucomicrobiia bacterium. Lineage (GTDB taxonomy): Bacteria > Verrucomicrobiota > Verrucomicrobiia > Limisphaerales > UBA11358 > UBA11358. Next base: position 4,105 of record DASZAB010000188.1, on the reverse strand, counting down.
CTGGTGTGCGGTCATCGCGCGGCCGGGAAAGCCCTGGCGCATCCGGCGCAAAAAATTGCGACGGAGATTCCCCTGTGGCAATCCGGCGATGCGCATAATCCGGACGAGATGGTGGTGGTGTCGCATAACTGGGATGAAATCCGGCGGCTGATGTGGGATTACGTCGGCATCGTCCGCACGAACAAGCGGCTGGAGCGCGCGGCCAAGCGCATCGCAAATTTGCAGGAGGAAATTCGCGAATATTACTGGAATTTCATCGTGACCAGCGATTTGCTGGAGCTACGCAACATCGCCACGGTGGCCGAATTGATTGTGCGCTGCGCCCAGTTGCGGCCCGAAAGCCGCGGCCTGCATTACAATCTGGATTATCCGCATCCCGATCCCGCCTGGGCGCAACGGGACACAATCTTAAGCAAGCAACCCTGAGCCGAAGGTCACTGAACCAGCCGGAAGAAGACGCTGCCGTTGGCCGGATTGACCGGCAGGACAATCCGATTGGTGCTGTCCGCGCCCGAAATCGTCACCCAGTTCGTCCCGAGACCGGAACCGGGGGAATTGGTCTGCGCCTGCAGGATCCAGCCGGTGTGGTCGGCCGGCCAGTTCAGAGCCAATTGTCGAGTGTTGGCATCGAACGCGGCAGCGATTCGCGGCACCGTCGCGGACGTCGGCCGGGCGCTGACGGGCGCGGAAGCCAGACTCCCGCCGGCGGCATTGGTGGCAATGACCGTGTAGTAATAAAGAATGCCATTGGTCAAGCCACTGCTGGCAAAGGTGGGCGCGCTCAGGTTTGCGCCGACGACGGTGTATGGCCCGCCGTTGGTGGTGGATTCGTTAACGTAGTAACCCGTGGCGCCGGGACATGGTGACCAGTTTAACACCACTTGCCCATCTCCTGGCGTCGCAGTCAGGCCGGCGGGAGCCATCGGCGTCGGCAACTCAAGATCCAGATAATCATACATGACATAGCTGGAGGTGTCGGTGGTGGCCCGTCGTTGTACGAGGGTAATGGTGTTGGTGCCGGCGACAAGTTTGCTGACGGGAATGACCGTGTGGTCAATGCCGTATTTGTCGTGGATGCCCTGGCGGATGAGGGTGTTCGCCCCGGCGGGAACGCTCGGATAAAAATCGCGGAACACCGGACCGGTCCGGTTCGGGTCGTTCACAAACACCTGAATGGCGGCGTAGGCAGCCCCGGCCCAGACGGTGTTGAGCGTGGCGTTGCCGCTGAGCGGCACGCTGGGCAGGTTGAATTGGATGTTCCAGACCATGTTGTTGGTCGCACCAGGAGTGAAGTAAGCGCCTTGCACGTAGTTCCAGTCGTTCGTCCAGTGGCTGACGCCGACCGTGTAGGTCATGGGATTGGGAAATTCATTGGCAAAATCCAGCCACCACCCCGGCACGGCGTAGTCATCGCCGTGTCGGAACTCGGCGGCGGTCCGGTCGGGATAGCCGATTTCCCAAGCGATGCTGTCGCCCTGGTGCGGCACGGTCCAGGTCAGCGTTCCCAGGTTCGTCACGGCGCCGGGAGCAAAGGTGAACGGGCCGGTCTGGAACTGGCCGACGGAACCGTTCGTGCCCGCGCAATACGCATAAAGTTCGTACACGGCGTTTGTGCCGTAAGGCGAAAATGTGGTCACGGGCGGCAGCGTGAATGTGCCATCGGCAGCACATCGGGTCCAAAACTGGTAGCCGTCAGACTGCAACTGCCAGTCATGCGGATCGTTCTCCAAACCCGAATCCGGCGCGGCCAACCCGACCCAGGCACCGGCGGCAGTTGCCTCGGGCCGGAGCGGGTCGTGGATGACCAGTTGGCCGGAAGCCATGGCGCGCTGGCTGCGGGGTTGGTAAACGCTGTTGGTCAACCACGCGTACGGCCAGGCCTGTTGCTCGGCCAGCGCCTGTTGTTGGGAGTCCGCCCAGCACGCGGCGCCGTTGGTCTGCCGGTTGATGTAAAACAGCCACGGCCCGTAAATCCTGGTGAAATCGGCGGTATGGGCGACACTCAGGCCGGTATTGCCATAATGAGCGATGAGCGGTTCGAACGTGATGAGGCCGCCGATGCCGCCGGAGTATTCACAAGCGGTGGGACCGTTGTTTTGGTATTCGTGGCCGCCGGCGACGAACCACAGGCCAATCTGATTGGTGTCGCTCGCCATCCCGAAGGTGCTCAATTTGGGATAATCGAAGGTATAGGAATATTTGCCATTCGTGCAGCCGGCGAAGACGCCCGTGGTGTATTCGATGACCTCCTTGGGAATGTTGATGTTGGTTACGGCGATGGTGTGATAATTATCCCAAAAATTCGGCTGCAGCCCGTTGCGTTTCTGGTAAACCCCGTTCAACTTCAAACCGTACCTCACCCCGTCATCCACATAGGAATTTTCGCAAAGGAAATTGGTGTTGTCGTGCGCCGTCGGCCAGAGGCACTGAATGAAACTGATGTTCAAATTGTTTGTGTACGCCGAATAACTGGCGGGGTGCCGAATGATGAGGTACGCGTACAGGCCGGTATCACCCTGTCCCAGCATATAGTGCAGCTCCACGTCCGCCACCACGCTGTCCACCGCCGGGTTGTAGGTGCGCAGGTAAGCGAGGTCGATGCCGCTGCTGTTGGTGGTCGTATTGAGATAAGCGCAATCTCCGTTGCCGTCAGGATACCAGTAATAATAAATCGCCGTATGATTGCCGAAATTCACGCCGGACTGGCTGACCACTTCGGTGCCGTCGGCGGCGGGCGTGCCCGGCAGGCCCGGTTGGAGGTACTTGATTGAATCCACGCTGCCGTTTGGTGAAATCAGCACGTGCAGGATTCCATTGTCGAGAAAATGGTCCGTCTGGCTGCCAAACGCCTCGATGCCCGTGGTCACCGGCGCCGTGACCAACGGCGTGAAACCGCCGGGATTGTTGGCCAGGCCGACCTGCGCAAAAAACCCGTTCAGGGCTGTGACGAAAACGGCGGAGAAAATTCCGCTCCGCCAACGGCAAGGCACCTTCATGAACTGCATCACTTTATTCTACCTCGTTCTCCGGCAGGCTGCTATCGACAGAAATGGGGATAAGATGAAGTGCGACGGGATGGTTGATCCGGTCCCATCCGGCCGGGAACCACGCGACTCAGTTTTTCCGGAAGCAAAATGGCGGCGGGTCCGTCAGCTCCTCAGTGAGCGGCCTGCAGCGCATCCAGGGTCTTTTTGGTTTCTGCCACCAGATCCTGGAACTGGGCCAGTTGGGCGGAGGTGATTAAAATTCTCGGGCTGGTGGTGCTGTAGTCCTGCAGGAAATATTGGATGACGCCGCGACGCTGACTGGTGAACGCGCCGACTCGAAGTCCGGATTTGGTGACGTAACTGGCCACAAACGTGGGTTCGGCGGTCACCTTGTAATCAATTTTGGCGAGATAATTCACGCCGTTGAGCAGGGAGTCCATTTCGACATAGTCCACCGTCTTTTTCCACACCCGCTCGTTGTTCGCGGCTGCCTCAACCGCCATGCCGTATTGCCGGCGGCCGCTGCTCACATCCAGCGACTCCTTGCTGATGACCACGATATTCACGGCGTCAACGGCCAGCGAACCAACCGGGCCGGCACCTTTGACGATGACCGATCCGGTCTGGGATTCGAACGTTTCCAATTCGGTCGGAGGCAGATTGGTGATTTGGGCGCGGGCGGCAAGAGCGCACAGGCCCGAAGCCACGATTAACATGAGGCAGAATTTCCGCACAGGGATCATAGGGATGACTCCGTTGAAATGGGTTGTCCGCATTTGGTTTTGAAACCCCGGTGAACCGGGAAAGTTTCTCAAGCCATCGACCGGCGGGGCTGGCGGCACTGCTTTTAAAGATTGAATAACCCCGATTTTTATGGCTTCTTATCAATCGGCGCGCGGTTAGCTCAGCGGTAGAGCACCAGTATCACACACTGGGGGTCGCAGGTTCAAAACCTGCACCGCGCACCAGTCTTCACTTGGAGCGCCGCGAAAAGCGAAGGCTGCCGTGCCGAAGCTGAAAGCGCAGGCAGGTCTGGATTTACTTTGGCCATGACCGCTCAAAGCTTTGACTCGGCAAGCCAGCTTTTCATTCCTCTTTCGCTTCGCGGTGCCCTGGAC
>DASZAB010000187.1:0-4403 GCA_035945675.1 Verrucomicrobiia bacterium | reverse complement strand
GTTTATATCGTCGGCGAGGTATTGACGCCTGGTGCCACGCCTTATAACGCAAACCTGTCCGCGGTGAGAGCCATCGCCGAACAAGGCGGCTTCACGGCCCGCGCCTGGCAGCAAAAAGTCCTGGTCATCCGCGGTTCGTTGAGCCACCCGCAAACATTTGTGGTGGACGCCAAGGACGTTTTGTCAGCGCGCGCACCAGACTTCAAGCTGGAGCCGAATGACATCGTTTATGTGCATTACCGTCCGTGGGCCAAGGCGGAGGACATTCTGGATCTGGCCACCACGGCGTTCGTGCAGTCGGCGATTATCACCTGGACGGACATCCACGCCGGGCCGCTGATCACGAGGCCCATTATCCAGTGAAAACGAGTGAATAAACATCGAACACCCAACACCCAACGCCCAGCATCCAAAGAACCTCCAAATGGACCATCGTTGGTTGTTCGAGGTTGGATGGGCTTTGTAGAGAAGATCCTGGATGCGAGAGAACACCGGCGGTTGATCTCCCTCTCCTCCGTCGCCGACGGAGAGGGCCGGGGAGAGGAGGCGCTCCTTAAAAATCCTCCCTCCCTGGCCCTCTCCCCGCGCTTCGCTGGCGGGGCGAGGGAATGGCTGCCTTCGAGGACGGACAATCTTTTCTACAAAGCATGTTGGATGTTGAATGATGGATGTTTCTTCTCGAAATTCTCCTTTCTGGCCGCCGGGTTCGGGCTGGCACTACTTTTTTTGACCGGTTGTGCGGCCACCGGGCCGCGATTTAACGCGCAGGCGGAGAGCGCCGCCAAACTGGCCAGCTTGACCAACCTGACGGCCGTCACCACGACCAACCGGGCGGACGCGGATTTGCTCCAGCCGCCAGCGGGAAACTTCACTTTGGGACCGGGGGATGAGGTGGATATCGAAATTTTGGGCGATCCAACCACGCGCACCCGGGCCACCGTCGGACCGGACGGCAAAATCTATTTCAACCTTCTGCCCGGACTCGACGTGGCCGGGCTGACGTTGCCGGAAACCAAGGCGCTCCTGGAAAAAGGGTTGACCCAATTCATGCGCCAACCGCCGGAGGTGAACGTTACGCTGCGCAGCGTATCGAGCCGGCAGATATGGCTGCTGGGGCGCCTGAACGCGCCCGGAATTTATCCGCTGACTGCCCCGACGACCCTGCTTGGGGCACTCGCCGAAGCGGGCGGAACGACTTCACCGACGATGCTGGCCTCGCTGAGCGGTGGACCGGTAGCACCGAGCTTGTCGCAGGACGTCGCGGACCTGCACCACAGTTTCGTGATGCGCGACGGAAAAATCCTGCCGGTGGATTTTTACCGGCTGTTGCGGGAAGGCGACATGTCACAGAACATTTACCTGCAGCCGGACGATTACGTTTATGTCCCCTCGGCGACGGCCCGGGAGGTTTACGTGCTTGGCGCGGTCCTGCAACCGCGGTCGGTATCGTATCGGGATCAGGTTTCCCTGATTTCGGCCATTGCCGAGGCGCAGGGAACGATCAAATACGCCTACCTTTCGCACGTGGCAATCGTGCGCGGCTCGCTGGCGCAGCCAAAAATCGCCGTGGTGGACTACAAAGCCATCGTCAAAGGCCAGTCACCGGATGTCCTGCTGGAACCGGGTGACATTGTTTATGTGCCGTTCACGCCGTATCGCACACTGGAACGTTACGCGAACCTGATTCTGAACACCTTTGTCAGCACGGTGGCGATCAACGAAGGCGCGCGCGCGGTGTCGCGCAACGTGGTGCCGGTGGGTGTGAGCATTGGCGGCGGTGTGGCGCACTGAAATGTTGAAAAGAAAGAAGGCCCGGCTCCTCCCAGCTTCAGACGTTTTTTCGTCCTACATGGCTAGCCAAGGCATGTCAGGTCTCAGCCCTGCCGTATTTGCGGCCTTCACCCGACTGCGCGTCCAGCCTCCAGTGGTTACATTTCAGGCTGTGAACCAAGCTGTCATTTGACAAAACCAGTGTCCGCGAAATCTCAAAACCTGAACTTACAGTTTACTTGCTGCGTGTTAATCGCTCTCCGGGTCGCCGGCGCGCCGCCGGCCCGCGCCGACTGGTTAGCCGGGGGTAACCCGCTGTCCAGTTCCAGCCCGCAACCCATCTGGCGGCTCTCTGACACCAACGGTGCGGTCATCAATACTTTCGCCCAATTAACTCTATACCACCAGGAATGGATCGCGATGACCGCCAGCCAGGACGGAAACATTTATGTCTCGCTAGCCAGCGACGTCAACGGCAATCAAATCCAGTGCTTCGATGCTGGTGGAAACTCGAAGGGTGCTTTTGTGATCGGCCCCTATACCAATGGCAAGTTATATAATCCGGGCAGCCTGACCTTCGGCCCGGATGGGAATATTTACATAGTCGACACCTACTGGTCTTCAATCCTGCGCTACAGCGCGACCAACGGCACATTTCTGGGAACGTTCGTCAGCGGCACGAGCGCCAACAACCTGACCTTTGGACCGGACGGCAATCTGTATGTAGCCGACGCCAATCTTGGCGTGGTGCGCTACAACGGAACCAACGGCGCTGCCATGGGCACGTTCGTGCCGCTCGGAACCAACGGTGTGCCGGACGCAGCCAATCTGACTTTTGGACCGGATGGCAATCTTTACGTCTCCTCCGTAAGCTCCAATGCGGTCATCCGGTTTAACGGCCAAACCGGGCAATTCATGGACTACTTCGTGCCACCGGGCAGCGGCGGGTTGAGCTCGCCCAAGTGGCTGGCCTTTGGTCCGGACGGCAATCTCTACGTGGCTTCCGGCACCATCTGGCAATATGACGGCCGAACGGGAGCGTTTTTGAATGTTTTTGGTTCCCGCGCCGACTGGGGTCTGGTTTATCTGCCGAATGCTGACCCACCGCCACAATTGAGCATTCAACTCACCAACAATACTGTGCAAATCAGTTGGCCAAGTGCGGCGGGAACCAATTGGACGCTGTGCTGTCAGCGGGGTGCCTGCGGCAACGCGGGATGGACGGCCATAACAAATTCCCCGGCACTCGTTGGCACTAATTATGTCGCGACGGAACCTTGCGCCGCCACCAGCGCCTACTACCGCCTTGAACGATGACCCGTCACAGGATGTTCAGACCGCTCTGACTCTGGGGTATGACCGGCGGAGTTTTGCGGGGCTTGCCCCATTGAGGCTTGGCAAGGACCCGGATAAGGTCAGAACAATTGAATAAATGAAAACACTGGACTTGAGTTTGAGGTTCATTCGTCCCGTCATTCGGTCGGGGCATTGGACGTACAAAATCCGGCAGGGAGTAGCCGCCGGGCTGAGACGCAAGGGAGGTTTCGGCTTTATTCCCCGTAGCCTGTCGCCGGAGGAGAAATTCCTGCTCGGTTTGGATTGGGAAGGCCAGACGGTTTACGATGTCGGCGGTTATGAAGGCATTTTCACCCTCTTCTTCGCCAAGGCCGTTGGGCCAGCCGGGCGCGTGTTCACCTTTGAGCCCAATCTGGTCAACTGCCAGAAAATCCGCGAAAATCTCCGGCTCAATCACATTGCCAATGTCCACTTGCTTCCACTGGGTTTGGGCAGCAGCCAGGGCAAAGGCAAACTAGTGTTCCAGCCTAACGAACCGGCGCGCGGAACGCTTAACGCCGACTACCAGCAAAGCCTGCGGCAAAAGGGCGACGCCACCTGCATTGAAATTGAACTGGACTCGCTTGACCATCAGCTTGCTTCCAACCCGCGGCTGCCGCCCCCGGATTTCATCAAGATTGACGTGGAAGCCGCTGAATTGGAAGTGCTTGCAGGCATGAGCGAAACGCTTCGGACTCAGCAACCCAGACTTTTCATCGAAGTCCATTCGGGCGTGGACCTAAAGCGCCTTGCGCAAGGCTTGATCGAAAAAGGCTATTCTCTGCGCCATGTGGAGACAAACAAGCCCATTCGTTCGTCCGATCCGCTCGACGATGGCACCTGCCATCTCTACGGCGTGCCGACGTGATGGTTTTGCGCATTCTTATTCCAAATCTAAAACCTCCAACAAAATCATTGTTCTATGAAAACACAGAAATTTTTCGGCATCAAATCTATCGGAAAAGCAGTTCTTTCATTTATCACTTTGGGTTTTGCTTCGTCCCTGTTCGCTCTCGATCCACCGTCGTGGGTGGCAACCAACAGCAACAACGCCTGGACTCCGCAACTCGGTGGCGGCGTCTGGTACCAGGAAGGTATTGTGGTAAGCAACATCACGCCGGCAATCGAAGAATATCCTCGGCCTGTTTTACTGAGTCTCGCATAATATAGTGACAAGACTTGGTGTTCGTGTTAATTTTCGGGCATGGGAAATCCAAAAGGTGTTGAACGCGATTTTGATGAACTGGAACGGCGGCGACTCAAGGCCGCCAGGTTTTTTGACCGAGGTTACCATCAAG
>DASZAB010000186.1:0-33878 GCA_035945675.1 Verrucomicrobiia bacterium | reverse complement strand
TATCGTCACGTGAAATGCCTTTTCGATGTGGGTGACATCCCCGCTGACGTCCAGCACCCTGCGGCTGCCATGCGTGCCGGTCACCGTCAAACCATTGGTTTTCGCGAAGGCGATCACGTTTTGATAATCCTGTTCCGAAGGGCCAAACATCTCCGTGAATTGCAGCGGCGTCAGGAAGTGGTGGTAATTGGGGCTGGCCGGATCGTAAAGCTGCTGGAGCAGATTGGTCAGCATCTCCTGATTGTGCAAAGGCAGCCCGATGGCCAGGTGAAACTGCTTGCTTCCCGCGAGGTTGCCGACGGGTTGCAGGTTCAGTCTGGCGATGGTTTCGGGAACCTGTGCGGGCAGTGTCTTCAGACCAGCTGCCTGAACCAGGCTGGTGGACAAAACACACAGCACCAGGCCCGACACCACGGGGAACCTCCTGAAAAATCTGTTTTTCATAGACTCAAGCTTTCAGTTGGCCTCAACCAAATGCAATATCATGTTCGCTTCTCCATTCATGAACCAAGGTCACGGATGGCTCACCCGGTAAAACCGCTGACTGGAAACCGCATTGGTATCCCAGACCGTGACGGTGGCATTGGTGGGCGACATATTCGTATAGTTCAAAAGCAGCTGCCAGTTTGTGCCCGGCAAACTCGTGGTGTACTGGACCTGATAAGGCAGGTTGGTCTGCGCCAGCCACGTAATGGCGAACTTCTTCGCCGGTGGCGGGGTTTGAACCAGCGAACCCGCCAGAACCACGGGCAGAGTGTTAAATGGATTCGGATCAAGACCATTTGGAATGCCATCGCCATTCGAATCAATGACCAGACTGTAACGCAACGCCCGGTTGACCGAAACGGTCTGGCCGTTGACGATGACATCCACCGAACTGTTCGGGCCGGCAAAGCTCCCAACCCAGCGCAAATGACCGCCGAGCTTGCCATTCAAGACCTCTTCCGCTTCCTGGGGCACCTGCCCGCTCCCCCCGTTGGCAACCACGTAATAGGACTGCCCATTGAGGAGGTTGTTGGTTTCCACTTCCTGTTGGGGAATCCCAGTACTGCTCAGAACGGTGATCCGGGACGGGAGTTTCGCCGCCGCATAGTAGATGACGAGGTTCGGATCGGTTTGCAGCATTTCCTCCAGATTGGTAATCTGTGACAAATCGAGCAGGTCCACATACAAGGCATTGCTCACGCTCGCCCCAGTGAAATAGAACAGCGGCGGGAAAGAAGAAACACCCTGCGGCGACAACATCAATTGACCAAGAGCCACATTGTTCGAATAACCGGCCACGGTCGCCCCATGATCCTGCCCGGCCCAAAGGTGATCCACTTCGGCTCCGTTGTTCGCTTCGCTGGTGATGGCGGTCCCCAGCAAATCGCCGGTCGCCGGTTTGACCGGCAGGTTGAAACCATCCCCGCAGATCAGTGTGTTGTTGGCGGAACCACCCGAGTCGTAAAGCGCGTTGGTGAGGTTGAAATTCAACTGATTCCCGACGGTCAGCGTGGAATTGTCCAGTTTCAAGAAGCCGCCCGTGAAATTCATGTCCTGGCCGGAGGTGATGCCGGCATTTTCAATCTTGCCGCTGGAGGTGGTCACAAAGTACCCGCCCGGAGCATTCTCGTTTCCCCCGCTTTGATAGAAAACGCTGTTGATCATCTCACGACCGCCGACACTGATGCTGCCAGTGTTGACAAACGCGGCGTAGTTCATGGGCCCGTCACTCCCGAAATACGCGTCCTGGGGGATGGTCAGGGCTCCGTTATTGGTTAAGTAAAGGAGGTTGGGCGTGAGGGTTCGGCTCCAATTCTGAAGGTTGGGGCCGGAAAGGTCAAGTGCCCCCAGCAAGGTCAGGCTTTGGCCATTGAACAGAAACGTACCTACCACGTTCATGGAATCACTGATGACCGTATTGGTCTGCAAAATCAAATTCTGGACTTTCACCGGGACGGTCGCGGACAGACCCGTCGCATACACCAGCAGCACGTGAAAATCCATTTCAGCAATGTTCGTGATCACATTGTTGGTGGTGGTGGGCGGGCCGGTAGCATTGGTAATCTGCGTGTAATTGGTAAACAGTCCGGTGATCATGCCGTTGGTCCATTCCGCGCTCCCGGCGTACACGTTTCCGTTCATCCCGGGAACCGTAAGGTTGGTAACCAGGTTCGTCACGTTCACTTTGCCGGAAACTGAACCAAGATTAAAATTCAAATTCTGACAGGAGATGACCGCGCCGGTGCTGCCGATAAAATTGTCCGCCTGAATCGCGATCTCCGCTCCCGCACTGGTTATGGTCGTCTTCGTCAGATCCAAATTGTCGGCATTAATGACAATCCTGCCGGGCAGATTTGTCACGTCCGCGTTGATCGGATCCCGCACCAGATCATCAACATAAGCACCATAAAAGGAATAGGCGGCTTGAACCACCCGGTTGGAAAAACTGCTCGGGTCGTAAAGGAAATTGGTGGGGACTGAGTCGGGCCCTGGAGTGCCAAAAGCGAAGGTCCCCGTATCCAACCGGGACAAATTGTAATTGGCCGGACGGAAGGTCGGGTCGGTGCAATCAGACTGGGGATTGTTGCCGGTGTTCCCCGCCAGATTTATCGCCAGCCCGCGGTTAGTCAATGCCCCCAATGTATCCTCCAGATAAACCGAGTCCCCCGTGAGTGCCGAACTCAACCTCACGGTGATGGTTTGGAACAAATTGGAGATGTTGTCGCTGTTGGGATAAAACCTGTCATCCGGGATGATGTTGGCGTTGCCGACGACAAAGACCGCCTGTCTGAAAATCCTGGTGGGCACATTTGTCGTGATCGGTTGCAGGGCGGAATTCGTATAAACAAGATTGGTCATGTACATCGGCGACTCAATGTTTGTCGAGTCGGCCAAGGTGGGGGTAAATGACATTTGGAACCCGCCATTTACGAGCCCACACAACCCGTTCGCATAAAAAACCGGCGATACCACGTCAACGCCATTCCAGATTCCCGAACTGTCAAAGGCATAGGGAATTGTGCTGTTCGGAAATGTATTGGTCTGCTGCCAATATTCATCATAAATGGCTGTGTCGGGGTAAAAATTCGTTGAGGTACTGGGACTGCCTTGGGGAGTAATGGAGCTGATCTCCAAGCGGCTGCGGTTAAGATAGACATTCGTTCCCGTCAAGACGATTTTGCCGGCGGTGCCGGCAATCAGCGTCCCCTTATTAACGATGTTGGTGGCCGAGATCAGCAAATAGCTTACCAGAGAGGCAGTTCCGGGAATTTCCGGATTATTGATGGCGCCATCCACCGCAGCGATGGTTCCGCGGCTGTCATTAAAAAAACTGCCGGCCATGCTCCGCCCACCCGACAAGCCCGTGGCGGATGGTCCGCTATCAAATTCCCAACCCACCGAGCCGATCATGGTGCCCACATTGGTGAAATTAAGCGTGTTGGCAGTGGCATAGGGCAACACGGTGTTGTTATTGGCTATCACCCCACCTGAACCTGATCCCACGAGTAAGATCGTTACCTGGCCGGGAGACAACGTATAAATATCCCAAATGCCGGCGTTGTAAAAATTGGTCGCGTCAATGTTCGGCAGATATGAAACCGTGTCGGCGTAAAGGTCTGAATTAATTGCGATGGTGGCGGTATTGATGTAGGTGGATTGCGTACCCAATACTGCCAGTGGAGACAACAGCGCCGCGAAGAGCGACAACACCTTCACCCCAAACCGCCCGACGAATTTGGAAAAATTTGACTTCATTTGATACTCGTCGGTTAATTAATTGTAATCGAATAAATCATCTGCACTGTGCGCGGCGGCGTGCTGGAATCGGTCATCTGGATTACAATACCATCAAACGTTCCGCTTTGCTTCGGCGTACCGGAAATAACACCGTCGGATGACGACATCGCCGCGGGATTGCCATCCCAATATAAACCCGGCGGCAAACCCGCTGAGTTAGGCGCCAGACTCCAACTATAGGAGGGCGTCCCACCCGCCTCAACCGTTAACTGAACACTGTACGGCACTCCCACGGTGCCGTTTGGCAAATCCGGAGGCGGCGGGGAAATCTGAACCAACATCTGGTTTGCCAGATTGCCAAGGCTGGTGCCATTGGGATACACCACCGGCGCATTGGTCGTGCCGTCGAACGAACCCCACAGGAAAAACTGGTCAGCCGGATAAGGCCCGCTCAGGAAGGAGGGACCCGTATTTTCGTAAAGCGTCCCGGTCTTGCTGAATGTTAAAGCCGTGGGCGGGTCAATCGTCCCCGGTCCGGCCAGGTTTGGCTGAATGTTGGCTAAGTTGAAATTTTCTGCGCGCCCAACTCCGTTTACCTCGCCAGGCAAATCGGCCGGACCGGTAGCGTTATCGAACGCTTGAACAATAAAGTCGGGCGTGGTGACGACCCGCTGGAACGTCCGCGTCTGGTATTGGCCGTTGGTGAGGACCACCATCGTGTATTGGTTGGTGATGGGTGTGATGAATGTCCCGCTTTGGTAATCATAATTGTCGTCCCGCACCCGGATGAATTGCATTCGACCAATGCCCTGATAGTCGGCGGGCGCATTGGTCGTCAAGGTACAGGGTAGCACGACATAGGCGTAATTTGTGAAATAGGAAATCAGGTTTTGGACAAAGCTTTGACCATTCACATTCGTCGTGCTTACGATCAAATTGGTTACGGCGTTGAGATTGGTCTGCAGGGTCTGAATGATGTTGGGTGGGCAAGTCCCGTTCGTAATGATGAAATAATCTCCCGAGACCACGTTGGAGGTGAATGTTTGGTAGGTGACGTTGGTCACAAACGGCGCACCGGCCGGCGCACCGACCATCGGACCCACGGAGATGGTTTGGATGGCAAACGTGGTACTGGGATAGTTACTGTTGACGACCACGTTGGCGAAGGAGTTTTGGTAAAACTGCACGATATTGGTCACCCGATTGGTCACCACCACCAGCGATGCCGGCGAGCCGGCGGGACTGCCGATATAATTGGTGAAGTAGGCAATGACGTTCGGCGAAACCACATTGCTGAAATAGGTAAACGGATTGGCACCCACCACCAGTCCGGGGAAAAGCGCCTGCAGGGTGGCCGGATTATTGGTCAGCGATGCGGCCACCAAGGCGTAGTAATTGGACGTGTAAAGCAATTGAGGCTGGCCGTAGTTGAACAGCGTGCTCCCGGCCGCCGGTGATTCCAGATAAGCCGGGCTGGGCGTGTCAAAATTATTGGTGCTATACAGGAACCGCAGGCCCGCCGCGTCGTCCCGCGTCAAGCCGGTATAAAAGCGGCCGACCGGCAGCCAATCCAGACCTTGTCCCGAGGATACCGGCGGGTTGAACGTCAGCGGATCCGCCGGGATTGGCCGGGCAGCTGCTTTCGGCGGCTGCACGGCTGGAGCGTCACAGAATTCGATAATGAAGTAAGTGTAAAGCTCGTTGTTGACATAGGGCGAGTATTGAATCTGATTGAGCGGGCTGGCGATAATGTCAAAATTTCTCTGAACCACGCTATAAAACATGTCCCCCGGACACGGAATATTGCCCGTATGATTTCGGGTGTGCAACGCCCAGGTGTAGCGGACCGAGTCGGCCAATCCCATTTCCTCCGCCAGCGTCGCCAACGTATACGACTTCACGTCCTGTAGATTCAATGCCTGCGCTTGATAATTAATATTTTCGGAGTTCAGGGGAAATTCAGACAAGTTCAGGCTATAGGCGTCCAGGCTGTTTGTCTGGCTCAGAACAATAGGAGTTGCCCCGTTGGTGTCGCCCAAAAAACCGTGGTTGGGGCTGTAGAGTAACACAGGGACATTGGTCTGGCCGTTGACAACCCCGTTTACCAGGTCAAACGCCTGTTGCACGGCATATTCGCCGTTGGATCCAAAAAAATCGCTGAAAGTGGGACTGAAGGCGTAATACATTACCGGCGTATTGCGCCGGTAGCCTTCGCCCAGATTCTTTGGCCCAACCTGATTGCCGTCGGTGATGTCAAATGCGGCATCGGTCGCCGGCAATGGATTGTAACCGATATCTGTCACCTCCCAGGCGTCGCCAAAACCCGAAGGCAATCCCGGATACACCGCAGTCGGCCCCAACATTGAAAATGCCCAAGCGGCCGGAAGCCCCAAGGTCAGACAACCGATCCACAAAATTGTTTTCTTCAATTGCCTCATACAGATTTTATTGGCGCAGGAGCAGGACGCGGTAATAGCCCGCGGAACCTTTGCCGACAAAAATTGAATCACTGGTTCCGGCCGCAAATCGCGGCGATCCCAAGTTGGTCCACGCACCAAGGCTCGTCGCCGCCTGAACCTGGTAGGTAAAGCCCGGCTGGGTGTTCCAACTCAGGAACAAGCCTTCGGACGTGTTGCTCAAAGCGGTTCGCAGCCACGTGCCGGGATCCAGCGGATTGCCGCCGCTCAGGAACACCTGCAAGAGCGTCGGCCCACCGGCAGCCAGCGGAGTGTTGGCCGCCGGCCACTTGCTGATGTCACTGCCGTAGTATTGAGTCATCCACTCAAAGGGTATTCCTCCCCAATTGTATCCGCTCCACGTCGTCCCGCTGCCGGAGGGAGAAATCGGCGACTTACGGCCGTCCGTGGTAACATAATCCACCCGGAATGAATGCGTGCTGCTGGCGGCCAACCCGTTGGCCGACGTCATCGACCACACATTGCCGCTGGTCATCACCGTCGGCGCGGACGCGCCGTCCACGTAAACTTCGTAATTGGAAATGGCAAGGCCGGTCACCGGCGGCCAGGAAACCTGCAATTGGGGTTGATAAACCCCGTTACTGATTACAAACGGCGCATAGACGAACGGCGCGGGCAGCGGTTCCAGCGGCTGCTGGGTGTTGAGGTAACGTTGTGCGAACAGATCAAAGCTGTAAGGCAGGCCGGTGAAACTGCTCCAGATCACCAGAAACTGACCGGCCCCATCCGACGCGGCCACCGGGTGGATTTGTGAACTGGCCGTGGTGGTGTTCACCCGGAACTCGCCGCCCACCACCGAGCCATTGCCACGGACAAATTGTCCATAAACCCCCTCGCGCGAACCATCCTGGGCCAGGCTCGTCCACACAATTAAATAATCCGTCCCTAATGAGCTGATTCGCGGCGCATATTGATCGCCATAAAGGTGGGAATTGACGCGAAGAACCGTGCTCCCGCTCCCGGCGCCAGCACTGGTGAACGAACGGGCATAAATATCCAGACTGTTGGTGAACACGCTGGCCATGTCGCGTGCGTCCCAGGTCACCGTAAAACCGCCATCCGAGCCGGCGGCCACATCGGGATGGGCACAAGGATTCAAATCCGCGTTGACGAGGAATTCATCGCCTTGAGCGCTGCCATTGCTGCTGTAAAGCCGCGCGTAAATATCCACGCTGGCAGTGGGGGCCGCTGCCGTATTTGTAACCGTAAACGAACCGGCTCCCGGGGTTGGCGCTGTCGTCCGCTCCTGCTCAGAGACCCACGACACGACAAATCCGCCATTGGCCAGCGCCGCCACCGCCGGCGAGCGTTGGTTATAGGAGGTAAACTGGGAGTTGATCAAAAACTCGCCGGTGACCGGTGTGCCCGCCGGCGAAAAAATCCGGCCATAGACATCGAGCAAACTGGGGGAACCGCTGGGGGTGTTGGTCTCATCAAAACTCGACCAAACGATGATGACGTTGCCATTGATCAAGGTGGCAATGGCGGGAGTGGTTTGGAAATTATTGATGAACGTGTTGACCGGCACGTCACCGGTCATCCATATATAATTGGATCCGAGAAACCGGGCGTAAATGTGCTGGGACGCACTGGGCCCGCCCTCCCAGACAAAAGCCGCACCACCTCCAGGCAACAACGCCACCCGCGGATTTTCCTGATCACCGGCGCCCTGCACATTGACGCGGAAGGAACTGCCCGACCCGGAAAGCGTGCTGTTCAGCCGCATCGCGCTTATCCCCAAGCCGTCGCCGTCAGTAATGTTGTCCTGCCAGACCACATAACCGCCGTTTGGCGTCACCGCCACGTCCGGATGAACCTGATCCCCAAGCAGGGAGCCAACGATGGCGTACTCCGTTCCGTTGGCGCCGTAATAATTCGTTTGGCCCCAAACGACGGCCGGAAGCGCGAGCATCCACCCCCAGCAAAGGCAAACGACGGTCTGGCGGCTGAAAAATCCCGATTGGATGGCCGTACTCATGATTTAAATCTATGGCGAGCCTGCAGTATTTGTCTGTCAGTTGGAATACGACTGTTCTTATAGTGTTTGACACTACAAAAGGCAGTCTGACAGCTGAACCACAACGGCATAATCAATTTTTCCCATTCTAAACAGGCGCGCTGGCTTTGTCCAAAAATTAGTTCGGCAAAACCCGTCCGACGCGGTCCGTGCCCGGGCACGGCAGCCAAATTTTCAAGCCTGCTTCGCAACTTCATTTTCTCTAAATCAAAACCGCCTGACATTCGTGTGCCTCTTCGCCCAGCGCCGCCAGCAGCGTCTTGAAACCCCAGCGCCGGTACAATTCACGCAAGCGGCCGGCATCCGCCGGCTTTTCCGCCAGTTCATCGGGCGCAAATTCACACGACAAATCCTCGCGCAGCCGCACCAGTTCCTGGTTGCGCCGCACCGCGCCTTCGGCGGCACGCAAGTTCGCGCGAAGTTTCTCCGATTTTACTTCACCCAGCCGCTCATACAAAACGCGAACCGACCCAAACCGGTTCAGCAACTCCGTGGCGGTTTTCGGGCCAACCCCGGGCACGCCGGGGATGTTGTCCACAGTGTCACCCGTCAGGCTCAACCAGTCCACCACCTGCGAGGGCTGCACGCCCATTTTCATGCGAACTTGCTCATCGGTCCAAATGGTTTCGGTCTTGTCGTTCGGATTCAACAACCCGATTGGCCGGGACACCAATTGCATGAAATCCTTGTCGGAACTGGCGATGACCACCGCCATGCCCGCCTCCGCCGCCCGCCGCGCCAGGCAGGCAATGTAATCGTCCGCCTCCACCCCTTCGCGGCAAAACGAGGCAATCCCCGCCGACTTCAAATAACTGACGATTTCATCCAGTTGTGGCCTTAGCGTTTCGGGCATCTCCGGGCGTTGAGCCTTGTATTCCGGCAGCGCCGCCAGTCGTTCGGCGCTCAGTCCCCCGTCCCAGACCACGATTAAATGCGTGGGTTCCACGGCGGCGCGCATCTTCGCCAGCATTTTAACAAAACCGTAAATGGCATTGGTGGGCTGACCCGCCGGCGAACGCAAATCGCGGATCGCGTGAAAGGCGCGATAGGCGTAAGCATGTCCGTCAACAATCAGCAACCGATCCATAAATTCATGCGGCCTTCAAGGTTTACCCCTTGTTTCCCATAGCATCCGACGAACGGGTGGCGTCGAGCTTGACCCGAATTAACATTACTGCGGTGGCAGTGTTACTTTCCTGTCCGTTTCAGTCATCTGCCCGGCGTCCGGCGGCTGCGGCGGAATGCTGCTTTGCGCAAACGGCAGCTCATCGTCCGAATGAACGCGATTGCCGGCGGGATCCACAATGGTCGAGGTGACAAAAATCATCAGGTTTCTCTTTACGGAAGCCTTGGATTGACTTTGAAAAAGACGGCCGAGGATCGGCAAATCGCCGATCACGGGTACTTTGTCTTTTTCAGTCTGGGTCGTGGAATTGATCAATCCGCCCAGAACCACCGTCTGGCCATCCCAGACATTGACGGTGGTGATGACCTGCCGGATGGTAAACTTCGGCAAAATGACGGGCAACTGCACGACATTAAGTCCACCGGTAGCATTGGCAATGTTCGGCGGAGTGTCATAACCCGCAAACTCAGTCAGTGACGGGATCAGGGTCAGGTTGATGGTATATCCATCCGACAAAACATACGGGACCACGTCCAATACCGGGCCGGTTTCCAGCAATTGGGTATTCGGGGTAATCGCGGAAACGTTGGGTTGAGAAACCACCGTCTGTGCGCAAGCGGTTTCCGCAGCGCCGACGACAAGAAAAATTCCCAGCGCCAGTTGGAGAATTTTATTTTTCAGGTTCGCTTTCATTTTTTGCTTAAGAAGTATGGTTAAGGTGTGCCGACGCCACCGATGGCCGTGTTGCCTGTCCCTTGCTGGAAGCTAAAGCCCGTGATGATCGTCACATCCTGCACCGCCCGCATCTCGGTCTGCCGACCGCTGGTGGTGGTGACTTCCGGCTCGGCCAATTCCTCGGTACCCAGCCGCTGTTCCAGAGCATGGAGGACCACCTGGAAGTTGGGATTGGTCAAAATGCCCGTGATGCTGGCAATCGCAGGGATATTTCCATTGTTGAGGCCGCTGGTCAGACTTTGCACCGTGGTCGGGATCGAGGTGCCATTAAAATTGTTGCCAGGAAATATTCCCTCGGGATTCGCCGCTGAAGTCGGCACGGTGACCGACCCGGCGTTGCCAGCCGTGCCTTGCACGGAATTCCCGATATTGAATTGCCCCAAATACCAGTCAAAACCCAGGCCGGTGCTGTCGTCCTGTTCCACCTCAACAAACCTGGCCTTGATATGAACCTCGGGGGCCACCTGGTTTAATGCCTGGACGGCGCTTTCAATGGTATCCAGGTCCTGCATCGTGGCGCGGACAAACAACAGCCCCAATCGGTCGTTGAAGAAAACGCTTTTCGGCGGGAACAAATTCACCCCCAAAGTTGAGAAGAAATTCCGGGCGCTTAGGCTGTAGTCCACCATGTTGTTGGTGCGAGTTACCGACGTCAATCCGCCGTTGCCAAGTTGACCGCCGCCGCCGCCGCCGCCACCACCGCCGCCGCCGCCGCCGACGCCACCCCCCCCACCGGAGATACTCCCCGAACCTGGCGCCGCATTAACCACCGCCAGAACCCCCACGGTCGTGCTTTGGTTGCCACCTCCGCTGCTGTTGCCGCCGCCGCCGCCGCCGGTGCTGCCGCCGCCCGTACTGCCCCCGGCGCCGCTGCCACTGCTGTTATTGTTGTTTACAAAAATCTGCGAACCCACGCTTTCCAGGCCCTGCACGAAAGTGTTGGGATCTATCCTGAACGTCCGCGAGTACAGCTGGGGCGAACGCGGTCCCTTGGCCGAGAATACAACGGCATAATCATTGATGGAATACTCGATAGGATGGTCCGCAACGGTGACAATTGCATCCAATGCATCCGCCATGCGTACATCGATGAGTGCCGGGTTGATCCTGACGATGATGGAATTGATGTCCACGGCTTCCCCTCCCACCGTCGGCGTCGTCGAGCCAATTGGCAAACCGGTGGTCTGATCAATCTGTTGGTCACCCCCACCACCACCAGGCACGCCGCCCAACCCACCCCCCGGGCCGGCTCCGCCAAAGGGAGACCCGGCGCCAGTTGTGGGAGTGGTGGTTATCACGGAGGCCGAATTATCCGTGTTGGGATTAATCATGAAGTTGATGCCGACCTTGTCCGGGTCGCGCACTTTGGCCTGCTCACTCAGGCTGCGAACAACTTCACTTAAAGGCAGACCATCGTAAAACACCCGGTCGAGCCGTATGCGGTTCAGCTTGCTGACAATCGCCTCGCGCCCGGGGCCGGTATGAATGAGAGTGGTGCTGGCATAGGGATTGGGCACGGGCATCTGCACATTGTTGCGGATGGGGGACTCCCAGGCCTTGCTCACTTGCACGATGCGGGTTTGATTATCGGTCGTGTGGATTCGCTCCTCACGGGCATACATGCCCTGTTTGACCAGGCTCAAATAATAAAAAGCGCCCTGGTTATGCGGATCCAGCTTCAGCGCCTGCTGCAGCTTGACTTCCGCCTCCTCAAATTTGCCCATTTCGTAAAGCAGCTTGCCGTCCCGCACCAGGGTCTGAGCTTGCATATTCTCATTGGCAATCGTGGGAACCTCCTGAAGGGTTGCGTCGTCGGGTACCTTCCCGCGCAGGGAGGCAATCAGGCGGTCATTCTGTTTCTTGAAAGCCACTGCAGCGGGATTCTGGGGGTCCACTTTCAAAACCCGGTTGACCTGGGTGTCGGCCTCCCGCAAGCCGGCAATATCACCCTGGCGTTGTGCTTCCCGGGCCAGTTCCATTCTCACCGCCACCAGTCCGGAAACTGTCTGCGTCGTTTCATCGGGAATGCCCGAACCGATCTGCTGCACCAGGGCGTAGGCGTCCTCGTAAAGCCGGGCCGCCACCACCAGGTCACCGCGCGTCGCGGCATCCCTGGCCAGCACCAGCTTCTGGCGCAGAACCACCGTGTTGGCCTGCCGCAACACCGCTTCGCTGACAGCCATGTCGGTGGGACTGTTGGTTTGGGCCGGCGACAACCAGGTGCCGGCCAATATCAGAATGAGGCCGAGTGGGACAGAAACTGCTTTAGTCATGGATGAATTCAGGTTTGCCGGTATCAGTGCTGCTCGATGCTGGCGTCGTTGCGGACCAATGTCATTGAGAATTGTAAATCAACGTTGTTTTTTTCTGGTTCGATTTTGCGGATAGTACCACCTCGTTCCGGCTGATGGCAACGATAATGTAATCGTCACCCGCGAATTTCAGATCGTCGCCCACCCGTTGCTCCTGCCAATTTTTTCCCTCGGGAGCGTAATTCAAATCCGCCGCATAACCATCGACGCGACGGAACGGTTTGTTGGGGGATAAGGTCACCCGCTCGCCGGAATCCGTTAATCGCAGAATTAATTGGGTCGGCTTCCCGGGCGGCCCATTGACAGCGGTAATGGTGAAGGCATCATTCTTATCACCTACGGAAGCGTAATGCGAGCGCGGAGCCCGTTGCCACGCGGCGGCAGCCGCCTGCCGTTCCACCCCGACGACATAGCGCGCTCCGAATTCGTTGGTCTCCACCGAATCCAGGGTCAGGATAAAATAGAGTGGCCTGATTTTGGTAATCCTGGCGGCCCGGGGACCGACTTCATTGCCGCTTTCAATCTTGATGAGCGTGCCGTTCGCCGCCTTTTGCCATTCCACGGGATTGAAAAGCCGGTTGGTCGTCTCAAAGTTGAGATGGTAGGGCAATTGCAGGCGCGCAATGGCATTGCTTTGTTCCGTCAAATCGAGCGGCGGAAGCGGTCGGACCGCATGCCGAATGATTCCGTTGCGGGTATCGTCCAACACATTGCGGTCGTGTAAAATCAGGAACGGCAGAAAGACCATGGCCCCGACCAGGCCGAACAACACAACCCCCAGCAAGATCTTTTCGTAATGTTTTTTGAGGAAATCCATGCGCTTATTTCGCCGGCAAAAGTTTGACGATCTCGACCTCCAGGGTGATGCTCAAAAGCTGTTCGTTGAGCACCGTTTGGAGCCCTCCTTTGCCCGTCGGCGCGGCCGGCGCCGGAGGCGGGGCATAACCCGGTTGCGGCCCACCATATCCAAAGGGTGGCTGGCCCAACCCCCCCATCGCCTGGGGACCGGATGGGGACGTGGTCGCCACTCCCGACGCCGGCTGGACGTTGATGCCTTTGACGATGAACCCGTGTGGCGACGACGCATAACCGGACAAGACATTGGCCAGATCCTGGCTGAAACAGCGGAAAGTCACTTGATAAGGCATGAAAACGGCAAGATCATTTGTCACGGCCGGTTCATTGAGATAATCCGCTTGCGGGCCGCTGGCGTCATCCGGCGAAGCCGGCACACGGCGAACGCCGTCCAGGGAATTGATCTTGGCGGCAAACAGAATTTCACAGAGCGCCCTCACGTCGCCGAGCTGCTGCGATAGCGGAGCAAGGCTGCCGGGCGCAAACTTGACCATCGATCGTTCCGCTTCAAACGAGAAACCATATTGAGGCGGCAATGTGACGCTGGCATTGTCAGCCTCGATTTGCAGGCGATTGATGGTGTGGTCGCGTGCCGCGGCGAACTCAGCATCCCCCACGACGCCATTCGTCGGGTTGGGGATGGGAGCAATGGGCTGAAAATACTGTTCCGCCTGCTGAATCCACTCGCGGACGTGCTGCGCCTGTGCGCCGGCAATTTGGATATTATTGACCGTGTCGTTGCCGGGCGAGGGGTTTTGACGGTTTAAATTCTGCAGGGTGGTGTACAGCTGATTCAAGTTGTCCAGCGCCGCGTTGTTGCGCCGCCAGTTTTGAAAATCATAGACACCCGCAGCCGCCAGCAAACCCACGGCGATAACCGCGCCGATGAAAAAAAACAAATTTCTCTTGATCCAAACCATGTTACAAATTCAAGGGGTTTTTCAGCACCGCCGTAATCCCAAAAGTAAACGTCCCCGAAGCGTCCTCGGGATTGATTTGACCGACCAGTTGCGTGGCCTTGGGATCAAAATAGGGGCTGGCTTGTAATTCACTCTCCACCTTGTAAGCAATATCGCTGTTCGCCGCCGGGTCAACCGAGGACAAACTGACTGCACGGCACATCAGGGTAACGGTCCCCACTTGATTGGTTTGAGGCGGCTGGGTATTTGCCATGCCGGGTCCGCCGGGCCCGCCGGGTCCCGGGGGAGATACATATGCGGGAGCATTGTTGTAAACCATTCCCGGTCCTCCAGGGAACGTCATCCCCGGCGTGGTGGCCGGCCCCGTTGACGCCATGCTGGTCAGCTGCTCGATCCAGATGCCAGCCTGGACCCCCGGCCTCTCCACGGACAATTTTTTCTGAACATTATTCTCGGCACGAATGAGGACTTGTCGCATGTCAGCCAGCACATTGCCCCAATAATACCGGTCATTCATCCAGGCGGCGACCTGATCGGCTTCCTGCTTGGTGGCTTTAACTTCACCGTAAATTTTATTGAAGCGGTCGGCCTTTTCCTGCATTCGCTGGATTTCCGGTTTGAGCCGGTCAATTTCGGTCTCCTTCGACTTGGCCAGCTTTTCGAAGAGGAACCCGACGGCAAAGGCGACCGCCACCAGGCTGAACACCGTCGCGGTGAAATACGGTTTCTTTTCGTTGAAAGTGCGCCAGCGCAGGGTGCTCTCCGGCATCAGATTCATTTCCACCGGGCAGTTTGCCAGATTGCGCAGGCCCAGTCCGACGGCTTCGCCCAGGGAATGCGCCACGCGCGCCAGTTCCTCCAGGTTCACCGCCGGATCAATCTGCACGTTGCGGAACGGATTAAAGTATTCCACCGGCGCGTTCAGTTTCTCGGCGAAAAATTGCGCCGTGTACGGCATGATGGAGGCGCCCCCGGCCAGGAAGAGCCGCAGCGGCGCCGCCCCGCCCATCTGGCCGCGGTAAAATTGGATCGTCTGGTTGACCTGAATGTGCAGCTTGGTCATGAATTGCCGGGCGATCTTGGAAATGGCCGCCTGATTCGGATTCTCCGGCTCCTCGTAGGCGCCGCCGAGACTGACGAAGCCCTCGGCAATTTTGATTTGTTCGGCCACTTCAAACTTCAACTTCGCTTCGTTGGCAAAATCCTGAGTGATGGAGTTTGCGCCCAGGCTGATGCTGCGGGAAAAAACCTTGCTCTTTTCAAAAAAAAGCAGGTTGCTCGTCTTGGCGCCAATGTCCAGCAACATGGTGCAATCTTCCAAATCCCCGTAGTTGTAGCGAAACGCGTTGCACAGCGCCGCGGGCGACACGTCGCACAATTGCAGCCGCAACTTCGCCTCCTCGGCGATGCGAAACAATCCCTCCACAATCTCGGACTTGATCGCGACCAGCAGCACTTCCAGTTCGCCCGTGGCACTGGAGCCGAGAATCTGATAGTCCCACACGACCTCCGCCAGCGGGAAGGGCACATTTTGCTGCGCCTCATATTGGATGATCTGGGTCACCTTGCCCGCGTCCACCGGCGGGAGTTTGACAAATTTGGAAAAGACCTGAAAGCCCGGCGCACAGACGTTGATGTTCCGGGCCGCCGCGCCGGTTTCCGCCAGCGTCTCCCGCAGCACCTTCAGCAGGACGGTCTCCCGCGTGGCCTCGGCCGCCCCCTCCGGGCCCAGCGATTTCAGCCTGAAATCCTTCAAGCATAAAATGCCGGCTTCGTTGATTTCAAAGGTCGCCAGTTTGAGGCTGCCCGCCCCAAAATCAACCGCCAAAAATGACTTCGCGTTCAGCATTGCTGTGTTTGCGCCGTGCGCTGCCGACAAAAGACGCCTGAATTCTTACATTCTATAAGTGCAGCCCGTGTTGCTTACTGTAAATTTTCTGGACGGTCAATTACAAAACTTGGAAAATCTTTGTGGTAAATCCGGTAATTCCTGTAATAAAATTATTGCGCCTTGGTGCAAGCTTTGGCTTTATCCTCCTCGTGTCTGGACGAATGCCGGCCAGCGATTGAGCATGAAGCGTTGCCGCATGTGCATTTTATACTCGGGCCACGTGCAAGGTGTTGGTTTTCGTTATACCACGAAAACCGTGGCGGCTGGATTTGAAGTGACCGGCTCCGTGCGCAATTTGCCGGACGGCCGCGTGGAATTGATTGCGGAAGGCACGCGCGAGGAACTGGAAGCTTTTCGCGCGGCCATCCGCGATGCGGGGCTTGCGGGACTGGTCCGTGACGAAAAAGTCACGTGGAGTAACTCGCAAAATGAATTACATGGATTCGAGATTGCAGGATAAACTCAAATGAAATTCGCTGTCATCGCTGACATTCACGGCAACCTGGAGGCGTTCCGCACCGTACTGGCGGACGCCGAACAACAGAAGCCCACGCATTACGTCTGCCTCGGTGACGTGGTGGGCTACAATGCAAACCCCAAGGAATGTCTCGAGATCGTTCGCAACATGGACATTCCCTGCGTCAAGGGGAATCACGACGAATACTGCTCCACCGACGATCATCTGGAGGGTTTCAACCCCAATGCCGCCGAAGCCGTCCGCTGGACGCGCGCCCAGCTTTCGACCGAAGAACGCCAATGGCTCCGCGACCTGAAATACACCAAGCTGGTCCATAATTTTACCATCGTCCACGCCACGCTCGACGCGCCCCAGCGCTGGGGATACGTCTTTGACAAACTCGCCGCCGCCGCCAGTTTCCCTTACCAGAACACCCAGCTTTGCTTCTTTGGCCACACCCACGTGCCCGTCGCCTTCATGCGCGACACCGTCGTGCGCGGCGGCACTTATTCCAAATTTAAAATCGATCCGGCCAAAAAATATTTCATCAATGTCGGCGCCGTGGGCCAGCCGCGTGACAATAATCCCAAGGCCGCCTATGTCATTTACGATGTGGACGCCGGAACGATTGAACTGCGCCGGCTCGAATACGACATCGCCACCGCCCAGAAAAAAATCCGCGCCGCGGGCCTGCCCGAACGCCTCGCCGAACGGCTGGAAGTGGGCAGGTGATCGCAGCGTGACGCGTGACGCGTGGCACGTGACCTGATCGGGAGCATGCGACTGGAAATCCTGCCACCGGTCACCGGTCACTTGCCACTGTGAAAATCCTCATTCTCAAACCCAGTTCGTTGGGCGACGTGGTCCAGGCCTTGCCAGTGCTCCGGCTGCTCAAGCGCCATCGCCCGGCCAGCGAAATTTTCTGGTGGATTGATTCCCACCTCGCGCCGCTGCTCGAAGCCGATCCCGACCTGGCCGGCGTGGTCCGCTTTGAGCGCCGCCGCTGGGCCGCGCCGCAACATTGGCCGGAAATGCTGCGCAGCGTCCGCTGGATGCGCGAACAAAATTTCGACCGGGTAATTGACCTCCAATGCCTGGCGCGCAGCGGCGCGTTCGCCTGGCTGGCCAACGGGAAGTTCCTCATCGGTCTGGACGAAGTCCGCGAAGGCGCACGCGGTTTTTACGACCTGGCCGTCCGGCGGGCGTCGTTCCACACGCACGCTGTCGATTGGTACCTGGCCGTGCTGCCGCACCTTGGCGTTCCGGTGCACCATCATTTCTCATGGCTGCCCGAACGCCCGGAAATTGCCGGCGGGGTCAGATCCAAATGGCCAACCGGCCAGGCGCGCTGGATTGCGATTCAGCCCGGTGCGCGCTGGCCCAACAAACACTGGCCGGTCGAATATTTTGCCGAACTGGTCCGGCTTTTGGCTCAAAAATTTCCCGACGTGCGTTTCGCCATCCTGGGCGGCAAGGAAGATAAATCGCTCGGCGGGATCATTTCGCGGATTGAACCGGTACGCTGCCTTAATCTGTGCGGTCAGACTTCCTTGCCGGAAATGGTCGAATGGTTGCGGCTCTGTGACTTGATGATCACCAATGACACCGGCCCGATGCACGTGGCGGCCGCGCTCGGCAAACCGCTGATTGCGCTCTTCGGCCCCACCGAACCGCGCCGCACCGGTCCCTACGGCCAGCTCCAGAACGTGCTGCGCATTGATCTCCCCTGCTCGCCTTGCCTCAAATCACACTGCCATTACGAGAAACCAAACGAATGTCTGAACGCGCTTTCCCCGGCGATGGTTCTTGACCGTGTCCTGAAACAATTCCAGATGTAGTGCCGGCGCTGCGCGCGGATTGCCTCCATGAACCCGGTAGCCGCGGACGTGAGTCCGCGGACTTTAAGTCCAATGAAAATTTCGTGCACTTGCCTTTTCAGGGCTCATGGCGTTAGGCTCGCCGCCGTTGAGCACTTCAACTCAAGCGACACCGCCGGAAACCACTTCGCCCGGAAATCAGGCCCCCCAACGGTCTGTGTTTGTCACCACCCACTGGTCGGTGGTGCTGACGGCGGCGCGCAGTGACACCACCCGCGCCCGCGCCGCGCTCGAAAACCTTTGCCAGACCTATTGGCATCCGCTCTATGCCTACGTGCGGCGGCGTGGGTATTCGCCCGAAGACGCCCAGGACCTGACACAGGAATTCTTCGCGCGGCTGCTGGAACGTAACGCCGTCGCCACCGTGGCGCCGGAGAAAGGCCGGTTCCGTTCGTTCCTGCTGGCCAGCATGAACCATTTTCTCGCCGACGAATGGGACAAGGCCTGCGCCCAAAAACGCGGCGGCGGAAAGGTGATTTCGCTCGACCTGCAAAGCGCCGAGACGCGGCTGGGCGAAATCCCGGTGGAAACTTTCACGCCGGAAAAAGCCTTTGAACATCGCTGGGCCATCACGCTGCTCGAAGAGGTTTATCAACGGCTGGGAGAGGAATACCGTACGCAGGACAAGGCGGCGTTGTTTGATGCCCTGCGCGTCACGCTCGCCGGAAAGAGCGAAGCCGCGCCTTACGCGGAACTCGCACGGCAATTAAACATGAAGGAGGGCGCCGTGAAAGTGGCTGTGCACCGGCTGCGCCAGCGATACCGCGCGTTGCTGCGCGAGACCATTGCCGACACCGTGTCGGGCCCGGCCGAAGTCGAGGATGAATTGCGGTATCTGTTTCGGACATTGGCGGGATGAGACGTTGAATCGTTAAACGAGTTAAATCGGCCGGCGAGCAATAGGCTCAATCGATGGTTCGCGCAACCGTCGATACAATTTAACCATTCAACCATTTAACAATTTAACGAACACCTGTAACCTTTGACCGGCAATCCCTTTGTATGTGGTGAATGAACGGTCTTAAAGTGAAAACCCTTGAACCAGGAGAATGATTATGACGCCACATCCTTTATTTGCCGCCTTCCTCGGCGTGTGGGAGATTGTTTTCATCCTGGTCAGTTTCGTAGTGATGCTGTTAGTGATCGCAACGATCAGAGCAGTTATTTACTTCCTGTCCCGGCGCCACCAGACGCCTCCGCCCCATCCGCCAGTGATGCCGACGCCCCCAACACCCGCCAACACCGCCCAAGCACCTCTGATTAATTGTCCACACTGCGGCAAACCGGTAACACCCACGGCATTGGGCGGTATTTGCCCCGAATGCATGCTGAAGGCCGGGCTCGCGACCCAGACAGAGGGACCGAGTGCCGCCGGCCCGCACGGAACCAAGGTCGTTCATCCCCCGCCCTCGCCGGCTGAAATCGCGTCGCTCTTTCCACAACTGGAAATCCTCGAATGCCTCGGGCGCGGCGGCATGGGCGTCGTGTACCAGGCACGACAACCACGCTTGAACCGCCTCGTCGCGTTGAAAATCCTGGCACGCGAAAAAGAGCAGGACGCGCAATTCACCGAGCGGTTCACACGCGAGGCCCAGGCGCTCGCCCGCTTGAATCATCCAAACATCGTCACCGTTTACGATTTTGGTTACGTCAGTAGCCGCCAAGGTAACGAGGCGGATGGCCCTCAATCTGTCACCGCCCCGCCTCCTCACGTCGGCGGCTACGAGAACACTCCCCAAGGGCATTACTATTTAGTGATGGAATTTGTGGACGGTCTTAACCTGCGACAATTGTTGCAGACCGGGAAAATGCCGCCGGAACAGGCGTTGACGATTGTGCCAAAAATCTGCGAAGCCCTTCAGTACGCACACGAGCAGGGCATCGTCCATCGCGACATCAAGCCGGAAAACATCCTGCTCGATAAAAACGGCCGGGTGAAAATCGCCGATTTCGGTATCGCGAAAATGCTGGGCGACGGGGCCGGGCAACAAACGCTTACGGGCGCCAAAGACGCGGTGGGCACACCGCATTACATGGCACCGGAACAGATTGAAAAACCGCTGACCGTGGACCATCGCGCGGACATTTATTCGCTCGGCGTCGTGTTCTACGAAATGCTCACCGGCGAACTACCGCTGGGCAAATTCCAGCCGCCGTCCAGCAAGGTTCAGATTGACGTGCGCCTGGACGAGGTGGTCTTGCACGCGCTGGAAAAGGAACCGGAGCGGCGTTACCAGCAGGTCAGCGAAATCAAAACGCGCGTGGAAACGATTGCGCATACACCGTCAGTGGTTGTTGGCGAAAAAATTTTACGTTCGCCTTTTACAGTTTTAAATGCGACGCCATTTAGCAAGTTCATTTTCTGGGCGGCAATTCCAATTTTTGGCTGTTATTTTTTCCTGCTGCTCAACGATCATTTTAATGGAACCAATCAAAAGCTTTGGCACTACTACGGTTACGTCTTCTTCACGTTTGCCGCAATTTGCGGCGTGGACACAGTAATTCGCCTTCGGCGCGGGTTAAGAGCCAGGACTGCGAAATCATCGCAAGAATTGAAATTCATGTATCTGACGATGCTGTTTTCCGGAATGCTGGCGGTTGCGATTATATTCGTTTTTGTATTTTTGCCCGGCTGGCAGAAGCATCATGCCCCACCTCCCGATACAACTTTTTACATCGGCCGGGCCTGGTTTCCCCAGGGCGATTCGATAGAAATCACGGCTGTCCAGCGGACGGAAAACCAGATGACCGTCAAAGGCCATTATCGTCTTGTCAGCCACAACAACGCGCTGCTGGCGCTTTACATTACCACCGCGACCAACATTGCCGTTGCCGTCGAACCTGACGTGCGAATACAGATTTCCCAAGGCCGCGGCGACTTTGAACTGATTGATCCTCATCCGGTTCCCGGTCTGCCGCACGTTTCCATGTATGGCGCCGACGGTCATTGTTTCGCCAGCCTCTATTTTGGAAACAAGGCTGAAGCATCCGAGGAAAGCAAAGCGGGTTGGATAACAAGCGCGTGGTCCGCCTCCGCACTCCAATTTCGCCTGGTTTTGCCCGACCACTCAACCGGACCGGCGGATGTGTTGCCGTCGGCTTCCGGATCCAACCGGTTTCATCTCTCACGCCAGGTCCTGCTCGATGATACCGCCATCGCCCGGGCCGGGGTAGACTTCACGCAAGGGAGACGGATGATTGTAGTCCGTTTCACCGACGCAGGCGCGAAACAGTTTGAAGCCATCACGGCCACCAACATCGGTCACCAGTTGGCGATCGTCTTTCGCGGCCAGGTGCTCTCCGCCCCGGTGATTCAGTCGGTCATCCCCGGCGGCGAGTGTCAGGTGGACTGCTCGGTGAATGCCAGCGAGGTCAATGAAATCGTGGATTATCTGAACCGGACCACAACGGCATCAGATCAAACATGGAAATTCGCCGCGCCCTGTGGACGAATCCTGCCATTCCGACCCCGTCCTGAATTTCTGGTTGGCTGGCTGGATCTGGATTCCGGAACGGTAATGACCAACTCAAGGATCCGCTGGGAGACTCGTGCCGGGCATGAGTGGATCCAAAATAACAGTTTGGATGTGGCCGCCACCGAATCGGACCAGCCTTTTCCAGTGCTGCTTGGTATTGATATGATCATCGCACCGGCACCAACCAACGGCTGGAACAACGTGACCGCCGCCGATGTGGTTAACGACTGGACGTTGTTGCAGGACGAGCCTCGGCAAATGCAGATGTTTGGCGCCATGCCGGGACAATCCGACACGTTCTTTTTCCAAACCCGGGAAGGCGGGAAAGGAATTCTGCAAATTCTTGGTTTTGCCGACAACCCACACGGCGTAAAGGTTCGCTACAAACTGCTACAGGTGACGGCGCCCGGCGAGGATTTCGATCCGACGACTGGCCTGCCCACCGCCCGGCACAACACGAGGGTTGATCCCAACACCGGACTCCCGCTTCCTCCCGCCGTTACGAGCCCCGCCATCGATCCCACAACGGGTTTACCAGCAACGCCCGTCGAAACCGGAACCATCGACCCCGCCACCGGACTACCCGTTGCCGCCCCAAACACCACCGACAATGAGATTGATCCCACAACGGGCCTTCCCATTAGACCCAACCGCACAGAAATCGATCCGACCACCGGGCTGCCGAGGTTTTCCCCGACTGCAAGCAGTTCAACTGGAGCCGGAACCGCGCCACTGAGTTATCAATGGTACTTCCAGGACACGAATCCGCCGACGGCCGGAAATCGCATGAGTTTCGGACCGGTGATTAAGCGGTTCGTTGAGACATCATCCCGGCCTCCGTATGACGAATACAGCTACCTTGATCTGGACACCGGCAGATTGCTCTCGCTCGGCCCGACGAAGCCTGCTGTGGATCCGTTTAATGTGGAACAATTCTATGACTGGCGTCAGAAATCGGGAGCGGATGTCACGGC
This sequence comes from Verrucomicrobiia bacterium, assembly GCA_035945675.1. Classification (GTDB taxonomy): domain Bacteria; phylum Verrucomicrobiota; class Verrucomicrobiia; order Limisphaerales; family UBA11358; genus UBA11358. The sequence goes on along the minus strand of DASZAB010000186.1, from coordinate 11,038 downwards.
TCAGATCGTGAATGATTCAGATTTTCCGCAGAACTATCCGGCAAAGCTTAAGTCTGTTTTCCGCGGGCTGGTGGGCTTGAATACGGTGTTATTGCCAGTGGATAAAAGCGCCTGGGACAACATGTCGCCGCAGGCCGTGGTCGCGGCCGTTGCGCCGGTCAAAGTGGATACGACTCGTTGGACGACGGCCACCACCTTGACGAACGGTCTTCCGGCAACGCATTTATTCAGGACCAGTGAAGGTGGCATGGGTCTGCTGCAGATTACCGGTTTCACCCGGAACCCGCCCGGTGTGCAGATTCGCTACAAGCTGGTGCAATTGCGTGAAGCCAAAGCCCACCTGGCAGAATTACGGGTGGATGACGCCGGACAAAACCCGCGTATGCAGGAGGCGCCTGCCAGAATCAGGGTGCTCGAACAAGGTGATGCCGCCGCTGTGGATACCAGCCGGCTTCTGGCCGAGCAACCGCCGGTCGTGGTTGAAACACAGCCGGTCTCCGGCGCGCGCGACGTCGAACCGGGCATCGCTGAGATTCGCGTTCGGTTCAGCAAACCGATGACTGACGGCTCGTGGAGCTGGTCCACGGCCTGGCAGAATTCCACACCGGAATCGGTCGGCCCGCCGCATTATCTGGCCGACCAGTGTACCTGTGTCATGAAAGTCCGGCTGGAACCAGACCGAACTTATGCCTGGTGGCTGAACAGCAACAAATTCAAAAATTTCACCGACCAAGCCGGTCGTCCGGCAGTTCCCTATCTGCTGATATTCCAGACCCGACAAAATTGAACAAATCGCAAGAGACATCAAAACCATGAAAACAAAAACATTGTTCACCTCACTTCTCATCGGCGCAATTTGCCAATTCGCGCCGCAAACCACCCGCGCCCAGGACGTTGATTCCATCGCGCCCGTCGTTGTCAAAACCGTGCCGGAGGCGGGAACCAAAAACGTTGCCCCCGGTGAAACCGAAATCAAAGTCACCTTCAGCAAGGAAATGACGGACCAATCCTGGAGCTGGTCCACCGCCTGGCAGGATTCCACGCCGGAAAGCCTCGGGAATCCGCATTACGAGGCCGACCTCAAGACTTGCGTATTGAAAGTCAAACTGGCGCCGAACAAAACCTACGGCTGGTGGATCAACAGCCAGCGCTTTCATGGTTTCCAGGACAAGCAAGGCCATCCGGCGGTGCCGTATCTGCTCGTGTTTCAAACCAAAGCAAATTAAGTGGCCGACATCCGCCATTGGCGCTCCCGACTCGGAATCGGCGCGTCGTCATTTTCGGCGCCGGCAAATCACCTTCCCGCCCTTTGTTCTTCTTCCAGAAAAATGGAGCGAAGCCGCCACCAATCCGGGATTCGGCAATAATGTAATTAAAAGATTGACAAAACAGTACCGCTTTGATAAAAAACGTCACGACGGTTCAAAGAACATATCAACAAATATAGCAATCAGCTCTGCTATAAGAACAAAGGTTTAATCATGAAGATTACCATAAAAGCCATCGCCAGTTTGACGAGTCTGACGGGACTCTTAATCGGGAATTCACTATGCGCGGCGGACTTGATTCTCAATCCCGGATTTGAAACCGGTGATTTGACATATTGGTCGACGCTGGGGGCAGGCCTTGGAGCTTCGAATACGGTGGTGTCGGGCATCAACGGCCCCTCAGCACCTGGAACACACGGCGTGTACATGGTTAATACGATCCCGGCTAACAATCTGGCGCTCCAGCAGAGTACCGCGCTGGGCGATGCGGTGCCCGGGTTGGTGAACTATTCCTTTGATCTGCTGGGGAACACTTCGATTAACGGCGGGGTTGCCTTCGTTCACATCTGGGACATCAACTCCACCGGCGGGGTTATTGATCAGGGACCGGGACTGCTGGGCCCTTACTTCCCGTTGACTTCCAGTTGGACCACCATCAGCGGTTCTTTCACCGCGCCGGCCAACGTGGATCACTTTGAAATCGAGTTTGATTGCACGACCGGCGCAGCCACTGGCAGTGCCGAAGCCATCTTTGTTGACAATGTGTCGCTGACTCAGGTTCCCGAGCCGGCAACCTTTTCTTTGGCCGCGATGGGGCTGCTGGGTGTCTGGGCATTTCGTCGCAGCCAAAAAGCCTGAGACACGTTGGGGACCCCTTGATGAATTGGAGCAAAGAGTCTGTGAGAGCAGGCTCTTTGCTTTTTTCTTGGCCGCCAGTCGGGTGCAGTTGAGGTAACACCAGTCGGAGTATGATGATAAAAATAACCGCAATGTATCGAACTGTTCGCGCCGCGCTCTGTAGGCGAGCGGCGGTCGTCATGGCATTTGTTATGGGTGTGGTCGTGGTCAACGCTCAAGTTCAGCTCAGTGTTCAGTCCGGGGTGCAATTGAGCTGGCTCACGAACACGAAAGACACGTACCACGTGCAATGGTCGTCCAATCCCGTTGGCACATGGACGGATCTCATCGCGGTGACGGGCAATGGCATGACGAACACGGTTTTTGATCCCGTTCCCGGCGGGACCCGTCTCTACCAGGTTTTGGACATCGTCCCGGGTACCCCCGCGGTGCCCGGCAACCTCGCCGCGAATGGAGGATTCGAAAACGGAACCGGGGCCGCCGCCGATAATTGGTCCGTGGATACGGCGGTTGGCGGCCCGGTGTATGGGGTTCGCACGAATGACAACCCGCACAGCGGTTCGTTTGATTTCCAGGTTTATCTGGCCAGCACTGGTACTGGTCCGGTGGTTCAGTTTAACCAGTCCGCTATACCCGTTACCGGGGGAACCGCCTGCCCTTTTACCTTCTATGCCAATGCCCTGACCGGCAGCGCGGGATATAATGCACAGTGGCGAATCCTGTGGAACGCCGGGGGAGACACCGGCTACCAGACTTTCAATCCTGGAAACAACGCCTACGGCTTGATCAGCAACTTCGTTACCGCTCCGGCCGCCGCCACGTCGGCGACGATCTACTTCCATTTTGCGGGCGCGGCGAGTCCGGGGGTGACGGCCACGATTGACCTGGATGACGTCACGCTCGGGAGCGGCGTTTCCAGCCCCGGCACCCCCGCCGTAACCAATATTCTATCAGTAGCCACCCTGCCGCTCGCGCAAATCAGTTGGCCGAGCACGTCGGGCCTTCCGTATTACCCCGAATCGACAACCAACCTTGCCGCGGGAATTTGGACCAACAACTTCCCCATGGTCATGGGCGATGGCGGCACCAAATCGTTCCTGACTCCGATGATCCAGAACGCAACCTTTTTCCGTTTGCGGATTCCGCCGGTCGTGGTCCTGCCCCCGTCAAATCTGCAACAGGTTCCGTCGGGAACCACCAATGCCATCGGCCTGACCTGGAACGCCAGCACCTCGCCGGGTGTGACCGGCTACGAAGTCTTCTATAGTGATACAAACGGTACGACGACCAATTCGATCAGCCTCGGCCTGGTAACCAGTACCGTCATCCCGGGATTGACCTCCGGCGAAACGTATTCCGTTTGGATTATTACCCTCAGTTCCAATGGTCCGAGCAGTCCATCCGCCGCCATCCTGGCCCAGGTTACCAACAACAGTGGCGGGGTGGTGTGGTCGGACGAGTTCAACGGCACCGCGCTTGATTCCAGCACATGGACTTATGATGTGGGCAATCAGGGTTGGGGCAATGGCCAACTGGAATATGACACCGCCCAACACGAGAATACTTACACTACGAATGGAAATCTGGTGATTGAGGCTGACCGCACCAATTATTGGGGGAATTCGTTCACCTCCGCGCGCATCCTCACCGAGGGACGATTCGCCTTCAAGTACGGGACCATTGAAGCCCGCATCAAGATGCCGAATACGGCCAATGGTTTATGGCCGGCCTTTTGGATGATGGGCAATAATGCCGGGGCCATCGCCTGGCCAGGTTGTGGGGAAGTTGACATTGTCGAGATGGGCTCCGCAGCCGGTATCGCCGCGGGGACTCAGCAGAAACTGATCGACTCCGCCGTGCATTACTCGAATGCCGCCGGGACCTATAGCAACTATGTTACCTGGGTGACGGCACCGGTTGACCTGAGCCTCGATTATCACCTTTACAAGATGTCGTGGACGCCGACCGCCATCACGTTTTATCTCGACGGTGTCGCCATCGGATCGCTGGACATCACTGCGGATTATCTCAGCGAGTTTCATCAGCCGATGTTTCCGATTCTCAACATTGCCATCGGCGGTTATGATCCCTCGTACACGGGGGTGTACAGCCCGGGCGCCGTCACGGCGACGTTTCCGGCCCGGATGTATGTGGATTATATCCGGGTTACGGACAATGGATATACGCAACTTTATTTCGGGGATAATTACGCCGAAAACGGTAACTTTGGGGTTTTCACCGAAACCACACCCGTCAACGACTCCCTGACCTACGGAACCGGCCTGGAACCGGGCTTTGCCTACGGGACCAACGCCGCCCTGTACATCTGGAATAACATGACGCCAAGCGCCAACCCGCCGGCGCCTTCCGAGGGCACCAACTGCTGGTCGTTCGATATTGCCGGGGGTAATTGGTTCGGCCTGGGAGTCTTTCTGCCGAATTTCCGCAACATGAAGAACTACTCCGACGGGTATCTGCATTTTGACATTCGCACCACCGCCGGAGACGCCACGCCCCTGCAAGTGGGAATCCAAAGCTGCGTGGCCGGCCAATTGGCCGGTGATGCCGCCAACTTCTGGCTTCCCTTGGGAGCCGACCAGACCTCGGAGTTCGGGTTTCCTCATGATGGCCAATGGCATTCGCTGAGAATCCCCTTGAACCGGTTCGCCAACGTCGATTTTCGCACCGTGAATCAAATGTTCCAGATTTCGAGTGTCGTCAACCCGACTTCGGCGCTGAACCTGTCCATTGACAATGTCTGGTGGGAACCCAACGCCACCCGGGTGACTCCGCAGAATGGAGATTTCGGTGTCTTCACCGAGACGCCGTCACACATGACCGCGGGATCATTCGTCCTGGGCACCCAGGGGAACTTTTTCGTCTGGGCTAACACCATGGTGCCCACCACGCAACACCCGTATGAGGGCACCAATGATATCAGTCTTGCCTCGACCGGGGCCGGCTGGACGGGAATGGCTTTCACGCCCGACGTAAAATATAATTTGACCGCCTTCAGCTACCCGGGTTGCCAATTGGAGTTTGCGATGAAGACCACCTCCACCACCCCGTTCATGATCGGCATGAAGAGCGGCAACCTCGATGGGGTTGGACAGAAATGGATCGCGTTTCCGGGATCGGGCAGCGACCCCTACGGGTTTGTTCGGGACGGTCTATGGCACGTGGTGGACATCCCGATGTCCGCCTTTGGCCCGGAGGTGGATCTCTCCGCGGTCAGCCAGTTCTTCGAGATTTTGAGCCAGTCGGCCGCCATCTCTAATATCGAGCTGGACGATATCCACTTCACGAACGGCGGAGTGGCTTCGCCACCCGATCAATGAACTGGCGTCGTCCCGCACGGGACGATGACCGTTCGCATTCTGCCCATGCCTGATGTCCTGTGCATCCCAAAAGGCGGCGTGCCGGCTGCCTCACCCGAACCGTGAGGCCATCTGACTCCCGTGTGGCGTCCTGGTTTCAAGTTGGGAGTTCCGCGTTTACGCGGTTTTGGCCGCCGGAAGGCGCAACTCCAAACCAATTCAGGTCACCGCCGACTCCGGCTTGCGCTTTTGCCGCATTCAGTTAGGCTTCCCTATCGGTGAGCACTTCAACCCCAGCTACGCCGTCGGAAACAACTTCGCCCGAAAATGATGCCTCCCGGCAGCCGGCCTTTGTCACCACCCACTGGTCCGTCGTGCTGACGGCCGGCCGCAGCGACACCACCCGCGCGGGTGCCGCGCTCGAGAAACTCTGCCAGACCTACTGGTACCCGCTTTATGCCTATGTCCGGCGGCGCGGGCATTCACCCGAGGACGCCCAGGATTCGACGCAGGCTTTTTTCGCGCGCCTGTTGGAACGCAACTGGGTCGGGCAGGCGGACCGGCAAAAAGGGCGTTTCCGCTCCTTCCTGTTGTCGGCCATGAACCATTTTCTGGCCGACGAATGGGACAGGGCCCGGGCGCAAAAACGCGGCGGCGGCCTCGCCTCCCTCCCCTTGCAGTTTGACGTGGCGGAAACCCGCTACAGCCGCGAACCGGCCGACAACGTCACGCCGGAACATACTTACGAACGGCGTTGGGCTTTGACCCTGCTCGACACGGTCCTGCGCCGGCTGCGCTCGGAATATGAACAGGAAGGGCGGGGTGAACTTTTTGCCGTGTTGCATCCGTGTCTCGTAGGCGACCGGAGTTCCCAACCCTATGCCGAACTCGCCCCGAAACTGGGCGTCAGCGAAGGCACGGTGAAGTCCGCCGTCCATCGTCTCCGCCAGCGGTACCGCCAGGTGTTGCGCGACGAAATCGCGCAAACGGTGGCCGAACCCGGCGAAGTGGACGAGGAATTGCGGCATTTGTTTGTCGTGTTGGGAAGCTGACCGCGCTTTTTGGGTGCAACCTTTCGCCGCGGTTTCCTAAGTAATAGTTGGACGAACCGATGGTCAGCAACTTTGAAACATTAAACCTTGAACCCAAAAGAAACTTCATGAAAAAACTATTTATCCCCCTATTGGCCAGCCTTTTGGCCATGACCTTCCTCACCGGCTGCCTGAGTTTACATCTCGGTGGTGGCACAAAAAGTGACACCACAAACACCGATCAGCATCCCATCGTTGGCCAGCAAATGGTTGCCCCTACTGTTGGCCAGCAATTGATTGATCTGCAAGAGGCCAAGGAAGCCGGCGCCATTTCGGACCAGGAATATCAGGAACAAAGGGCCAGGCTCCTCGGAACCAAATAAATCTGTCGGCGACACAAACCCGCCTGACAAATATGGAAACTCAGAGAATTTGCCCGAATTGCCGCAAGCCGCTGCCGCCGGATGTGCCCCTCGGGCTGTGCCCGGAATGCCTCATCAAGTCCGGCTTTCCGACCGAAACCGGAGGCGTGTCGGGCGAAACCGCGGGCGCGCGGTTTGTGCCGCCATCAGTCGGGGAGATCGCCCGGCTTTTTCCGCAGCTCGAAATCCTTCGTCTGATCGGCAAGGGCGGCATGGGGGCGGTCTATAAGGCGCGGCAACCGGCACTGGACCGCTTTGTGGCGCTAAAGGTCCTGCCGCCGGCGGTGGCCAGCGACCCCGGCTTTGCCGAACGGTTCAACCGCGAAGCGCGTGCCCTCGCCCGCCTGAACCACCCCAACATCGTCGCCGTGCATGACTTCGGCCAGGCCGGCCCGTTGCATTATTTGCTCATGGAATTTGTCGATGGGGCAAACCTGCGCGAGGTGGAAAGGGCCGGGGAATTGACGTCGGAACAGGCTCTGGCCATTGTGCCGCAAATTTGCGAGGCGCTCCAGTTCGCCCACAATGAAGGCATTGTCCATCGCGACATCAAACCCGAGAATCTGCTGTTGGATAAAAAAGGCCGGCTGAAAATCACCGACTTCGGCATCGCCAAGATGGTCGGCATCGGCCTTGGACCACAAACGTTGACCGGGGCGAAGGACGTCGTGGGTACGCCGCATTACATGGCGCCCGAACAGATTGAGAAACCTCAGACGGTGGACCATCGCGCGGACATTTATTCACTCGGTGTCGTCTTTTACGAAATGTTGACCGGCGAATTGCCGCTGGGCAAATTTGCGGCACCCTCGAAGAAGGTTCAAATCGATGTGCGACTCGACGAAGTGGTATTGCACACCCTGGAAAAGGAGCCCTCGCGCCGTTATCAGCAGGCCAGCCAGGTGAAAACGGACGTGGAAACAATTGCGGGAACCAAGGGACCTGCCGGCAAGTCGGGGGCCGAGTCACTGCCCTTCGCAGCGCGGGCGGACCGGGTTGCCAGTGATAAGGCCATGCTTCCGGCGCTGCTGCTGGCTTTCCCCTTTGGCCTGTTCGGTGCCCACCGCTTCTACGTTGGAAAGACCGGGACCGCCTTCCTGCAGTTAGGCGCCCTGGCCGGATGCATCCTTTTGATTGTCGCCTGTGCGGCCGGTGCCTCCCAGCCCCTCACCGGACTTTTGCTGGGGTTTATGATACTCGGCTGCCTCATCTGGGCCGTCACGGATTGGATTTTAATCCTCTGCAAAGCATTCACCGATGGCCAGGGAAAGAGAATGATTCATTGGCTCCACCCGCAAAACGGTGCTTCAGGAAGCGAGGCCAAATTGACGACGACTGCGCCGCCAACTCTCCCGCCAGCCGGAAGCATTCCTCACGTCGGTGTCAGCTCTCCGCCACCGCCGGAAGTGCCGGGAAAACCATCGGTTCCCGGCACGGGCATCATCGTAGCGCCGGCGGTGGGTCTCATGGTTGCCGCATTGTGGAAATTGCTTTCGGCTTTTGAAAACGCTTTTTTTCTGCTTCCGGCCGGCCATCGATGGCTGAATGAGATTGTCGGTGGAAATTTTCTCGGTGAATGGGGTTCGATGGCCATTTTCGGCCTTGTGCTGTTCAAGCTGGTTCCCGGTGTGTTGATCCTGTTCGGCGCCTTACAAATGCTGCGACTACGGAGTTACGCCTGGGCCCTGGCCGCCGCCATTTTGGCCATCGTTGCTTGCAGCCTCATTGGCCTGCCCATGGGTATCTGGGCGTTGATTGTGCTGGCGCGCCAGGATGTGCGGGAGACGTTTGCCAACGCGGCCCGTTCCGAACCGCCAAAGATGAACCTCTGGCCATGGGCTTTAGGAACCGCCTTGGTCGCGGGCCTGTTCATTCTGATTGCGCTCGGGCTGAACCTTGCCTTCGAAACGCGGGATGTGACCGTAACGGGCGCTGTCACTGACGCGGTTACCGGCCAACCCATTGTTGGAGCGCGCGTGGACGACAACCGTTACGGTGCCGGCCCAATTAAGGCGCCGGCCCAAAGTTGGACCGATGCCAAAGGCCACTATGAATTGAACACGCAGTATGAGGAACACACCATCGCCGCGTCCGCTCCCGGTTACGAATCCAAACTCTCCACTTTGCTCACCAAACCCTTTGGCTCCGAACGGAAAGTCAGCATGAATTTCCGTCTGCAGCCGGAATCCCGAACGCCCCCGCCCGCCACGGCGAGCGTGGAAAAAACCGACGGGGCGTCGCCTGAAGAAAGCGGAATTCAAGCCGCGCCCGCGCCCGCCACGCCGGCGGTGCCCGCACCGGCGGCCTCAATGGCGAATCCTACCGCAGCCGCACCGGTGTTTCAGCCGGTTCGAATCAAGGCCGGTTCGTTCAAGGCTTTCGTGGACCGTGACGGCAATCTGTGGTTGCCGGATCAGGGTTTTGCCGACGGTGAAACCACCGAGCGTCCTCAGCTGGCGATCGTCAATACCAGGAACCCGGAACTGTATCGCAGCGAGCGGTATGGTATGACCTCGTTTTCGTACCCGGTTCCCAACGGCAAATACGTGGTAAAACTGCATTTTGCCGAAACCTACGACGCCATCACCGGACCAAGCCAGCGAGTGTTTACATTCATTGTCGAAGGCCACGAATTCAAGGATTTCGATGTCTGGGCCGAAGCCGGCGGCGCCCAGCGTGCCTGCGTCGAGACCGTCAACACGGAGGTCACCGACGGCAAACTGAACATCAACTTCATTCCCCGGCAGCAAAGTCCCGAGATTAATGGAATTGAAATTCTGCCGGCGCCACCGGCCACGGCGGCAGCCACAACGCCCCCCTCCACCGGCACCAATTCCACGATGACAACGAACCTCTCGTCGCAAAACGGGCGTGTGATCATCGCACTTACCAACGGCTCAATGTCCGCCGACAAAGTCCAACTTGAAACCGTCAACCGCCAATCGGTCGCGACGACCTCGACGTCAGACGCGACACCACCTCCCGTCCCGTCGGCTTCGCCCGTGCCGCCGGCGCCACCCGCCCCGGCGGCGACGGCGCTCCCGGAACTGCCAGACCCGCCCAGGCCGGCCGGAACCGTGAGCCAACCCGCCACGCGCCGGGAAAAACCCACCGGCAATCTCTCGACCACCGACCCGTTTCAACAGGATCTTAATCAGACTCTCCCGCTCTCCGCCCAAGGCCGGCTCCGCCTCGACAATGTCAACGGACGGATTGAAATCGCCGGCTGGGATCGGAACGAGGTGATGATCCAGGCGCTCAAACACGGCAAAACCCGGCAGAGTGTCGAAGCTACCAAAATCAAGGTGGAGACGTCCGCCGATCAAATCGCCATCCATACCGAGGAACCCCCCGATGAGACCGGTTTCTCGGGAATTTGGTCCTGGTTCAAGAACGGCGAAAATAAAAAGGCGACCGTGGATTATGCCCTTCAGGTTCCCCGTCACGCCCGGCTGGCCAATATCTCCAGCGTCAATGGCCGGATCGAGATTGACGGCGTCGGCGGCAACATCGAAGCGTCCACCGTCAACGGCGCCATGAAGGTTCGGCAGGCGGCCGGCAGCCTGAAACTTTCCACCGTCAATGGTCGGATTGAAACGGAGCTGATTTCATTGGGCGGCAGCCACTCCGTGTCACTCACGACGGTCAACGGGGCGATAGAGGCCACCCTGCCGGTCGGCGCCGACGCGGAAGTCACCGCCGACACCGTCAATGGCGGCATGAGCAGCGAATTTCCGGAGCTGGTGGTGAAAAAAGACTTTCCGCTATCCAAGCACCTGAACGGCACGCTCGGCAAAGGCGGCGCGACCGTCAAGGCCACCACGGTCAACGGCAGCATCCGCTTTGCGCGGGGACAATGATCCCGGCGCGGTATCGCGCTTGACTCGCACCCGCCGGAGCGTGATTTTTCGCCTGTGAAAATCGCTTTCATTTTGCTTTTTCTCATGTTCGCATTGGTCGGAATGGCTCCCGCCAGGGATGCCATTGACCCGACCAATCGTCTCGAACTCTTTAATGGCAAGGATTTTTCGGGCTGGACGTTTTGCATGAGAGACCATGCCGACCCGAGGCAGACCTGGAGCGTGACGAATGGCGTCATCCATTGCACCGGCGAGCCGACGGGTTACCTGCGCACAACACAG